>JANXSN010000006.1 GCA_025352685.1 Sphingomonadales bacterium
GTCGAGATCAGTCTCGACGCTCCTGTTGCCAAGGTGCTTGTCGATGGCGGCAAGGTGGCGGGCGTTGTGCTCGAAAGCGGCGAAGAGATTGCGGCCGCAATCGTTGCCTCAAACGCTGGGCCTGCTCTGCTGTTTCGCCAATTGATCGACCGCGCCGACATGCCGGCAGAATTCGCGCGGCGGATGGATCACTTCAAGGCAGGATCTGGAACGTTCAGGATGAACGTTGCGCTCAGCGAACTTCCCGATTTTACCGTGCTGCCGGGCAAGGAAAAGGCCGAGCATCACACCTGTGGCATCATTATCTCGCCGACCCTCGACTATATGGATAAGGCCTTCACGGACGCGAAAGCGTTTGGCTGGTCGAAGAA
Source organism: Sphingomonadales bacterium (assembly GCA_025352685.1). Taxonomy (GTDB): domain Bacteria; phylum Pseudomonadota; class Alphaproteobacteria; order Sphingomonadales; family Sphingomonadaceae; genus Sphingomonas_O. Next base: position 372 of record JANXSN010000006.1, read on the forward strand.
ACCCGTCGTTGAGATGAAACTGCCAACGTCGGTCGATGACAGCCTCGCACCACCGGGCATGCATATCGCCAGCCTTTTTTGCCAGCAGTTTGCCCCTGAGTTACCGGACGGTCGTTCGTGGGACGACGAGCGCGAGGCCGCGGCCGATTTGATTGTGGAGACGGTCAACGACCACGCTCCCAATTTCAAAGCATCCATTATTGCGCGCCAGATACACAGCCCGCTCGACCTCGAACGCAAGTTCGGTCTGATCGGCGGTGATATCATGCACGGGCACATGAGCCTCGATCAGCTCTGGGCTGCACGACCGGTTCTTGGCCACGGTGATTACCGTGCACCAATCAAAGGTCTTTATATGTGTGGGGCGGGTACGCATCCCGGCGGTGGCGTAACCGGCGCACCGGGCCACAATGCGGCGCACGAGATACTGAAGGATCGAAGCTTGGTTGGGCGATTATTCGCCCAGCGGCGGTGACAGACCAGCGGGTTGAGCGTTGGAGCTCTAGCGAGGACAGGCAAAGATGTCGCTCTTACAACTGACCGGGCTGCGCATGTATTCCGCGGGCAAGCTCGGTTAAGTGATTGCGGCAGAGGCTTTCGACCAATGACAGCAATAGGGCGACGTGCTCGGCGGCCCAAGTCAACTCCTCCCCCGTCACCGTGTAGAGCGCCGAGTACCTCGCGCCTACATAAGCTTGTCGCAGCAGTTCGAAGCAACGACGTTCAAACTTCGCACCTCGCGGCCAGGCATCGGCCAATGCGGGGGCAATTTGCTCACACTGCGATCTCAAGAAATTCAGCCGGTGCGATTTTGGTGAGTACAGGGTGATCGAGAGCAATGCGCAATGGTATGCTCGTTCAGCCGCTTGGTGGAACAGGAAAGCGGCATCCCGCGGCTTTTCGGCCGAGATAAAAAATTCGGCTCCCATTTTCGCACTTGATGCCTGAGCAAACCAGAATTCGAAATGCGCCTGAGCCTCGGCGACGGCTTCATCCACGGGCAAGATACGCGGGTTCGCGAATGCAAACCCCTCGGCCTCGTATAGGGCGATACCCTGCCCCACTATGTCGACAAAAAACGGACGTCCGCGCTCAAGCTGGGCATTCACGTCGGTCAGGCTATGCGCGATGAAACTGACCGGGGCGGTAAATAATTTAGTGATCGTAACGTCGCGCATCAGCCGGTCTTCTGCCGCCGACCAAAATTCGAAATCAGTAAGCCGCTCGTCGTTGACGACGATCAGTATGTCATAATCAGACACGTAGCCGCCGATCGGGTCGGACACCCAGTCGCCCCGCGCAAATGAACCGTACAGGACGATCTTGAGTATCCGGCCCTGCTTGCTCCATTTGCTTGTGCCAGGACGCAGCGCAGCCTCGAACTCCTCGAACAATACCCGAACAACATGCGCCAGCTCGCGCTGCGTGCTTTGCGGCAAATGATCGAGTTGGTCGCGCATCAGGGTATCCTAACGCGGGAGCCACGGAATTGCACACCGTGAACAGGGTACCTCAAGCGGATACAAATGAAACTGGCTGCGCAACCCTAAGCGGCCTCTCGCCGCCCCTCCAAACTCAGACGGGCGATATATCCCGATCGGCTTTCGCCCGCCGCGCGGGCCAACGCATCGAGGCGCTTGAGGACGCGGCGAGGTAGCGTGATGTTGACGCGTTCAGTCGTATCGTCGAGCAAGGCCGCGTCGAGGGTGATCACGCCAAACGTCCGGCCCGAACAATCGCAATTGATCCGTAACGCCTCCAAATTAGTCGGTGATGGAATGGCCTCGCCCGCATCGAGCGCAGCATCGATCCACGCGGCAGCAGCCTCTTGGGCACCGACGAGCGCTTCGTCGAGCATGTCACCCGCCGAAAAACAGCCGGGCAAGTCTGGCACGACCACGCCGTACGCCGCAATGTCGCTACCCAATTCAATGGCAATCGGATATCGCATCTTGAACTCCTAAAGCCCTGCCTGCTTGCGGATCGCCGCAACTGCTCCGACACCCAGGTCTTTGTTCTGGTGCGGCACGACAACGTGCCCGGACCGTTCGAGATGGCGGAAAGCATGGTGCGACCCGCGCATTCTGTCGGGCACCCAACCGATTGACCGAAGCTCTCGGATCAAAGCGACGCCTTCCATCATGCGCACTATACAGACCGAGCGCGAGCATTCAGACTTTCGGTGGTCGCAACCAGTAAAGTGGGACAGCCGTAAGCATCAGCAAAATGCTGAGCAGCAACGCCTGCATCCCCGACCCCCACAACACCCAAGCAGAAAAGCCGAGACCAAGGAACGCCGCCGGTAGCACGATCTTGAGCCTGAGTGCCGCCACACACGCACCAACGTAGAGCCAAACCGTCGCCGCGGTCGTCAGTTGCAGCATGAAAGTGAGCACGCCCGTCAACCCTGGTATGGCCCCCGACAGTATTAGGAAGCTTGTAAAGGCACTCGCAATCAGAATGGCCAGTGTCGGCACATCGCGGTCGCTTGTCCGCCCGAGCGCGGCCGGCACAAGCCTGCTGCGCGCCATACCGAGCGGCACTTCCCCCTGCATCAAGACCCACCCGTTAAGGCAGCCAATCGCCGCGATCGCGGCGAAGGCAGCGACCGACACACCAGCCGCCCGACCCCAAAATGTCTCGACAAACATGGCAATCGGCGCACCAGCCGCCGCCACAGTTGCCTCGGGTAAGGCGAAGACGACGCCGTTTGATATGATGACATACAAAAGTCCCGTCAGCGCGGTGCCAAAGAGCGTCGCGCGGAGCACATTGCGCGCGGGATCACGCACACGCTCGGCAGCGAGACAGGCAGCTTCAAACCCGACAAGCGGAAAGAAAGCGAGCGTGAGCGCTGTGGTAAACTCGGCTGGCACGAATCCCTTATGCGCGTGTGCCCCAAATCGCGCCGTGTCTGTGACGGCGAGGCCAGCAAGAATGAGGACAACAGCAATCAGGGGGAGCAATTTCAGGACCGTCGTGAGCACCTGAAACCGTCCGGCGCCTTTGACCCCGCCCAGATTCAACGCCGTCAGCGCCCAGACGAGGGTCGTCGCCGCGACAGCCGTCGCGAGCGGTGATGCGGTCAGCGCAGGCGCAAACGTCGCCCCGTACCGAACCGCAGTCACCGCGATAATGGCATTGGCTGCGCAAATGCCGACCCAATAGCTCCAGCCGACGAGAAGGCCGGGCATCGGCCCCAGCACATCGCCAACGATGGCCACTGCCCCGGAAGCGTCGGGGCGCGCTGCAGCCAGCCTCGACAGGACGAAAGCAAGGAGGAGCGCCCCTGGAATTGCGGTTGCCCATGCCGCAGTTCCAGTCCAGCCGTAAGGTGCAAGCTGGGCGGGCATGACGAAAATGCCCGCACCGATCATACCGCCAACGACGAGTGCGGCAGCGGTCCAGACGCCGAACGGCCTTGCAACGGGACGGTTAGCGGGAGTTTCGTCGCTCCCGCTCATCCTGTTAAAACTTCGCGCCCACTCTCAGACCTATGGTTCGCGGTCGCAACGGCACAATATATGTTCTCAGGCACGCTCCACATTCCTGATAACGCGAACTCTGCGCCCGCTCATCGGAGATGTTGTCAACGAATGCCTCTACGGAGAACTTCCCGAATTCCGCGCCCAAGGACGCATCGCCCATTGTATACCCCTCGATGCGGCCGAGTTGTGCGGCCGGACTGTAGATCAAGCCCGTTCCAGTCTGGACCGCAGCCGTGCGGATGTCCGAAGAAGCGCTGCTCTGGTGAGTCACGATCCCTTGCACATGGCCCTTGGCGTCACCCCCCAACGGGAAGGTGTACCGCGCGTTGCCACTGATCTTGAACTCTGGGGTCACAGGAAGTCGTGTGCCCGTGGGTGCCGCAACGAAATTGGGACCGGCACACGTAAACGTTGCATCATCTGCGGCGCATAAATTCTGCGTGGTCCGCGCATCGTTGTAAGAGCCTGATGCGCCGAGCGACAGGCCGCCGAGATTGAGCGCGGCATCCAACTCGACGCCCTTGATCCGCGCATTAGGTCCGTTGTGGATTTCCGTAAAACTGTTGAGACCAAGGAACGAAAACTGGAAGTTCTTCCACTCCTGCTGATAGATAGCGCCGTTAAATCGCAGCTTGCCATCCAGCAACGTCGACTTCCAGCCGAACTCATAATTGGTCAGGAAGTCAGCTGCATAGGGCGGAACCGTCCCACGCCGGTTGATGCCACCGGGGCGGAAACCGCGTGACCATGTTGTGTAGAACAACAGATCCTTCGTGGGCTTCCATGTCAGGTTCAGCCGATGGGTAAACCCCTGGCCCTGGGTCTCCTTTGGATTTAGTTTGCCGCTGGCATAGACAGCCAAGTTCGTGCACGGACCACCTGGAATAACTGCCGGGAACAGTGTGCCTCCCGCATTGTCGCGTACGGTGGACCCGTCTGTATTGAAGCACCCCGCAACACCCGTACGCGAGCTACCCCCGGCGTTATACGGGGGCCCTGCGGGATTGCGGCCGAAGCCGAAGAAGCCGATGAGCGAGTTGTCGTATATAAAGGCACGCCCGCCTGCCGTCAGCGTCAAATTAGGCAGGATGTCGTACGACGCTTCGCCGAAGAGCGCATAATCCTTATCGATACGGTGCTGTTGCGTCAGCCACAAGGTTCCCGGAAGACCGTTGACCGAAAGCGCAGGATCGAGGCCGGGCACCCGATAGTCCTGATGGATCAGGTTACTTTGCCGCTGATAAAAGGCACCCGCCACGACACGGAACCGGTCTTCTTTGGGCGACGCGACGCGGAATTCCTGGCTTGTCTTCTTGAAGTGGTCGGATCCTAATACATTCTGACGCGCGTCGATTTGCTGTCCTGCGGCGTTGGTAAAGTAGAAATATCCGGCAATGCCGCCATGGGCTGAGTAGAGCTGGTCATAAGATTGCGCATAATCGGTATAGTCACTCGACGACGCGCGCCTGCGATCGAGATAGGCGCCAGCATAGGTCAGGTCCCAGTTGCCGAGCTTGCCCTCGATAGTCAGCGCGCCCTGGATGAAACGGTCGCTGCCATAATCGGGAAAGAAGTGCTGGACCTGCAGGTCGCCCACACTCGGGTCGTAGCCATAGACGCCGTGCGTCTTTTGCTCTTGATACAGGATCGCCGGCGTCACCGTCCAGCTATCGTCCAAGTCGATCTTGAGCGCGGCGCGGCCGCCATAAGTTTCGGTGTCGTTGAAGTCTTTTTTGACGAAGGCGGCATTGTTCACGACGATCCCGCCGGCAAAATCGGCAGGCGCACTGCCCGTCCCCGTACCGTTGCGGAAAGCGCGCGTTCCGGCAACATTACTGATGAACCCTGCGTCGCGCTGGTAGAAACCGACAACGCGGAGCGCCATATTGCTTGCGACTGGCAGGTTGATCACGCCTTCAAGCTTACCGCCAACGCCGCCCTTGGTTATCGTGTTGATTTCGCCGTCAACTCGGCCCGATGTCTCGCCAAGCAACGGCTTGTTGGTGATGATACGAATGGTGCCGGCTTCCGACGAAGCGCCGTAAAGCGAGCCCTGTGGTCCCGAAAGGCTCTCGATACGGGCAATATCATAAATATGGACATCAAGCGTACCGCCGATCGTCGTCACTGGCTGTTCGTCCAGATAGGAACCGACCGACGGGAGCGATCCCGAGTGATTGCCGTCACCGCCCGACGCGACACCGCGCATATAAACAACAGTTGTTCCCGGAGCCGAGCTTTGAAACGATACTGACGGTAGCTGCTGGGCGTATTCGGCGAAGTTTGAAATGTTTAGTTGATCGAGCTTCTTTGTGCCGAGTGCCTGGATGCTAATCGGCACATTCTGCAAGCTCTCCTCGCGCTTTTGCGCGGTAACGATGATCTCATCGTTATCGCCCGCAGGTGCAGGGGCCTGCGCGAGCACGGGTGTGCTGACCAGAATAGTCGTCGCCAAAAGCACCGCTGAAAGTGATACGCGCGCTGTCATAGGTACCCCCTAAATTTATTTGTCGCGAATCTGTGACGAACGCGAGTCCGGGTCAATCTCATTATGTTGCGGGGGCAAAGTTGCGCAGGATCCGTGGCAGTTTTGCCACTATTCCGGGGCTTTGGGATAGGCCGTTAGAACCGCGCTGAGTACGCCCTTGAGGGGCTCAAGCCAAGGCTCGAAACCCTGCCACCCTTGCGTTCCTTCGCTGAAGATCGGGCGACGCACTTGTTCCGAAGACGCCGTACGAACAGCGCGCTCGTTTTGGTGAAAGCGCAAACACGTCTCTTCGAACGGTACACCGCAGGCGCTCAGCAGCGCGCGGACTTCGGCTTCCGTATCGTAGACCATCTGCTCGTAAATTACTCTGTGGACCCGGCCGGGGAGCACCGCATCGATATGCGCCATAAGGCGGACATAGTCAGCGTAATACCGGCCCATGTCTTCCAGGCTGTAACTGAACGCTTGCCCCCGTGCGAAATGCTGTTTGAAGTTGGAAAAGCAGCAGCTCATTGGATGACGACGCGCGTCGATGATGACGGCATTTGGCAGGATCAGGTGAATGAAGGGCGTATGGACCCAGTTATTGGGTAGCTTGTCGATGAACAGCGCGCGGTCCGTTTTGCGCTGAACGCGTGTTCGCTCCAGATAGCTGTCTCCCAGCGCGCGGAGTGCGGCCGCAGACAGATCTGCCACGCTTTCGGGATAGCCCGATGTCCGTGCAAGCGCCGGAATATCGGGCAGTTCTGAGGTGCCTTCGATCATCGAATGGCTCGCCAGGATTTGCTCGACCAGGGTCGATCCGGCGCGCGGCATGCCGAGCACGAATATCGGCGCGCGCTCCAGACAACCCTGACCCGCGCGCGTCGCGAAGAAATCGGGCGTGAACTGCGCGATACTGCGGTCGACGAAACCACGCGTCTCGACGGCGTCGTAGATGATTTTTGTTCTTCGCAGCGTGTTCCCCGCGTCGTAATGAGCGAACGACGCCTCGAATTCTTTCTCATCCTCCAGCGCTTTGCCGAGCGCGAAATCGAGGTGAAATCGGTCTTCGTCTTCGATGTCGTCCTGCGTCAGTGCTTCCTGCATTGCCGCTACATCTTCAGGGTTGAACCGCACCGTTTTCAGATTCGCGAGACTCCACCAAACTTCGCCCAACGTTGGCGCCAGATCGAGCGCACGGCGATAAGCGGCAATCCCCTCTGCCTGCCGCCCGACGGTCTTGAGCATATGGCCGTAGCTCATCCATACCTTGGGCTGGTTCGGCGCGGCCTTGAGCACCTCACCATACAACTCGATCGCTTCGTCGAATCCGCCGATCCGGCCGAGCGCCGCCGCCTTCAGGTTCGCATTGCCCAGGTTTTCCGGGTCGTCGACCATCACGAGATCGAGCTCGGCAATCGCTTCTGCAGGCTTGTTCTGACGATAAAGGCAGGTCGCCAGATTGGCCCGAGCTGCGCCAAAGCCGGGCTGCAGCTCGAGTGCACGCCGTAGAAGCGTTTCGGCGTCGCGGTACCGCCCGATCCGCCCCGCGAGCTCAGCGAGCATCCGGATCGCATAAACGTCGAAGGGGTCGTCCTTCAGATGAGCCCGGAGCAAGGGCTCCGCGTCAGACAAGCGATTATCGTAAAGCGCCAGTGCTGCGGTCATCAGGCGCGGATCGTGCAGACTGGGAGCGATTGCTTCGGACATGACGCCTAGTCCCTTAGACGGCCGCGACCCGGTCTGGCCAGCGGGCCCGGAAAGCAAATCATTGTCGTTGCCGAGCATCGGTGCGCTTGAATCCAAATTGATAGTGTAGACGTTGGATGCGGGCTCAGGGGGCGGACGCAAGGGACGTTCGGCGATGGCCACAGAATATTCGCAGAGTTACCTGATGAAGAAGCTCGTTGCCGTTTCGATCGTCGCAGCCACCGCGCTAACGGCCGGCGGCTGTGCCAAGAAGGACGAGAGCGCAAATGTCGCGGCTAACGCAAATGTTATGGCCGCAGACAATATGACTACCAACGAAACCGTCGCTGTCGATAACGCCGCTAACGCGAGCAACGCCGTACAGGCCGACGCGAACGCGATCGCTGCTGCAGCCAACACCACGAATTCGAACTAGGTTTTCAGCCCCGCACCGGCGGGGCCACGGTTCTCCCCATCGCAGAGGATGCTCGCTAGGCGTAACCTCAGGCTCGACCATAACGGGCCTGTTTTTTGTCGAGCCGTCTGGCTCGCGGATACCGGCGCGCTAAAGCTGGCCAGATCGCGAAATCACATCGGCCTCGATGACACGAGCGGTGTCCGACGGCTGATCAAGCCCGGCGATCCAGTCTGCGATCATCGCCTGGCCGGCGGCAACCGCCTGCGGGCCCCGCCCCCGATAGTCCCGTTGCATAACATCGACGGCCACGCCTTGCTCTTCGAGGCTCTTAGCGCTTTCCTCGATCCATTCGCCGACGCGCGGATCGAGGCCCATCTCGGCATGGAACTGCAGAGCGAGCAGATGGGGTCCACGCCGAAACGCCTGATGGCCATAGACGTCAGTCGAAGCGAGCAATTCGGCGTTGCGCGGCAAGTCAAATGTATCGCCGTGCCAATGAAGTACCGGCACGTCGTCGAGGTGCGCAACCGGTGAACGGCGCCCTGCGTCTGTCAAGGTGAGCGGAGCAAAGCCAATCTCTTGTGCGGGCCCCGCATAAACGTTGGCCCCGAGCGCCGCTGCGATGATCTGCGCCCCAAAACAAACGCCCAACGTCGGCAGTCCGTGCTCGAGTCTTTCGGCAACGCGCTCGATTTCGTGCGGGATCCAGCCGTGTTGAAATCCTTCGTAAACGCCCATCGGACCACCCATGAGAATAACCAGATCAGGGGCTAAAAAATCGGCTTGCGCAAAAGCGGGGTCGCAGACGTCGAGGCGATCGAGCTGGTAACCGGCTTGCTCGATGGGCGCGCGGTAGCCCGCCAAGCCCTCGCGCGGCCCATGACGGACCACGAGCGCCTGCTTTGGAAAACTCCTACTCATTTGATAGACTATTTCCCTCTCGTCATTCGATGACCACAAACTTTGTCTCACGACGCCCACAGATTTCCTGCGTCGCGCAACGCCTCGCCCGCTGGCTAGTTTTTCCAGCTTATACCGAAAGTTCCAGAACACCATGTCCCGTAACAAACTCGTCGTTGCCGAGCCTCAGGCCCCTAACCATCTCGACATCGTCTCGGTGATTGCTGGCCTGCGCAGTGCCCGCGAACAATGGCGCACTGCGCATCTTCGACATGCTGAGCTTGGCACCCACGGCTTTCCGTCGCGCCGCGCCCTTGACCGGATCGTCGCTTCGCTGGGTGCAGCATTGTTTCCGCTGCGCCTGGGTCCGCCCGAACTGAACCCGGCGAACGAGGACGCCTTTGTCGAGGCCACGCTCGAGCAGGCCCTTTCGCAACTCGGTGCGCAGGTCCGACTCAACTTGATTTATGCCAACCGCGAAACAACACCCGCCGAGACTGAAGCGCAGGTCAACCGGATCATCGCGGCATTTGCTGCCGCCCTCCCGGCCTTGCGGGCGTCGCTCGACAGCGATGTTCAGGCTGCCTACCTCGGCGACCCCGCCGCGCGAAGTGTCGACGAGGTTTTGCTCTGTTATCCATGCATTATCGCCGTCGTGCATTATCGGATCGCTCACGAGCTCTACCGCCTTGGCGCACCCCTTGTCGCGCGGATCATCACCGAAATCGCCAATTCACGCACCGGCATCGACATTCATCCTGGCGCAACTATTGGCCATAGTTTCTTTATTGACCACGGAACGGGTGTGGTCATCGGCGAGACAGCCGTGATCGGCAACAGGGTCCGACTTTATCAAGCGGTTACGCTCGGAGCGAAAAGCTTCCCAAGCGAAGCTGACGGTCGATTAACCAAGGGCATCGCTCGCCATCCGATCGTCGAGGACGATGTCGTGATTTATGCCGGCGCCACAATTCTGGGGCGCGTGACGATCGGCATGGGATCGGTCATCGGCGGTAATGTCTGGATCACCGACGATGTATCCCCCTTTACGACTGTCAGCCTCAGCATCGCCGACCTCTCCAGGACCGACAATTCGGATTGTCCCGATGGTCCGCCTGATGGGCGAGCTCGATGAGAACCTTGATCGGCGCGGGACACGACAGTTCGGTATATCATCTGACCACCTGACGGGAATTTCCGAAACACGCGCGGTGTCTGACGAATGGCGATGCGAACAGCAGTATAGACCGCCGTTCGCATCGCTGGATCGAATTTCGCGTGCGTCAGCTTGGACTTCAACCCTCAGGCTGATGCCACAAGCTGACGTCGCACACTCGATGTCAGTGCGGGTTCGACGCGTCGACCGATGCACTACCGCTCGCATTACCTTGCGCGGATACCGAGCCATTGTTGTGGCTTATCGAACCGTCGGTGGAAGCGCTGTGATTAGCCTTTGGCGCGCGATTATCGCGCGTTGCCGAGCCACCACCCGACGCAGTTCCGCTCGACCCCAGAGCTTGGCCGCTACGGCTCACCATGCCGTTGCCCGCAGCGTTGCCATTCGTCGTCAGCGCGCGGCCACTGCGGCTCACCATGCCCTCACCGGCAGCATTGTCATTCGAGGTCAGCGATCGGCCGTTGCGGGTGGCCATGCCGTTGCCCGCAGCGTTACCATTCGTCGCCAGCGCGCGGCCACTGCGGCTCACCATGCCCTCACCGGCAGCATTGCCATTGGCCGTCAGGGCTTGGCCACTGCGGCTTATCATGCCTTCGCCGGCAGCGTTGCCCTTGTCCGTCAGCGCTTGGCCACTGCGGGTCACCATACCTTGACCGGCGGCGTTGCCATTTGTGGCTAGAGCGCTTTTGTCGCTGCTGATCAGGCCGTTTGCACTGGTGCCGCCAGCGAGACCCGTACCTTCGTCGCGGGCGCGCTGTTTTTCGGCACGGCGCGCTGTTCGTTCCGCCTGGCGCGTGGCGTCGCGGGCTCGCTCAGCGGCGGTCGTCGCAGCGCTCGTAGCGTCGACCATCCCGCCAACATTGCCGCCGAGTGAGCCGGCTGCGCCTCCGAGACCACCGATGCTTCCACCAAGGCCGCCGCCAACGCCGCCTCCGCCGCCCAAAATCTGCGCAGCTGCAGGTGACGTGATGGCCAGCGCCAAGATCGCAGAGCCAATCAGAAATTTAGTCATTGTCGTTCTCCTCGAAACTGCTTCAACATCGCGACAACGGATGTGACGAGGGCTTTAATCCCAACAATTCAAAAGAATTATTTCAGCGCCATTCTGCACGCCGAGCAAACAAGCCCGCGCCCGTAACGGGCGCCGAGGCGCTCGGCCCCAGCATCCACACTCGCAAGCGCGCTCGCGCGGTTCGCGAGCGCTTGAACAGGATAGGCGCGTGCAATGACCGCGGCCACCAGCGGCGCGGCAAACGATGTTCCGCGCACCCTCACCGCACCACCAGTGAGATCCGCCGCAAGAATGTCGGCGCCGGGCGCCGCATAGTCGAGGTGGGTCGCCCGTCCTGCCTCGATCAGGATGCGCTTGCGGCCATCGGTTGCGGTGACCGCAATGACCCCCGGGTAGGACGCAGGATAGCTAAGCGGTGACGCCGCTCCATCGTTTCCGACGGCAGCCACAATAATTGTTCCCCGCGCTTGTGCTGCCGCAACCACGCGTCCCAGCAAAAAATTAGGTGGCCCTGTAAGGCTGATCGTCACCACAGGTACCCGCTCTGCAACCAGCCACCCAAGCGCCTTGACGATCGCGGTCGCATTGCCGCCTGCCGGATCGCTGCCGTAGACGTCAGCCGCCAGAACATGCGCACCTGGTGCGGCGCCACGAACGTGATCCGATCCCGAAATCAGCGAAGCGACCGCCGTCCCGTGTTTGCTTCCGCGCGGCGCGCCACTGGCAAAACCGCGCTGGGTCACCGCCGACCCCAGCACGCCGCCGTCGATCATACCAACGCGCAGACCACTACCGGATGAGGGTTGCGAAACATCGCCGGTCGCACCGCTGCCTGAATAGAGCTGGTCGGCAGAAACGTCCTTGGCCCCGAGAGCCCGCAACAGCCGGATCGCGGCTTTGAGCGCCAACCCCTTGGGGACCGAAAGCCGTGCATAGCCAACACCCAGCGCCTCCTCGCGTTCGATCACTGCAAACCCCTTGGTTTCGGCCGCCGTCACGAGCGCGGCATCGGGATCACTGAGGATCACTTCACCGGCGCGCGCCGGAAAACCGTCGGGATCGAGCGCAACCCGCCCTGGATTTGCGCGAACGAGCGCGGCGATCCGTGAAAGGCGCGCCTCGGCGAGATCGCGCGCGCCACGAGCGGCCGTCTCGACGGCCCCATCGAGCGCGCCGCCGACCGGGCGTAGGGCGCCCTCGAGGCTGGGTACTGCGGGCAACAGCTGCGCTGCAGCCGCGCTGGCCAACAGGCTCGCAAGCCCTAGCATCAGAAGGCCGGTGGTTCTCATTGAACAAAATATGCCATCATGGGGATGAAACGGCCACCCTCGCCCGTTTCATCCATGAACAAGGACTTTTTCACCGCGTGTCGTCATTTGAGACCGAACTGCTGGCCCTGTTGCCGCGACTGCGCCGCTTTTCGCAGTCGTTGTCGCGCAACGTCGCCGACGCCGACGATCTCTGTCAGGTCGCATTGGAAAAGGCCCTCAACGCCCGCGCCTCATGGGTGCCGGGGACACGGATGGATAGCTGGATGTACCGGATCATACGCAATAGTTGGATTGATACAGCCCGGGCGCGCGTGCGCGCTGCCGAAACCTTTGTCGCCGAAGAGGCGGGCGCCGCTGTTACCGGCGACGACGCCGCAACCGTCGAGGCCGGTGTCGTGCGCAGTGAGATCGCGGGCGCCATGAACACCCTCCCCGTCGAACAACGTGAGGCCGTCGCTTTGGTTCTGATCGAGGGAATGGCGTATAAAGATGCGGCCGCCGTGCTCGACATTCCCATGGGGACGTTGACGTCACGTCTCGTGCGCGGGCGACAGGCGTTGATGATGGTTTTGGGAGAAGCGGCATGACGCCGGACGATGAAATGCTGATGGCCTATGCCGACGGCGAGATCGATGTGCTGGCCGCCAAACGCATCGAACGCGCGATCGCGGCGGACCCGTCCTTGGCCGACAAGATCGCAGCGCACCGTGCGCTGCGTGTTCAACTCAGTGCAGCGTTTGCGCCCGTGCTCGACGAGCCCGTCCCGCCCCGTCTTTCGGCCATGATTAGCGCCAACGTCGTAGCCTTTGCCCCGCAAGCCGTCCGCTCGCTGCCGCCGCGCCGCTGGCTCAGTGGACTGGCAGTCGCCGCTTCGCTCGTGGCCGGGTTGGGGCTCGGCGCTCAGTGGCAGACGTCGACCAGTCCGGTGTCTGCGACCGCCAGCGGGCTGGTTGCGTCGGGCAATCTGGCTCGTCAGCTCGATACCCAACTGGCCTCAACCGCCGGCGGCACGCGCATCCTCGCAAGTTTTCGCGATAACGGGGGCCGTTATTGCCGCGTCTTTGCCGCACAGTCGCTCGACGGCATTGCCTGCAAAGGCAGCCAAGGGTGGCAACTGCGCCAGACGAATTCATCGGCGACACCACAGAATGCTACCTATCGTCAGGCCACCTCGGATGACGCCGCGCTGATGGCGGCTGCGCAGGAAATGATAAAGGGCGAACCGCTCGACGTTGCCGGAGAAAAGCAGGCGCGCGCAGCAGGGTGGCGATGAACCGCCCCGGCTAGATCGAGCGACGTCTCGATGGATCGACCGCAAGCTGTACAACGCCAAGCACGAACACGGCGACTGCCATACCGACAAGGATATCGATCAGATAATGGGTGCCCTCAACCGGCGTTGCGGCAAGCATTGCGGTGCCGAGCACGAGAACCGGCCATTTCATCCATCCGACCCGAAACGCGGACCTGAAATAGAGAACAGCAGCGACCGCATGAAAACTCGGCGCCGAAACAAGGCCGCAAAGCTTGCCCATATTGATGGCCCTGACCGTTTCGAGCCTGAGTTCAGGGATAAGCTGCGGCTGGCAAAGCTGGCTATCGGGCATGTACGGGATATCGCCGTGCCACAAATAAGCGAGCGGCCCCGCGGCAGGCATGAAGATGAACAGGACGAGCGTCACGACGGCGGCCAGCCAAAACTCCAGCATAAACCGGTTCGACACGTGCTGCTGATTGGTGACGGCCCAGTAGACCAGGAGCATCACTGGAATCAGGTAGATGCTTCGATAGGCAAGCACGCCGACCATCTGTAATGAGGCGTGCGTTGCGACAAACGCATAGAGAGCCACCCAATCGAACCCGAGCAAGCTGTCGATCCGGTGAAGCATTGGATCGTGGAAACCCGACGTCAGCGCAGCCACGGGATAGCTCGCCATTGCACCGGTCAACGCCAATGCTGCAAAAATGGAAAGAGCCGAGATGGCGGCACGCAACGACGCCTCGTGTCGCCACGGCAATTTGGCAATCGCCCGCGGCAAGGCCAGCGAGAGCAGCAACAAGGCAGCGATCAGCGCGACCGACGGCGCGTCGATGTGCAACCCCGACACCCACAAAAGGATGGCAACGCCCAACGCGCTCAAGACAGCTAGAACCGTCATCGGCGAGGGTCCGGCGATTTCCGGTCTCAGTCGACGATACGCATCCGATGATCCGGCAACGGCAACGCCGTCCGCAGCGATGGCATAGTGCGGATCAAACCAACGAAAAAAGGAGTCGAGCAAGGACAAGGTATCAATGAAATCCGTTTTGAGTTCGCTCGGCACTAGGGCCGTCGGGCGTTTTGCGCAATATTTCCTGTGGCAATCCGGCGCACCGACAACTCCACTGCTCGCACGACCCGACGCCCCCAAATACCGGTTTTGCCCAATCAGACATTGCCAGCGGCCGTCGTCGCGATAAGGCGAAACGACTGAACTTTGGAGCGGCCATGTCGAACGTCATCGAGCAACTTGAAGCCCGCCGCGCAGCCGCGCGCATGGGCGGCGGTCAAAAGCGTATCGACGCGCAGCACAGCAAAGGTCGCTTGACCGCGCGCGAACGGCTCGACGTTTTGCTCGACGAAGACTCATTCGAAGAACTCGACATGTTCGTTGAACACAATTGCGCTGACTTTGGTATGGCCGACCAGAAGTTTTTAGGTGACGGCGTTGTCACAGGATCCGGGACGGTCAACGGTCGTCTTGTCTTCGTCTTCAGTCAGGACTTTACCGTTTTCGGCGGCAGCCTGTCCGAACGCCACGCGCAAAAGATCTGCAAGGTGATGGACATGGCGATGAAGGTGGGGGCACCCGTCATTGGTCTGAATGACAGCGGCGGTGCGCGCATTCAGGAGGGTGTCGCGTCTTTGGGCGGCTATGCCGAAGTGTTCCAGCGCAACGTGCTGGCATCGGGCGTGGTGCCGCAATTGAGCCTGATCATGGGACCATGCGCGGGCGGCGCCGTCTATTCGCCGGCAATGACCGACTTCATCTTCATGGTGAAGGATTCGAGTTACATGTTCGTCACGGGCCCCGACGTTGTGAAGACAGTCACCAATGAGCTGGTCTCGCAGGAGGAACTCGGGGGCGCTGTGACGCATACCACGAAGTCGGGGGTCGCAGATGTGGCCTTCGACAATGATATCGAAGCGCTGCTCGCGGCGCGCGACTTCGTGGACTTTCTGCCGGAAAACAACCGCTCGCCGGTACCTGAACGCCCGACTGCGGACGATTGGGACCGGATCGAGCCCAGTCTGGATACAATCGTACCCGACAGCGCAAATCAGCCTTACGACATGCACGAGGTCATTCGAAAAACGGTCGACGAGGGCGACTTCTTCGAGCTGCAACCGGCGCATGCGGGCAACATTCTCATCGGCTTTGCGCGCATTGAGGGACGCACGGTAGGGATCGTTGCCAACCAGCCGATGGTGCTCGCCGGCTGCCTTGATATCAACTCGTCAAAGAAAGCCGCGCGCTTTGTGCGCTTCTGCGACGCCTTCGAGATCCCGATCGTGACGTTCGTCGACGTGCCCGGTTTCTTGCCCGGCGTCGCGCAGGAGCATTCGGGCATCATCAAACACGGCGCCAAGCTATTGTTCGCCTATGCCGAGGCGACCGTGCCCAAGATCACCGTGATCACCCGCAAGGCCTATGGCGGTGCGTACGACGTGATGGCGTCGAAGCATTTGCGCGGCGACCTCAACTACGCCTGGCCCACTGCCGAAATTGCCGTGATGGGCGCCAAAGGCGCGGTCGAAATCATCTTTCGCGGCAAGACGCCCGAAGAGATCGCCGAGCGCACCGCCGAATACGAAGGCCGCTTTGCCAATCCGTTCGTGGCAGCAAGCAAGGGCTTCATCGACGAGGTGATCATGCCGCATTCGACCCGGCGTCGCGTGGCGCTGGGACTGCGCAAGTTGCGCAACAAAAGCCTCGAGAATCCGTGGAAGAAGCATGACAACATCCCGCTTTAGGACCAAACGATGAACCTCGGCCGCCTCAACCATATCGGTGTCGCCACACCCTCTATTGACACCAGCGTCGCGCATTGGCGCGACGTGATGGGTGCGACGCGGATCCACGATCCGTTCGATCTACCCGCGCAGGGCGTTCGCGTGTGTTTCGTCGACACGCCCAACACGCAGATCGAATTGATCGAGCCGCTCGGTGCTGGCTCGCCGATCCACGGCTTTCTTGCAAAAAATCCGCTCGGCGGACAGCATCATGTCTGTTTTGAAGTACCCGACATCCACGCCGCCAAGGCAGAGTTCGAAGCCATGGGGAAGAAAATCCTCGGGGAACCGCGGATCGGTGCGCACGGCACGCTCATCTTTTTCGTGCATCCCAAGGATATGGGCGGCATGCTGACCGAAATCATGGAAGTGCCGACGGGGCACTGAGGTGAGCGCAAGGCCTTTATCGACCTTAGCGACCGTATTCAGGGCTCGCCAATGCGGTCACCCCTTCATTGAAGCCCGCCGGGCGGGCCCGGATCGGCTCGCGAAAACACTGTGGTTGGAGAAATTATGACTTACGAAATGATCCGCACGGCGCGCGATGGCGACGTTCTCACCATCACGCTGAACCGGCCCGAGAGGCTCAACGCCGCACCGCCCCAGATGTTCGACGAGATCGCCGAAGCGATCGACGATCTTGCCGGCGCACGGGCGCTGCTCATCCATGGCGAGGGGCGTGCATTTTGCTCAGGCGCCGATCTTGCGGCTAGGAGCTACCGCCCCGTGGGTGGCGGCGAAGGCGCATTCGAAGCGCTGACTGGGAGTTACAACCCGACGATGCTAAAACTCTCGCGTCTGCCCGTGCCCATCGTCAGCGCGGTCAGCGGGGCCGCCGCCGGGATCGGTTGTAGCCTGGCGCTCGCGGCCGATTTCTGCATCGCTGGCGAAAGCGCCTATTTCCTGCAGGCATTCGTCAACATTGGCCTCATTCCTGATGGAGGCGCTTCGTGGATGCTCGCGCGCCTCATCGGCAAGGCACGGGCGACCGAAATGATGTTGCTCGGCGAACGCGTGCATGGACCAAAAGCCGCCGATTGGGGGCTGATCTATAAAGCGGTAGCCGACGAACGCGTGCTCGGCGAAGCCGCGGCTCTTGCTGCGCGCCTTGCTGCGGGGCCGACACGAGCACTCGGCTTGATGCGTCAGGGGCTCGCCGAGGCACTCGACGGCGATTATGCCGCAGCGCTCAGCCGCGAAGCCGCGAACCAACGCAACGCCGCAAACACCGCGGACGCAATGGAAGGCGGCGCAAGCTTCCTTGCCAAACGAAAGCCGGTGTTTCAGGGACGGTGAATGACCGACCACAAAGACTGGGAAGCGCTCGCTGCCAAAGAAGTGAAGGGCAAGTCACTCGATTGGCTGACGCCCGAGGGGTTACGCATCAAACCGCTTTACACGGCGGAAGATAGCACCGACCCCGGTCTTCCCGGGTTCGCGCCGTTCACCCGCGGCGTCCGCGCGTCGATGTACGCCGGACGCCCCTGGACGATCCGCCAGTATGCCGGGTTTTCGACTGCCGAAGAGTCGAACGCGTTTTATCGGCGCAACCTGGCGGCCGGACAGAAAGGCCTGAGCGTCGCCTTCGACCTCGCCACCCACCGCGGTTACGACAGCGACCACTGCCGCGTCGTTGGAGATGTGGGCAAAGCGGGTGTCGCAATCGACAGCGTCGATGACATGAAGATCCTTTTTGCCGGGATCCCGCTCGACCAGATGTCGGTCAGCATGACGATGAACGGCGCGGTCATTCCGATCCTCGCCTTTTTCATCGTCGCAGGCGAGGAACAAGGCGTCGCCGCAGCGCAGCTCGACGGGACGATTCAGAACGACATTCTCAAGGAGTTCATGGTCCGCAACACCTATATCTATCCGCCCGAACCCAGCATGCGGATCGTATCCGACATCATCGCCTACACTTCTGCCAACATGCCCAAGTTCAACAGCATCTCGATCAGCGGCTATCACATGCACGAGGCCGGCGCGACGGCGGTGCAGGAACTGGCTTTCACAATTGCCGACGGCAAGGAATACGTTCAGCGCGCAATCGCAAGCGGCCTCGACATCGACGCGTTCGCTGGGCGGTTGAGCTTCTTTTTCGGCATCGGCATGAACTTCTTTATGGAAGTCGCCAAGCTGCGCGCCGCGCGCACGCTGTGGCACCGGGTCATGGATGAGCTGGGTGCCAAGGACGAGCGTTCCAAAATGCTGCGCACCCATTGCCAGACCTCCGGTGTCTCGCTGCAGGAGTCCGATCCCTACAACAATGTGATCCGCACGACCGTTGAGGCAATGGCCGCAGTGTTCGGCGGCACCCAGTCGCTGCACACCAATGCGCTCGATGAAGCCATCGCACTCCCGACAGAGTTTTCAGCCCGCATCGCGCGCAACACCCAGATCGTGCTTGCCGAAGAGACCGGCATTACCAGGGTCGTCGATCCGCTCGGGGGGTCCTATTACGTCGAAGCACTGACCAGCGAACTCGTCGACCAGGCCTGGAAAATCATCGGCGAAGTCGATGATCTGGGCGGCATGACCAAGGCAGTCGCCTCGGGCATGCCCAAGCGCTTGATCGAAGAAGCCGCAGCCGCGCGTCAGGCCCGTGTCGACAAGGGCGAAGACGTCATCGTGGGGGTGAACAAGTACAAGCCCGAAAACGCAGACCACATCGACTTCCTCGACGTCGACAATGTAAAGGTCCGCGAGGGCCAGGTTACGCGACTGAAGGCGACGAAAGCTGCGCGCGACGAAACAGCCTGTCAGGCGGCGCTTGCCGCGCTCACCCAAGGGGCCAGGGGCAGCGAGAACCTGCTCGCGCTTGCAGTAACAGCGGCACGCGCGCGGGCAACGCTCGGCGAAATCTCCGACGCGATGGAGCTGGTGTTTGGCCGCTATGCGACCACCCCTGAGCCCGTCCGCGGTATCTATGGGAGCGCGCATGAATTCGACGCGGCCTGGGCTCTGGTCGTCGACGGCGTCGATGCCACCGCACGGCGTCTGGGCCACAAGCCGCGCGTACTGATCGCCAAGATGGGCCAGGACGGGCATGATCGTGGTGCCAACGTCGTTGCCAGCGCTTTTGGCGACATGGGTTTCGAGATCGTGAGCGGTCCGTTGTTTCAGACACCGCAGGAAACGTTTGCCCTTGCGCTCGAGCGCGACGTCGACGCCATCGGCGCGTCTAGCCTTGCCGCCGGACACAAGACACTCATTCCCGAACTCATCCGCCTGCTCCGTGAAGCGGGGCGCAGCGACATCAGGGTTTTTGCTGGTGGCGTCATCCCACCACAGGATTACCAGTTCCTCAGGGATGCAGGCGTGGTCGGCATCTATGGGCCGGGATCAAACATTGTTGAATGCGCAGCCGACGTGCTGCGGCTGCTCGGGCACAACATGCCGCCCGCCGGATTGAGCGAGGCTGCAGAATGACCGTGCGTACAGACTGGACACGTCCCGAAATCGCCGCGTTGTTCGATCTCCGTTTCGACGACTTGATGTTTGGCGCGCAGTCCGTTCATCGCGCGCACCATGCCGCCGGGGAGGTGCAGCTGTGCACCCTGCTCTCGATCAAGACTGGCGGTTGTCCAGAGGATTGCGGCTATTGCTCGCAGTCGGCCTCGGCCGATACCGGGCTCAAGGCCGAAAAGCTGATGGACGTGGACGCCGTGCTTGCGAGCGCCGCCGAAGCGAAAGCGGCTGGGTCACAGCGATTCTGCATGGGCGCGGCCTGGCGCGAGCCCAAGGACCGCGACATGGGGGCCATTGTCGAGATGGTTTCCGGGGTCAAACGCATGGGTCTGGAAACCTGCATGACGCTTGGGATGCTGAGTAGCGAGCAGGCCCAGCGTCTCGCCGACGCGGGTCTCGATTACTATAACCACAACATCGATACCTCGCCGGAAAACTACCGCAACGTCATCACCACGCGGACGTTTCAGGAACGCGTAGACACACTCGCTGAAGTCCGCGCAGCGGGGATTAATGTGTGCTGCGGCGGCATCGTCGGCATGGGCGAGACGCGGGCCGACCGCGTCGGCTTCATACACGCACTCGCTACCTTGCCGCAGCACCCAGAAAGCGTGCCCGTTAACGCGCTGGTGCCGGTCAAGGGCACGGTGCTTGGCAACATGCTTGCCAACACGCCGCTTGCCAAAATCGATGACGTTGAATTTGTCCGCACCGTCGCTGTCGCACGGGTAACCATGCCGATGAGCATGGTCCGCCTGAGTGCTGGCCGCGAAAGCATGAGCGAAGCAACGCAGGCGTTGTGCTTCATGGCGGGCGCCAATTCGATCTTCACGGGCGACAAGCTGCTGACCACAGGCAATGCGGGCGGCGGCGCGGACGCGTCGCTGTTTGCCAAGCTCGGCCTAAAGCCGATGGAGGCCGAGGAGCCGTTGCGGGTCGCGGCAGCGTGAATCCAGACCCGAGTCTTGCCGTCCTGAGTCTTGCCGCTCTGGCTATGATATTGCTCTGGTCTGCTACCCGGTACCTGCCAGCACTCGGCGTTCCGAACATGCCTGTGCGACCTGCACGATCGTCGACGCGTTCGGTTATTGAGCCGACGACTGCTCTTTTCGGCTTGGTTGGCAGTTTCGTTCTTCTGGGAAAAATGGAGCCGCAATGTTCACGAAAATCCTGATCGCCAATCGCGGCGAGATTGCGTGCCGTATTATCCGCACTGCCAAAAAAATGGGTATCGCGACGGTCGCAGTCTATTCGGATGCCGACGCACGGTCCCCGCACGTCCTGATGGCCGATGAATCCGTCCTCATAGGCCCCTCACCCGCGGCCGAGAGCTATCTGATCGCCGACAGGATTATCGCTGCATGCAAGCAGACCGGCGCTGAGGCGGTGCATCCGGGCTATGGCTTTCTGTCGGAACGTACGTCGTTTGCTCAAGCGCTCGCTGACAACGGGATCACGTTCATCGGCCCGCCGATCAATGCTATTGCGGCAATGGGCGACAAGATTGAGTCCAAGAAATTGGCGCTCAAAGCCGGCGTCAATGTCGTCCCCGGGTTCGTGGGGGAAATTGACTCGACCGAGCATGCCGTCGAAATCGCCAATGGCATCGGCTATCCGGTGATGATGAAGGCGTCGGCAGGCGGCGGCGGCAAAGGGATGCGCTTGGCCTACAGCGAAGCCGACGTCCGCGAGGGGTTCGAAGCAACCAAGCGCGAGGGTCTCGCCAGCTTTGGTGACGACCGGGTCTTCATCGAGAAATTCATCCTCAATCCGCGCCACATCGAAATCCAGATCCTGGGCGACCAGCACGGCAAAATCGTCTATTTGAACGAGCGCGAGTGCAGTATCCAGCGCCGCCACCAGAAAGTCGTCGAAGAGGCGCCCTCGCCCTTTGTCACGCCCAAGATGCGTCAAGCAATGGGCGAGCAGTGCGTGGCGCTTGCGCAAGCAGTCGGCTATTACTCGGCCGGGACGGTCGAGCTGATCGTGTCGGGCGCAGACCCGACGGGCGAGAGTTTCTACTTTCTCGAAATGAATACCCGGCTTCAGGTCGAACATCCCGTCACCGAATGCATTACCGGCATCGATCTGGTCGAAAAGATGATCCGTATCGCTGCCGGCGAGCGGCTCGGCATGACCCAGAATGACGTCAAGCTCGACGGCTGGGCGGTCGAAAACCGCGTTTACGCCGAGGATCCCTATCGCGGGTTCCTGCCATCGACCGGCCGCCTTGTCCGCTACAATCCACCGGCCGCTGGCGACGGTGTCCGCGTCGATGACGGTGTTATCGAAGGCGGTGAAGTCTCTCGCTTTTACGACCCGATGATTGCAAAACTGATTACCTGGGCGCCGACCCGGCTCGAAGCCATCGACAAGCAGATCGCCGCTCTCGACAATTTCGAGATCGAAGGCGTCGGCCACAACATCGATTTTGTGTCCGCGATCATGCAGCACCCACGGTTCCGCTCGGGCGAGATCACGACCGGGTTCATTGCCGAAGAATATCCCGACGGTTTCCACGGTAGCCCTGCATCGCCCGAACTTTTGCGCACGCTCGTCGCCATCGCTGCGTTTGCCGCGACCGCCGAAGCCGATCGTGCGCGTCGCGTTGACGGTCAGCTCGGCAAACGGCTCAGACCGCCGGCCAACTGGCAAATTAATATCGGCGGGGCAAACCATCATGTCTCGATCAGCACCGAAGGCATCCTCGTCGACGGCGGCGACCTCGATATTGAGCTCGAATATACGCCGGGCGACCGGATCGTCGAAGCGACCCTCGCCGACGCCCCGCTCGCGGTTCGGATCCTACGCACCCGCGCCGGGTTCAAGCTGACGACGCGCGGTGCCTCACATATCGCGCGCGTTCTGCCCGCCCATGTCGCAACGCTGAGCGCACACATGATCGAGAAGACCCCACCGGATCTGTCACGTTTTCTGCTGTCGCCGATGCCAGGCCTATTGACGGCCCTTCATGTCGCGGCGGGCGACAAGGTCGAGGCCGGTCAACCCCTTGCCGTGATCGAAGCGATGAAAATGGAAAATATCTTGCGCGCCGGGAAAACCGGTACCGTCAAAAGCATCAGCGCGTCGCAAGGTGACAGTCTGGCCGTCGACCAGGTTATTCTCGAGCTCGACTGACCGAATTGGGGTTCCCAACGCTGTATTGTCTTAGTAATACACCTAGACTAAGAGGGTGCCGAGATGAGTTTCCGAAACATTTCTGCCTGGGCGATCCGCAACCCGGTCGCGCCGATCGTCCTGTTCATTGCGCTCGGCCTGGCCGGCATTGTGTCGTTCATGCAGATGAAGGTGAACAACAACCCCGACGTGAGCTTTCCCGCCGCGCAGGTCAGGGTCTCGCAACCCGGCGCTGCGCCGACCGAGTTGGAAACCCAGGTCACCCAGAAAGTCGAAGCCGCGCTACGCGGCATCAACGGCGTCGAGGACATGTCTTCGTATATCGAAGAAGGCACCTCCAACACGACCGTCCAGTTCGCGATTGGCACGCCCGTCGATCGCGCTGTAAACGATGTTCGCGACGCCCTGGCCAACATCCGCAGCGACTTGCCTGACGGCATTCTTGAACCGCAGGTCAACCGGATCGACATCGACGGCGGCCCGATTGCTTATTTCTCGGCCGAGGCGACCGACATGACGCTCGAACAGCTTAGCTGGTTCGTCGACAATACCGTCGCCAAGCGGCTTGTCACGGTCTCTGGCATGGCGAACATTCAGCGGTCGGGTGGCGTAAAGCGCGAAATCCGCGTCATTCTCGATCCCGCGCGCATGCAGGCACAGGGAGTAACCGCGACGCAGGTCAACGCGCAGCTGCGCGCGATTAATCTTAACGCTGCCGGTGGGCGCGCCGAAATTGCCGGGTCCGAACAGTCAGTTCGCGTTCTCGGCAATGCCGAAAGCGCTTTTGCACTCGGCGAAAAGATGATTTCAGTCGGTGGGCGTTCGATCAAGCTGACCGACATCGCGACCGTGCGCGACAGCGTTGCCGAGCAACGCAACATCTCGAAAATAAACGGCAAGCAGGTGCTCAGCTTTGCGATGGCGAAGTCGAAGGGCGCGTCGGATGTGCTGGTCTACGATGAGGGCGTCAAACTGCTCCGTGCACTCGAAAAGGAAAACCCCAAGGTCAAGTTCCGCCTGCTGTTCACCACAGTCGACTACACGCGCTCTCAATATCATTCGGCGATCGATGCGATGTGGGAAGGCGCAATTCTTGCTGTCCTTGTCGTGTTGGTCTTCCTGCGCGACTGGCGCGCGACGGTGATCTCCGCCATCGCCATTCCGCTGTCAGCCATCCCGGCCTTCTGGTTCATGGATCTGATGGGCTTCACGTTAAACGGGGTCAGCCTGCTCGCGCTCAGCCTGGTTGCTGGCGTCCTGGTCGACGATGCCATTGTCGAAATCGAAAACATCGTGCGCCACATGCGGATGGGCAAAACCGCCTATCAGGCGTCAATCGACGCCGCCGACGAGATCGGGCTGGCAGTGCTTGCGACCACCATGGCCATCGTTGCAGTGTTCCTGCCAGTCGGGCTCATGCCGGGTATTTCTGGCCAGTTCTTCAAGCAATTCGGCCTCACGATCGTCGCGGCCGTGCTGGTCAGTCTTGCAGTGGCCCGCCTGATCACGCCGATGCTCGCTGCCTATTTCCTCAAGGCACACGGCCATGCAGCCCATGGCGGAGGTCCGCTGATGGACCGCTATATGCGACTTTTGGTCTGGTCGCTGGACACGCGCCGGGCGTGTGCGTTGCGGGGAGCTACGCGTTGGTCGCGGATCTGGGCACGTCGCGCCGATCACCGAATATGGGTGATGGGGATTGGTGCGCTGGCCTTTGCGCTAACGGTCGTCGCGTTTGGAACGCTACAATTCACGGGCAATCCTGCACAGAACAACGATTCCAGTCAGGTCAGGATCCAGCTTCCCCCCGGTGCGACACTTGCACAAACTCTGGCTGTAACCGACCATGTCACCCGGCTGCTCGATGCCGCGCCCGAAGTTGAGGCGGCATTTGGCGACACCAATGTCGGCGACGCCAATGTCTTTATCACGCTCAAAAAGGAACGCGATAAGACCAGCATCGAATTCGAACGAGAATTTGCACCGAAGTTACGCGCGATTCCCGATGCCCGGGTGACGTTCCAGAGTCAGAATGGTGGTCTGGGACGCGACGTAACAGTCATGCTTGCAGGGTCGGATCCAACACTCGTCACCAAAACGGCTAACAAATTGGTCGAAGAAATGCGTGAGTTGAAACAGCTGCGTGCGCCCCGGATCGAGGGTGATCTGCAACGTCCAGAAATCGTCATCAAGCCGCGGTTAGCGCTCGCTGCCGAATTGGGCGTGACGTCGTCCGCTCTCAGCCAGACCATCCGGATCGCTACGCAAGGCGACATCGACCAGAACGCAGCCAAATTTTCGCTGGCCGACCGACAGATCCCAATCCGCGTCATGATCGATGCGGCTGACCGGACCAGTCTGTCGACGATTGAAAATCTGCCAGTGCCGACGCTCAGCGGGGGCAGTGTGCCGCTCAAACTCGTCGCCGACATCAGCTTTGGCGAGGGACCGTCGATCCTGCGTCGCTTCAACCAGAATCGACGCGTTGCAATCGGCGCCGATTTCGCTCCCGGTGTCGTCACGGCTTCGAAGGAGATCGATGCGCTCCCGGCGATGAAGACCCTGCCCGTCGGGGTCGAACGCGTCAGCTTCGGCGACGACAAGTTCATGAAGGAGATGCTGACCAACTTCATCGTCGCAGTTGTCTCGGGTGTCCTGCTCGTCTTCGCGGTGCTCGTACTGCTCTACAAGCGCGTCCTGCCGCCGTTCGTAAACATGGGATCGCTTGGCCTTGCGCCGCTCGGCGGCGCCCTGGCCTTGCACCTTACCGGCAACCCGATTTCGATGCCCGTGCTGATCGGGCTGCTCATGCTGCTGGGCATCGTCGCCAAGAACTCGATCCTGCTAGTTGATTTCGCGCTCGAGGAAATGAACAAGGGCGTGCCAATTCGCAGTGCCATCATCGACGCAGGACACAAGCGTGCCCAGCCCATTGTCATGACCACGGTCGCAATGGTTGCCGGCATGCTGCCGATCGCCCTTTCTTTTTCGGGCGATGGTAGCTGGCGCGCACCGATGGGCATCGTCGTGATCGGCGGTCTGATCCTGTCTACGCTGCTGACGTTACTGATTGTGCCGCCGCTGTTCAGTCTTGCGGTCGGTATCGAGGGGCGCCTGGGCCCGTGGCTGACCCGCAAGGTCACCAATGGCGGTGCGCCCGTCAGCGGCGCCAGAGGGAGCGCGCCCGAACCAGCCGAATAGCCTAAAGTCTGGCGGGCCAACGCCGTTAACCATGACGAAACGGGCGGACGTTCGCGCGCGCATCATTGGGGTTCGGATGCCAGACCAGATTCTTCCTGCAGATGTTGCTGATCTGCTCGACACGTTACCCGCGGCAATTGCCGAGAAAATCAAGGTGCTCAGCCTCGACTGCTTCGACACGCTGCTCTGGCGAAGCGGTCACGCACCGCGCGATGTCTTTGCCGACTTACCCATTGCCGGTGGGGGGGGGCAGTCTCGCCGGATGGCCGCCGAATCGGCCTGTCGTCGGCGCTCGGCTGACCCGCACGACCTGACCGAAGTCACCCTGACTGAAATTTACACCCGGCTGATGCCGAACGCCGATGGCGCTGAACGCGAAATCGCCATCAAGCGCGAACTGGACGCCGAGGCCCGCCACTGCTTTGCGTTCGCGCCCGTAGTCGAACTCATCCGCAGCGCCCGCGCTCGCGGACTTGCCGTCATCATTGTCAGCGATACCTATTTTACCGAAGCGCAGCTCCGCGCGCTTATTGCTGCCGCAGCAGGCGACGATGTCGTCGCGATGATCGATCGCATCTTTTGCTCGTGCGCCCACGGCATGAGCAAGGCTCGCGGACTTTTTACGCCTGTACTCGATGCAATGGCGTTACCGCCCACAGCATTCCTCCACCTCGGTGATAACCGCGTTGCTGATTTCGAGGCCCCTCAGCGGCTCGGCATTCCGGCCACCCACCTCCGCCAGTTCGATGCGGCTACCGAGACGCGCCTGCGCGCGGAGGCCAATGCCACCGTTCTGATCGACCCTGCAGCAGGCGTCACCAAGGCGACGCTGCAACTCCACCGGGCTCAGATCGCGCTGCGTCAAAATGACGAGCCTGCCTTTGTCCTAGGCCATGACGTTCTCGGCCCCGTGTTCGACAACTTTTCCCGCTGGTTGCGCGACGAGGCGGCAGTGCTCAAATCCAAACACGGCAAGCCGGTCAAACTTCTGTTTCTGATGCGAGACGGCTTCCTGCCATTGCAGGTATATAAGATAATCGGTGGCACCGACGCCGCTGCCGTCGCGATCAGCCGTTTCACCGCTCGCCGCGCGAGTTTCGACAGTGACGAGGCGATCGATACCTATTTGCGCAACGAAATTCACGAGCGACTGTCGGTCCATGCGGATCAGTTGCTGTTGACCGCGACCGAAGGGAAAGACGCGGCCACGCACACATCAGGCTTCCGCGTCGCGCTCTCGACGCCCGAGATCAAGGCGCGCATTCGTGCACGCAGCGCCAGCTTTGCCACGCGCATGACCCGGCACATCGCGCATCATGCCCCAATCAACCCTGGTGATACCGTGATGCTCGTCGATCTGGGTTATAACGGGAGCGTTCAAAATTTAGTAAATCGCATGCTCGGCAGCTGGACTGGTGGCCACGTCGCCGGGCGTTACTTGATACTGCGCGAAAACGATGTCAGCGCGCTCGACAAACGCGGCTTCATCGATACGCGACATTATGACGACCGCGCTCTAGTGATGCTTTGTCGGTCAGTCTCGATCCTCGAACAGCTCTCCACCGAAAGGACCGGATCGGTTGTCGACTACCGCGAGGACGGTCAGCCGATGCGCAAGAAGCACATCGGCCGGACCGAACACGACGACGTGCGCACCGTCGCGCAGACCGGCGCAATTGCCTTTGCCGCCGAGAGCGGTTGCGCATTTTACAGGCCGCCCGCGCTCAACGACGACGATGGTCGCCGGTTGTCTGCCGTCGGCGCTCTGGCCCGCCTCCTGCTGCTCCCCAACGCCGAAGAACTCGCGCTGTTTGCCGGGCTCAAGCACGACGTCAATCTGGGTACCAGCGACACCAATCAGTTGGTCGACGAGGATGTTGCACGTGAAGGTCTGCGTTGCGGCGGCGTTGGCGCAGCGCTTTCATCCGAACGGCTCTTTCCCGCCGCCGAGTTGCAAGCGATCGATCCGGCGCTCAATCTCGCCCTTCTAAGTATGGCGCGTCACGGTATCGATGTGCGCCCAATCGATCTCCAGACTGACGGCCTCGACGTGCCGGTCATTCTTGCCGATGCGCACGAGCAGACCACCGTGACGCTGACCGCATGGCCCACGCACGGTGGATTTTACCGTCTGATCGTACCGATCGGCATGAGCCGTTTTACCGCCGGCATCATGCTTGGCAAGGTCGCGCCTTATGCCGAGCTTGCCCAGACGACGGTCCAGGCGGTCGACGACATGACGCGCACTTGGGCTGATACCATCCAGAATCAGGTTCCTGGCGCGCCGATCTTTGAAGGCATGCGGGTCTTGAACGGTGCGCTCTTCGAATGCGCGCCCGACAGCATGATTGTGGTGCCTCCGCCGTCCGCGCGCAGTGGCGCGCAGGCAGTATCTATCGTGTTTCGTCCGATTGGCGTTGTCGACGCCGCCGTCGTTCGCTTGGCAGCCTGATTCAAGACACATTGTCACCATCACAAATGAGGCCTACGGATTTTGTATGTTGTCGGCACACTGCCGCAAGCCGCATTTAAGATTCAGGGCCCGCGTAGCCCGCGAAGAGGGTTACTTGGATGTGTATTTTGGCGCTCGGCGCAGCGGTAGTATTGGCTTGCTCGCCCGTTGAGCAGAGTACAGTACCGGCGGCCGGCCAAATTAGCGTTGCACTGGCGCCGGCAAGCACAAGCGCAGTCTCGCCACAGATACCCACGACGACCGTCACACCGCTATCGAGCCAACTGCAGCAACCCCCTGTTGCGTCGCCGCCGGCGGCGCCGCCCCAACCACCTCTGTCGACCGACCAACCTCTACCAGCCGACAACAAAACAACGGGCGCTACGCTCGATCATGCTGGCGATCAGGCTGGCGATCATGCTGGCGATCATGCCGATATCGTTGTCCGTGCCGAGGCGCGCACGATCCCTGGGGATCCGCTGCAGCAACTCAATCTCAAGGCATTCAAGGCCGTGCAGGCCGTTGACCGCGCGGTCATCCGGCCCGCGGCCATGGCGTACAGTCACATCGTCCCGAACCCCATCCGGAGCGGATTACGCAATTTTCTCAACCACCTGACGGAACCGGTCGTGTTCGTGAATTATCTCCTTCAACTCAAGCCGGGCAAGGCCGCAGAGACCTTCGGCCGGTTTGCGGTTAATTCCACCGTCGGGGTTGCCGGGATTTTCGACATTGCCAAGCGGCGTCCATTCAAACTCCCCCATCGGCCCAATGGCTTTGCCTACACCATGGGCTATTACGGGGTGAAACCAGGTCCGTTCCTGTTCCTGCCCTTGGTCGGCCCCACAACCGTGCGCGATCTCATCGGTGTCATTCTCGATCGAGCATTCGTACCCTTCGCCTTCGGCAAGCCCTTTAACCGACCCGCTTACGCGATCCCGACCAACGTATTTGGCCAGCTCGACCAGCGCGCCCAGCTCGACGCAACGCTCAACAATCTGCACGCCGAGTCGGGACGCCCGTACGGCGCGACCCGCGAAGATTATCTGGAGCGACGTCAGGCTGAAATCGACGTCCTGCGCGGCAAGCGCAACGACGTCGACGAGACCGTGCCGGACGTTGCCAAGGTCCCTCGTAAATAGGCGGTTTGTCCGGTGCGGTGCTCAGACTAACCGACGGTCACATTTTTAGTTTTGCGAGCGCAATGCCGGCTAGATTCTGGGACCGCGGAACCTTTCTGATCTGCACCGGACGCATACCACCCTTCGCTTCGAACCGAGCCCGATGTGCTTGCAGCGCAGGGCTTCGGCATTTCCAGACGCCGTTCGCCTGATTGATCACCGTGGCCGCATCGCCGAGCAACAAAAACTCGTCGACGCCGAGCGACTGAGCGACGTCAAGCGCTGCGATCAAGGCCAGCCACTCGGCGTCGTTATTGGTGCCGTAGCCGAGATCGGCAAATAAGTGCGTGACGCCCCGCGCCACAACCGCGGCCTCCATTTGGCCAGGGTTTGGCTGGCATCCGCCATCGAAGAAGAGTTTCACGCGGTGCTGCGGCGAAGCCTATGCCCTTCGCAGGCGCGTTGCATGCCAATGCAGATGTTCGGCCATGAACGTCGAAATAAAGTAATAGCTGTGGTCGTATCCGGGCTGCATGCGCAACGTCAGGGAAATTCCGGCCGCCGCGCACGCGTCGGCCAGCAATTCGGGACGGAGCTGCTCGCCCAGAAAAATATCTGCGTCCCCCTGGTCAACGAGTAGGTCGTGGACGTGAGCGCCATCCTCGATCAACGCAACCGCATCGTACGTTCGCCACGTTGCACGATCATCGCCCAGGTAGGCCCCAAGCGCCTTTTGCCCCCACGGAACCTGCGACGGGGCGACGATCGGCGCAAAGGCTGACACGCTTTTGAACCGGTCTGGGTTTCGCAGCGCAATGGTCAGCGCGCCATGCCCGCCCATCGAATGACCCATGATCCCTTGCGCCCCCATATCGACCGGGAAATTTGCCCCGACGAGAGCAGGCAATTCGTCCTCGATATAAGACCGCATTCGAAAGTTTGGCGTCCAGGGCGCGCGTGTCGCATCGACATAGAAGCCTGCGCCCTGCCCCATGTCATAAGCGTCATCATCTGCGACGCACTCGCCTCGCGGACTGGTGTCGGGCGCAACGAGGATTACGCCATGTTTTGTACAGGCTGCACGAAACTCACCCTTCTCGGTGACATTGGCATGGGTGCATGTCAGCCCGGATAGGAACCAGACAACCGGCAGCTTCGCGCCAGGAGTATGATCGGGCACGAAGACCGAAAACTCCATATCGGTACCCGTCGAGGCGGCAGCATGGCGATAAACGCCCTGCACGCCGCCGTGACTACGAACCGTCGAAACGGTGTCAAAGGTCATCTGTGTCTAGTCCGCCAGAAAGTGCAGCGCGCATAGCTTGTTGCCGTCTGGATCCCGAAGATAAGCAAGGTAGAGCTTCATTGTGCCGCCGTCGCGTACCCCCGGCGGCTCTTCGATCGCGGTACCACCGTTTGCCACGCCTGCTTGGTGCCACGCATCAGCCTGCTCCGGCGTCATGGCAAAGCCGATGGTACAGCCATTGCCGACTGTGGCCGGCTGACCATCGATCGGCGGCGTTACCAGAAACATTGTGCCGTTGTGGGCGTATATAAGGCGACCCTTGGGGTCCACGCTCCCTTCGCGGCCGCCCATGGCCTTGAATGTGGCATCGTAGAACTTCTTTGATCGGGCAATATCATTACTGCCCACCATCATATGACTAAACATTTTTTTCTCTCTCTCTACGTTGCGGTAAACAATGAAAAACGACGGCCCGCCCATCGTTAAGCAGAACGCGACGTTCGGCAACCCGTCTCACGGCGCGTGCAATTACCTGGGCCTCGATATCGCGTCTAATCCGGATCAGGTCACCGACCGGCGCACGGTGATCGACCTGCTCGACAGCCTGTTCGATGATTGGTCCTTCATCGAGATCGACGGTTACAAAATGCGCGGTAGCCCCGATTAGCTTCACTTCGCGCTCGCGGGCGCGGTGACAAGGTCGGGCACGCCTGAACCCGGGTGGAAGGCTGTGGTGAAGTTGATGCAACGCCCTGCCAGCGACGCGGCGAAGCCAGCCGACAGGACTTGCATCAAACGCGCTAGTATCAAGGTTTCTGCACGTGTCCCGATCATCAGCGCCGCCACGGCGCCCTCTTGCGCCTCACGGTTGTCGGGATCGACGGGTAAATTCGGCATATTGCTGGCTGTCGAAAATGAAGCCGCCATGTAAGGCTAGGGCTCCCGTTACCGCAGCCACAATCCCGACGCCATCAGCGCAGGTGAACGTCAGGACATATTCGGGGCGATCATCCACCTGCGAGCAGACCGCGCTCAATAGACGACCACCGACCTGATACTTGTCCCCGCGTGCATCAGGTCGAACCCGGTGTTGATCTCGTCGAGCGTCAGTGTGTGCGTGATCATCGGGTCAATCTCGATTTTGCCATTCATGTACCAGTCGACGATCTTTGGGACGTCGGTGCGGCCCTTGGCGCCGCCAAATGCCGTCCCGCGCCAATTGCGTCCAGTAACGAGCTGGAACGGCCGCGTGTTGATTTCCTTGCCGGCTTCGGCAACCCCGATGATGATGCTGGTCCCCCAGCCCCGGTGGC
Source organism: Sphingomonadales bacterium (assembly GCA_025352685.1). GTDB lineage: Bacteria > Pseudomonadota > Alphaproteobacteria > Sphingomonadales > Sphingomonadaceae > Sphingomonas_O. Next base: position 32,790 of record JANXSN010000006.1, read on the forward strand.
ATGCCTCGAGCGCCTGACGCATGACCGTCGTGTTGCCGGTGCAGTCGAACGTATAGTCCGCGCCGCCATCGGTGAGAGCGACAAGATGCTGCACGATGTCGCCTGCCACGTCCTTGGGATTGACGAAGTGGGTCATCCCGAACTTCTTGCCCCATTCCTCGCGGTCCGGGTTGATGTCGACGCCGATGATCATGTTGGCACCCGTCATCCGCGCGCCCTGGAGGACGTTTAGACCAATGCCGCCGAGCCCAAAGACGATGACATTGTCACCGGGCGCGACCTTGGCCGTATTGACCACCGCACCGACACCCGTCGTGACGCCGCAACCGATGTAGCAGCTCGTCTTGAACGGAGCATCCGAACGGATCTTAGCGAGCGCGATCTCAGGCAACACGGTAAAATTCGAAAAGGTCGAGCAGCCCATGTAGTGAAAGACCTGCTGCCCCTTGTGGCTGAAGCGGCTGGTCCCGTCGGGCATCACGCCTTTGCCTTGCGTCGCGCGGATTGCCGTGCACAGGTTAGTCTTGCCGCTGAGGCATGATTTACACTGGCGGCATTCCGGCGTGTAGAGCGGAATGACATGGTCGCCAGGCGCGACGCTTGTCACGCCCGCGCCGATCTCGCGCACGATGCCTGCGCCCTCATGGCCAAGGATACTGGGAAAGATCCCCTCGCTGTCGAAGCCGTCGAGCGTATAGGCATCGGTATGGCAAATCCCCGTCGCCATGATCTCGACGAGGACTTCGCCGCTGCGCGGGCCCTCGAGATCGACCTCGATAATCTCAAGCGGCTGCTTTGCTTCAAACGCAACGGCGGCACGGGTCTTCATTCTCAAAACTCCTCGGTGGGTCGACGACGCGCATACGGCGCAGGCTTGCGGCTGTCACGCGGTCAACTCGGTGCACGTAACCGTTTCGAGAGGCTTTCGGATCAGGATCTGCCCCACCACCGTCAGATCGAACACTACGAAAGGGACAGGCCAGCGCCGCTTGAACGACCGATCAGCGTGGCGCGGCATCCGACGAGCGGGGCTCGCTTACCCCAGCAAGAACCGCACATCGGCTCCCGTCGGTTTTGTGGGCACGACCCCATCTTCGGCATCGCCCCACTTAAGTTGCGGCAAGCGGCCGCCATTTATCCTGAAGCGACAGGATCCTTTCCTTGATCGTGCCGCGCGCGATGAGGCGGTGGACGAAGACGGGCTTGGTCTGGCCAATGCCGTGCGTGCGGTCGATGGATTGAGCGTCGAAAGCCGGGTGATGTGGTGCGGCGCAACCGTGATGTTTGGGGGTCCCCGCCTCGACGCGTAGCGAGGCGTTGTAGATCACGTCCGAGCGCAGGCACGAGGGGCGCGCCGAAGCGGCATTGAACGATTGCAATGTGCAGCTAGGCTCTCAGCACGTTCCACGCTGGTGGGGTAATAGGCAGGGCAGCGGTGTCGCTCTGCGCAACGATTGCGCATCCCCTTCAAGAATTCTCGTTCTTGGACCCTATAATACCATCCGTGCGTTACTCCCGTGTCTGAATACATATTTGCTACCGGGTTACCTCCGAATCCGAGTTCAGATCGCAAAAACCTGGGCGGCCTTGGTCGCCATTGACGTCTCGATTGGGGCCAACCGCCATCAGGCGCACCAGTCCCGACAAGTCTGTTAGAGTCGTGCGTGACAACGTCGCCAAATTTGTCACACCGGATATCAATTATTTACTAAAAGATAAAATAGAGCTTCAAAATCATATGCTGCCGTTATTACTAGTACAGTATTCATTACGCTAACGTCTCAATTCTTTCATCTTTATTGTCACTGCACAGATGATGGTTGATGGGGTTGTGAGTTATTTTGTTAGCATCACAATATTCAACGGCTCCAACTCAAAAAGTCTGAACGGAAATTTTATGAAAATGCTGCGCGCTTCCCTCCTCTCGGCCATTGCCGTTACGGCGTCCACCCAAGCGCTCGCCGATCGGCAGACTGCGGTTGGGCCTGGGTCAATCCCGCTCAATGCTACTGGCGTTCTTGGCGGGGTCGACCTGTCAGGTTCGGCAACGACGGGGACGTTAGTCGTCGGTGTCGTCGGCGGGCCAGCCATGGACGTGTTTACGCTCAACAATCCCGTCATTCCCGGCCGCGTCGCGATTTCAACGGCTGCGAGTAGCCAGGGCAATGTTGTGTTTAACAGCAGCTCGACTGTTTATGGCGATATTGGTGTCACCCAGCCAGGTGGGCCGTTCTTGCTTGATATCAGGGGCGCCGGCGACGGGACTGTAGTCAACTTCATGGGCCCCGTCTTCGCCACGACAGTAAATGTCACGGGCAAGGGCACAATGAATTTTAACAGCGGTTCGATCAATGTAGCCGCAACCAACTTCGCGGGTGACGGCACCATTAGCCTCGCGCCAAAAACAACGCTGATTGGCGCTTTGACAACAACGGCTGGAGCTAAGACCGGCACGTTGGTTCTTGGCGGCGGAAGCATACTTGACGGCGCCGTCGGCGGCGCCGTCGGGCTGAAGGCAATCAACGTGGTGGGCGGCAGCAATCTTGCTGGCGTGAGCGCCAACATCACTGGTGCCGTCGACGCCTTTTCCTTTTCGCTCGGGACCAACACATTGAATATCGGCGGCGCCCTGACGATCGCCAATATCGGCCCGTCCGGCGTCATCAACACCACGCTTGCCAGCACCTCGGTCTACGGCAGCATTCGGCCAGTAGGCGCTTCCAATCTTGGGCCAAGCCTGCTGGTTAATGTGACTGTGGCGCCCAATGCCTACATCCCCGTCGGAAGCCAGTTCAACATCGTAAACGCGACGAGCGGTACGAACGGCAGCGTTATCACCATATCGGTCCAGAACCCGAGTAATCCTCTGTACACCTTCCAACCGGTGCCGCTGGCTGGTACGATTGGTGGGCAAGTTCGCATCCAGGCGACCGGGACGCCGCTACTCGTGCCTTTGGCGCCGCCAGTCGGGGTCGTGTTGCCAGTTACTCTGCCGATCGCCGCTGCGGTTGTCCCTGTGCTCATTGGCGTCACGCCCACGCCTGATCTGATCAGTGTGTTCGCCCCGATCAACGCGTTAACGGATGCGGCAGCTGTCGTTGCTGCCGTAAGCCAGTTAGCTCCATCATCGACTGACGGCGCTGCCGCAATTGCCACCTTCTATGGCACACGACAGCTGCAGGACCTTTCGATGGCGCACCTCAGCAACATTAGGTGCGATCTAGAAGGTAACGAGGATCGCCGTCTTCAAAAGGACGCGCCAGTGTGTACCCGCGACGAACGGCGCGGTGGATTGTGGATGGAGGGCTACGGCTATTTCTCCAAGCAGAAGAGCCAGCAGGCTGTCGCTGGCTACAACCTTAACATCGGCGGTGCTTTTATTGGCTGGGATGCGCCGATCGGCGAGTTCACGCGTGCTGGCGGTGGTGTAGGGTATGCCCACGGTAACATCAGGTCCAACGAAAATACGTCTCGGACTGAATTGGATAGCTACCAGGTCTCGGTTTACGTCGGTCATCAACGCGGGCCCTGGTTTATTAACGCCGCACTTTCAGTCGCCGCGAACGACTATTCCGGCGCGCGCGATATCATTTTCCCCGGGGTCTCGCGGGTAGCAACACACCGCTACGAAGGGCAGAGCTATACGTCGATCGCGACGACGGGCTGGAACCTGCGTTCGGGCGATTTCACGGCAACCCCCTTGGCATCGCTCCAATACAGCCGCGTTGACCTTAATAGTTACCGAGAGACCGGAGCCGGAGACATCGATCTTCGAATCGGATCGCGCAGCTATGACTTCCTTGAATCGATGCTGGGACTGAAGCTCTCCAAGAACGTTCATTACAACGGGGGTGTCTGGGTTCCCGAGGTTCATGCCAAGTGGCTGCATGAACTGAAGAACCCCGGTCTGTCTCAAGTCGCGACCTTCGATGTCGCAGGGTCGCAATCGTTTGTCGTCCCCGGACCGACCGTGTCAGACAATACGCTGAACCTTGGTGCTGGTCTCACGCTTGCATCATGCCAGTGCGGATCACACGCTTGGTCGTTCTCAGCAGGTTACGATTATTATCGTGCCGGATCCGGGAGCATTGCCCATCAGGGAACGCTCAAGTTGACAAAGAGCTTCTAGATCTGACGTCTGTCAGCGTTGCACCCTCAATCAATGGCCTGCCTATCGGCGGGCCGTTGATTTTGGTGGCACCGTCAAAACAAGGCAATCGCGCTCGGCAAGGCTTCTTTGATTGCGGTTTGGGAAGCATCGAACCGGATCTGCGACAAACGGCTGCAATTACTGCCGGCTCCGGTGGTCGAGGCGGTGGAGCGGCACGGCCGCGTGCAACTTTAGAACAAAGTGCGCGCGCGACGGTCGACCGTGTGCTGCGCGAAGCAAGGGCTGGCAAACGGCATTCGTAGCGCCGTGCCGGTTCGAACGTTTTTGGACTGGAGGAATCCCGCGCCTGGGTTCCGCGAGATCGATCTGGTCTGGCACAACGGTCCAACCGCCGAGGGCGGTTTTGTTTAGACGCTGGTGGTGCCGGACATCGCAACCGGCTGGACAGAATGTACCTCCGGCGCCCTGCCGGTGCGCGACCAGACACAAGTTATCACGATGTTGGCTCAGATCCGAAAGCTGTTGTTGTTAGCCTTGCCCGGCTTCGACACGGGTAACGACAGCGTATTCATCGATGCGACGGCCCGGGATTGTTGTGTAATGCAAAATATCTGCTTCACGCGTTGCCAAGGCTTTGTTGCATAATGTGGCGCGAGCATGGCCGCGCTTTTACTTGAAGATATTATGCGACGCGGACGGTCACCGGTGTTCCTATTTCGGAGAACCGATTGAGGATTGCGGCACGGACTTTGAGCTCGGTAATCTGACGATCGAAGGTGCGCGCCATGACGCGCTGGCCCAGGAGTTTGAAGCAGTGCATTTTGGTCTCGACCAGACTGCGACGATGATAGCCGCTCCACTTCTTCCAGATGGCACGACCAAGCCGCTTTGTTACGCGTAGCGCTTC
>JANXSN010000013.1 GCA_025352685.1 Sphingomonadales bacterium
GCGGCAAGGTCGCGATCGTTTGTTAACGGCGCGGGCGAGGCGGCAATCGATACGCTCATCGCCGCGGTCGAGCTCATGGGCGGGACGGTACTCCCCGTCCCCCCCGCCCCCGCCGAGGTCCACGGGCTCAAACTCGAGGTAAGACGATGAAGGCAGACTGTCAGCTTGCGTGATCGCCCTCGGTGCGGTTCGAGTCGATGGCCCTGGTGCTGGCACGGGCCGCCGCGGCCAAGTGACCGAGGACAGTGCCGCGGTTTAGCATTACAGTTGCTCTTTATCTGAAACTCTGAATCAATAGGTCTCCATGGTGGGAGACCGTGGATGACGGGTGCATCGATCGAGACGACGCTGGAGCTTTGGGGGGTCTTCGCTGAGGGACGTGAAAGCGCGGATGCGGGGATTATTCACGCAGGAGCGTGTGGCAGCCTCTGCTGGTGCTTTCCTCGATGGCTTATTGGGTGACGAGCGACGCAAGACCGGGTGGATGCGCGCCGAGGCCGCCGGTGATCCGGGACCGTGGCGGCAGCAGGCGATCCTCGGCCGTGGCCGGTGGGATGCGGATGCGCTTCGCGACATTGTGCGTGATTATGTGGTGGAGACGCTCGCCGCCGACGATGCGGTGCTGGTCATCGACGAGACCGGATTCCTAAAGCAGGGCAAGGCCTCCTGCGGCGTAGGCCGTCAATACACCGGCTCGGCTGGCAAGATCACAAACTGCCAGATCGGCGTCTTTGCGGCCTATGTTTCCCGGCATGGCCACGCCTTCATCGACCGCGCTTTGTACCTGCCGAAGGCCTGGACGAGCGACCCGGCTCGGATGGCTCGGAGCCATGTGCCGGCGGGCACGGCATTTGCGACCAAGCCAGCGCTTGCGGTCCAGATGATCGAGCGTGCGATCATGGCGGATGTCCCGTTCTCCTGGGTGGCGGCCGACAGTGTTTACGGCGTCGGCGATATCGAGCAGGCGCTGCGGCGCGCTGGCAAAGGCTACGTGCTCGGGGTCGCCGCCAACCATCACTTCGGATCCTGGGCCGGCAAACCCGCCGTCGCCGGCACGGCCGACGAGATCGCGCGCGGCCTCGATCCCTCCGTTTGGCGGCGGCTGTCGGCGGGCGAGGGAACCAAGGGCGCCAGACTTCATGACTGGGGCTATTGTGAACTCGCCGATCTTGACGCCGCCGAATATGACGAGGATCGATCTGGCTTGTGGACCCGCGGGCTGCTGATCCGTCGCAATATCGCCGACGGCGACCTCGCGTTCTTCACCACCTGGTGCCCGGCTGGAACGGGCATCGAAGCCCTGGCCCTGGTCGAAGGACACCGCTGGGCGATCGAGGACAGCTTCGAGACCACCAAGAATGAACTCGGCCTCGATCACAACGAGACCCGCTCCTGGCACAGTTGGCATCGCCACGTGTCGCTCGTCATGCTCGCGTTCGCCATGATGGCGGCGATCCGCCACCAGGCAAACCAGGCGACGCCCCCAAAAAGGATGCGCACAAAACCACGCCGCAGCTGATCCGCTGGTCCATCCAGGAGGTCCGCCGCATCGCCATCCGGCTGGCGCAGCGACAGATCCAGCCCGCTGGCATCATCGCCTGGTCGACATGGCGAAGAGCCCACCAAGCCGCAGCGAAGCGTGCTCATATCCAATCAAAAGAGCAACTGTAATGCTAGTTCGTGATGGATGTCCTCGTTCTCGTGATGGGGTGCCCTCATCACTTGTGCACCTTTTTTCAATGTACTTTGCCAGGGTTCGATCACTTGTATGGAAACCCAGAACCAACGTCCGCAGCCACACGCATTATTACGGCTACTTCATCAATAATACCAAGACTCTCTGATTAGTACCGATGCACCCAAGTTCGCAGCCCAAGCGACATGATGCGCCATGGGTACCCTTCTTGATCGGTAGCCGAATGACCACAATTGGGTGGGAACCGGACACATGCTTCCCTAGCATGCGTCAATGACATCGTTCATTCGCGGGCGGCTCGGCGGGGCATTAGTCGGCATCTTCTTGCTCGGGCAAGTGAAATCGCAAGCCGGGGTTTTGCTACATACTGAAATCAAGGGAAAAGCCGAGAAGCTGCTCGGTTCTTGCTTTAACGTCGGATAGTTTTTCCGTGAGGAAATCGCTTGCCTCGAGCGCGGGTGCGCGTCGAAAGGTATCCACGTTGAAATTCCATTCATCCAACCCAAGAAACGGCTGAGAATCGATCCCGAGGAAGTCCGAAATCTTCTGACACGAGCTGCCTGGATCAGCCGCAAAATCAGCCAGCGTTAGAACAAGAAATTGATCCCTGCGAAAGACCCTAAGGTACCTTTCGATTTGCTCGAAAAGTGATGACCGCCAATAAAAGAAATTCCAGGGGTACATACGACACCC
>JANXSN010000033.1 GCA_025352685.1 Sphingomonadales bacterium
CGGCGGACCGGGATGACCGCATCCGCACCGCGCCCGGCAATAGCGGCATGGCAGTCCCTGGTATCATAAGCGCCATCTCCGCCGACGCTGAGTATCCGCTCGTCTCCGGGAATTTGCGCCAGGAGAACGGGCAGCGTCGGCGCATCGCCAATCGCATTGGTCGTGACCTCAATGGCCCGGATATCAAGCGTTCCAGCATCAATCCCGAGATGCACCTTGCGCCACTGACGACGGTAGGATGCGCCATGTTTGCGCGTCTTCCACTCGCCTTCACCCATCATCTTGATCCCGGTGCTGTCGACCAGCAAGTGCAGACCGCCCGGGTTGGCTCGTCCGCCAAGGTTGACCTTCAACGTCTTCTGCCGGCGGCATAGCGTCGTGTAATCCGGCACCGGCCAATCCAGGCCAGCCATCTTGATCAGGCTCGCAACCAATCCCGTCACTTGCCGCAAAGGCAGGTTGAACAGCACCTTGAGCGTCAGGCACAGCTCGATGACGCTGTCCGAAAAACGACGGGGGCGACCAGGACGCCCACCCGGCGCCGATAGCCAGTGCATCTCGGGATCAAACCATATTTCCAGCGACCCACGCCGCTTGAGCGCCGCATTATACTCAGGTCAATTCGTCGTGCGATATAGAGGTGCGGAAGGTTTGGGCATCACGCCCATCTATCCCGCTCGATTCCCTGCGTGAATCCCCAACGTCAGTTTTGCAACAAAGCCGTTCTGATCTTTGCGAATATCTCCTGACCGAAGCGGGAAGGGCGGTAGAGCCCATTGTCGATGCAATGGGGGATTGGGGGCATCGCTGGGTGACCACCCAAGCCATGCTTGCGCACCTCGACGTCAAACTTCTGATGTGGAACATGCGCCGCAAGATCGACCCCGATCCGATGCCTCGACGCCGCAGTGTCATCCAAATTATCTATCGCGATATGCCGCCGGCGACGCGCAACTGGTGGCTGATTGTCGAACCCAACAAGGACGCCGATCTGTGCTCGGTAGATCCTGGCTATGACGTCGATCTTTACATCACTACCGATCTTCGAACGATGACCGAGGTGTGGATGGGCTATTCCGCGATCGCCGCGGCGGTCGAAGATGGCCGACTTTCGCTGGTTGGCGATAGGGAGCTTGAGCGAACGTTCCACACTTGGCTGGGAGCAAGTCGCTACGCGAGCCTAGAGAAGTGCGTCGCGTGAATCGCTACTTGGCGCTGCCAACGAAGCTGGAGCAGGATGATTAGTTGTCACGAGCTAGCCGCTAGGCCGAGATCTGCATTTTGCCAGTTTGCCTCCGGCTCCGCCCCTAATCCGGCAAAAGTCTCTGCCGTTGCCTCGCCCACCCTACTGTAATCGCGTCATTCGCCGTAATTGGCCGCCCATCAATTGCTGCGAGCTGCCGTCCGGCAAGGATGGCCTCGGTCACATCAGGCGCCAGAAGCGCCAGTTTGACGACCCGCGACATGGAGGAAGTAGTCACACCCTCGCGCTCAGCGAGCTGGCCAACGTTGACCTTGCCCAGCTTGAGCTCGCACTACCAACAGTGCGCACTCGCACAAGGTCTTCACACTAAACTCGTAGCGCGTGCGAGCCTTGCCATTGGCGACGCATTCAACTTCGGGGGCGTGCAGCGCGTACAACGTGTCGGTGTCGCCAGCATTTTGGGTGAGGACTCGCGCGACGCGTTCGCGCGCCACCGCAAAAGCAGCATCCAGCGCCCCGTTGCCAGCGATCTTGCGGTCGATGTCGCCATTGAGGCGCCCCGGTTAGGTCCGCATCTTGCGCACCCAGCTCATGGCCTGTTTATAACCGGCCATGGATAAGCCGCGACACATCGCGCCTTGCGCGGCGTCCCACCCGCACGAAGAATTGACGCAGATTGATCCCATGCTTTTTGGCAAGTCGGTTGAGCAGTCCTGGCATCAGCCGTGTCAGCGATCGTGGGCCGGCCCATTTGCGTGTAGAACCGCCCAGACATTCCGTTGAGCCGCGACCAGTCGATCAGCTCCGCCAACTTCATCAGTGGATGCGCCATGTCGATCATGTGCATCAGCTGCATCCCGAACAGCTCGTCGTCACGCAGCATCGGCTTCTTCGGGGGCATCGGAAAACCCCTAGTCGTCTCGTCCGGACAGAGTGAATTATAGGCCGCTTCCGAGGGGAGATGCTACGCGCCCCACCAAGCGCATTTGCAAGCTTTTCGCTGCAAATCTTAAACACCTTACGAAATTCAATACTTCGATCCCGCCAAAACCGACGCTATTACGGTCCTCTCAGCATTTTCCACTTACGACTAGCTGCGTGGAGCCTGCGCGCGAACGCCGGCAGACCCAAATTGTTGGTTTTCGACGAGCCGCTATCAAACCCCGCCACAGCGCTGCGGACGCAGAAGTAATTGACTCGCCCGGTAATTGGGCAGACTGACAATTAACGTTCACTGACGGGGAATTTCGACCAAATGAAAATCAAGGACCGCCCCGAATTCAAGCGAAAATCGGCGGTACTGACGTTTGCACCCGACGAGACGGTCTTTGCTGCCGTGCAGGTGATGAGCGAAAAAAACTACGGCGCTGCGGTGATCGTATCGCCAGATCGCAAGCCAGTCGGCATCGTCACCGAACGTGATTTCATGCGCCGTCTGCTCAACCAGCAACGTGATCCAGTAACGACTACGCTTGCTGAAATTATGACCACCGACCTCAAGCTGGCACGTGAGGACGACGACCTCCTGGACTGGCTGCGACAAATGTCTAACGATCGCTTCCGGCACTTGCCGGTGGTCGACGACGCCGGCGTGCTGGTCAATATTATGAGCCAAGGCGATTTTGTTAGCTACACCTGGCCGCAGCTAATCGGCCGTGTTGCTGAGCACGCGAAGGCGACGTTTAATGTCAATCCCTCGATCTTTGCGGCTATTGGCAGCCTCGTAGTGGTAATGCTCGTGGCTATCCTGACGATCTTGGCACGAAAATAGCAATCGTGATTAACGGCCCGCGCGAAACGGGCCGTTACTATTGTAAAGCCAACGGCGGCATCAGATTAGCGTTTCTAGCCAGTGTGGATACTAGCCATATCATCGCCACGGCCCTGCCCATCACACGTGCTGTTGACTATTTACAGCGTGTTCTCTTGGTCGGCGAACTGCTGGCTTTTGTCACGGAAAATACACGGGCGGTGAAGTGCGCTACTTTCGCGGGTCGGAATGCCTCGCCCCCGCAAGCTCGCCAGTCCGTTCCGGTGTTTTAGACCGAGACCTGAGGTGACCCGCCTGGTGGTGCTGATGTAACTCCGCTTCCCCTTGTCGCTGCGTAGCGCCGAGGACCTGCCTGTTCGACGCGGTATCGACGTGTGCTACGA
>JANXSN010000054.1 GCA_025352685.1 Sphingomonadales bacterium
TCGTAGCACACGTCGATACCGCGTCGAACAGGCAGGTCCTCGGCGCTACGCAGCGACAAGGGGAAGCGGAGTTACATCAGCACCACCAGGCGGGTCACCTCAGGTCTCGGTCTAAAACACCGGAACGGACTGGCGAGCTTGGCCGTCGACTTGCAGATCATTTGCGTATGATGTCATTGCCAGCCGGCCGGTACCGAATTGGCCTGACAAAGCCGTTCGAAGAGATCAACATCCGTCAGCGTCCAACCGTGTTGGGCTGCGGTTGTCCGAGTTCGTCAGAAACGGCTGACCCGCAGAGAACTGCAGCAATTTCGCGCGAGTTATCCACTTGCTGAACAACTCATGCGCCGACGCCGCCTCCTCATAGGTGCTCGAAACACCTACCCATAATATGCCGACGGGAGAGCCCACCCCATCAGCCAAAGTCCCCTTTGCGCTATTTGAGCTCAAAGGTCATGGCGACGGTAATTTGCAGTTGCTGTTCGCCCGGATCGATTGACGTCTTGGCCTCGCTTCGCTGGACACGGGCCATCGTCATCATGGGCATCGGCGTGGGCGCAGCGTAGCCGCCGCTTTCACTCACGGAGATGACTCTCATTACTCGCATTCCGAGCGTGCGCGCGTAAAGCTCGGCCCGGGCCTGAGCAAGGGCGACAGCCTTGCCACGGGCTTCCCCCAGCGCATCTTCCGGTCGTTCGATCGAAAGGGTAGGACCGCTCAACTGGTTAGTGCCTGCGGCCACCATCGCGTCGAGAATTCGTCCTGACGAGCGGACGTCGTGCAAGCGCACGCTCAGCTGATTGGACGCCTGGTAACCGGTGAGCAGTGGCGACTGGTTGTCGCCATATTTGTACTGCGGCGAAAGACTGATCGAAGTCGTCTGAAGGTCGCGATCGACGATCCCTGCACTCTTTATCGCTGCCCTGACTCGCTCCATTCGCGTCGCATTCTGGCTGATTGCCTCGGCCGCGGTCGCCGCTTGCGTGGTGACGCCCCCCGATATCGTTACCAGATCGGGCACACGTATTACTTCTCCGGTCGCGACAAGATCGAGCCGTGTGCCGCTGATGGGCGGGCCGACCGGTATAATGACCTGCGCCCCAGCGGCCGCGGGAATGGCAAATGCTGCCACTGCTAACGCCAACCTTAACTCGGTCATTCTCTTCTCCCTGCGTGCCAACTACCATGCGAGATTGGTCGCGCGGGTATGGCTGGGCTATGAACACGGACGGCGAAGAGCCGTATAAATTTTTATCAGGTCTAAACAATGCGCTTCATATTGGTTCTCCCTTACAACGTCACGATTTTTGGCGAGTTAGGGTGCTCGGCGCATTTGGGGGCCAGCGGCAATTTAGAGTGCGTGAAACGTCTGCCCACGTCGTAAAACCTCTATGGTAGTACGCGCGATCCCTCGTCTCCGGAGTCGATATTCCTGTTTCGTTGCGGACATCCCGATATCCGCTATGGCCCCTCCATGATCCGCAGCGTCGCTCCTTATTCGTCCGAGCCAGTCGAACTGGTCGTCGATACTGTCGCTGTGCTGCCCGCCGATTCCGTGTGGATCGACCTCGTCTTTCCGACCAACGAAGAGGAAGCATTCATCGAAGCAGCGATTGGTTTTTCCGTACCCACGCGCGACGAAATGGCCGAGATAGAGCCATCGAGCACGCTCTATACAAGCGGCGATGCAATTTATTTGACGGCAAACATCGTGACCGGGGCGGATGCTGGGGAGCCTGAGAGCTGTCCGATAACCTTCGTGCTTACGCCGTCGCATTTGATCACGGTGCGCTATTGCGACCCGAAGCCATTTCGCGCCTTCATCGCTCATGCCGCTCGCCAGCACGACCTCTGTCCTGACCCGCCGCTCACCCTCATACATCTCCTCGATGCCATCGTCGATCGACTGGCCGACATGCTTCAAGATGTCGGCGCTGAGATGGATGCGATCTCCAAAGCAACCTTTCGACGCAGCAAGACCAGCGGCGATCGCATAACTAACAATGCCTTGACCGTGCTGCTGACCCGAATTGGAAAATCTCAAGACGTAGTTTCTAAAGCGCGAGATAGCGCCGTCAGCCTCGCGCGATTGTTGAGCTTTCTGTCGTTCGCGCTGAAAAATGACGCAGATGACCCTCGTGAACACATCAAAAGCCTGTCTCGCGACGTCACGTCGCTTACCGATCACGCGACATATCTCGGCGGGAACGTGACCTTCTTGCTCGACGCGGCCCTTGGACTCATCAACATCGAACAAAACGCGATTATCAAAATATTTTCGGTCGCAGCCGTAATCTTCATGCCACCCACACTTGTGGCGAGCATATACGGCATGAACTTTGAACACATGCCCGAGCTGAAATGGCTGTACGGATATCCCTACGCCGTCGGCGTGATGATCTTGTCGGCAATACTGCCCTATACGTTTTTTAAACGGCAAGGCTGGCTATAGCTGCGGTAGAGTACCCACCTAATCAACCAAGGTCGTTGGTCGTCTAAGCAGTATGGCGGCGGCCCGGTTGCGTTGCTTTGTGTCGCACCCTCTGCGTTCCGACCAGAGATGCGAACTCGTCAGACAGGATGAGCTATTGAACAAGTCGCGGAAGTGAAATTGCCTGGCGAAATAATATTGCCAGTGCAGCTGAAATGTCGTCGTTTGTAGTAACTTTGTAAAAAAGACCAGGTGTTGCACAATTTATCAACGCTGGACTTATGTTGTCGACAGGAGCAAGATACGGGTTGAGAACGTTGGATATAGACCAACTATCGGATGCTGCAGCGGCTAAATATTCAGTATACAGGACCGCAATTTTAATACCGCGAGCTTTAATTGCTGCGCATTGTGTAGTCGGCATTGGTCCTATCTGACGGCTTCCTGCATCCTCGTCCCTCATGCCATCTGTAATGATGAAAAGCATAGCTTGGGGGGTGTCACCTGCTGTTGAAGTACCGTTGCCAGACACTACCGGAAGTGTAGTTGATGCTCCTGATAACGCTGCCGTAAAGTTAGTAGCTTGATCGTTATCACTGACTCCGCAAACACGCTGGTTATTTCGACAGTACGGTAAAATTGTTGCTTGAGATGCAGCAGTACGAACGTCAGCTGGCCTAGTGGGAGATGAAACAATATTGTTATACTTGTAATCAAACTGTGAAAGCGCCATTTGATATACTGCATTATTTTGCGATGCTGTCGTAGTTGCAACATCTGTTAAATCCTGTACCGCCAGGGTAACAAGATCAATACGTAGAACGACACTTTGTGAGCGAGCATATGAATAATAGCTCATGCGCACACCGTTATTGACGACAGTATCGGCCCCACTTACGTCAGTTTGATGACATGCAAACGCACATCCTCCCGTCTTGTTCGTCATCGTAATGATACCCATAGAGGTAGCAGGGAGCGCCATTGATGGCGACGTATCAAGCATCAGATAAAAATCGACGTTCGGGGCTACAGTTGCTTTTGATTTTGACGTGCCGCCGATCGTGATAAATGGATTGTTCAATACGCCCCCAAAATTATTCAGCGATTTCGCGGTATACGTTACCAGTATCTGACGAGACGTGACGACACCGGGCACTGCGGAGACTGTAACCGAAAGGTTTGCTGGATCATATGTGACGCCGCTGAGATTGCCGACTTGCGCGTTAAACATTGCAATTGCTGCTTTGCGTGCTTCGTCGTCGGTCTTCAGCATCATCGGCTGCGTCACGCCGGCAAGAGCAGCGGCGTCGGCGGCGGCATTCATTTTGGTTTGGGCGCGAGCCGCCTTTGAATAATCGACTGCTACGCCGATTGCCATCGTCATCGGGACGAGGGCAAAGGCGGTCATCATCAACACAGTCCCGCGGCGGTCACGCCTTAGCAGTATCGGGCGCGCTAGCTGAAATCCCACTGTGAGAAGCTTCTCGCTAACTACCTGGAATGCATTTCTTAGCATTGTCAAACCTTCGTGATCGAGCGCACTGTGCGCGGAGCCATCAAGACCTCGTCATGCAGGCTAAGACTTCCGAGAATTATCGAAGTGCCCTGAGGATCGTATTGGTAGCGAACCTCGCTCAGGACGAGCGATGTATTTGCTTGTGCAATGCTGGCAGGCACGATGACAGGCGACCCGACCATTCGGGCCGAAGTATTCAGTCCCCGGCTCCAAGCCACAGTGGCAACTCCCGCATTGTCGATCGAAATCTGGCTGATTACCGCGCTACCGCTACTCATGTCGTAGGGCGCCATGATTTGGACTGAAGCGTTGAGAACCGACGCGAGGTCAGAATCTGACACCGTCTGATATTGGGTCGCTAGATCGGTTAACGCGCGCGCGGTAGTTGTAACTTTCCGCTGTGCTGTCAGTGCGCTGCACAGTTGATACGACCCGAGGTACAACAAGATTAAAACAGGGGCGGTAATCGCAAACTCAGTGAGGGCAACGCCGCGATTGTCATCACGGGCAACACGCAACCAGTTAGCGAACCGCTGAAGAAGCGATATCGCCATCAAAATGGCTCCGCTTTGAAGACGGCTGTCGATACTAGGAGGCGCTTTCCTCCGTAACGCTGCGTCTCTCCGTAGCCAAGCGGCGCATAAGCTGCTGGCCACAGGTAAAACAAGCGCATGATCATTACGTCGCCGCCGTTGCCGGAATTGTACGCTGAGCTGCTGGAAGGCTGTCCATTTGAATCAACAGTGATCGTTGGGCGTGTCGTATCTAGAGTTTGGAAGTTTGACGCTCGACGAACATCTACGATGAGCTGCGAACAGTCCATAAAAGCGGGTAATTTACTGCAAGCCGCCGTTTTGAAATCTGTTTGACCCCAATTGCTTGCCTTAGCAGTCCCGGTCATCAGCAGGCGTGACGCCTTTCCAGCGGCCATATCCAAATTAGATTGTGCAAAAAATTGGAGATTAGTATCCGCGATACCCACTAAAAGGGCGAGCAAGATCGGCGCTACGAATGCGAATTCGAGCAATGCCGCGCCCCGTTCATCATGACGTAAGCTCACGATTGGACGACCAGCCTTGCTTTTACGATGACCATCAAATCGCGCCAGCCTCATCCCTTCCACTCCAGCATTCGTGATCGAGCTTTTGAAGTGTTATTCGCAGAGAACGAAGAATGTATTAACGGGCGCAATCTCGGAGAGGGTGCTTTGCCATTAATATGAGCTGTCTCGGTTTATTTGGATAAGTAAGAGTCTGATTCATAATTATCCGGCGTGATATCATAGTCTTGCGATGCGGCGTGCGAAGAGCTGGATCGAGGCGATGAACAGCCATGCGGTTGCCGAGGCGATGGTCTGTTCGAAGTCCTTGGCGAGGCGGCGGTTCCGG
>JANXSN010000067.1 GCA_025352685.1 Sphingomonadales bacterium
CAGTTCCTCCAAACTGAGGCTGTATCGTTCGCAAGCTTCATCGAACGTCAAAAGACCGCCTTGTACCGCAGCCACCCCGGCGGCCTTCGCTGCCGAACTCAAAAAGCAAGGGGCTGCTTCGCTCCGCATAGCCGGAGGCTACGCTACGCAGCCCCTTGCTTCACCCGCCCACGTGGGCAACAACGATGCCTAGGCTCTAATCGCAACTGGATGAAGGTTGGGGGTCACGTCAGACTGAATGTATCGAAATCTTGGAACTCTTGAGAATTGCCTTCTAGAATTGCGATGCTTGTACAAGCAAATGTAGTTGCGAAAAATCATCCATTCGTCCACCGACGAACCTTCGGAGCATTCGATGGCACCTAACGAACTGACGACGATCCGAGACACGTTGGCGGACGGTCGTTCGGTCAATCCCGTGACCGTGCGCGAATTTTTGTCTTGGTTTGATGCACATCGCCGGGGTATTTCTATTGTCGCGAGAATTCGTGAAGTTCTCTACGACCTGTCCGTCGCAACCGTTCCGGATTTCGAAGAACCCTGGATCGATGGACTCATAGCATTCCATTTAGTCGGTATTGTTGGAACGGCTGCGGGCACTTCACCGGCTGTTGCTGCGGCATTGGTCGATCAATCAACGGAGATTGTTGAGTTAGAGGGCCTCTGGGAGCATCGGGAAGCTGGTTATCGCCTGAGCCGCTTCGCAGCCGCAAACAAAGCAGTGACCAGCGTCGGTCCGGAAACGACCTTGCACGAAGCCGTCACTATCATGATGCTTAACGATTTTGGTCAGTTGCCCGTCATGATCGGCGAGAGAGAAGTTAAGGGAGTTGTGACTTGGGCGGAAATCGCGGCACGCTCCGTTTTAGGCAAGCTCGGCAACCGTGTCGCAGACTGCATGGTCGATCCGATTGTTCTCGACGATACAGCCTCGATTTTTGAGGCGATCCAAGCAGTGGTCGCAAAAGATTTCGTACTAGTGCGCGATAGACAGAAGCGCATTTCCGGTATTGTCACTGCTGCCGACCTAAGCGTCCAGTTCCGCTCACTTTCCGAGCCATTTCTGCTACTAAGCGAGATTGAAACGCATATTCGCAACATCATCGGGCAAACATTCACGGCGCAAGAATTGGCTGCTGCACGAGATGCCGGCAGCACGAATGAAGTTCACTCAGTTGCGGACCTCACGTTCGGCGAATACGTCTTCTTGTTGCAGAAAGAGCCGAATTGGACACGTCTCGGCGTGAAACTAGATCGGCAGGCCTTCTGCCGCCAGCTTGATCGTGTGCGGAGTATCCGAAACCAAGTCATGCACTTCGATCCCGACGGACTTGAGGCCAACGACCTCAAAATCCTTCAGGAGTTTTCATCCTTCTTGAAACGGCTTGAAGGCATAAGCAGCTAAGGGAATGTGCTTCTCAGTGAAGGTCCTTGGAGAAGCCCGCCGTGAGCTCATAATCGAATATCCATACCCAAAAGATCGCAACGGACGCCCATTGCCGTGCCACAACGACCAACGGTCACACCTAAGCTGGTCGAAGGAGCAATCCGCGAAGCGTTGGCTGACGGTTGGGACCCACCTTCACGCGGTAAGGCCTTTGTCTTCTACGCAGCGAATGTCGGCTAACCACGCCGGAAAGCCCCGGTGCAATTCCAAGTGATGAGCCGCATCGCGTAGGCTTAGCAAAGACCCGCCTCATGGAACGCGCAAATTAGGCCATCTTATACAGGAACAAAACATGAACAAACGATTGAGCTTCTCAGTCCAGTAAGTCGCCCAGCCGACAATCCAATGCGACCGCCACCCTGTCGATCACGGTCACCGTCGGGTTCTTCACTCTGCGCTCGATACCGCTGATGTAGGTCCGATCCAGGCCAGCCTCTGCCGCAAGCGCCTCCTGCGACCAGCCGCGCTCCTTGCGCAGCCTCTTCATGTTCACGGCTCGCGAACCCATTGCCGATGCAAAGATTTATCCCAGTAAGTTCATCGACAGAAGCTCCTCACCGCCGATGCGGCCATTATTTCGAAGCGTCCGTCCCAATAGAACGATCGCGCGCCAGTGCTTAGCGACAAGCTCCTCGGTTTCAGCCCAGGCATGAGAAAAAGCCTGATGAGGATCATCGGGATAAGCCCAGAGCAGGCGTGTGCGTATCCGATCTAGATCGCTGCCGGATTCCAGCGTTGAAGATCCGAGGCAATGGTCGCGCTGCCAACGCCCTGCTATCAAAATCCCAGCGCGGGTAAGGCGACGCCATCGAAGCTCCGCAACGGGACCAGCCATATGCTGCGTCACATCCTTATAAGCAAGTTGCCGAAATTGTGCGGTGGCTTCAGGAGAAGCTGAGCAGGTCGCCATAAAGGGCTGCCAGCGGGTCTGAACTTCGACGAGGCCAAGCAGGCCATCGCGCAAGCCAACGATGGAGATGAAATCGATACACGGGTGCGGTGGGTCTGCCAAGAGAGCAACCGCGTGCCCAGCCTCATGCACCGCCGCGCAAAGTGCCGTCAGCTTCACGTGGATGGTTCAAGCAAGACGGAAGGCTGGACGCCCAACGCCTTAGCGATCCTTCCCAACGCTGCCACTGACGGATTGCGCGTGCCGCGCTCGAGGTCACTGACGTAGCCGCGCTCCATATCCGCCGCCGCCGCAAGTTGCTCCTGCGTCATGCCCCTCAGCTTGCGATGATGACGGACGTTCACGCCGAGAAGCTGCACCACATCCATGCGGCGATTTGGACGTAACGCGCACTCCGCGTCTGTACACCAAACGTGTCAATTTTAACTGGCCTTAGGCTCAACTTCCGATAATTCAGTCGGATGTGGCCTGATCGCTCGCGCCCGGTCGGCGTGAATTTCCAACCACAACACATGGAGAAACCAATGCGAACTATAATCAGCGCCACGGCCCTCTTGCTGCTCTCGGCTTGCGGTTCATCGTCTGACACTACAACCCCAGCAGCTGCTGCCACAAAAATTTACAAATTGGGCGAAACGGCTTCTGCGAAGGGGTTGGATTTCACCGTCACAAAAGTGGATCAGCGCAGTCTCCTCGGGGCGGGTGGCGAGGGCTTCAAAGCCGAACCCGGAGAAACCTTCGTCGTCGTCTATTACACTCTGAAGAATACGGCTGGCGAAGCTCTAACCTTGATGGACCGGCCAAGCATCAGCCTGACAGACGCTACGGGGCATAGTTTTATCAAAGACGACGCGGGCAGCATGATGGAGGGCGGAATGATGAAAGACCCCTCCGGCATGGCCAGCGATCTCAACCCCGGTGTGGCGGCGAAAACGGCGGCGGCGTGGAAGGTGTCAAAGGCAGCTTACGAGAGCGGCCAGTGGAACATCGTCGTGGACACCAACCCGACCTTGACGTTCAAGCTCAAGTGACCAGCCGCTTTGCACTGGTCGGCATACCACTGGCGGCGTTCGGGCTCGGCTACTGGATCGCACCTAAAGAGCAGTTGGACACCGTGGTTGAGCACACCGGCTTCTTACAAAAGGACACAAAGAAGGTCCTCTCGGCCACGGTCGAAAGCCTGCGCAATGAAAACAAGCTGCTTGTGTTCGCGTACAAGGGCACGGCGAGGGTGAGGATCGAGCGCACCAAGTTTTGGGTGTTCGGGGCCACGCAGGAGCTGATCGTGCCGGGCGTGGTCAACTACTACCTCGACCTAAGCAAGCTGAGCCTGGCGGATGTCACTTACGACGACAAAGCCAAGCTCGTTCGGGTGAAACTGCCTCCAATCGTCATGGGGGACATAGCGTTTCAACCTGAACTGGCCACCGCGATCAACGGCGGCGTGCTGACCTACAGCCAAGCGCAGGTCGATGAGTTGCTCAAAGCTAACTACGCCTCGGCGCGGCGGGCGATGACCGCTCAGGCACAAGGTCAGTCGTTCGTGGAGGTTGCGCGCAGGCAGGCTGTGGCAAACGTGCAGTCCTACTTTGAGATACCGCTGCGGATCGTGGGCCAGCCCGACGTGAAGGTGGCCGCGACCTTCTAACCAACAACCAAACTGTAACCTCAAGAGGGTCGGTGGAGCAATCCATCGGCCCTTTTTCTTTGCCCGCGAAAGGGACGACACATGACCACCATTGAAACTTGGGAAGCGCTGGATCGCGCCATCGCAATTGCCGCCGTCCTGGCCGAACATAGGACCC
>JANXSN010000008.1 GCA_025352685.1 Sphingomonadales bacterium
GCCGATACATGTCCCGAAATCCGATCCCGAAGATCGGCCGAATAGGATTTTCCCATGATCCACCTCCAATCACGGTGAATCACACTTCCAGAATAAAGGGAATCCCTCGGCCGATTCTTATTTGATGCCAGATGCTCTAGCTGGGCAGACGGGGCAGCTTCAAACTACTACAAACGTGCGACTATTTTAGCGTGGGCACGATAGCGCCAAACTTCACAACACCGGTTTCGGGGGTTCTTGCTAAAGAAAAGTTGAAGTAGAGAGAATAAGACAGGTGAGGTGAGGAGTGCATACACCCCCGATCTCCGTGTCGCGATAATTCCTCACGAACAACCAAGCGGACGTCATTCACGGCTTGAACGATATGGGCTGATAGTGCCGCCAACGCACCGCTAGGAAAGAACTTGCATTCGCTATATGATGCTGGTTAGCTCGCCATTCAAAAAGGGGAGGCTGTGCGCAAGGGTATCATTTTGGCCGGCGGTTCGGGTACACGACTTTATCCGTTGACGAAAGGCGTGTCGAAGCAGCTGATGCCTGTCTTTGACAAGCCAATGATTTATTACCCTCTGTCAATTTTAATGATGGCGGGGATCCGAGAGATCATGGTGATCACCACCCCGGATGATCAGGAAGTGTTCCGACGGGTCATGGGCGATGGGCATGGTCTGGGTATTGAGTTACACTACGCTGTGCAGGCGAAGCCCGAGGGCCTCGCTCAAGCTTATCACATTGCAGGCGCATTTGTCGGTGACAGGCCGTCTGCGCTTGTACTTGGCGATAACATTTTTCATGGACACGGCTTACCGCACTTACTCGAACAAGCTGCCGCGCGCGAGACCGGCGCGACCGTGTTCGGCTATCACGTTCACAATCCAGAGGCGTATGGCGTTGTTTCGTTTGGTACTGACGGCCGAGCGGAAACAATCGAAGAGAAGCCAGTAAAGCCTAAATCCAAATATGCCGTTACAGGCCTGTATTTCTACGATGGGCGCGCGGTCGAATTTGCCAAAAATCTCAAACCGTCCGAGCGAGGCGAACTCGAGATTACCGATCTCAACCGTCTCTATCTCGAAGATGGCACGCTATCGGTTGAGTTAATGGGGCGCGGCTATGCTTGGCTGGATACAGGCACGCATAACTCGTTGCTAGACGCGGCTATGTTTGTTCGCATCACTGAGGAGCGGCAAGGGCTCAAAATTTGTTGCCCCGAAGAAATCGCCTGGCGTCAGGGATTCATTGACGATGCCGCGCTAGAGGCACTAGCGGCGCCACTTCGCAAAAGCGGCTACGGCGAATATCTGTTCGAACTTCTTCAGCGTTAGAGAGCAATATGAATGTCGTAGAAGTCGCAATTGCGGGACCGCTAGTTATCGAACCCACCGTCTTCAGCGACGATCGCGGTTTCTTTCTGGAAAGCTGGAACGCAGCACTTTTTGCTGAAATTGGTCTGAATCTGGACTTTGTGCAGGACAACCATAGTCGCTCAGCGCGTGGAATACTTCGTGGTCTGCACTTCCAGAACCCAAATCCCCAAGGCAAGCTGGTCCGCGTCGTGTCGGGCCGCGTTTACGATGTCGTTGTCGATCTGCGACGTTCGTCGCAGAATTTTGGTAAGTGGGCTGGCGTCGAACTTTCGGCGGCCAACAAGCGGATATTCTGGGTCCCGCCAGGATTTGCTCATGGTTTTGTCAGCCTGGAGGACGGGACCGAGTTCCTTTACAAATGTACCGCCTTTTACGAGCCTGCTGCCGAACACAGCCTTTTGTGGAATGACCCAGAAATCGGCATCATCTGGCCTGAAGAAATCGGCGACCCGCAACTTTCTGCCAAGGATCGCGCAGGCAAGAAACTGCGCGAGATAGAGGCCTACCCGTGAAAACGCTGATCGTTGGCGCGAATGGACAGCTGGGAAGGTGCTTGCAGGCTTGCGCCCCAACGAGGGTGACACTGGTCGCACATGACATTGACACGCTTGATATTACCGACGCTGTCCAGGTGGCTGCACTGATCGCCGAAGAGCGACCTGAGCTGGTCATCAATGCGGCTGCCTATACCGCCGTAGATAAGGCCGAAAGCGACGAAGCGTTGGCCCATGCGATTAATTCTTCCGCCGTAGCCCATCTTGCGGCCGCCGCGCTCGCGATTGGCGCCCGCCTGGCGCATGTTTCGACTGACTTCGTGTTCGACGGCAAGACCAGCACGCCCTATCTCCCCGATGCGGTGCCTTGCCCGATAAATGCTTATGGCCGAACCAAGTTGGGCGGCGAGCGCGCGGCCGGCCCTGAGGCGCTGATTGTGCGAACCGCTTGGGTTTATGCACCAAGCGGCCACAACTTCGTCCGCACGATGTTGCGCTTAATGGCTCAACAACGAGAAATCCGCGTGGTGTCTGATCAAATCGGAACGCCGACCTATGCGCCAGGCTTGGCCGCGGCGATCTGGTCGCTGGCGGAAAAGCGTATAAAGGGTATCTATCACTACACTGACAGCGGTGTAGCCAGCTGGTACGACTTTGCGGTTGCGATCCGGGAAGAGGCTCTTGCATTTGGCCTGCTCGACGCACCGGCAGACGTGTCGCCTATTACAACGGCGGAGTATCCCACCCCAGCACGGCGGCCTAGTTATTCCGTTCTCGACAAGACTTCTACGATAGCAGCGCTTGGCGAGCCGATGCGGCACTGGCGCGTGCAGCTGCGCAAGATGATCGAGGAAATCAAGACACATGGCTAATCTTATGGTGACCGGCGGCGCCGGCTTCATCGGAGCCAATTTCGTCCGCCATCACCGGCGTGCGGCGCCGGGCGACTCAGTGATTGTTCTCGATGCTCTTACCTATGCCGGGAACCGCGCGAGTCTCGAAGGAATCGATGTCGAACTTATAGAGGGCGATATCTGCGATACGGGTCTCGTCGGCCGCCTGATTGCGGAGCGCGGGATCGATACGATCGTACATTTTGCAGCAGAAAGTCATGTCGACAGGTCGATCTCTGGACCCGATGCTTTTGTGACCACCAATGTCGTCGGTACCCACAGTCTCCTTATGGCAGCGCGAGCCGCCTGGTTGGATCAGGGAAGCGGACGTCCGCACCGGTTCCACCATGTTTCAACTGATGAAGTATACGGCTCGTTGGGACCTGACGATCCAGCTTTTACCGAGACGACGCCCTATGCGCCCAACTCGCCTTATTCGGCGTCCAAGGCAGGGTCAGATTATTTGGTACGTGCTTATCACCATACTTATGGGCTCCAGACCACAACGAGCAACTGCTCTAACAACTATGGGCCTTACCAGTTTCCGGAGAAGTTAATTCCGTTATTCCTGATAAATGCATTAGAAGGCCGAGCGCTTCCGATCTACGGCGATGGATTGAACGTGCGAGACTGGCTGCACGTCGAGGATCATTGTCACGGTATCGAACTCATCTTGTCCGCGGGCCGGTCTGGGGAGACTTATAATATCGGAGGCGGTCAGGAAATGCCCAACCTGTCCGTTATCGACGAGATATGCGCGGCGATCGACAACATTTTCGTTGATGATCGATCGCTGCAGCTTCGCTATCCTAACTCGCCAGCGGCGCGCGGCCGTTCAACCGGTGAGCTCAAGGCTTTCGTTGTCGATCGAATGGGCCACGATCGTCGCTACGCGGTAGACGAACGCAAGATCCGCGACGAACTAGGCTATGCGCCAGGTCGAGATTTTAGTTCCGGCTTCACCCAAACCTTGCACTGGTACCTGGCCAACGAATTTTGGTGGCGGCCACTCATGGTCAACCAAAAGAGGTGATTGAAATGATTTTAGGCAACAGCCCAGGCCTCGTTTATTTGGACAGCCCCGCATCCGTTGGGTGATGGAAAGAGATAAACGTGCCCGCGGCGCGAGTGGAAGAACAGCCGACCTTTCCGCAAGAGCTTTTACTGGACAGCCTACAAAAGAAAGGCAAACACCGGAAAAAGCAAACGTAACACGTTGCTAGGCCAAAACGCGGCTCAGCCTTTGTCGAGACGCTGGTTGAAACGGTGATTCTACTGGGCCGTCTGAACTATTAAGCCGGTACGACGACGGCGGACCGCCATTCCGATAGCTCCCAATCCTACGAGCATCATCGCCCATGTCGAAGGTTCGGGAACCGCCGACGTGAGTACCAGATTTCCAAGAAGGACGTTTCCAGTCTTCGAGTCTGCGTACCCTGCGACTCCACCCGTTCCCGTACCCAGCGACCTGAAATTATAGTAGGCGTACTTCCCCCATCCACCGATGCCCAGCAAATCGTGGTTAGCTTCGTCATTGATGCCGTAAAGCAGTGCGTCGCCAAGCTGGCCATCGCTATTGCTGCCGTAGACCTCCCATTGCTCGTTGGATGTGTCGCTGCCGAAATGGAACAGCGCGGACGACACCTTCCCGAAGAGGTCGGTCACGTTCAGTTGCACGAACGCGCCCCGATAAATCTCGTGCTGCCCAGAAGTGTCGGCATTGAGGCCAAGGCCAATTTCATCTCCGCCCTGAGTTTTTCCGTAAAGGTTCGTCTTACTTCCGGCCATCGCATAACCCGTCGCGACAACGAACAACGACGCATTACCAGTCGCCGGATATTTTTGCGTGGCTAAGCCGAAGTTTCCGGATGGGTTTGTGAAGTCAATCGTCACCGCCGCTGAGGCGGCCGAGGCCATGCACAGTCCGCCGGCGCATATCGCACCAATAACACCCTTTTTCACGTCTATACCCCCGTCGTCCGCGTTGTCCGTCACTACACACAGACTTAATTTCGACGACAGGGCTTTTTATCCGCCATATGCCTCAAAACGAGACTCAAGTGCTGTCGAGCGCGGATCAGACGGGCTCGCCGCAGTAACCCGTCGCCTTAACACTAGATTGCAACTTTTCTCTGTCGTTGCAGTACATGTTTAACCACGCTTCGCTGCCGTTGACTATCGCGCACGCTCCTTCAGATATGCGCGGATCCCGCCACCTTCTTCCTGCCTTTCGCGGCAGCCAGCGCCACTTTCGCCCTAGAAGCCAGACTGTGGTTCTGGTGCGGTCGCTTGCTCGTCGCTTCTCCTGTTCGCAACCATACTGGTAGCCATCAGGCAGAAATGCCACTCATTGCGTTGTTCAGTTTAGCCGAGCTTGCTCTTTGGGGGGCGGCGCGGTTTGCTAGGAAGCTGTGATGGCTACTTGATCCCCGACGTGCACCTGCTGGTATAGCAGCCGGGCAAAAGCCGGCGGCACGCCGATACAACCGTGGGTGGCTGACCCTTCGCGCACGTTACTCGCGTGGATCGCCACGCCGTCACCGGTGAGGCGTAACATGAACGGCATCTCCGCATCGTACAGGGTCGAACGGTGGGCTATGGCCTTTGCCAGCACCGGAAAA
>JANXSN010000071.1 GCA_025352685.1 Sphingomonadales bacterium
ACCAGTTGCTTGCCGGCGGTGCCGCGAGTGCGGTATTTGACCAGGGCGGTCTGCTGGATACACTGAAGAAGGCGTTTACCGAGCGCGCGCTGAATGCCGAGATGGATCATCATCTTGGGCACGAAGATCAGACTGACAACAACCGCAATGGCTATCTGCAGACCAGCGCGTATGCTGTCGACCTCTGGAACGGGCCCTGTCCAATCCTGCGATCAAGCCGGGTCTTGCAAGCCAATGTGCTTCGTGGTGCAACAGCTAGCTATCGGGGACCTGCCGGAGCAATCGAGCGACGCTGCACCGAACGCGGAACTAAGCCCGCTTGCGTCCGGAGAGGAGCGATCGATGCACATTCACAAAATCAAGCCGGTCCACGGCTGGAAGGAATTCTTCAACGAAATAATGATTATCGTGGTCGGAGTTCTGATCGCGCTTAGTTTAGAACAAGTAGTCGAGGTTTGGCATTGGCACGGCGTCGTAAGCGAGGAACGCTCGGCACTCCGCGGAGAGATTGGCCAATTACGCGGGGCGATGCAGGCGCGAATTGAACTCAAACGATGTGACGTGACGCGGCTTGCGGATATTCAAGAGATCATTCGGAGGCACGATGCTAATCAGCCTTTGGGCAAACTCGGGTCAATGGGCCGGCCTTTGTACCCGCCTACCCAGCGGCCGATTTGGGACCTTGCGGTTGCAGATCAGTCAGTTGCCCATATGGACCTTAGCGAGAAAAGGCGCTTTGTTGAGGCCTACAATTGGATATCGGTATATGAAGGAATTACAAATGACGAGCGGGCTGCGTTTCAGACTCTACAAGCGTTAGATCACGCGAATCGACTATCGGAGGCAGATTGGTCGGGTATCCGAAATGCCTACGAACGTATTGTCGAAAGCCATGAAATCTTATCCCAAAGTGTGCCGTATTGGCAACGAATGCTTGGCACGCTCACCACTGACATGCCCGACGAATCAGTCAGACATACTCCACCAGTAGAAAGATATTGCAATTCGATGTTGCTAAATTGAGCGTTAGGATGACCTCGACTTAAAACCGCGCTGTTCTACGATATATTCTTAGCTCGACTTTGTACGTTTATGCCGCGAAGCATAGGGTTTGTGCCATACGTATTACGCGGTGTAGTGGGATATTTTGGTGTTCCCGGTTCGGCGGGGAGTGTTGATTAATGTCGCCGACCCAGAGTTGGAGCCGGACGGCACCGATGGCGTCACTGAATGTCAGACTGGCTTTTCGATACCACGCGGCGGCGTAAGGGATGCTGCTGCTGGTGAGCAGATCGCCGGTCCATAGCGATACGAGGCTGTATAAACCCAAGAGTGCCGGGGTAGTTCGCGTTATGGCGTTGTCGGTCCATTGGCGCTGTGTCTCGACGCCCAAGTGCGCGCGCGTTTCGGCGAACGTGACCTCGATCTGCCACCGGCGGACGTACAGGGCGATGATGTCGGCGGGCTCGAGGGAGACGTCGGTGCTGAAGAAGGCTTGCGGATCGCGCTTTCCGTCGGGATCACGAACCAGGACCCATCGGACCGGCAACACCGGAGTGCCTGGTCTGTACCACAAGGCGATGCCGGATGTGATCTCGAGCGCCTTGCCATCGGCATGGCCGTACCAGGCAGAGGCGACGATCCTTGTCCAGTTGGTCGCGGGGTTGGGCAGCAGGGTCTTGAGTTTTGGCAGCGCTGGGCCTTTTTGCGCAGGCCGCCCCATCGTGCGTGATGTCCGTTTCGCAGGCGGCTGATGAGTGTTGCCCGCCGGGTAATGGCATGGGCCAGTTCGTGGACGGCAAAGCTGCTGTCGCCGATGAAGATGATCCGACGGCCCGGCAGCCAGCGACACAGCTGTAGTGCACCTTGCCGGGCCCAGTCCGTCAGCAGCTTGTGACGACAGCCGCGTTGACGGTTGGATCGTTCCGAAGGGGCAAGCAGCGTCAAGACCGGCAAGGCTTTGATCAGGCGGGTCCATGGCACCGGGGTAGGCACCATGAAGCTCAACCAGCGCAGCCCGCTGGCCTTGACGAAATGGCCGTGGCTTGGAGCGGACCGGGTCCCGATAGATACCACGTGCGCTGATCCGGCGCCCCCATCGGCGCTCAATGGTGTCGTCCATACCGATGACGACAGGACCGTCGGGCACGAGCCGTTCGACGACAATGTCCAGCAAGCGTCTGGCAACGGCACGCGAGCTCCAGCGGGCACGGTTGAGGATCTGATGGAAGGTTGCAAAGTTGGCGGCCTCGGCCCGGCCGGTCATGCGCAGGCAGGAAGTGATGGTCCGCTTGCCCGGTGCCAGAAGGGCGCCCATTACCAGAACGAGCACATGTTCCCAGCTTGGCGCAGTGAAGCAAGCACGCCATGCTTGCAGCCACTGCCGCAATATCTGGGGGACGGGATCGCCAACGGCGGCTTTGGGATGGTGCAGCATCCCATGCTTCGAATCCCCACCCGCAAGGGTTGCAAGCCCGTCCCCGGTGCCATGCGACGAAGTGAATCGGATGCGCCGTGACTCGAAGGTAGCTATGGCTAGGCCATGGATGACGACGAAATCGCACAGCGCATAGAAGCGTTTGATGACGCGAATGGCGGCGGGGTTGGTTGGTACAAAGACAGCGGCGCTTACCACCTCTATCTACTGGAAAACGAGGCGCCGATCGCCCGCCTCAAGCCAATCGGCACAGATAACGAGGTCAGGATCGCCTACTGGTCACACCGACGAAAATGGGAAGATATCGACGACATGGGCGGATGCGTCCTGCACCTCGATCAGGCCCTCAGCCACATCGCAAACAACACCATCTTCTGGAACTGGACATGACCAAAAACGTACAAAGTCGAGCTAAGAAAGACGTCGTGATATTGGGTGCCAGGAAAGCGATCCTCGCCATCCGCGCGATATGTCGATGGCTATAGTTCGAAGTATCGGGAGTGGAGCCTTCGCTTCCCGATATGAGATGCTGCTTGGCAGCATGGGCCTTGAGCAAAAGTTCGATCTACCGACCGTCGCGTTTGATAATCTTATCATCAGCTCCTGACAGAACGACGAGCCTGATCTCTCGATTGCGACGACGAATCGTGATTGGGATCGTCAGCGTAACGCGGTTGGAAGACGGCTTTGTTGCGTAATTGGGTTTGTGGGATTCCCGTATTGAATCCAGAGCATTAAGGGGCATTGATGCCCAAGCCCGCCTGACCGAAATATCGCACGACGAAATGGGCTGCCTATAATGCTGCTCTGAGGCAGCGTGGTTCTCTGACTGTCTGGTTTAATCCGGAGATGCAGTGGCTATCGGCACCGTGTGGCCGTCTTGGCCGTCCGGCCCGTTTTTCGGACAGCGCGATCGAATTGTGCTCGATGTTGAAGGGGCTGCTCAACCTTCCGCTGCGACAGGCGACGGGGTTGGTGGCGAGTTTGCTCAGGCTGGCTGATCTGGACTGGCCGGTGCCAGATTATACGACACTGTGTCGGCGTCAAAAGACGCTGCCGGTGATGCTTGGCGGTCGCCCCAATTCGGGCGGACTGTATCTTCTGGTCGACAGCACTGGCATCAAGATGATGGGTGAAGGCGAGTGGAAGACCCGCAAACATGGCGCGTCCTATCGTCGCCAGTGGCGCAAGGTGCATATCGGGATTGACGCGGAAACGCTCGACATTCGAGCAATCGAAGTCACAACCAACGCAATTGGTGATGCCCCTGTGCTCCCCGATCTGTTGGCGCAAATCCCGGAGGATGAGCAAATCAGCCATGTCGGTGGGGACGGCGCATACGACACCAGGAAGTGCCATGCCGCAATCGCTGCGCGCGGTGCTCGTGCGGTCATTGTGGTCCGCTGCAACGGGCGACCCTGGAAAGAGGATGGCCGCGGCGCGGCTGCCCGCAATGAAACGCTCCGGGCAATCAAACGACTGGGCCGAACCATCTGGAAGAAATGGAGCGGCTATCATCGCCGCAGCCTCGTTGAAACGAAAATGCACTGCTTCAAGCTGCTCGGCCAGCGCGTCATGGCGCGCACCTTCGATCGTCAGATAACCGAGCTCAAAGTCCGTGCCGCAATCCTCAATCGCTTCTCGCAAATCGGTACACCTAATACCGTCCGTGTCGCATGATACTTCCAAATAAAGCATGCGTCAGACCTGCCCCGAGTTGTGCAAAAAAGCCGCATTGATGTGGGTTCATGCCTCGTGGCTAACCCGCTTTGATTAAATCGACCTTACGCAGAGCACTTAACGAGTCCTTCGCGGGACGCTGAATTTGGTCGCGAACCCATGAATACACACATGCTCATTGACTCTTTCTACCTCGTAAAACGACGAACTCAGCGACCGGATAGAATGCCTGTCAGGGCCTTTCCCCCGTGGGATTGCGCGGCACGTCCATCCCGTCGGCGTGACGCTACCGGCCCGCCAGACGCTTGGCGGTATGAACGCGAGCTGTCTGGCCGCGATGGCGAAGAGGTTGGGCTTGGCCCGCTACAAAAGTTTGTAACGAGAAAGGCGAGCCATACGCGACCCGCAACTTGACTGGAGCGTCATAGTATATATGTATCTCAAACGAGATACAGGAGTATGCTTTATGGCACAGTCAGCGATGTTGCACGTTCGGTTGGATGACGACATCAAGGCTCGCGGCAACGCGGCGTTGGCGGCGATGGGCTTGTCGGCGGCTGATGCGGTGCGGCTGCTCTATCATCGCATCGTGGCCGAGCAGGCGTTTCCGCTCGAGCTGAAGGTGCCCAACGGTGCCACTCGCGAGGCGATGGCCGAAGCGGACAGCATTATCGCCGACCGCGCTGCCCGTTATGGCGATGGCGAGGCGATGATCGGCACCCTGAATGGCTAAGGGCGCTCAACAGAAACGCGCCTCCCATCCCCGTGCCTGCGATTATACCAAAACCTTCAGCAAGGATTGGGTCCGGCTGTCGGGGTCCGGCCGCTATGACATGAATCGGCTCAAGGGCGTCATGCTTCAGCTCATCGCCAACGATGCGCCCCTCGGGCCGGAATGGAAGGATCATCCGCTCAAAGGCGAATGGTCCTCGCACCGCGAATGCCATGTCGGCGGGGATTTCCTGCTCATCTACAAGGCGGACGATGCCGCCGGTAAGGGCGGCACCGTCGTCTTCGTCAGGGCTGGCACCCACGCCGACCTGTTCGGCGAGTAGCCCGGGTCAATCCTGGTCTGGCGACCGATTGTCCGTCCGACACTCCCCCGCGTCGCTGCGACGCTTGCGGGTGATGCCGGCACCGACCCGCGACCGCTTTTCCAGCGGCAGCAGCAGGATGGGCTGGGGATCGATGTCGCGGGTAATGGTTGGGACGTAACGCTCGATGAAGGCGCGCCGCTCGACGAGCACGACGTCGAGCCCTTCGGTCGCCATACGCTTCGAATAGTGCTTGCCATTGGTTCCTTCACGGGCGTGGCCCATGACGTCCGCACGCATCAGCGCATTGACGCCATCGACCTCGTAAAAGCTCGATCCCAGCGACCGGATCGAATGGATGTCCGGACCCTTTCCGGCGGGGTTGGCGGGCAGCGGCAGCCGCTCGGCGATGTAGCCAACCATGTGCTGCCAGGCACGCTCGTAGAAGTGCGCGCCGCCGCGCTTCTCCTCATTCAGATAAAGCTCGGGAAAGAGCGCAACATGTCCTTCGGCGCGGATCGCCTCGACGTAATCAAGGAACCCCAGCCGGATCAGTTCGGCGTGGATGGGAAGCTCGCGATTGCGCGCGCCGCGCTTCTCACCCGCCATTTCGCCATCGCGCCCGCAGGTCAGGTCGTCGCGGACGTGAAAATGCGGGACGGCGTGATCTGCGATGACGTCGACGACCTCAAGCCCAGCCGTCTCTTCGCGGCAGCTGTGATTGTAGAACCAGAGCAGCGGCAAAGGATATGCGGCGTCGTGCCAGACCTGTCAACGGGGCCCATCGTCGCGCAGGCGTTTAAGCGCGCCACCGCCGCCTGTGTAGATGCGCCGCTCGATCGTGCGCCGTTCGCGGTCGATCAGCTCGAGCTCGATGAGCCGCAGCAGATAGCGCGGGTGATCGGTGCCGTCGCGCGCGCACTCACGGGCCACCTTGTCATACTCACGCAGCACGTTGGGCAGCTTCAACTGCTTGAGGTGATGGGCCAGCAGCACTTGCGGCGTGCCGCTCATTGTTCCCACCGGCATCGTGTCGGGTGCGCCGCTCATGCCAGCACCGCATAGTCGGCGGCCGAGCTCGTCTTCACCGCCGTTCGCGGCAAGTGCGGATACGCTGCCAGGTCGAGCCGGGCGGGTCGCCGCTCGATGCGCGCCAGCGCGATCAGCTTGATCGCATCGAACCCGACCGCGCCGATCTGGATCGCTTGGGTCACGGCACCCGTGACGATGTCGAGCGGCAGCGCCTCCAGCAGGCGCAGCACCTGGATAAACTCACGCTTGCCGCGGTTGCCCATCCGGGCTTCGAGCAGGTGGCGCAGGTGCTGGAACACATCCGGCAACGCCCAGCCCTGCAATGCCGCAGCTTGATCGAGTGCACCCGGCTTGGTCTCGATCAGCGCCAGATAGTGGAGCGGGTCGGCAACGAACACGCCTTCGCCATAGCACCGCTGGTGGCGAGCGATCTCCTTGCCGCCGCACAGGATCACGACCTCGGCGACGAAGCCCTTCACCACCACGTCCTGGAAGCCGTAAGCGGTCGGCACCGAGTAGTCGTTGGTCCGATAGCGCACGAGCGCCATCGACGAGACCCGCCCGCTGCGCTTCTCGCA
>JANXSN010000110.1 GCA_025352685.1 Sphingomonadales bacterium
ACAGCAAATTCGTCGAGCAAGATCTGCCTCACACGCGCCAGCTCGGCTTGTTGCTTCAGCGGCAGATGATCAACGTCGTTTCGCACCCGTGGATTCTCGCTGTCTCAGAACAGACTGGCAAGCCTTCATTACGCTGACAGCCGGACAACCGTTGAACCGCGCCACACTGATTAGAGCTAATTTCTGACAAACGGCGATCCTGCACCTCCTCGACGCGGCCGTCTTGGATCGTTAACCCAGCATCGACGCCATGATCCATCGTGCAAGGGCTCGCCTCAAATTCTTCAACCCGCTAAAGACAGTCTACCCGTGCGACACCGTATGGCCGTAGCGCCTACAAACTCAAGTAGACATGCGGTAAAGAAGACGTCGCTTGAACATGCGCTCGTGGCCAGCGCAGGTACTGACGGTAGCGCACTCATGCGCTCGAAATCGTAAAATTGCACCAGTCGAGGCGGTACAAGCATGACGCAGATCCTCACCAACCTCGAGCGGCTCGAAGCCGAAAGCATCCACATCATGCGCGAGGTTGTGGCCGAGGCTGAAAAGCCCGTCATGCTGTATTCGGTCGGCAAGGACTCAGCCGTCATGCTGCATCTCGCACGTAAGGCGTTCTATCCCTCGCCGCCACCGTTCCCGCTGCTTCACGTCGATACGACGTGGAAGTTCAAGGCGATGTACGAGCTGCGCGAGAAGGCCGCGCGCGATGCCGGCATGGAATTGCTGGTGTACCAAAACCCCGAGGCGATCGAACGCGGCATCAACCCGTTCGACCATGGGCCACTGCATACCGACATCTGGAAGACCGAAGGACTGAAACAGGCACTCGACAAATACGGCTTCGACGTCGCGTTCGGTGGCGCACGCCGCGACGAAGAGAAGTCGCGCGCCAAGGAACGCATCTTTTCGTTCCGGACCGCCACGCACGGCTGGGATCCCAAGAACCAGCGGCCTGAATTGTGGAACCTCTACAACGCGCGCAAGGCGAAAGGTGAAAGCATCCGCGTGTTCCCGATCTCGAATTGGACCGAACTCGACATCTGGCAATATATCCATCTAGAAAATATCGAGATCGTTCCGCTTTATTTCAGTGCGCCGCGCCCGACGTACGTGCACGAGGGGCAGCTGTTCATGGCTGACGATATCGAGCGGCTCGAGCGCGTGATGGGCAAGAAGCCCGAGATCGTCGAGCGCTCAATCCGCTTCCGCACGCTCGGCTGCTCGCCGCTGACCGGCGCGGTCGAGAGCATGGCCGCCACCTTGCCCGAGGTCATCCAGGAAATGCTGCTGACGACGACCAGCGAACGCCAGGGTCGCGTCATCGACCATGACCAGGCGGCGAGCATGGAGAAGAAGAAGCAGGAGGGGTATTTCTGATGCCCGTCACTCTCGACGACAATGTCATCTACAAAGCCGACGACCTCATCGCGTCGGACATCGACGCCTATCTCGACGTGCATCAGCACAAGAGCCTGCTTCGCTTCATCACCTGCGGGTCGGTCGATGACGGCAAGTCGACGCTGATTGGGCGGTTGCTGTACGATTCAAAGATGATCTTCGAGGATCAGCTGGCGACGCTCGAAGCCGACAGCAAGCGGATCGGCACGCAAGGGCAAGAGATCGATTTCGCGCTGCTCGTCGATGGCCTTGCTGCCGAGCGCGAACAGGGTATCACCATCGACGTCGCTTACCGGTTCTTCGCCACTGAAAAGCGTAAGTTCATTGTCGCCGACTGCCCGGGCCACGAGCAATATACCCGCAACATGGTGACGGGCGCCTCGACTGCCGATCTTGCCGTCATTCTGATCGACGCACGCAAGGGCGTCCTCGTCCAGACACGGCGGCACAGCTACCTCGCCAAGCTGCTGGGGATCCGCAACATCGTGCTTGCGGTGAACAAGATGGATCTGATCGAGTACGACCAGGCGAAATACGATGCTATCGTCGCCGAATACACGGCGTTTGCGGCCAGCATCGGTATTGCCGATTTTACAGCGATGCCGATTTCGGGGTTCAAGGGCGACAACATCACGCTCAGTTCGTTGAACACGCCGTGGTATTCGGGCAAGCCGTTGATGGCCCATCTCGAGACGGTCGCGCTCGACAACGAGGCCGACCAGGCAAAGCCGCTGCGCGTGGCCGTGCAATGGGTCAATCGGCCCAACCTCGATTTCCGCGGGTTCTCGGGCCAGATTTCGACGGGCATGGTCCGCCCCGGAGACGCCATTCGCGTGCTGCCCTCGGGAAAGACCTCGACGGTCAGCAAAATCGTGACACTGGATGGTGAGCTGACTGAGGCTGTCGCGGGCCAGTCGGTTACGCTTTGCTTCTCCGACGAGGTGGATTGCTCACGCGGCGATGTCATTGCGACCGCCGATAATCCACCCGAGGTCGCCGACCAGTTTGAGGCGACCATTGTCTGGCTCGCCGACGACGCGCTCATGCCAGGCCGCGCCTATTGGTTGAAGCTCGGCACCCAGACGGTGTCGGCGACCGTCCACGCCCCCAAGTACACCGTCAACGTCAACACTATGGAGCATATTGCGGCCAAGACGCTCGATCTGAACGCGATCGGTGTTGCCGAAATTGCGACCGACAAGCCGATCGTGTTCGAGGCCTATGCCGATAGCCACGCGGGCTACAACAAGGTTTTGGGCGGCTTCATTCTGATCGACAAGATCACCAACCGCACCGTCGGTGCCGGGATGCTGCATTTCTCCTTACGCCGCGCGCAGAATGTCCACTGGCAGGCAACCGACATTGGGCGCGAAGCCCATGCGGGGCTCAAGAACCAGAAGGCGCGCGTGCTGTGGTTTACGGGGCTATCGGGATCGGGCAAATCGACGATTGCCAATGAGGTTGAAAAACGGCTCAACCTGATGAACCGTCACACCTTCCTGCTCGACGGTGACAATGTTCGTCACGGGTTGAACAAGGATCTCGGATTTACCGAAACCGACCGGATCGAAAACATTCGGCGTGTCGGCGAAGTCGCCAAGCTGATGGCCGACGCAGGCTTGATCGTGCTGACCGCGTTCATCTCTCCGTTCCGCGCCGAACGCGACATGGTGAGGTCGATGCTGTCAGCAAGCGAATTCATCGAGATTTTCGTCGATACCCCGCTCGAGGTCGCCGAGGCGCGAGATGTGAAGGGACTCTACAAAAAGGCCCGCGCTGGGCAGCTCAAAAACTTCACGGGCATCGATAGCCCTTACGAGCCGCCTCGAAACCCTGAAATCCGCGTCAACACCGTCGAGATGACCCCCGCCGAGGCCGCCGAGTATATCGTCCGCCAGATCATGCCGCTCAAATGAGTACGCTGACCGACGCCGAACTTGCCGCCCACCTGGTCGATGTAGCGGGAAAGCTGCTGCTGCAGCTGCGCGCCTGTGGGCTGATGTCGCTCAAGGCGCTCGGCAAGGCGGGCGACAACACGGCTAACCAGTATCTCATTCACGCGATTGCCGAGCAGCGCCCCGACGACGGGTTGTTGTCGGAGGAGAGCAAAGACACTGGCGAGCGCCTGTCGAAATCGCGCGTCTGGATCATCGATCCCGTAGACGGCACCCGCGAATATGGCGAGGCGCGAACGGACTGGGCAGTCCATGTCGCTCTTGCCATTGACGGCGTGGCGACAATTGGAGCGGTCGCCCTACCCGGCCTCGATCTGGTTCTCCGAAGTGATCGACCGTCAGGGTTGCCCGCTGCCGCCACCCCGCCGCGTATGGTCGTCAGCCGGACCCGCCCGGCCAAGGAGGCGCTTGCGGTGGCCGAGGCAATCAGGGCCGAACTCGTCCCCATGGGGTCGGCGGGTGCGAAGGCCATGGCCATCGTGCGCGGCGAGGCTGAAATCTACCTTCACACCGGCGGCCAGTACGAGTGGGACAGCTGCGCGCCCGTCGCGGTGGCATCGGCGTACGGGCTGCACGTCAGCCGCGTCGATGGATCGCCCCTCGTTTACAACCAGGCAGACACCTATATGCCCGACCTGCTGATCTGCCGTCCCGAGTGGGCAGAGCGGGTGCTCGGACTGGTGAACGCTTAAGCCACAGTCTTCGACGCGCGTAACACGGCAATTGCGTCGGCATCGAGCCCGAGCAGTTGCTCCAAAATTTCGTCGGTGTGCTCGCCGAGCACCGGCGGTGCGGTCGGGATCGGTTGCGGCGCGCCAGGGAACTTGATCGGGCGGTTCACGATCGGAATGGTGCCGAGCGCCTTGTGCTCGGTTTCGACGACAATCTTGCGCGCCACGGCCTGCGGCTGCGTCAGCGCCTCGAGAATGCCCAGGATCGGCGCATGTGGCACCTGATGCTCGGTCAGGATCACGTCGAGTTCAGCAAAACTGTACATGCCGGTCCTGTTACTAACCAGTTCGTCGACCTCGACGCGGTTAGCTCGACGGTGTTCAAGTGTGTCGTATCGCTCGTCGGCGATAAGCGCCTCTAACCCCAGTGCACGGCATAGGTTCGCCCAGAACGCGTTGGTCAGGCACGCAATAGCCATCAATCCGTCGCTTGCCGGGAACACTCCATACGGGACAAGGTTGGGATGCGGATTGCCCTGCGGCTTGGGGTTTTCGCCGCTATGGAACGCGATCTGCGGCAGATAGGCGAGCAGACCGATCAGCCCATCGAGCAGGCTGACATCGATTAGCCGTCCGCGTCCCGTAACCGTTCGCTCGTAAAGCGCCGCCAGTATCCCGATTGGCCCGTTG
The DNA here is from genome assembly GCA_025352685.1 of Sphingomonadales bacterium. Lineage (GTDB taxonomy): Bacteria > Pseudomonadota > Alphaproteobacteria > Sphingomonadales > Sphingomonadaceae > Sphingomonas_O. Next base: position 4,715 of record JANXSN010000110.1, read on the forward strand.
ATCCCGCCCACGAGATCGCCCATTGGAAGACCCAGTCGCGTCGGCGCACGGTCACGCTCGCCGTTAACACTGAAGGCGCCCGACATCGCCTGTGTGACGATGTCAAACGAGGGATAATCGCGCAACGGCCCGGTCATGCCGAAACCTGAAATTGCGCAATAGATGAGTCGCGGATTGATCGCCGACAGCGCGTCGTAGCTCAACCCCAGTCGATCCATCACGCCGGGCCGGTAATTCTCGATCAGGATGTCGCACTTCGCCGCAAGATCGCGCGCCAGTGCCACGCCGTCCGCCGACTTAAGATCGATAACGATGCTTTTCTTGCCGCGATTGATCCCGAGGAAATAAACGCTGTGGCCATTGGAAAATGGGGGGAAATTCCGAGTATCGTCACCGCTACCGGGCGGTTCGACCTTGATGATCTCCGCACCAAGATCGGCAAGCGCCAACGACGCCGCGGGCCCGGCCAGCACGCGCGAAAAGTCGAGCACGCGGATACCGCTGAGGGGGCCTGCCCAATCGGGAGTAGGTGCGCTGTCCATTACTTGTCAGCGAGCCTTATGGCGCATGGGGTACTCCCTCAAGGACGATCTGGCGTCCACCGCAAATCAATTCGTGCTGACCGGGCGTCCACGCCCGACCCATCTGGCCCCTTCACAAGCAATCATCCGTAATCTTGCTGGCAATATCGCGGTCGCCATCGGCGCGAACCGGACCGTTGCCCTCGCACTCGCCGGGGTGAGGGCAACCGTCGAGCCGATAGAGGCTGAAGTGAACAGCAGGGTGACGCCGCGTTCGGCAATGGCGAGCCTACCTCCGGCATCACGCCGAGTTTGGCTAATGAAAAAAGCCGATGTCGCGGAACGTCTTCCTCGACCACATCTTCCGTCTGCTCCCGCCGATACGAAAGCTTAGCCCAGCGTCCCCGCTGCCCGCAAATCGACAATATGCGTAGTGTCATAGCCCAACTCTATCAACAGGGCCTCTCCGTCGGCCCCGGCTTTGCCTGCCGGTCGCGGAATTGCCGTCGGGGTCGACGAGTAGCGTGGAGCGGGCATCGGTTGTACCGCATCGCCAATCGAACCAAAAGTCGCCCGTTCGATGTTGTGGGGGTGGCCGGGGGCTTCGCCCATCGACAGAACGGGCGCGAAACAGGCATCCGTCATTTCCATCACCGCGCACCACTCGTCGCGGCTCTTGGTCTTGAAGACCCTCGCCATCTCCTCCTTAAGCGAGGGCCAAGCAGCGCGATCGTGCTGAGCGTCGAATGCGGACGCATCGGCGATCCCCGCCAGTCGTCGCAGCTCGGCATAGAACTGCGGCTCGATCGCGCCGATGGCGACGAACCGCCCGTCGGCGCATTCATAGGTGTCGTAGAAATGCGCGCCAGTATCAAGCGCGTTGACGCCGCGTTCGTCCTGCCACAGACCTTGAGCACGGAATCCCCAGATCATGCTCATCAGCAACGCACTTCCATCGACCATCGCGCAGTCGATGACTTGGCCGTGCCCAGACTTCTGTGCGGCGAGGATTGCCGAAACCATCCCGAACGCCAGGATCATTCCACCACCGCCGAAGTCTCCAACCATATTGACCGGTGGCGTCGGTTTTTCGCCAGCACGGCCAAAGGCATGAAGAGCTCCTGCCAAAGCGATATAGTTGATGTCGTGGCCGGCAACCTTCGCGTAGGGACCAGACTGGCCCCATCCGGTCATCCGCCCGTAAACGAGACGGGCGTTATCGGCCTGCAGCACATCGGGACCGAGGCCCAATCGCTCCATGACGCCGGGCCGAAATCCCTCGATCAGGCCGTCCGCTGTGCGGCACAGATCGCGGACGATCTTAATTCCGTCGGCGCGCTTCAAGTCGACAGCGATGGATTTACGCGACCGCTGCAGTGGGTCCATCGCTGCGTGGCTATCAATACCGCCGCCTGTCCCACCCAGACGGTCGACGCGGATCACCTCCGCCCCGTGATCGGCGAGCATCATGCCGCAAAACGGACCCGGTCCAATCCCCGCGAGCTCGACGATCCGGTATCCTTCAAGGGGACCAGGCATTAGCGCGTCTCCATTTCGATCGAACCGGCATTGCGAATGGTCGCACCGTCGAACACCACAGCTTCTGTGATATTATTAGCCATCAAGGCACCTTCCTCCAGCTTGCTGGCTTGGCTTGACTGTGAATCCTGCACATGCAGGAATTGTTGACCTTATTGCAACGCCCCTCGCATACGCTCGTGGCATAGAGGCACCCTTATGGACACCAATTTTCGGTACGTGGCGGCACCGTCGAATTTGCTCGGCGTTCGTTAAGGCTCGGTTGAGAGAGGCAACACACGCGCCCCGTCGCAAACGCCCCAGGATTGTCATGGGAAGAGGCGATTGGAACTGAAGCCTCGCGATCTCATCCTGCTTGACGTGATGATGCCCGAAATCAATGGCTATGAAGTGCGCCGCAACTCAAGGAAGATCGGCTTCTGGCGGACGTAACGATCATATTCACGATCAGCCTGGACGATCAGGAGGCAGAAGCTCGCGGATTGACCCTTGGGGCAATCGATTACATCACCCAGCCGATCCAGCCGGTTACGCTGCGCGCGCGTCCGAAATCACATCGAACTGAAACAATTGAGTGACCGACTTGCCGAACTGGCAGTGACCGATGCATTAAAGGGTCTTGGCAATCGCCGTCGACTGGAACAGACGCTCGATACCGAAACGGCGCGGCTCGCGCGCTCGGGCGACTAGCTTTGACTGCTTATGCTCAACATCGACTTCTTCAAACTGTTCAACGACACGTATGGCCATCCTGCGGGAGATCGCTGTATCGCCATGATCGCAGCGGCACTTAATCGCGCGGTGTGCCGCGACTCGGGCTTGACCGCCCGATATGGCGGCGAGGAATTCGCGTGCGTCCTACCGGGAACTGATGCCGACGCCGCCATGACCGTAGCGAATAATATACGCGCTCAGGTCCAGTCATTGGGCATCCCTCACAGCGGATCCACAGTAAGCCAGTGAGTAACGGTCAGTTTAGGCGTTACAACCGCGCGCTGTCTGCCGGGTATAGCCGCTGATCTCTGGATTTCCCATGCCGATCGCCAGCTTTATCTCAGTAAAACTGGCGGTAGGAACTGCATCGTTACTCATCATTTCAGCATCGACGCGGGCCAAGGCCGCGCGGACAACCAGCCGCCGGTTGCGCCACCCCGTAGCTATCTCGATAACGACGAGCGCAACAGACGACTCGAGCTGCTGTTCCTTGCGATTGACCGCGCGCTACAAGCATGGCGTCTCGCCATTGAACTTCACCTGGACCTAGCCGAGGTATGCCGCCAGCGGAGCGACCCGCGCATCGCATTCACGCGCGGGCAGCAGATATTTTCGGCACACATTGGGCGAACCGATTCCATCAGAATAAGCACCGTCGTGTCGCAATGATCCATAATGCGCTCGGCTTGCCGTGAGCTATGGACTTGCCGAGCTCGATATCATCGACGAGACCAATCGCGCGGTATTGCCGCTTCGAGCGCATCGTCAACCGTGACAATGCCGAGCAGGTTGTTCTGGCCGTCGACAACTGGCAAGCTCAGCAGATTGAAGTCAGCCATGCGGGTCGTGACTGTAATGATATCGTCGCCTGGGGAGGCAATCACCAGATTTGGGTCGGCTGCCTCACGAAGCAGCGTTTCAGGCGACGATTGAACGGCGCGTACAAGGGTGAGGGTTCCTGCCAGGGTCCCGTCATCATGAAGCGTGTAAATCGTTGTCAGCGCCTCGGGCTGATGGGTTGTCGCTGACTGGACTGCCCGTAACGCGTCACCAACAGTCTTGTTTTCGGAAAGCGCGAGAAAGTCGGATCCCATCAGGCCCCCGGCCGTGGCCTGATGATACCCCAGGAGCGCGCGGACCTTCGTTTTTTGACCGTCCGACAGCAACTCCAGGATCCCTAGCCGGCGTTCTTGGGCCAGGTCCATAATCGCGTCGGCGGCGTCGTCGGCGCGCATCCGGGAAAGAAGATCCGCCACTTCCTGGTCGCCTCTTGCGCGCAGGAGCCTTGCCTGATCGTCATCATCGAGCTCTTCAAATACGTCGGCCTCGAGTTCGGGATCTTCATGCACCTGCGCCAGCAGAATGTGTTCTTCGCGCGATGATGCGCTTTCGATGATGTCGGCGATCTGGGCCGGCCTCAGCATGGCTAAGCGACTGGAGGAAGGACGGACCCCCGGGCTGCGGTCGTCGCCCATCAGCAGCAGGAACGAATGCCAATCCCGTGCTGGATGCTCCTCGTGCCGCCCAAGATGAAGCCAGCCCCCCTTATGAACATCAAGGCCCGTCACGAGCCAGCCGATAGCCGTCGGCGCAAGCCGCACGTCATAGGCTTTGACGAGCGTGCTGTGCGGGACATCGATGAGACGGTTACCCAGAATATTCGCTTTGAGGAGCACTTCGCCATCACGAGGCTGGAACGGCCGCAAATCTACCTTGGCAGTTTTGAGGCGTATCGACTGGGGTCCCATGCTGCCGACATCGCTCATCGGAACGAAGTAGCCCGCACTCCCTAGCCCAATAACGAGCCCCGAAAGCAGGGGATAATCATTCTCTCGGAGCCTGGTGACCACGTCCCAAAGCTTTCCGAGTGTGCGTCCCTCGCCGTCAAAGACGGCGTGCTTCAGCAGCGATGATAAAGAAAGTTCTTCCTCGGCATTCGCACGTTTTTGAGCGTCACTCACTTAAGAGATTCCTCGTTAGGGCTGCCCATGTGAAGTCCAGCCGGGACAATGTTAGCCTGATGATCATCGCTGTCCAACAGCGAGTTGGTAGATGCGGAAAATGACCATGATCGTAGCAATCAAGAGATAGGCGCGAAGAACCGAGAGCCCGACGCGGCTACCGAGCGAGATTTTCGGAGAGGCCAGCAAAGCAAGCGGCGGCATGCGCCATGAAAATCGACCCGACCTGTCGATCGGGATGGGGGAAGCGTCGCGTCGCCGAATGTGTTGGAAGGCGAGAACAGCGATTCCGGTAAGCACTGCAATCAAACCGCCGCCTTCGAGGATTCGAAGAATTGTTGTCGCACCGAGGTCAGGATAGAGGACGCCAGCCGTGAGCACGAGTGACAGGATCACGAGTACTGCAATGATCGCCGATACAAAGATATTCATTGCCAAACCGTTGACCCACGGTCCCAGGACTTGTTCATCATTGCACAAGAGGAGCAAAAATACAGTCGCAGAAGGAAGTAAGACGCCGGCCAGGACCTGCACGCCGGTCGTGAGAAGACCGAGCGGGCTCCCGGGGATCAACACGATAACGGCAGACCCCACGAGAATACCGACAAAAGCTGCGTAAAACGCCTTGGCATCGGAAATCTTGCGGTGAAGCGAATGCTTCAAGCCGAGTACATCACCGAGTGCGTAGGACGTTGACAACCCTACAGCAGCTGCACCGATGATTGACGCGTCGATAAGAGCGACCGCAAACAGCACACCAGCAGTTTTTCCCACGTATCGCTCAAGGCCCACGGCAACACCGCCAGCGTCAGTAAAGTTACCGAACTCGCTGTGCCCGAAGAACGTGGCAGCCGTGAAAGCGATAATCGCGGTCGCCCCAACAATGACGATCACGATCCCGATCCACAGATCTACCCGTTCGTAAGTCATAAAACGCGGGGTGATCCGTTTATCGATCAAATAAGACTGCTGAAAGAAAAGTTGCCACGGCGCTACGGTCGTCCCGACGATGCCGATGATCAAAAGAACCACTTTTGTGAGATCCGACCCGGCAGGAATGCTCGGAACCAGCAGACCTCGCGCCACTGATCCAACCGATGGATGCACCATCACCAATATTGGTATCAATAACAGCGATCCGGCGATTAATGTCATGCAGACGCGTTCGAAGCGTCGGAAAGAACCCGTACTGGCGGCTGCAACGACGATCGCCGTGGCGACGAGCACCCCTGCAATCTTGGGGAGGCCAAGGTAATCGAGACCTAGGCTGATACCGATGAACTCGGTGACAATCGTGAGTGCATTGAGAATAAACAGGTCAATTACACTGAAAGCACCCCAGAACTTTCCGAATCTCTCCAGAATAAGTCGGGCGTGGCCGACGCCTGCGACGACGCCGAGCCTTAAAACCATTTCCTGATTGACGTACAGTACCGGCACCAGCAACAGCAGGACCCATAGCAGGCTCGTGCCATAATTTTGACCGGCCTGGGCATAAGTCCCAAATGCGCCGGCGTCATTGTCGCCAGTCATTACAATGAGCCCGGGACCAACGACTGCGAGCAATGTCAGAAGCCGCGCTTTAAGCCCTGACCGAGGCGCGTCATCGCCCAAACGAATTGTACCAAACGCCCCCTCGATGTCGCCAACATGGGCAGCATCGAGCGCGGCGCCTTGCTGATGCTCGTTCACCGTTTCCGACACAGGCAATCTTTCGGGTGCCGGAAACGAAACGCGGTCCAGCGTAACTGTAGTGTACTCGTTTCGGCCCGTTCAAACAGCATATGCATCCTCGATTAGCTTGCGGGCAAAGGGCGGGAATAGCGTCCCTGCCCGATACCGCCAGCGGCAAGTTTGACGTTAAGATTTATATTGCAAGGCTGACGTCGGAGAGCAGTGGTTTGGTAACACCGTTACCTGCGTAAGCGTTTCATTGGGGTTGCTCTTGCCCGGACATAACCACCACTCGTCGAGCCCGAAGAAAGGCGGCACAACAGATGAATGCGGCATTGTACGATGGCGACTGCTTCGCGCCTCATCCACATCAGCCTGCCAGCTCGATATGCCCTCTTTCAAACGGCTTTCCCTTCAGCATCGGCTGGGTTCAGACCATAGTGCTGACTGTCCAAGTTGCGCTGGCAATTCCGTCATGTCGGCAAAGGGCCTCTATGATAGCATCCAAGTCCCCGGGCTGGGCGCTCGTCGGCACCAGCGCAGCTGCTAGTTCGACTATGTCATCGCCGTCTGACAAAATTTCAATCTGGCGCACCGGGTAATGGGCGCGCTCTAGCTCCTCGTAGAGCACGTCGCGCGCCACCGACACGTTCTCGGGCGCACATAATACGTGTACCTGGTAGAGCGCCTCAGTTTCTCCGGCGCTAATTGGGCGGCGGTTAATGGCGTTGACCAACGGCCGCAGCAGCGTGTTGCTGCCAAGCACAAAGGCGGCGACGATTGCTGATTCCACAAGCAGGCCCGCACCCGCAAAGGCGCCGACCGCGGCAGTACTCCATAGTGTTGCGGCGGTATTCAGCCCCCGTATCTGAGCACCTTCCTTCATGATGACGCCAGCGCCCAAAAAGCCGATCCCGGAAACGACGTACGCAATGATCCTGATTTCGCCTTCCGACTCGAGCAGGCGACCGCCGAGATGGACGAACGCTGCCGCGCCGACGGCAACAAGCGTCAAAGTCCGCAGCCCAGCATTGCGCTGCCGAAGCTGGCGTTCGATGCCAATCATGCTCCCCAGCACAAAAGCGGTGCCCAGCGACACCACAGTCCCGAGCGCGGTTGCGCTGTTGAAAATCATCGGCGGTTCATGCAATGAGGTTTCCTGAAGGATCTGCGACGAGTCAACCCAGACACCGCGCCTGACCGGTGATCACACGACACGTCAGTGTCCTCAATCAGAGCGGCTGTCGCTTGCCGGGCAAATCTTGGACGTCTGATGCCGCCACACGACTGAGCAGTGTCATGAAGGCCGCAGACGACGAGCACCGCGAGTATCATCGTGGCAGGTTCAGCATTGGCGAACCGCCGTCAGGTTATAAAGGCATGGACGATGTCGATCAGCTCGTTAGCTAGGCTCATGTGCTTTGACAGGAGGATCAAATGATCGATACCGCAGTGCCGAAGCGGTAGCGGGCCCCCACGATTGAGCGTATCACTTTGTCAGGCATGGCGGCCTGAGCCGCAGCCACGAACGTCTCACCCGTACAATGACCAGGGATGACGTAATCGGGATTGAGCGCCTGCATCAGGCTTACCGTTTCCAGTGCCTGCTCGCGTGTTTGCGGCGAAACTAAGTGAAAACCGCCCACGATTGCGTGGATCTTGTTGATGCCCGACACTGCCTGGGCGCGCCGGACGGTGTTGATGATCCCGCGGTGACTACATGAGCCGATTACCACAAGACCCCGGTCGCGGACATTGAAAGCCGTTCCTAGCTCGTGCACAGCGTCGTCCACGATAAAAGGTAGGTCCTGCTTGGCCGGATCGAGCAAAACGCGGTCGCAGCCTTGTCCCGGCAACATGCCTGACGGCACCCGCGGGCGTTCAGGCGATACCAGCGGAATGCGACCAGTCGTAAAGCCCTGACCGGCCACCACAGCCGGTTCGGCGGAAACATGCACGTCGACGCCAGCTACCGTCAAAGCAGGGCGGTCGATCTCGCCGAAGGGGGGCCCGTTGGGATCGGTCCCGCGAACTCGGGCGCAAAAAACTTCTTCCGCCCCAACGAAAAGCGGGGTGCCTCGCCGCAGCTTGCCCGTTTCCAGCAGGCCATCAAGCCCGCCAAAATGGTCATAGTGCCCGTGACTGAGCACGGTGGCATCGATACTGCCGGGCGTGATGCCGAGAAGCGCCATGTTATTAAGCAGTGCATCAGCCGTGTACCCGAAGTCGATCAATATCCTTCGATCAGAGCTTCCTACGTTGGATCGTGCGAGTATGGAGTACCCCCACTGGCCCGCAAACGCCCGGTGATAGTCGCGCGTGATCGGAGGCGGCACATATTTGAAGTCGGGTCGATCGACCGGCGTGCCGAACAACGCCGTCGTGCTATCGATCAGAACGGTAAGTTCCAAGCCGTCGATGGTCGGTACTTTGAGGGCAACTGGCAATGCATTAGCTTTGCCTACGGCGAAAAACGCCGCGCCGGCTGCCAGCATGGACCTACGATCAATTTTCACTGACTTTCCCCGTATCTGACATTAAGCTCTCACATCTGATGCGAATTGCCAATGCTAGAATGGCTGCTTCTGAAGCTCGGAAAATGTGACAGGGATGGCCCACCCACTTTCCGCCTCATCGGCCGCAATTTTTTGATTTCCGCTAAAAGCCGCCTGTCTGTTTTCCACCCAATGTCGGTCGTTTGCGGACGCGGGCAATTGGTTACCAAGCGTATGATTTATACTACTAGGTCCGTGGGTTAACGGAAACCGGGTTAACCCGTTCACCGGCGCAGTAGTTGCGGTGCTGGTCATGCTTTCGCCGATCCTGGCCGCAGCAACGCATTATCCCAGTGATGAGAACGACATTATAAGCGTCCTCGGCGGCGGTAGCGTGCTGGCCTTTCTTGTCTGCCCCCCGCTCACACTCTTTCAATGGGGAAAGTCGGTCGCGATTGACCGTACGGGCCACGACCAATGACAGATGCCGCCACTCGACCTACTGACGACGCCGGTCATGAGCGCCTCGCGCCGGATTTGGATGGGCGTGCTGCGGGGCTATCTACTGTTGGCAAGCGGGCCCGTACTGATCCGCATCGTTGAACTCTTTCTCAGGAAGGGAGGCTAATCATGCCCCAAACTGCTACCGCCCAAATAGCCGATGATTCGGAAGGCGATCATGAGCAAACTATCCTCGCCTCGGCCTCCTGAACGTGCCTGGCTCGCGGTGCTGCCGCCGACGCTGTTCTTCGACAGCGGCTCTGTTCTGCTCGCGTCCGCGCGCTTCCTCTACGCTGAGCGCATACTGAGGCACCGCAGGCTGTTCGCAGCATTCCGCGCGTCGAATGCGCTTTGTCGGATCGGCGTGACGTGCTGGCGCCATCGCCAGGAAGCGAACTCTCTCAATCACCCACAGCGCGGCCCCTGATCAAGCCGCGCCGTAAATCTACACAGTGAGATAACGTCCAGGGGACACAGAAGTGACAATACTAGACGCGATTTGGGCACAGCGACGCAGTTCTGGCAGAACCGAAATATTGGCACGGGCCGCTTGGATCACTGGATTGCGCGATCGTAGCGACCGCGATCAGACCCCTGAGACACTTTACGGCCACTCGCGGTCGGCGCCGAAACGTCGCGCGATTCTCGTAACGGCGCTGTTTGCAGCTGGGCTCGCCAGTCCCGGGCTAGCCGGTCCGCCAATCGCGAATGCCGGCAACGCTGCCGATCCTGCGCCCGCAACAGTGTCGACTCCAACACCCCTGGCTGAGGAGCGGGTTGCCTTCCATGCCCAGTTCACGGTCGTAGGCCAGGGAAACTTGCCATTTCGCGCACCTTATCGAGGCGACAATAGCCTTGATGGGAACGGGGAAGTGCGTGAAACGGCCGACGTGACCTTCTACGCCGGCTACCGGCCATGGGCAGGGGGCGAGTTATGGGTGAACCCCGAGATCGACCAGGGCTTTGGCTTACGCAACACGCTTGGTGCGGCCGGATTCCCGTCGGCTGAAGCCTATAAAGTGGGCAAGGCGCATCCCTACGGGCGCATCCACCGGCTTTTCTTCCGACAGACGATCGGACTTGGCGGACAGGACGAAAATGTCGCAGCTGACCTCAATCAGCTCGCGGGCACGCGCAAGACTAACCGGATCGTGCTCACCGTCGGCAAGTTCAGCGTCGTCGATATCTTCGACAATAACAAATATGCGCACGACCCCCGCCACGATTTCCTGAACTGGAGCGTCGTAGACGCGGGATCAATGGACTACGCCGCCGATGCCTGGGGCTACACCTATGGAGCCGCCGCCGAATATTACCGCGGCAACTACACGTTGCGGGCTGGTCTGTTTGACCTGTCTACTGTTCCCAATACGATTGATCTCGAGACTGACTTCCGGCAGTTCCAAGGCGAGATCGAACTCGAGGCGCGGCACAGCGTTAACGGGCATCCCGGCGCTGTCCGCGTGACGGGCTTCCTCAGCCGTGGCAACATGGCTCGGCTTGATGATGCTGTAGCCTATGCCAAGTCCAACGGCACGGTCGTCGACCCAGTCCCCGTACGGCGCTTCCAAACCAGCCTGGGTGTGAGCGTCAGCGCCGAGCAGGAGCTCAGCAATACGGTTGGCGTTTTCGCCCGCGCGGGCATTGGAAACGGCAAATTCGAATCATTCGAATTTACCGATATCGACCGCACCGTTTCATTCGGAATATCAATCAAAGGGACGGGCTACGGCAGGCCGAATGACACGATCGGCGTCGCAGGCGTCATAAACAGCATTACTGCCGCGCGACGACGTTTCCTCGATGCAGGAGGGCTGGGCGTCCTGGTCGGAGACGGCAAGCTTCCTCATCCAGGTGACGAGCATATCGTCGAGGCTTACTATGATTTAGGCGTCTACAAGACGTTTCGCTTGGCCTTGGACGCACAGCTCATCCATAACCCAGCGTATAATCGGGACCGAGGAGCAGTGCCGGTGGTTGGCGTTCGCGCTCATGCCCAGTTCTGACGCTCTGTTGTTAGCCCAGTTGGCGGGGCGATCGAACGGCGCTGTCCGCCCGAGGCGAGTGGTGTCTGCGCGGTCAAGGTTGGCATTTTAATCGTTACGTGTCCGGTTCGGCCGGAAATTCCATCGGCCCTCCTGACCTGACCGAACTCACGAATAACGAGGGTTCCCAAATTTAGCCGCAAATAAGGTTTTGTAGATCGCGCCAGAAAACGGGGCTGCGTTGCCGCAGCCCCTTGCTTTTGTGACGATGAAACTATGAACGCGCCGCTTCCATCGAGCGCTTCAAGTCGCGTATCTGGTCGTGGCCCGCCTTGATCGACCCGAACGCGCTCTGGACAACGGCACGGGATTCGGGAGACAGGTCTTCATTCTTTAAGAGCCTGATTCGAAAGTTGTTGAGCAATACCAGTATGTTGTGATTCACCCGTCTTTGCGAAGAGATGGAGAGAACGATGACATGGACTGGTACTGCCCGGCGTGAGCATAGCCGGGAAGGTTTGCGGTATCCAAGCGATATGACGGATCGGGAATGGCTGCTGATGGCGCCGTTTATTCCGCTGGCCGAGCGAGGCGGGCGGCGTTGCTCGACGGACATGCACGAGGCTGTGAACGCTCTCCTCTACA
>JANXSN010000007.1 GCA_025352685.1 Sphingomonadales bacterium
CGCTGCACCAGCTTGATCGCGCAGCTCACACTCACCCCAAACCGACGCGCCGCATCACGCCGCGAATGACCCGCCGATACATGTCCCGAAATCCGATCCCGAAGATCGGCCGAATAGGATTTTCCCATGATCCACCTCCAATCACGGTGAATCACACTTCCCAAATAAAGGGAATCCCTCGGCCGATTCTTATTTGATGCCGGATGCTCTAGCCACGACTTCCTTTGATGCCTTGACCGGATCATCGGGGTATTTCGCGCGGGTGATCGAGATAGTTTGGACGACAAGGCTTTGGGCGCGGCGCTGCTCGGAGATGGATTTGGAGCAGTTCCTGTCGCGTTTTATCGCCGGGATGCTCGGGATACACGGCGTATACACAGCCTAGATCCCACCGTTTTCCCGTCCCGTCGCTCGGGCAAAAAAATGGAGCTTTTCCAAGGAATAAAGTGGTCGGGGAGACAGGATTCGAACCTGCGACATCCTGCTCCCAAAGCAGGCGCGCTACCGGACTGCGCCACTCCCCGCCAATTGCGACCTTTGGACACTTTAGCTGTGGAAGGCAAGGACTACTGACAAGTGCATAGCCTCGGTGCGCTCTTTCGCGCGACTGTACGATCGTGATGTCGGCCGCTCGATTTAGTTTCGCTTCGTCGGCGTGCCGCTCAGTTCTGGGTGGTGGGCCCGGCAGGACTTGAACCCGCAACCTAGCCGTTATGAGCGGCCAGCTCTAACCAGTTGAGCTACAGGCCCACGCACAAGGGACCGCTAGCGGATAGCAGGCCAACAGAGCAAGTCATGCGCCAAAAACCAATTAGCAGGCGCGATCGCTTGAACGCTTGGCCTGGGCGGGGAGCGTCAAATCGAAACTGCTCGCGCGAGTCGCAAAACTGCCCCCGGCCTGCGCTGCCAACCGCGCGACCAAGCGTAGGGTGAAGTCAAGACCGAGCAGCGGAGCCTCGGGCCAATCGCCATCGGGTCCATAGCCGGGATCGAGCAACGTGCGTTCGTCGCGACCGGCTAACACAACCGGGCGTGAGACCGAGCAGGTAACGCCGGCGGCGCTGCGTTCGACCGTTACCGTCACTGTCTCACCCGGCGTTGCAAGTCCCGCCGCCGCCACAAGCAGCCGTGATATCATCCGTTCGGTCGTAAGCGGAGGCGCGGCAACTGGCGCCGGATCGTCAGCACCCGACAATATCAGCGCGATACCCCGTCCGGCCAATAATCGGCAGTGAGTCCCAACAACGGTCTTGGCAATGAGCGCAAGATCGGGTTCGGCGGGGGTCTCCTCGGCCATTCGGCCACTGTCGAGGCGCGCACTCGTGTCGAGATCATCAACCATCGCAACCAGTCGTTCGGCGTCGATCATGATTGCCCGGGCGCGCTGGCGGTACCGCAGCGCCGCCGGGCCCAGCAGTTGCTTGTCGATCATTTCAGCAAAGCCCTGGATCGCGTTCAACGGTGTGCGTAATTCATGAACCAACTGGCGCAGCGAGTCGGGAGCGATGCCGTCGATTGACGATGCCCCGCCAGCGCGTTCTCCGGGTGCCGGGCGGCGCGCCGCGCCCCGGTATCCGCAGAAACGGCCATTGCGTGGGTTAAACAAGGGCGCAGCGGTGATCAGCCAGTCGCCCCCGGCATCGGTGGTCCCAGCGACCAACAGCCGTGCGTCGCGAAACGGCGCCCGGCGACGCCACGCGCCTGCTGCCTGGCCATCCACGCCTGCCGTACCGAAACTGGCCGTTTCGGCGATGGTCAACCCAATAATGGCCTCACGCGGCGCGCCGTCGACCCAGTCGATGGTGCCATCGAACATGGTTTCGAAATGAAAGTCTTTCGCTTGGGATCCGGCTTCGCCTTTCAGCTCTGGATCGCCCAGACTGGGGACGGGTATGCGTTGGCGATACGCGGCGATTCGATCAACGAGGTCACGAATCTGGGTCAACCCTTGCGCGGGCTCTGCTTCGCGTGTTTCTTGTGCAACGCCTACCCACGCCGGCAGCGCCAGATCGCCTGGTGCAAAGCGTGCAAGTACAGCGATCGCGGTACCAGGCAAGTCGCGACGGTTACGTAAAATGTTGCGTGACGCTGGAGCCATTACCGGAATGAGATGCAGCCAAGCGGCATCTTCTAGCGTCAGCTGCGAGAGAAACGGCGCCGCAACGCCGGGTTCATCGGCTGCAAACAGCGCGGCAATTCCCGGGTCGTTTGACCGCCCGGCCAGGCTTGCGGCAGCGAAACGCCGTTCTGCGGTCGACACGCTGTTACGCAATTCGGCCAAACGATCGAGAGCGGCGGAGCGTGCCTCACAAGGAAGCGTCTGTCCCCCTTGCGCCAGTATATCGACGATCTGACGCCAGGAGGCGACGCGCGCGCCCTCGTCGCGGTCTCCCAACTGCATGGCGGTCGCCAACATCGACTCAAATCGCCCTGCCATTCCTAGCCCGAATCCTCAGTCTGGTCCCTAGAGTCCGTCCACGCCGTTCTGTGCGCCAACCTGTTGCTGACTATCGCAACAGGCCGGCAAGGCAAGCGGCCAAAATAACACGTCACAAGCTGGGACAAACCAATGTTTCGATCGCAAACGGCGTCAGCTGCCACGGAGGTCGGGTTTGATAAACAGTGACGAGCGCGCAGAGCATCCTTCGAGCCAGTGGGCAGCTTTACTGGGCGGCGAAGACAGTGCGGAGAGGTTGGCCAGTGTCGGGGGGCAGCAGCGGTAAGCCGACGCATAGAAGAAACAGGATACGGGTAATATTATTATCCTGTGGCATTCCCCCGCGGAAACTTGATACGGTACATCGCATGGTACGCGCACTTGATCCCATCGACCGGCAAATCCTCCGAGAACTCCAGTCCGACGGTCGTATGACCAATGTCGAACTTGCCGCTCGCGTGGGACTGACAGCACCGCCTTGTTTGCGCCGCGTGCGCACGCTTGAGGATGAGGGTACCATCCGTGGCTATCACGCCGAACTCGATGCCTCGCGTCTTGGATTTGGGATCATGGTCTTTGCGATGGTGAGCCTGAAGAGTCAGGCGGAAGCCGATCTACGAGCGTTCGAGTCGCATGTTGCCACGCTCGATCAGGTTCGCGAATGCCATATGCTCAACGGTGAAATTGACTTTATCCTGAAAATCGTGGCTCATGATCTACAAGAGTTTCAGTCTTTCCTGACGACGCACATTACGCCCGCTCCCAATGTTGCAGGGGTAAAAACGTCGCTAACTATCCGGACGTCGAAGTCGCAAACCGGCGTTCCGGTCCCCGCAGACGAGGACCGGTAGCCGCAAACGTCTCGCTCAGGCGGCGGCTGGAACGTCGAGGAAGATCATCCACAGTCCAGCGATTTCTGCACGCGTTCCCTTCACAGCGGTGAAGGCTGCACGGGCGCCTTCCTTATCACCGCTGCGCGCGAGCGCGATGCCGAGGCGCGTGTTCGCAGCGTCGACATCAACGCCACCTTTTTTCAGCGCCAGCCGGTAAAGCGGAATAGCCTTGGCGTCCTGCCCGTAGCTCAGATACGCGTCCGCCGTGTTCATTGCACCGCGTCCGGTCGGCGCGCCAGCGGCCGCTCGTTCGGACGCCGGAAGGCTAGCCAGATCGGCTGCGATCTTCGGGCTAGACGCAGCGCGCAATTCAGCCAAATTTTTGCTGGTCGCCAACTTGGCGTCGCTTGAGACAGCGATATCCACGACCGCCTTTGCCTCGCCTGGAAGGCCACGCTCGCTGGCAATCGCTGCATAATCGTAATAGTCCCGCTCACCCGCAATGCTCTTGGTCGCACGCATCAGGCGATAAATATCAAGCGTGATCTGTGGGTCGAGCGGCTTGCTGTCGCGGTACAGAACGAGTGAGCTGCGCCAATTGGTAGCCGTTGGATAAGCCTTGACGAGCATAGTCGACCATTTGACCGTCTCGGACGGCAACTTCGCGTTGTAGGCGCCCGCAAGGCCCCTGTTATACCAGTCTTCGGAAACGGGCTGGCCCAATGCCTTTTGGGCGGCTACTGCCTGTTCAGCATAGGCAAGGCCTGCAGGATATTGCTTCTGTTTAAAATTGACATCGGCCGCCAAAATATACGTTTCGGGCGTTGGCTTGCCAACGCGTATCGCTTCCGCGAGATACGTTGCTGACTTGGCGTAATCCTTAGCAAAATAAGCTTCGCGGCCCAGGTGCATATTCAGTGTTCCGGCCTGTTCTGGCGGGGCAAGACCACTTATGAGCATCGCCTGCACGCCGGCAGTGGCACCCTTGTCATCCTTCATCGCTACTGAAACTTGATAGCGAAACAGTCCGGCATAATATTTATCGGCAGGCTTTGTCGCTGCAGCCTCAGCCGCAGGGAGCGCGGCACTCGCCGCCGCATAATCCTTCGCCTGCAACGCCTTCTGCACAGCCGTTGCCGGTATACGGAATTCTTTCGACAAATCGTTCAAGGGCGAGGCCGGAGTGGCAGCAGGCTTTTCCTTGGCGAATGCCGGCGTAGCGACACCAGCGGACAAGAGGGCGGCTGCGAGCGCCAGACTAGATACCAATTTCACGTCCATCTCCTTAGGGCTGGTAAGCGGGATTAGCCGTCAACTAACTGTCGCGCCGGTTCGGCACAACCCGGCGTACCATTTGCCAATGCACGAGTTGCCAATGCACGAGACGTGACTAGGAGCTATAAAATGAATATTGGCGAAACCGCAACATCGCTTGTCGTAGGCGCCGGCGGCCTTGGCGAGGCGCTAGCATTCCGATTGAAGGTGAAGGGACCGACGGTCGTCTGGAGCCGCGCGACCGGCGTCGACACCACCATTGAAGACGATATCGAGCGCGCCGCGTGCGCCCTGGAAAATGTGGTCCTGGCGCGGGTGTTTGTGACGACAGGGTTCTTGCACAGTGCGATCCACAGCCCCGAACGAAGTTGGCGCGACCTTGACCGTTCGGCCCTGGAACAAAGTTTTCTGGTCAATGCGATTGCGCCCGCGCTGGTCGCCAAACACATCCTCCCGCGGCTGCCACGCGATAAGCGAGCGGTTTTCGCTGTTCTGGGCGCGCGAGTCGGCAGCATCGGCGACAACCGCTCTGGCGGCTGGCATGGCTATCGCGCGTCGAAGGCCGCGCTTGCCATGCTGATCAAAACGTTGAGCATCGAACTAAAGCGCACGCACCCCTCAGCGATCTGTGTCGCGCTGCATCCCGGCACGGTCGACACAGGCATGAGCAAGCCATTTCAAGGCAACGTCCCGCCGGGAAAACTGTTTACCCCCGATTTCGCTGCCGAGCGATTGATTGAGGTTGTCGACGCGCTGACCCCGGCCGATAGTGGTGCGCATATCGCCTGGGATGGCGAGTTAATCTCCGCATGAATCTTCGACTGTTGCCCAACAAGGACCAGTGCGGTCGTCCGCCAGCCGGTTGTAGGCGTGTCGATCATCCCGGGACGCAACCGAAATCTGTCATGGTGGCCGCAACGCGCCGCAACCGAAAAGGGTTCTATGGAAAGTTGAGGGCTCTATCGCAGAACGGGGGCTCATTGCCCTAGTTTCCGCCGCCATGTGCGCGTCCGGGGCACAGGCGGCAACGACAACGCCGGCCGTGCCGGCGACGAGACCGGCTGGATCTCACGCGGCTGTCAAGCCACTGGTCGCGCACCTGATTGCAGCAAACCCCGCCGCCAAAGCAGGCAGGCGGTCGATCCTGGCGCGGATGGCCGGGTCCAAGAGCACCAAGACCGCTGCAATGCACGCCAAACCCTCGGTGCACCGCGCGGCGGCTGTGGTGACGGGCGACCGTCCGATCGCGACGAAGACGTCAACCGGTAAGACCGCTCCCTATGATTACTCAAAGGCAAGCAATCTCTGCGAAAAAACGTGCGCCTGAAACAGCGCCAGAATGGTCGTCCAGCCTCGCGTGCGCGCACGCGAGGCTGGTATCTCGGCCCGGCAGCGGCTAGGGCGGCGTAACGCAACCGTCATCGAAAGTAGCACGCCGCAATGAGCGACGAGACCACCCTCGCCGACCCGTCGGATATTTCGCCGATCAACATCGTCGACGAAATGAAGTCGAGTTATCTCGACTACGCAATGTCGGTCATCGTCTCGCGTGCGCTGCCTGACGTTCGCGACGGCCTTAAGCCGGTCCACCGTCGCATTCTGTGGGCGTCTCAGGAAGGTGGCTTCGTCGCGGGCCGCCCGTATCGCAAGTCTGCCAAAATCGTTGGCGACGTGATGGGTAATTATCATCCGCACGGCGATTCGGCGATCTATGATGCGCTGGCGCGCATGACCCAGGACTGGTCGATGCGCCTCCCGCTGATCGATGGTCAGGGCAATTTCGGTTCGATGGACCCCGATCCCCCGGCATCAATGCGATATACTGAAGCCCGTTTAGCCAAAGTGGCCAATTTTCTGCTGGCCGACGTCGACAAAGACACCGTCGATTTTCAGCCGAACTACGACGCCCAGCGATCGGAGCCTCAGGTACTGCCGGCGCGTTTCCCCAATTTGTTGGTCAACGGCGGTGGCGGAATCGCTGTCGGAATGGCAACCAATATTCCGCCACACAACCTGGGCGAGGTTATCGACGCCTGTTTTGCGTATATGGAAAATCCCGGGATTACGTCGGAAGAGCTCATCGCAATTGTCCCCGCGCCCGACTTTCCCACGGGTGGCCTGATTCTAGGAACCCACGGCGCGAAATTGGCCTACACCACAGGGCGCGGCTCAATCATCGTGCGATCGCGCCACATCGTCGAGGAAGGGCGCGCAGACAAGCGCGCCATCGTCCTGACCGAAATCCCGTTCCAGCTTGGCAAGAACGGCCTCGTTGAAAAGATTGCTGAGGCGGTCAAGGACAAGCGGATCGAAGGCGTCGGCGAAATGCGAGACGAATCGAACCGGTTTGGTGTTCGTGTCGTCATGGAGCTCAAACGCGACGCTAGTGTGGATGTTGTCCTTAATCAGCTGTGGCGGCATACCCCGGCACAGTCCAGTTTCCCGGCAAACATGCTCGCCATTCGCGGTGGTCGGCCGGAAACGCTAACGCTACGCGACATGATCGAAGCGTTCGTGAAATTCCGCGAACAAGTCATTACCAGACGGTCGAAATTTGAACTCGCCAAGGCCCGCGAGCGGGCGCATTTGTTGCTTGGTCTCGTCGTTGCCGTCTCGAACGTTGATGAAGTCGTGCGGATTATTCGCGGATCGGCAAGTCCCGCAGTTGCCCGCGACGCGCTCCTCGCGCGTGAGTGGTCGATCGCCGAAATCCTGCCTTATATCATGCTGGTTGAATCGATGGAGCCGCAAGCTGGATCAACGTCGTACCGGCTGTCCGAACTGCAGGTAAAGGCGATCCTTGACCTCCGCCTCGCCCGCCTGACGGCACTCGGGCGCGAAGAAATCGGCGATGAGTTAAAGGTACTTGCGGGTAGTATTTCAGAGTTGCTGGATATCTTAGCCGACCGGGTGAAGCTCTACGCCGTCATGCGCGAAGAGCTGCAAGCTGTGCGTGACGAATTTGCGACACCGCGGCGCTCGGAAATTACGGCTGCGTTCGACGGGATCGATGACGAAGCGCTGATTGAACGCGAAGAGATGGTCGTCACCGTTACCATGGCGGGCTACATCAAGCGCACGCCGCTCGAATCTTTCCGGGCCCAGCGGCGCGGCGGAAAGGGCCGTGCCGGGATGGCGACCAAGGACGAGGATGCGGTCACCGAATTGTTCGTGACCAGCACGCACACACCGGTTCTGTTCTTTTCAACAAATGGAAAGGTTTATCGCAAAAAGGTTTGGCGTCTGCCGGAAGGCGGGCCAAACACGCGCGGGAGGCCGATGGTCAACTTGCTCCCGCTGGCCGACGGAGAAACCATTTCAACCGTGCTGCCGCTGCCTGAGGATGAGGAAACTTGGTCTGATCTGCACGTGATGTTTGCCACGGCCAAGGGGGGCGTGCGCCGCAACAGCATGGATGCGTTTGCTAACATCCCGACGGCAGGCAAGATTGCGATGAAATTCGAGGGCGACGATGCCGACGACAAATTGATCGGCGTCGCACTGCTGACGGAGGGCGACGATGTGCTGCTCGCGACGCGGCAGGGCAAGGCAATCCGCTTTATGGGCTCTGACGTCCGCGAGTTCCAGTCGCGTAACTCAACGGGTGTGCGCGGGGTAACGCTCAAAGGTGACGACGCCGTCATTTCGCTGTCTATCCTGCACCGATCGGGGGCAACACCCGAGGAACGCGAAGCCTATCTGCGTGCCGCGGCGTGGAAGGACAATGACAACGAGGCGACGCTTGCCGCCGACCGCATGGCCGAGATGGCCGACCGCGAGCAGTTCATCCTGACGGTGTGCGGCAACGGATATGGGAAGCGGTCGTCCGCCTATGAATATCGCCGCACCAACCGTGGCGGACAGGGCATTACCAACATCGACAATCTGGCCCGCAATGGGCCGGTTGTGGCTTCCTTTCCTTGCTCCAACGGGCAGCAGCTCATGCTCGTCACCGATCAAGCCAAACTCATTCGTATGAC
The DNA here is from genome assembly GCA_025352685.1 of Sphingomonadales bacterium. Classification (GTDB taxonomy): domain Bacteria; phylum Pseudomonadota; class Alphaproteobacteria; order Sphingomonadales; family Sphingomonadaceae; genus Sphingomonas_O. Next base: position 8,526 of record JANXSN010000007.1, read on the forward strand.
GGTGGGCAATCTGCGCGTTATCGGTCGAAACTCGGCCGGGGTGAAGCTGTTTGACGTGGCGCAGAACGAGCATGTTGTCAGCGCAGCACGCATCGAGGAAAATGAAGACGAACCCGAAGCGAATTTTGAAAATCCAGGGGCCGAGGCGACGCCGGATGACGGCGCAACAAAAGGACCCGAGGACGCGGCGTGAAGTCCGGCAATACCCGTGTCTTGGTTCTTGCGCTAGCCGCCAACCTGGGGATCGCCGTTGCCAAATTTGCTGCTGCTGCGATAACCGGGTCGTCAGCGCTGCTTACCGAGGGCGTCCATAGCCTGGTAGATTCCACCAATCAGCTGCTGCTGATGTATGGCCAGAAACGCGCCGCCAAGCCCGCCGATGCAAGGCATCCGGCTGGCTATGGCCGCGAATTGTATTTCTGGAGTTTCGTCGTCGCGCTGCTCGTTTTCGCGCTCGGCGCAGGCGTCTCCGTGTACGAGGGGATCCAACACGTGCTGGATCCCGAAAAAGCGGTTTCTCCGCTCATCGGCTACCTGGTCCTTGCCGTGGCCTTTGCCCTCGAGGGGGGATCGACAGTCGCAGCGTTTCGCGAGTTCGATGCGGCGCGCGGCGGCAAATCCTGGTGGCGGGCGCTGATCGACACCAAGGATGCCACGACTGTTACCGTCTTGCTGGAAAACGGCGCTGCGATGGCTGGAATTCTCATCGCGGCGCTCGGGCTTGGGATCTCACAACTGAGCGGTGACGCGCGCTTCGACGGCATCGCTTCGATCTTTATCGGCATGTTGCTCGGTGTTGTTGCGGTTTTTCTAGCTCGTGAGGCCAAAGGGCTGCTGATCGGTGAAGCTGCCGACCCCGTGCTGGTCGAGGGCATTCGGAGCGCAGCCTCCCGCACCGGTGTTATGGGCATCGGCGACATCATGACGATCCACAACGCGCCCGAGCAGGTCGTCGCGGCGCTCAACGTTGATTTCGACAACCGACTGACCGCAGGCGACGTCGAGCGTATCGTCGACGAGATCGAACGCGCGGTGCAGCAGCAATTCCCGAGCGTAACGCGGATCTACGTGCGCCCGCACGAGGACGCAGGGTTGAAGTTTGGACCACGCCGAGGGCTTGTTTGACATGAATGACACCACGGCCTTCAAAATCCTGACCGCTGACGAATGGGAAATATTTCAGGCCGATGGCGAGTTCATCGGCGCGCCGGTTGATCTGATCGACGGGTATATCCATCTTTCGACAGCAGCACAGCTTGACGGGACCATCGCGAACCATTTTGCCGATCAAGTGCGACTCGTGATTGCCGAGATCGACCTCGCTTCCTTCGGCGACACGGTCCGCTGGGAAGTATCACGCGGCGGCGCGCTTTTTCCCCATTATTACGGCGTAGTGCCCCTGTCGGCCGTCCTGAGTGTGCGGACAACGCCTGACGCGATCAATGCCTGCCCGGCAAAATAGAGCGGCCAGATCAGGAGTTCCGGTGGCGACGACCGCGCGAGAGGCCCGATGCGCGCAAAGATCAGCAGGTCGGACGCCAGAAACATCATGGCGCCCATGCCGACGCGGGTGCGTGGAAATCGACTGGACCACGCACTTGCCGCCATGGCTGCTACAAGGAAGGTGTAAGCCGCGATCCCCACCGACTGCTGGAACGGTACCAGCGCTATCGCAATAAAAACCGAAAGCGGCACGACGAGTACGGCCCCTAAGTGCTGGTTCAGCGTCAGACCTGGTCGCTGATTTCGCAAGTATAGCGCCAACGCAAGCACATGGCCCGCCATGAATGCTAATGCCCCCGCTGTCAGCCCTGAGGTCTCGATCAGCACGTCGCCAAGCGCGCCGAGCGCCATGGCGCCAGCGATGAGCCAACCGTCAAACGACCGTGAAGCGCCTGCGCACCACGCTGCCAGCAACGCGACGCCAGCGCCCTTCCACGCGAATAAAAGCGGGCCGGCAATACCTGTATTTCTGACAAAAAAATAAGTCAGACCCATGACGAGCGCGGCTGCATAAACCCCGCGCAATTTGCTAAACATGTCGCGGTCCCCCATCGCCTCTCCTGGCTTGGGTCTGCTCGAAACGCAACAGGCGACAAATGGCCAAAACTGGCCTAGGTGTCCCGTCGATGACTTCCTTCACCACTGTTCCGTCGCTTCTCGGCGAAGCCCTCGCTGCGCATGGTTATACTGCGCCCACCCCCGTTCAAGCCGCTGTGCTCGAACCCGAAGCAGCGGGGCGCGACCTCATTGTCTCGGCGCAGACCGGTTCAGGTAAGACCGTAGCGTTTGGCCTCGCGATGGCCGCTGAGTTACTCGGCGAGGATGGAAAGGTACCCTTCACGCTGCCGCCCCTCGCTCTGCTGATCGCGCCGACCCGCGAACTCGCGCTCCAGGTTAGCCGCGAGCTGATGTGGCTTTACGCCAAAACGGGGGCTCGGATCGCAACCTGTGTCGGCGGGATGGACGCGGGAAAGGAACGCCGTAATCTTCAGCATGGTGCTCATATCGTCGTCGGCACACCAGGTCGTCTGCGCGATCACCTCGAACGCGGCGCCCTCGACCTTTCGGGACTTCGGGTTGCCGTCCTCGACGAAGCCGACGAAATGCTCGACATGGGGTTTCGCGAAGATCTGGAACAGATCCTTGACGCAACACCAGGCCAGCGTCGAACGCTTCTATTTTCCGCCACGATACCCAAACCGATTGTTGCACTTGCCAAGAGATATCAGCGTGATGCGCTGCGTATCTCAACAGTGGGTGAGGATCGTGGACACGGAGATATCGCTTATCAGGCGGTCACTGTTGCCCCGTCCGACATTGAAAACGCGGTTGTGAACTTGCTGCGGTTTCACGAGGCGGATTCGGCCATGCTTTTCTGCGCAACCCGCGACAATGTGCGCCACCTGCATGCCAGCCTGATCGAGCGTGGATTTGCTGCTGTCGCATTATCAGGCGAGCATAGCCAGAACGAGCGCAATGCGGCGCTTCAGGCGCTGCGCGACCGCCGCGCCCGCGTTTGCGTCGCCACGGACGTCGCTGCTCGCGGTATTGATCTGCCGACATTGACACTTGTCATTCACGTCGAGATTCCCCGCGATCCAGATGCGCTACAGCATCGTTCGGGCCGGACCGGCCGCGCCGGGAAAAAGGGCACTGCTGTGCTGATCGTCCCCCATCCGCGACGCCGGCGCGTCGAGGCGATGCTGCGTGAAGCGCGCGTTACCGCCGACTGGATTTCGATGCCAACGCCCGAAGCGATTCGCGCGCAGGACCACGAACGCCTGCTCACGGCGCTTCTGGAGCCCGTTGAAACCGACGACGAAGACAAGGCATTGGCCGCCCGTCTGCTTGCCGAACGCACCCCCGAGGACATTGCAGCCGCACTCGTCCGGATGCACCGTGCCAAGATGCCCGAGGCCGAGGAACTGCTCGACGCCAGCGCGCGCCCTGCCCGTCCCGATGGCCCACGGCCCGGATTCGAAGACACAGTCTGGTTCAAGATGGACTGTGGCCGCCGCCATAATGCCGATCCGCGCTGGATCCTGCCCCTGCTTTGCCGCCGCGGTCATATCACGCGCGGCGAAATCGGGGCAATCCGAATCAGCGCAACTGAAACCTTTTTCCAAGTTACCCGAGCATCGGCTGACCGATTTGCCGACGCGCTCAAGCGGACCAAGGGCACCGAAGGCGAAGACGGCATCCACATCGCGCCGCATCACGGCGAGAGCCCCGACGCGCATCAGTCGCGCGGCCCCGTGCGTAACGGCCCGAACCGTCCCGCACCGAACCGACCGGTGCCCCATCGCGGTGCTCCCGGCGGCGCGGGCAAACCGCCCTATCGAGCCAAACCGAACCGGGCGCCGCGCTAACTCTCGTGTCAGTCCAAATTCTTGTCGACGCGGACGCCTGCCCGGTAAAAGATGAAATCTACAAGGTCGCCCTTCGCCACGGTGAGCCGGTCAAGATCGTCAGTAACAGCGCGTTCCGCGTCATGATCCACCCGCTGATCGAACGCGTCGTCGTCGGCAGCGGATTTGACGAGGCCGACGATTGGATTGCTGAACGTGCGAACGCGGCAAGCGTCGTCATCACTGCCGACATCCTGCTCGCCGACCGCTGCGTCAAGGCAGGTGCAACTGTGATCGCCCACACCGGAAAATTCTTTACTGCCAGCTCGATAGGGGGTGCCGTTGCTACCCGTTCAATCATGGCCGACCTGAGGGCGGGAGGCGTCGTCGTGGGCGGGCCTGCGCCCTTTGCGAAGACGGATCGGTCGAGGTTCCTGGGTGCGCTCGATGCTGCGCTGGTGAAGTTGAAACGGAACCTGGCATGACCAAACTAGTCTCGCTCCGCGCAGTCCGCCCCGCTATGGCCCACTCATGACTTACGACATTCACATCATCGGCGGCGGCATGGCAGGATCGGAGGCGGCGTGGCAGCTAGCCGAGGCGGGTCAACGCGTCCGCCTCTCCGAAATGCGCGGGGGCGGTCATTTCACGGCGGCACACCGGACCGATGGGCTCGCGGAGCTGGTCTGCTCGAATTCCTTTCGATCGGACGATGCGCAATCCAATGCCGTCGGTCTGTTGCATCAAGAGATGCGAACACTTGGTTCGCTCATCATGCGCGAGGCAGACAAACACCGTGTACCCGCCGGGTCCGCGCTGGCCGTGGACCGCGAAGCCTTCTCGCAAAGCGTGACGAGCGCGGTCGCCTCGCATCCCAACATCAAGTTAGTCCGCGAAAGGGTCGATCACCTGCCTTCAGGCGCGTCGATCATTGCGACGGGACCGTTGACGGCACCGCTACTCGCGACAGAAATCGGTGCGGAGACAGGCGAGGACGGCCTCGCCTTCTTCGACGCGTTGGCCCCGATCGTTTACGGGGATAGCATCGATATGGATGTCGCCTGGAAGGCGTCGCGCTGGGACAAGGGCAGCCCGAACGGCGATGGCGCGGATTACATCAACTGCCCGATGACCAAGGCCGAGTATCTTGCGTTTCACGGGGCTCTCATCGCGGGCGAAAAAACCGAATTCAAGGAATGGGAGTCCGATACGCCTTATTTCGAGGGGTGTATGCCGATCGAAGTGATGGCCGAGCGCGGCGTCGACACGCTGCTGTTCGGCCCCATGAAGCCAGTCGGCCTCGACAATCCGAGAACGGGCCATTGGCCGTGGGCCGTTGTGCAGCTTCGTCAAGACAATGCACTTGGCACTTTGTGGAATATCGTGGGCTTTCAGACCAAGCTGAAACACGCCGAGCAGGTGCGGGTGTTCCGGATGATCCCGGGCCTGCAGAACGCCGAGTTTGCACGCCTAGGCGGCTTGCACCGCAATACGTTCATAAAATCTCCCCTGCTGCTCGACCCGACACTCAGGCTGAAGTCCGCGCCGCACATCCGGTTTGCCGGCCAGATCACGGGCTGCGAAGGCTATCTGGAAAGTGCTGCCATTGGCTTGCTGGCAGGGCGCTTCGCCGCCGCCGATCTCAGGAGTGACGTCATTGCGCCGCCACCGCCAACGACTGCGTTTGGCGCACTCCTCGCGCACATCACTGGCGGTGCCAGTACCAGCACCTATCAACCGATGAACGTGAATTTCGGCCTGTTCCCGCCGCTCGACATCGCCGGCAAGTCCAAGAAGGCCGACCGCAAGCGGATGTATTCAGCTCGTGCGCACGACGATCTCGCCGGATGGGTCACGACGCTGCCCCCCCTTCCCCAGATGGCGTTGCCAACGCAACGTACTTAGGTGCTCTGCGGGCGCATTCGACAGCATTGGCCGACGACTGGAGCATTTTGCGCATAAAAATGCGGAAGACGAGAACAGCACGCCCCAAGCCCGTGCAGCAACGCTGTTTGCAAAAAACTGTCCAACTCGACCCGCAATCGTTGAGATCACCATGCGCATACGGGTCGTGGCAGTCGCTACGCAATACTGCGCAACAGTCTCCACGGGGTTCGGGCCATGCGCCTTCCAGCCACGATATCGTTTCGCACCAGTCGAACAAGAATGCGCAGCGGTCGTGGCGTCTTTTGAAGATCTGCCGCTGACAGGTGAACCCGCGCCATTTCGAGCGCGCGGGCCGACGTTCCGGGGTCCGAACATCGCAGACCGAAATCAGCAAGCGCCCAAGCCGCTCCGCTCGACTCGGGGCACACTCCCATCAGCAACCGCGCCGACAGCGCAAATAACTGACCGCCGCGAAAGGCAGCATAGCGCGCCAATTGATCGTCACCCAACGGCAGCGGCTCCAGCAACTCCTCCCACCCATCGATGACGATGCCCAGAGCCCGCGCGTCGATCCCGGCAGTCCTGAGTGACGTCATGGCCTCCAGCACGGGATGACCGCGCGCTCCCGTTTCCAAAGCCTCGCGCCACCACAACAGCCGCATCTGCCCGAGCGGCGGCTGCGTCGTGGAAGCAACCAGCTGCCCCAATTGCTCGTCGAGAGCCCACAACGCCGCCACACCGTCGCGCTGTGCGGCTGGCACATGGTCGAGAGCAAAGGAGCGATCGGGGTCTGATAACACGGTCACGAAATGACAGAAGGCAAATAGGCGATTAACCGTTTCGCTTCAGTTGTTCTTTGCCCTGATCGCTGCATATGACGCCAAATATGGGTGGACACGGTTGGGCTTCGGGACATGAAACTCTTTTCAGCGGCGCAGGACACAGCGAGCGAATACAGCGGGATATTGTCCCGCCTGCGCCGCAACACAAGCGGCAACACCCTCGCAATGATCGCTATGGCGACCATTCCTCTGGTGGGTATGGTCGGCTCTGCTGTCGACATGGGGCGGTCGTACCTGATCAAGTCGCGCCTGCAACAGGCCTGTGATGCGGGCGCGCTCGCGACCCGGCGTTCGATGAGCGGCACGGTGATCGATACGAACTCGGCGGCGCAGGGCGTCAAGTTTTTCAACATCAACTTCGCCGCGAACACTTCCGGATCGACGAACGTGTCATTCACGACCGCGTCAACTGCCGACGGGCAGGTTGCCGGCACCGCCACGGCACGCATTCCGATGACGATCACCAAAATCTTCGGCAATGATTATGTGGATTTGAGCCTGCAGTGCAACGCACGGCTGGAGATCTCCAACACAGACGTCATGTTTGTCCTCGATACGACCGGATCAATGCTCGATTGCCCAGACGACTCGTCTTGCAATGGCAACGTGAACTCGAAAATTGCCGGGGTGCGCAGTGCCGTGGTCAATTTCTACGACACGATCAACAATTCGACGACGAGCACTGCTCGCTTTCGGCTAGGCTTCGTTCCCTATTCGTCGGCGGTCAACGTGGGTATCGATCCGTTCACCAGCAGCAATATCCTGCCAATCAACTGGATGGTCAGCAATTGGACGTATCAGTCGCGCATCGCCAACATGACGACGCCAGGATGGCACCCGACGACAAGTTACAGTGGCTGGACCAACCAGACCTATGGTTCGCCGATCAGCGACAGCAGCTGTACGAACTACGGCAACAACGTCGCATTTTCCGGATTCAACCCAAGTCCGACGGGCAATCCCACGGTGCCCACGAGCGACGTGTTCCAATCGGGTCAGCCGTCAACGGTCAATCAAACATTCTACCAGCGGGTGTCGAGTTCCTATGGCGGGCTTCAAACTTGCACGCGCCAGTATCGCACTGCGACGACGAGCTATGCACAAAGCAGCCGGTTTTCGTTTACGAGCTGGAGCTACATGCCCGTAAGCTATGACGTGTCGAGTTTCAAAAGTGGCACGTCAGTGAATGTCTACACGAGCAGTAACGTTCCGGCGGGATCGGTATCAGCTTCGGGCGCTTACAATATGGCTGATCTCGTGAATTCTCCAGGCTCGACTGTTACGGGGTCGGCGTCGGCTTATAACGGCTGCGTTGAAGAGCGCGACACCGTACCCAACACCACGTTCCCGACTATCCCTCCAGGCGCGTACGATCTCGACATCCTGACTGTACCGTCGAGCACGGCGACCAGCTGGCGTCCGATGTGGGCCGATCTGATGTACGACCGAAACGGGCTTGGCAACGAGACCAATGTCGGAACGTCGCGATCTCCGCTCAGCATTTCGCTTCCTTCGGTATATTCGACGTGTCCGGCGGCCGCCAGCAAATTGGCAGTGCGGGCACACAGCGACGTGCAGAATTACGTCAACACCCTTGCGCCCGGCGGCGGTACCTATCACGACGTCGGGATGGCATGGGGCGCGCGGATGATCTCCCCGACCGGCATATGGGCTAGCGAAAACACGACCGCGCCTAATGGTCAGCCGATCAGCCGTCATATCATCTTCATGACCGACGGCATCATGTCGCCAGACGCTTTGATCTATGGAGCCCACGCCTATGAGACCCTCGATCGTCGCGTCATGGCGTCGACGGCGCCAACCTCAGGCCCAAGCGGCAATATGGCGCCTGTCCACACCGAGCGCTTTCTGGCGCTTTGCCGAGCCGCACAGGCAAACAACATAACCGTCTGGACAGTAGCGTTCGGCACCCAAAACCCTCCGACGCTGGTCAGCTGCGCAAGCCCGGGCAAGTCGTTCATCGCAACCAACACAGCCCAGCTTCAGGCACAATTCCAGTCGATCGCCTCGCAGATCGCAGCGCTAAGGATTTCCAAGTGATCCGGCGGCTGATCAAGCGGCTCCGACGCAGTCGGCGGGGCTCGACGCTCATCGAATTCGCAATGGTCGCGCCAGTTCTGATGGTCGTCATTATGGGGCTGCTCGACATGACCTATCGGCTGTACGCCAAGTCGATGCTGGAAGGGGCGGTACAAAAAGCCGCGCGCGATTCAACGCTGGAGAGCGGCGCCACTGGAGCCGCGAACGCCACGATCGACGGCAACGTAAAAACAACGTTTGAAAGCGTGAACGGCAGCGTCACCGACAGCAGCTTTACCTTCACGCGTCGGAACTTTTCCACCTTCACAAGCGCCGGCGCGATGGAACCATCGACCGGTCCAGGCGGTCAGTGCGCGCTAGGATATACCTATGTCGATATCAACAACAACAACAGCTGGGACGACGGAGGCATCGATGGGCAGGGCGGCGCGAACGATGCGACACTGTACACTGTACAGGTGAACTACAAATCACTGTTTCCGATCAACGCGCTATTCGGTGGACCGGCAACCCAGACCATCCGTTCGACAACCGTGCTCCGCAACCAGCCGTACGGCAACCAGGCGACACGCGCGGCGGGTCCGACGAGGAATTGTTAATGGGCACCGTGTTGAAACTGCGCTGGAACGTCCCGGCCGTTATCCGCGCCCTTCGCCGTGATGTAACGGGGCTTGCCCTGATAGAATTTGCCTATGGGCTTCCGGTTCTGCTCGCGATTGGTCTGGGCGGAGTCGAGATTGCCAATCTGGCAGTGACCCGCATGCGCCTGAGCCAGATCGGCATGATCGTCGCGGATAACGCCTCGCGCATTGGTTCGACGAACGGACTGTCCCTCAAGAAAATCTATGAGGCTGACGTCAACGACACGTTTGAAGCTGCACGTATCGATGGCAAAACAATCGACTTTGCCAATCGCGGGCGAGTCATCGTGTCCAGCCTCCAGCAAAACACCGCCGGCGGCCAGTGGATTGCCTGGCAGCGTTGCTACGGGTCGAAGGTGTGGCCGTCATCATATGGCGTCGCGGGCAATGGTCAAACCGGTACCGCCTTTGCTGGCATGGGGCCGGCCGGGGCCCAGATCCAGGCGCCGGCGAGCAATGCAGTGATATTCGTCGAGATTGCTTATAATTATAACGCCATCGTCGAACCCTTTGCGGCAGGGTTGCAGTATTTTGGACTGCGAGTGGACAACCAGGTGCTGACCTACAAGGGCGCGTTCATCGTCCGCGATCCCCGCCAACTTGGGGTCTCGACCGATCCCTCGACGACCGCAACCGAAGATTACGGTCTGTTTCAGAATACCCCCGCCGTGACACGCAACACGTGCTAGGCGCTAGCGGTAGCATGCCGCCTTTACGGCTGCGACAACGCGGTCGACGTTGACCAGAGCTGCGCGTTCGAGGTTCGCGGCATAGGGCATCGGCACATCCTCGTTGGTGACGCGCATCACGGGCGCGTCGAGGTCGTCGAAGCCCTGGTCCATCGCCACCGCCATGATTTCACTCGCAATCGAACACGTCGGCCAGCCCTCCTCGACGACGACCATGCGATTTGTCTTCTTGAGGCTCGCAAGCACGGTTTCGCGATCAAGAGGACGCAAGGTTCGCAGATCGACAACTTCGGCATCGATTCCTTCATCAGCGAGCCTTTGAGCGGCCTCAAGCGCCAGGCCGACGCCGATCGAGTAGCTGACGATCGTCACGCTGCTGCCGGCTCGCATGATCCGCGCCTTGCCAATCGGTACAACCACGTCGCCGTTGGGTACCTCATAAGTGCGCCCATAAAGCAGTTCGTTTTCGAGGAAGACAACAGGATCTTCGCAACGGATCGCAGCTTTGAGAAGCCCCTTTGCATCGGCCGCATCATAGGGTGCGATCACGATCAGTCCGGGGACGCTGGCATACCAAGGTGCGTAATTCTGGCTGTGCTGCGCACCCACACGTGCCGCAGCGCCGTTGGGGCCGCGAAATACGACAGGACAGCGCATCTGACCGCCTGACATGTAGTTGGTCTTTGCAGCCGAGTTAATAATATGATCGATCGCCTGCATCGCGAAGTTAAAGGTCATAAACTCCACGATGGGACGCAAGCCCCCCATCGCCGCGCCGGTACCGATTCCAGCGAAGCCGTATTCGGTGATCGGCGTATCAATCACGCGGCGGGCACCGAACTCTTCAAGCAAGCCCTGGGTAACCTTGTACGCACCTTGATATTCGGCGACTTCTTCGCCCATTATGAATACCCGGTCGTCGGTCCGCATTTCCTCGGCCATCGCATCCCGCAAAGCTTCACGCAGCGTGAGCTTAATCGTTGCGTGACCGGCTTCCGCAGACGCTGCTGGTGTGGACAGCGCAGGAGCAACCGCCGGTGTTTCAGAAGAGTTGGGCAAAGGAGAGCGCACCAGCGCCGGCTGAGATGTCGGCAATTGAGTGATCGGCACGGATGAGGAAGGCTCTCCGTCCGCCGTGATCGTTGCGATCACGGTGCCGACTTTCACATTGTCGGTGCCTTCAGCGACGAGGATCGCGGCAACCGTCCCCTCATCTACCGCTTCGAACTCCATCGTCGCCTTGTCGGTCTCGATCTCGGCAAGGATATCGCCTGACTTTACGGCATCGCCTGCCTTGACAAGCCATTTCGCCAGCGTTCCTTCCTCCATTGTCGGCGAAAGCGCAGGCATTTTTACGTCGATGGCCATCAGTATTTCCCGACAAGCACGTCTGTATGGAGTTCGCTGAGCTCGGGCTCAGGGGACTGTTCGGCGAAATCGGCCGCTTCGGCGACAATGGCCCGGATTTCCTTATCAATCGATTTCAACGCCTCATCACTCGTCCCGGCTGCTTCCAGCTCCTTTTTCAGGCGCTCAATTGGATCATTGTGATCCCGCATCGATTGCACCTCGTCGCGCGAGCGATATTTGGCAGGATCGGACATCGAGTGGCCCCGATAACGATAGGTTTTCAGCTCCATCAGTACCGGACCGTTCCCCTCACGCACCCACTTATATACCGCCTCCGCCGCGCCGCGCACGGCGAGCACATCCATGCCGTCAACCTGAATTCCGGGAAGGCGAAAGCTCTCGCCGCGCCGATGGAAATGCGTCTCGGAGCTGCCGCGCACGGTGCTCGTGCCCATGGCATAGCCGTTGTTTTCGATCACGAATACGATTGGCAGCTTCCATAGCGCGGCCATGTTGAAACTTTCGTAGACCTGCCCCTGGTTCGCCGCGCCGTCGCCGAAATAGGCGATCGCGATGCCGCCGTCGTTGCGATATTTGTGCGCAAAACCGAGACCTGTCCCAAGCGACACCTGGGCGCCGACGATACCATGGCCACCGTAAAATCCCTTGGCGACGTCGAACATGTGCATCGACCCGCCTTTGCCATGCGAAATGCCTGCCTGACGCCCGGTTAGTTCGGCCATGACAACCCTCGGTTCGATCCGGCAAAGCAGCATGTGGCCATGGTCGCGGTACCCGGTGATCACCGAATCCTGCCCAATGTTCAACGCCGACTGCAGCCCGACCGCCACGGCTTCCTGCCCGATGTAGAGGTGGCAGAACCCCCCGATCAGTCCGAGACCGTAAAGCTGGCCGGCCTTTTCCTCGAAACGTCGGATCAACAGCATGTCCTTGTAGAAGGACATCATTTCATCGGTCGACGCTTTGTACCGCGTGGGCTCTGGCGGACGCGCGATCTCGTAGTTTTCTGCTTTAGCGGCGGCTTTTGCCACGAGTGGACCTTTCGCTGCATCCTGGTTGTCGTGGCTATAGAGGCGTCGGCCGCGCTCACGCAAGTTGACGCTACGGTAAACTGAGAATGAATCGCTTGCGGCGCATATCGGTCAAATCGCACAACCGATTTGGTTAATCGGCCTTACTTCAGCTGGACAATGACTTCGCCGGGTTGAACGACCCCCATATCGCGCCGGACCAACTCCTCAGCAAGATCGCGGTTTGCGTGACGCGGATCAAGCAGCGCAACACGGTTGGCAAGCTGATGCCGCGCTGCTTCGACGCGAACGAGCTCTGCCTGCCGATCCTTCAACTGTCGCGAATAATCACCCCATGCGAGCGCGCCATTTGGGCCAAATAAGGCATAGCCGCCAAAAAAGGCGACCACGATCAGCGCTGCCGCAGGCGCAGCCGCCGCGCGTAGATTTATCCAGAAGGTCCGAGGCTTGGCCACAACCCCTTGAATCACACCCGATTCGCGGAATCAACCCCGTTTAGCGGCAAAAACCGTACGGCCTGCATATTTTGCCTGAGAATCGAGCTCTTCTTCGATGCGAATCAACTGATTGTATTTCGCGAGCCGATCCGAACGGGCAAGACTCCCCGTCTTGATCTGCCCGCAATTTGTTGCGACTGCGAGGTCAGCGATTGTCGCATCCTCGGTCTCGCCTGACCGATGCGATATGACTGCCGTATAGCCGTTGCGCTGTGCCATCGACACGGCAGCGAGGGTTTCGGTCAATGTCCCAATCTGATTGACCTTAACCAGCACCGAGTTGGCGAGCCCCTTTTCGATCCCGATCGACAGGCGATCGACATTGGTCACGAACAGGTCATCGCCCACCAATTGTACCTTCTTGCCGATCGCGTCAGTCAGCGCTTTCCATCCTTCAAAATCATCTTCGCTCATGCCGTCTTCGATTGAGCAGATCGGATAGCGCGCGCAAAGGTCAGCTAGGTAGGCCGCATTCTCGTCCCGTGTCCGTACGATATTCTCGCCAGTGAACCGATAGGCTCCGTCGTTGTAATACTCTGTGGCAGCGCAATCGAGCGCGAGCACCACGTCGTCACCGGGCGTGTATCCCGCAGCCTCAATGGACGCCATGATGAAGTCGAGCGCTTCAGGCGCGCTTGCCAGGTCGGGCGCAAAGCCTCCTTCGTCACCGACCGCTGTTGCCAACCCCTTGTCGCGCAGCTTTTGCTTGAGCGTATGGAAAATCTCGGACCCCATTCGCACGGCTTCGAACAGGCTCTCCGCCCCGACCGGCATCACCATGAATTCCTGAAAGTCGATCGGATTGTCGGCGTGCATACCGCCGTTGATAATGTTCATCATCGGCACCGGCAGGACGTGAGCGCCAACCCCCCCGATATATCGATAGAGCGGCAGGCCGCGTGCGTCAGCTGCGGCCTTTGCCGTCGCCAGGCTGACGCCCAGAATGGCATTGGCACCGAGCCGCGCCTTGTTTGTCGTGCCGTCGAGCGCAATCATTGCTCCGTCGATCTCGCCCTGATCCTCGGCATCGAGGCCGGTGAGTTTGTCCAAGATCTCACCGTTGACTGCCGCAACAGCGTTTTCGACGCCCTTGCCCATAAACCGGGTCTTGTCCCCGTCGCGCAATTCTACGGCCTCGTACGCTCCCGTGGAGGCTCCCGAGGGCACTGCCGCACGACCAAAGCTCCCATCCTCCAACAAAACATCGACCTCAACCGTGGGGTTTCCCCGACTATCGATGATCTGGCGGGCGTGAATGTCGAGAATGGCAGTCATATCTTGGCGGGCTCGCTGAATGGGAGGGAACAAAGCCCGAGCCCGTCTAGTTTAGCCACGCACACATCGCAAATCGGTTACAATTGGGGACTGGCAACTCTGGTGGGCTGCCCTATCTTGTTTCCGTCAGTCGCCCACCCACAAGGAGTTTCTCGATGGCCCGTACGCCCAAAGTCAAAAAAGTGGTCGCCGAGACCATAAAGGACATCACTACAGCCGCCGCTCCTGCCGCTGAAGACGCGAAATTAAGCGTGGCCAAGGTCAAGGAACAGGCATCGGCGCTTGGTGCCGAGGCTCTTGATTCGGCACGCAAGGCCGCCAATCAGGGCAAGGAAATGGCCGCTGAGGCCCTTGACGAAATTTCACGGCTCGCTGCGAGCGCCGCATCAGTGGTCGATGAGCGCGTCGGTACCCAGTACGGCGATTATGCGCGAAAGGCGGCGTCGAGCGTATCCGAAGCGTCGGCTGCGCTGCATGGCAAGGATATCGACGCTCTCGTTGCCGATACGAAAGCCTTCGTGCGCAAGCGCCCCGCAATTGCTATCGGCGCGTTAGCCGCGGTTGGCTTGTTCCTGACCTCGATGCTCAGGGGCTCGTCGAAAAAATCTTCAGACGATACCAAGGCTTAGGCCTTGAACGAGACGGTCTTCGAACGGCCCCACGGCGATCGGGGCGATCGGGAGAACGCTGAACAGGTCGATCGGCCGTCACTCCCGGACCTGTTGTCCGAGCTCGTCGACGGCGGCCGGGATTGGTTGAACGCGGAAGCCGCTGTTTTTCGCGCCGAGACGCGGCGGCGTTTGATCATCGCGGGTATCGGCCTGGGTCTTCTTACACTCGCGGCCGCATTGGTTGCGTGCACGCTCGTCACTTTCCTTATCGGCGTCTTGTTCGCACTGACACCCGTTGTCGGGGCTGTGTGGGCAACGACAATCGTGATTGGTGTTGCGCTCACTGTGGCGGCGATTGCAGCGCTGGTTGGGCGGCTTCAGCTCAGGAAGCTGACACGAAGAGGATAGATCGGTGAAAGAGACCCGCGAACTCCAGTCGGCTACCGCAGCGCGGGACGCCGCGCGGACGAAACTAAAAAAGACGGCAGCCAGGCTCCGCGGGCGGCTGGCGCCATGCATGCTCGCAGCCGATCTTGCTGAATTGATTGCAGCGCGCGCGGGTCGCGTCTTTTTAAAGAACGGGATACCGAAGCGGCGGCGGGTATCGGCTGCCGTCGGCGGCGCAGCGGCGATCGCTGCAGCCATCGTGCTCCGGGCGGCGCAAAGAACAGCGGACAAGAAAGCCGGTGATTTGCCGCCCAAATGACGTTACGGCACGCCGGTATGAGCAAACTTCATCTTGTCTTCGGCGGTCGCGTGACCGATCCGCAAACGCTGAATTTCGACGATCCGTCAAAACTGGATGTGGTCGGAATTTTTCCTGACTTCAAAACCGCAGAAAAGGCGTGGCGCAGTGCGGCGCAAAGGACCGTCGACGACGCCGAAATGCGCTACGTTGTCGTTCACCTCCACCGACTGCTCGAGCCAGACATCAAGGCCTGAGCCGCCCGCCCTCGTTGCAAACGGTGTTGCAGACAGCGAGCGATCAACACTCGTCGACCAACCGGTACCTCGTGGCAGCGACGCGATCAAACACCCAAGCCAGCATCGCTGGACGGATCACCACCTCGGACTCTGGTGGCGAGGCACAACACGAGGAGTCAACTCGCAGATCTCCGCGTACGCTCACTGCCTTGACCATTCGTCGTCACGATCGTGGGTTGGCTCATGATCCCGCTCCTCATGTCCGACGCCCTGTCGCAGATGAGCGACGCGCGCTCGCAGCCGGATCGCCGCAGGCCGGTAGCCAAAGTCAATTCCTGCGAGCCAATCGGAGGCTCGCTGGGGATCACATTTTGCCGACGGCGCGCGCTCTGTCGCCTGGTTCGGGCGCCCGTTAGGTTGCACAAAGAGCTCGGTGTCGGCGAGCGGGCTGCACGCGTTGCCCGGCAAGTCGTGGGCAACATCGTCAAATCTGAATTCGCGACGTCGGGCAAACGCACGCGCCGCAGCAGCGTCAATCTGAGAGTTCGTCGCGATCTGCGCGGCCGGCGCGCGCGACAGGTCTCGAACAAGCGTCCTGCGGTCAGCAAAATCATCGCAACCAAAATAGAGTTGCGCCCGGTCACGGTGTCGCGAAAGGGCAACATAAGTAGAATGCCGATCCATTCCCGGCGTCGCCAATATATACGCTTCGTCTACAGTCAGGCCCTGCGACTTTTGGAGCGTCGCAGCATAGCCGTGATCGATGTGCGCATAGTCGCTCAGGTTGAAAGCGACACGGCGCCCGTCGTCGGTTCGGACGGTCATTTCGACAGACGAGACGCCCTCAATCGTACCGAGCGTCCCGCTCGTGATTCCCATGCCGCGCTCGTTGCGGAGGAAGATCATCCGATCGCCGGTCGCAAAAGGGCGCTCGCCGGATTCTGTTTTCACATTGAAATCCGCGCGGAGCGCACCCCCGTCACGCAAGCTCGCCCGCGCAGCGGTATTCAGGATGCGAACCTCGGCGTTCATTTGAGCGAAGATGATCCCAGTTTTGTTCGGGGATTCGCGACAGTCGCAATACCAGCACTCGACAAGCGCGAGACGCGCGGCCGCGCGCGTACCCGCTCCGTGAACCATCCCCTGTTCGCAATAGGCATCGATCGCCTCGCCAGTGCGCCCCTGCGCAAGCGCCTGGGTGGCACCGCGCTGCCAGGTATAACGCTGGCGGGGTCGTTCGGTGATCTCAACCGCACCGTGCACTTCTGCAAGCCATCGAAAGGGCGCCCCGACTTCGGGTGCCCGCAGGTGACCGGGATCGCTGATCAGCACGACTTTGGCGCCGGCAGCGCGCGCCGCAGACAATGTTCGCTCGATCTGGCGCGTGCCCGCCAAGCCTGCTTCATCGAAAATCAACACGTCACGATCGCTCAGAAGTTCACGGCTTTGGCGCCACTGATATTCAAGGCTTGTGACCGTCTTTGACGAGATGCCAGAGCTGCCTTCGAGCCTTTCCGCAGCGCTGGCCGACAGAGAGGCACCGCGCACACTATACCCTTCACGCTCCCATGCATCCCGCGCTACGCCCAGCATTGCCGATGTGCCGCTACCGGCACACCCAACGATCGAGACAAGATCGGATCGACCCATGATGTGGTCGTATCCGGTACGTTGCTCGCTCGACAGAACAAAGCCCCGATCCGCTGCGCATTCCAGCGCGGCGTTTCGATGTTGATCCGCAACGGCGTGACGTTTGCGCGTTACGAGCGTCAAGGCGGACAGACCGAGCTGATTCTCCACGGCGATCATGTCGCCGCTCGTAAAGCGTTCCTGATCGCGTCCATCCTTTCCCAACGCGACGAGCTCGGGGGAACCCAACACGGTGCTCATGATGGCATCAAACTGGTCCTTGCCATTGCTGTGACGCATGGAGAACTGGGCAAGATCACGCACAGTGAATGTCGCGTGGGCATGCGTAATCGCCTTCAGGGCAATGGCAGGCTCCGCGAGGATCTTGTTACCGTTTTCGCGGGCAATCCACCTATGCTTGTCGACGCGCTCGGCGTCTTGCCCGCGAGCCTTTCGCCGCGCAGCGGCGGCGCCGACCTTGCTCTGAGCCTCAAGTGGGATGCCCTGCGCCACAAGCCGCCGGTGATCGATACGCGCGTCGATGCCGAGTTCAGCCAGATGCACGTTAGCGTGTTCGGCCCAACTCTGTCGCCACTCCATCAAAAGCCGGCATTTGTTCCATTCAGGCACCTTGAGGCCGAAGCCGTCAGGGCCAACTTTCCTCGTGGATAACAGGACATGCGCATGCGGCCTGGGACTGCCGTCTGCTGCCTTGTCCCAATGGACGTTGAGGTCGGCAATCATCCCCTTGGCCACAAACTCGCGCGTCACAAACTCGCGCGCCAACGCGATGCCCTGCGGCGTGTTCAATTCGCTCGGAATGGCGAATTCTACGTCACGGGCAAGTCGTGCGTCTTTGCGAATTTCTCGAGCTTCGACAACATTCCAAAGCGTCGAGCGATCAGAGAGGCGCTCGGTGGCGCCTGTGGGCAAAATGATTTCGGAATAGACTACGCCCTGCTTGCTGCTGAAATCACGGTCGCGGCCATATCTGTCGTCAGTCAGGCGCTGGGCTGCGCGGTAGGCAGCTGCGCTTACCACGCTCGATCCCTTCGCACGGCTCACGGATTTCACGCAGAAGTGATAAATTGCCAAGTTGAATTCCGAGCCTCGCCGGCATGCAGGCCTTGGTCACACCGGACGAGCCTGTACCCCTCGCCGTGTTTCGCCGTCGCGCGGGGGTCATAGCAATCCCGGAAAAAGGGTATGTTCGCATGGCCTCACGCCTCGCATGTTCCACACCCTTTACCGCAATTTGTAGGAGCCCTCGATGCGCGGAGTGTGCAACTTTCACGCCGAGGCGGAGATACTCGTCGAAAGAGTCCGCAAGACGAAGATGCGCAGGCCGGAGCATTTAGGCGTCCTCGTGACTGCACCCTGCGCAGATTCGCTGGGTTCGGCTACCTTGGTCGGCGCCCTGCTCCACGCGGTCGACATAATCGATATCGATCAACGAGAGGCATGGGCGGCAGCAGGGGCCGCCTTCTTTCAAAGGCCAGCACATCTGGCTCGCCGTACAACTCGTCGCGGCAGAGCGAGCGCAGATCAGGATTCACGCGGCAATCCGACGGGCTGAGTCCGGACAGCGTCGGACCGACACACGACGCCGGGTCATGGAAAAATGGTTACGAACACGACACCTCATCGAGCTGGGTGGGCTCGTCCAGAAATCGGAGTTAGCCGACCTTGCCGGAAACGATCTTGCGAGCCTTTATGGCGCGATACTCGAACTCGTAGAAGGTGCGCGAGACGCAGATGCGGCCGCCACGCTGACGTCATGGCGGCAACGCGGCCAACGGGCGTTCCAACTTGAGGCCGCAATAGTAACAACTGCCGCTCACAAGGACATCTGAACGTCGATGCAGACCGTGCGCGCACTTTTCTTGCTGGCCGCGATCGTCGCGCTTCCCCTCGCGGGGTGGCTACCCGAAAATCAGCCCCGGTTTCGGTGGATTCCAGTCGGCGCCATCGCTCTCTGGTTCAGTGTAATTTGTCTTAGAGTCGGTTTTACGCGCCCCGATACAACGCTTGGCTCGGCGCGGTTTGGATCGTGCGCCGATGTGAAGGCATTGGTTCACAACGACGGTGATCTTCTGATCGGGCGATCGCTCCGCACCGGAGAGTTACTGCGCTACGATGGGACGGCCCATCTGCTCACACTCGCACCGACGCGTTCGGGCAAGGGGATTGGCACCATCATTCCCAACCTGCTGATGGCGAACCGATCGATTGTCTGCATCGATCCAAAGGGAGAAAACGCCCGCATAGCGCTACGGTGGCGCGCGGGCTTCGGGCCCATTCATTGCCTCGACCCGTTCGGCATCTGCGGACAGACAACGGCGCGCTACAATCCGCTCAACCGACTGAACGCCGACACCCTCGATCTCGCCGAAGACGCAATGACACTCGCCGAGGCCTTGGTGATCGATGAGAACGAAAGCGACGCCCACTGGAACGAGGAAGCCAAAGCGCTGATATCGGGAATAATATTATACGTCGTCTGCCACGATGATCCCGAACACAGAACGCTAACCAGCGTTCGGGATTATCTGACGCTGGCCTCCGACGATTTTGCCGCGCTGCTGAAGGTGATGCAAGCAAGCGAGGCGGCAAATGGGTTGATCGCGCGCGCCGCTAACCGATACCTCAGCAAATCCCACCGCGAAGCCGCCAGCGTGCTATCGGGCGCGCAGCGGCATACTCATTTTCTCGACAGCCCGCGCATCGCGCACGTCGTAAGCAGGTCCGATTTTGCCTTTGCCGAGCTGAAGGGCGGTGTGGCAACGGTGTTCTTGATCCTGCCCGTCGATAGGCTGGATACCTATGCTCGCTGGCTACGCTTGCTGATAGCGCAGGCCACCAACGAGATGGCCCGTTCATCGATCAAGCCTGTGCGCCCGGTGCTGTTTCTGCTTGATGAATTCGCAGCGCTGGGACGGCTGCAACCCATTGAGCGCGCCATGGGTCTCATGGCGGGCTATGGCCTACAGCTCTGGCCGATATTGCAGGACATCCACCAGCTGCGAAGCCTTTATGGAGCCAGCGCAGGAACGTTTCTGTCGAATGCCGGAGTCCTGCAAGCCTTCGGCGTCAACGACTACGACACAGCAGATATGCTGTCGAAAACGATCGGACGCGCGACCGTCGCCTACAGCACGACAGCGAGGAGTAAAAAGGATGAAATGCTTGGGAAACGAGGCGGCACGATCAGCACGACCCAGCACATCGCCGCCCGCAATCTAATGGATCCCAACGAGATCATGAAACTGGCACCCGACTCGCTTCTGTTGATGCGGGTCGGCGAAAACCCACTGATCGTCAGGAAGCTGCAATATTATCGCGACAAGGAGTTTGCGGGGCGGTTCGACGAACGGTGATCCCGATGCCTGGATCGGCAAACGTCGAGGCCTCTTTTCAGCCGTAGCGATACCGCCATTCAAGTAACGGGTAGGCGAGCAGCAGTCCCGTCACAAAGCCGCCCACATGCGCTGCGGTCGCAATAGGCGTTGCCGAACCTCCCGTCACGAACCCCATCCCCCATTGCAACACGACCCAGGCTGCAGCGAGCCAGACAGCGCGCACAACGACGCCCGAAAACGGCCCAATCCGTTTCACCTGACCCCGTCCGAACATCAGCGCATAGGCACCAATCACAGCAGAAATTGCGCCGCTGGCGCCGATCATGGGCGTCGTCGATCCAGGATCGACGAGAAACTGCCCGAGCGCTGCGCCATAAGCTCCAATGACATAGAGGATTATCAACCGCAGGCCGCCGAGCACGCCTTCGACCTGCCGCCCGCAGTAGACGAGCATCAGAAGATTGAATCCCAAGTGAAGCAACCCGCCATGGAGCAACGTGGCGGTTAGCGGCGTCAGCCAGAACGGCACAGCGTTAAACGGGACCATGGTAGTCAGGCGAACGGGCATGAACCCTGCCTGCAAGGCTATGTGTGGGCCGGCGAGCCCCTGCGCCAGAAATGCAGCCGCGGTGAGTGCTGTGATCCCCGCCGTCGCTCGCACGGGGCGGTTTTGCGCCATGATCAGATAAACTCGATCTTCGACACCGAATAACAACGGTCGCCAGCAGGCACAGACACCTCAATATCGTCGCCTGCCTTGCGCCCGATCAGCGCACGTCCAAGAGGCGAATTGTATGAAATACGCCCGGCTTTCGCATCGGCCTCCGTCTCGCCAACAATCTGATATTTGATTGGCTTGTTGTCGTCGTCGAGAAGCATCACCGTCGCGCCGAACACGATCTTGTCACCCGAAAGCTCTTTTGGATCGATGATTGTGGCGCGGCTGAGCTTTGACTCGATATCGACGATCATTGCCTCGATCTGGCCCTGACGCTCCTTGGCTGCATGATATTCGGCGTTTTCCGAGAGATCACCGTGGGCGCGCGCCTCCTCGATCGCGTCGATCACGTCGGGGCGCTCGGCTTTGAGCAGCACCAGTTGATCGTTGAGCATCCGCTGCCCCTCAACCAGCATCGGCATCTTTTCGACCGTAGCCATCCTAAAACCCCTTAATCAAAATCCCGGCGAAGTCCTCTCGTGGTCCCGGCAATGCACCGGAACCTGTCCTTGTCGCATCTGTCGGGATCAGCTTGCGAGCCGGATATGATAAGACTGCAAGGGGCGGACTTCAAGGTCACTGTTCCGCAACGCAGCAATCGCCTGGGCCGCCGCCACCGAGGCAGACGCTGTCGTGAATTGAGGAACCTTGTTCATCAAAGCCGACCGACGGATGCTTTCGCTGTCCTTCAGAGATTGCCAACCTTCGGTGGTGTTGAAGATCAGCGCAATGTCCCCATCGACAACGCGGTCGACGATGTGCGGCCGCCCTTGCGCAACTTTATTCACCCGCTCGACGGTGACCCCCTCGCCTTCGAGATAACGCGCAGTTCCGTCGGTCGCAGTGATCACGAAACCCAGGGCCGCCAGCTGGCGTACCGCGGGCAGAACGACCGGCTTGTCGGTATCCTTGACCGATACGAACAGCTTGCCCGTTTGCGGCAGTATCGTCCCCGCGCCCAACTGCGCCTTGGCGAACGCGAGAGAAAAATCGCTATCGATCCCCATTACTTCACCTGTACTCTTCATTTCAGGCGACAAGACGGGATCGACACCTGGAAAGCGGGCGAACGGGAACACCGCTTCCTTGACCGCAATGTGGGGGATGTCGAAATCGATCTTTGGCAGGTCGGCAAGCATTTCTCCCGCCATGACACGCGCTGCGATCTTGGCGATCGGCGCTCCGATGGCTTTGGCGACAAACGGCACTGTTCGCGACGCACGAGGATTGACCTCGATGATGTAAACGTGACCGTCCTTGACCGCGAACTGTACATTCATCAGCCCGCGCACCGAAAGCGCGGTCGCCAAGACTTCGGCCTGCCGCGCGATCTCGGCGACAATCTCGGGGGCAAGGCTGTAGGGTGGCAACGAACACGCGCTGTCGCCCGAGTGGACGCCCGCTTCCTCGATATGTTGGAGAATTCCTGCGACCACCACCTGCTCGCCGTCGGCTATCGCATCGACATCGACCTCGACCGCATCGCGCAGATAGCTGTCGATGAGCACCGGCGCATCGCCCGACACCTGGACGGCGGTGGCAATGTAGTGCTCGAGCTGCGCCTCGGTATCGACGATTTCCATGGCGCGCCCGCCCAGCACAAAACTGGGCCGCATGAGCACGGGATAGCCGATGCGTGATGCCACGGCCACGGCCTCGTCACGGCTGCGTGCAATGCCATTATCGGGCTGCTTCAACCCCAGTCGCGTGACGAGTGCGGCGAATTGCTCGCGGTCCTCGGCCAGATCGATGGCTTTGGGACTTGTACCAAGGATCGGGATACCCGCTTGCTCGAGCGCCTTGGCGAGGTTGAGCGGCGTCTGTCCGCCGAACTGGACGATTACGCCCTTCAACGTCCCATTTTTCTGCTCGACGTGCAGAATTTCGAGCACGTCCTCAACGGTTAGTGGCTCGAAATACAAACGATCGGATGTGTCATAATCGGTCGACACCGTTTCCGGGTTGCAGTTGACCATGATTGTCTCGTAGCCGGCGTCAGCCAGTGCGAAACAGGCATGACAACAGCAGTAATCAAACTCGATTCCCTGGCCGATCCGATTCGGACCACCTCCTAGAATGACGATCTTCTCCCGATCAGAGGGCGCCGCCTCGCATTCGGGCACACCAAAGCTTGGCGCTTCGTAGGACGAATACATATACGGCGTCGGGGCGGCGAATTCCGCGGCACACGTGTCGATCCGCTTGAAGACGGGTCGTACGCCCAGCCGGTGGCGCAGCGCACGTACGTCGTCCTCTGTGACACCTCCGGTCATCGCGACGAGCGTTTCACGGATCAAACCCGATCCTCGAGCCAATGCGTTGTCCATCCCCCCGCGCAGATTCATCGATTTCAATGACAGATAGGCGAGCCGCTTGTCACTAAAACCCATCGCCTTCAGGCGTCGCATCGCTTCGGCATCCTGCGGCAAGCCGTCCCGACAGACGCCCTCTTCCGCCGCGACGATTTCGGCCAAGCGGTCGAGGAACCAGGGATCAAATTTCGACACGGAATGAATTTCCGCGACGCTGAGCCCCTCGCGCAACGCCTGTGCCGCCACCAGAAGCCGGTCTGGCGTGGCACGGCTCAATGCCGCAAAGATTTCATCCTTCGGCGCGCCAACGAGCTCTTCGATATTATTGAAGCCTGACAGACCGGTCTCAAGCCCGCGTAACGCCTTCTGCAACGATTCGTGAATGTTGCGACCGATCGCCATGACCTCGCCGACAGACTTCATCGCTGTCGAGAGCAACGGTTCAGCCCCCTTGAACTTTTCGAATGCAAAGCGCGGGATCTTGGTCACGACGTAATCGATCGTCGGCTCGAACGACGCCGGCGTGGCGCCGGTGATGTCGTTCATGATTTCATCGAGCGTGTAACCGACGGCCAAAAGAGCGGCCACCTTTGCAATCGGGAACCCGGTTGCCTTCGACGCCAGCGCCGAGGACCGTGACACGCGCGGATTCATCTCGATAACGATCAGGCGACCGTCGACGGGATTCACCGCGAATTGAACGTTCGATCCGCCGGTTTCCACGCCAATCTCGCGCAGGCAAGCAATGCTTGCGTTGCGCATGATCTGAAATTCCTTGTCGGTAAGCGTGAGCGCGGGCGCCACGGTGATTGAATCGCCGGTATGGACGCCCATCGGGTCGATATTCTCGATCGAGCAAATGATGATGGCGTTGTCGTTCTTGTCCCGAACGACCTCCATCTCGTATTCCTTCCAACCCAGGAGGGATTCCTCGATCAGCACTTCGGTGGTCGGCGACGCATCGAGACCGCCGCGCACGATCTCCTCGAATTCAGCCCGGTTGTAAGCGATGCCCCCTCCGGTACCGCCCATTGTGAAAGAGGGGCGGATAACCGCCGGCAAGCCCGTGCGCTCGACGATGGCAAGGGCTTGCTCAAAGCTGCGCGCAATGCCCGACCGCGCGGACTCGAGCCCGATCTTGGTCATCGCCTCACGGAACTTCATCCGATCCTCGGCCTTGTCGATGGCCTCTGCATCCGCGCCGATCATCTCGACGCCATATTTCTCCAGGGTGCCGTCGTTAAAGAGCGCGAGCGCCGTGTTCAGCGCGGTCTGCCCGCCCATCGTTGGCAGGACGGCATCGGGACGCTCCTTTTCGATAATCTTGGCGACGATCTCCGGGGTAATCGGTTCGATATAGGTTGCGTCGGCGAGTTCGGGATCGGTCATGATCGTAGCCGGGTTCGAATTGACCAACACAATCCGATAGCCCTCGGCTTTCAGCGCCTTGACCGCCTGCGTACCGGAATAGTCAAACTCGCACGCTTGCCCGATGATGATAGGACCAGCGCCAATGATCAGAATGGAATTAATGTCTGCGCGTCGAGGCATTAGAGCTTACTCACATGGGACGGGGCGGTGAACGGAAGCGGAACAAGACCACCGATATGCGTCCCCCATGTCCGCTGGTACGGCGTCGCATCAGGCAACGCGCACGCCGCGAACACAACGGCCGCGTGATATCCACGTGCTGGCGGGGCGAGCGCAATTTCGGTGCTCACGTGCCCATTTCTTTCACGAACCGCTCGAAAAGATAGTGGCTGTCCTGGGGCCCCGGACTGGCTTCGGGGTGGTACTGGACACTGAATGCTGACGTATCGGTGAGTTCGAAGCCGCAATTGCTCCCATCGAACAGGCTGACATGAGTTTCACGCGCGTTGGCGGGCAGGCTGTCGCGTTCGACAGCGAAGCCGTGGTTCATGCTCGTGATTTCAACGCGACCGTCGCTCAGGCGCTTCACCGGGTGGTTCGCTCCACGGTGGCCCTGGTGCATCTTCGCGGTGCGCGCACCGACAGCGAGTCCGAGTAACTGATGGCCCAGACAAATACCGAACAAGGGCTTACCCGTGCCCAGCCATTTGCGGATCACCGGCACCGCATATTCGCCGGTCGCTGCCGGGTCGCCGGGCCCGTTCGACAGGAACAGGCCATCGGGCTCAAGCGCCACAATGTCGTCGAAGCTTGCGGTCGCGGGGACCACGGTCACTTGAGAACCTGCATCGACAAGATTTCGCAGAATGTTGTGTTTCAGTCCGTAATCGACGGCAACAACTCGAGGCCCGGATTTGCGCTGCGCTAAATCTCGGTAACCGTGCCTCAGTGTCCACAGCCCTTCGTCCCACTGATATGTCTGCAGCGTGGTGACCTGCTTGGCGAGATCGTTACCCTCCAATCCTGTCCAGTCACGCGCCAATGCTACGAGCTCATCAACGTCGAACTGGCCATCCGATCGGTGCGCGATCACCGCGTTCGGGGGACCGAGTTCGCGAATCCTGCGTGTTAGTGCGCGCGTATCGACGCCAGCAAGGCCGATGCGCCCATTGAGCTTCATCCATGCATCAAATCCGCCTGTGGACCGCCAGTTCGACGGCGCGGTCACGTCTTCACGAACAATACAGCCCACAGCATGCGGGTTGATTGCCTCGATATCCTCCGGGTTCACGCCAACATTGCCGATATGCGGGAAGGTGAACGCGATGATTTGCGCGGCGTAAGAAGGATCGGTCATCACTTCCTGATAGCCGGTCATCGCAGTGTTGAAGCACGCTTCGCCTGCTGCCACGCCCTGCGCCCCGAAACCATGTCCACGAATGGCAGTGCCATCGGCAAGGACGAGGATGCCAGTGGCGCGCGAAGTGTCAGCCATGCGGAAAAATCTCCGTGGTTAGGGTGTCGCGTCGATGTCGCTAAGCGTCGTTCGCTAGTGCCGCATTGCCCGCGGGTCAACCGCTGGTATAGGTCAGGCATGATCAGAGAAGAAATTCAGGCGGCTCAGACCGCGTCCATGAAGGCCGGCGACAAGGAAACGCTTGCGACCGTCCGTCTCATGATGTCGGCAATCAAGAACCGCGACATCGAAATGCGCACCGGCAAAGGCCCGGCCGACGATGACACCGTCATCGTCGAAGTCCTACAAAAAATGGTCAAGCAACGCCGCGAATCGATTCAGATGTTCACCGACGGCGGGCGGCAGGAACTGGCCGACAAGGAAGCGGCCGAAGTCGGGGTCATCGAGCGCTTCCTGCCTGCGCAGTTAAGCGAAGCAGAAACACTGCTCGCCATCGAAGCGATCAAGGCTGAACTAAGTGTAACGGGGCTCAAAGACATGGGGCGCGTCATGGCTGCGCTCAAGGAACGGCATGCCAGCCAGCTCGACATGAGCAAAGCAAGCACACTGGTGAAGGCAGCGCTCCTGTAGCGCGATCCCGCGACAGCACAGCTGTGACGATGTCGGGGATTTGATCGCTCGGTCGGGCGACGTCAGACGCCCAGCCGCCCCTCGTGCAGCCGCACCACACGATCCATCTTGGCCGCGAGCCTCTCGTTATGGGTTGCAACCAGGGCTGCCGCGCCTTCTCCACGAACGAGCCGCAGAAATTCAGCCAGCACCACGTCAGCGGTTGCCTCATCGAGGTTGCCGGTCGGCTCATCCGCCAGAATAAGCGCAGGTGCATTGGCCAGCGCACGGGCCACGGCGACGCGCTGTTGCTCACCGCCCGACAGCTGCGATGGCTTGTGCGTCAGGCGCTGCGACAGCCCGAGCGCACCAAGCAAGCTTTCTGCCCGCGCCTCGCCATCTTCGCGCGGTTTACCCGCGATCAGCTGCGGCAAGACAACATTCTCCGCCGCGCTGAAGTCCGGGAGCAAATGGTGGAACTGATAAACGAACCCGATTGCATCGCGCCGCAATCGCGTCCGTCCGTCATTGTCGAGCCGAGCGGCTTGCTCGCCCGCAATCTCGATCGATCCCTCGAACCCACCTTCCAGGAGCCCGACCGCTTGGAGGAGTGTCGATTTTCCTGACCCGGACGGCCCCAGCAGCGCGACGATTTCACCCGGTCCGACGCGCAGGTCGACGCCGCGCAGGACCTCGATAACCGCGCCGCCCTGCTTGAAGCTGCGCGTAAGACCCGTGACCGACAGGACGTCATTCATACCGCAACACCTGCACCGGGTCGGTCCCGGCGGCTTTCAACGCAGGATAGAGTGTGGCCAGAAAGCTGAACAAGAGCGCCATAACGGTGATGGCAACGACCTCCATCGGGTCGGTTTTTGACGGCAGCTCGGTCAAGAACCTTATCGAGGGGTCCCACAGGTTCTGCCCAGTCACCAACTGGACGAAATTGACGACATTCTGGCGGAAGAACAGAAAGACAAAGCCGAGAGACAGCCCCGCAATCGTTCCAACGGCGCCGATGCTCGTTCCAACCACAACGAATATCTTGACCAGCGACGCCCGCGTCGCCCCCATCGTCCGCAAAATGGCGATGTCGCGGGTCTTGGCGCGCACCAGCATGATGAGCGACGAGAGGATGTTGAACACCGCAACCAAGATGATGATCGATAACACAACGAACATCGCGACCCGCTCGACTGCCAGGGCCTCGAATAACGCGGCATTCATCTGGCGCCAGTCAGTAAGGACCGCAGTGTCGCCGATTTTTTCGGATAGCGGCCGCAGGATGCGCTGCACATCGTCGGCGTCCGTCGTCTGGATTTCAACCATCCCGACCTGATCGCCAAGCAACAATAACTGCTGGGCATCGGGAATGGGCATCATGATGAAAGCCTTGTCGTAATCGTAAAGCCCGATTTCGAAGATCGCGGCGACGCGGTAGCCGACGATGCGCGGCACACTGCCGAACGGCGTGGTCTGCCCGTCGGGCGAAATCAGGCTGATCGTACTGCCGACCTGAGCGCCGAGCATTTCAGCAAGCCGCGAGCCGATGGCGATGTTGCCGCTGCCTACCGAAACGTCGGACATTTTGCCGGCTTTCACTTCGAAGGTCTTGTTGGTTTGCATATCCTCGAGCCGCTCGCCGCGGACCAGCACCCCTTCGACCCTTCCGTTAAAAGTCGCCATCAGCGGCTGCTCGATTAGCGGTGTCGCCGAGACCACGCCGGGCGTCTTGCGCGCCGCCGCGACAATCTCACGCCAGCTCGCCAGCCGCCCGTTATAGCCCTGCACGACCGCATGGCCGTTCAGCCCGATCGTTTTATCGAAGAGTTCGGCACGAAACCCGTTCATCACGCTCATCACGACCACGAGTGCGGCGACGCCGAGCATGACGGCCACGAGGCTTATCGAGGCAACGATCGCGATGAAGGCCTCGCTGCGGCCGGGCAGCAGATAACGCCGCGCGATCATCGTTTCATATGAGCTAAGCAGCATGTCGAGATTGCGATTAGGGGGCGCCACGGAGATAGGCAACCGTTGTCCCGCCCCTGTCCCGCTTGCGCGACAGTGTTGCGCGATTCACACACGCATCACCCAATCGACACAGTCAGTGCCGCAGACCAGTGACAAGGGCTCCAGTGCCCCCTAGCCTCGACACTCTGGCACGACGGACAATGGCCGCGGTTCAGGGATGTTTCGGCTCCGCACGCCTATTGGCAAGCGCGTTGAGCTTGAACAAAACAGTCAAGGGGGCTGACGAGCAATCGTCACGCGGGTGCCCGGGTCGCTATAGCGACCCGGGCATTCGGCGTTTCAGGCAAGAACCAGTTTCAGGACCAGACCGCCCGCTGCAGAAACCGCAAGCGTCTCGATGACACTGCGCTTCATCGCAAACAGCCAGATCATGGTGAATACCGACAGTCCCAAGGCGATCGGGTCCAGACTTGTCGCGACCGGTGCGTCGAACACGATTGGTCCGACCCGCACCTTTTTGACCTCCGCGAACATGACGTGCAGCGCAAACCAGATTGCCAGATTGAGGATGACGCCCACAACAGCGGCCGTAATCGCCCCGAGTGCCGACGTGAGCGCCCTGTTATCACGCAAGCGCTCGATGAACGGAGCGCCAGCGAATATCCACACAAAGCAGGGTGTAAACGTCACCCATGTGGCCAAGGCGGCCCCGAGCGTTCCCGCAATCAATGGGGGCAAACCGCTGGATTGTCGGAACGCAGCAAGGAAGCCGACGAACTGCGTGACCATGATCAGCGGGCCGGGAGTTGTCTCCGCCAGCCCGAGCCCATCGAGCATCTCGCGGGCGCCGAGCCAGTGGTAGTGCTCCACTCCTTGTTGCGCGACATAGGCGAGAACCGCATAGGCCCCACCAAAGGTCACGACCGCCATGCGGCTAAAGAACGCTGCGATATCACTCCAAACGCTGTGGGGCGCAAACAGATACAGGGCACCAACGGGAAGCAGCCACAGGGCAGCCATGATCAGGGCTGCATTGCGTGTCCGAGAAGGACAGTGCGTCACCGGCCCGATCCCGAGTGCCGAATCTTTATCAGCGAGACCCGCAGCTGATCCTGCATGGCCGCCGCCTGAGAAGGCATGCGAACCACGCTGGCCGGCCCGCCCGCCGATCAGCGCTCCAACGACGACGAGCAACGGAAACGGCGCGGCGAAAAAAAAGATCGAAACAAACGCCGCTGCTGCCAGCAAGCGAGCAGCCGTCGACTTGAGTGCCCTGCCCGCGATCCGAACGACTGCCTGCACCACAATGGCGAGGACTGCGGCCTTCAGTCCGAAGAACAACGCGCCGACCGGACCAACATGACCGTAGAGCACATAAATCCATGACAACGCGAGGATCGCCGCTGCACCGGGCAGTATGAACAGGACGCCCGCGACCAATCCCCCGCGCACCCCATGCAGCAGCCAGCCGATGTACGTCGCCAGCTGCTGGGCCTCGGGTCCGGGGAGCAACATACAAAAATTGAGAGCGTGAAGAAACCGCTGCTCGCCAATCCAGCGCTTCTCGTCGACGAGGACGCGGTGCATCAGCGCGATCTGTCCGGCAGGACCGCCGAAGCTGAGTAGAGCAATGCGCAGCCAAACCCGTGTGGCGTCGCGAAAAGAGATGCCGTGGTTCATCGCTTCATCGCCTTGAGAGCGTGCGGAGTTGCTCTCCACACGCGGACAAGGCAGCACTTGAATGGCCGTGCCATCTGCACCCGGGCGACTGCCGTTGACCCGGAAGCCAAAGCTAGGTCACTGACCGTTGACGGTCAATGCGCAGCCCGTCCCCGGTCAGGGGACGCCGAGCGGTCTTAAAACTTCTTGGCAACAGTGATCCCGTAGGTGCGCGGATCGCCCAGCTGGCCGACAACGAGCCCGTTATTGCCCGGCTGGTTGGCCAGAAATTCGAGATAATTCGCCTTGAGCGCGTTCTTCACCCAGCCGAACACATTCCAGTTGTTCCCGTCACGATACCCTGCCCGGAAATTCGCGATCGAATAGCCGGCGACCACGAAATAGGGCGACGGGGTCGCGTTCGACGAATAGGACGAACGGTAGCTGGCATCTGCACCGACATAGATCTGGGCCTCGTTACTGCCAATCGGGAGGTTGAACTCACCGCCCCAAGACAATGCCCATTTCGAGATACCGGGAAGTTGCTGGCCGGAAATATCCTTGAAGGCCTGTAACGTCGTCTTGGTCGAACCCGCGACCGCCAGCCGGGCGATCGTCGCGCAATTTTGCGGCAGGCTCGCCGGCGCCGGATTTGCAGCGGAATAGTTGTTCGTGCACTCGGGGGGGATCGGCGCGTCGGGGAAGTTGGTGTAGATGCCATCGTTATATGCGAAGTTGACATAGCCGACGAACCGTTCAGTCGGACGGATACTAATTTCTCCTTCGACACCTTGGATGCGGATGTCAGCATTGGCGAGGTAGCCGCGCACGACGCCAATCGCACCGTTAGAAACCGTGACCTGATAATCCTTCACCTTAGTGTGGAAGGCAGTGAGGTTCACGGTAATCTTGCGATCCCAGAACTGCGTCTTGACGCCGGCCTCCAAGTGATCGACTTCCTCCGGCTTCACCTGGGCGAGCGACGTCGCGACGGTAACGCCGTCCGCAAGGAACGGAAGGCCGTTCAGGTTGATGCCGCCCGATTTGAAGCCATGTGAATAAACGCCGTAAAGCAGCACATCTCTCACCGGCCGCCACGAAATGTTGATGTCGCCAGAGACGTTGAAATCACGATACCGCGATGTGTAATATTGCCGCGGGAGCGTTGCATCTTTTTGCGCCTGTTGCGCGGCCGTCGGATTGGCAATGCCGCCCGTTACCGTCGCATCATACAACGCATCCTTGGTATCGTAATTGAAACGGACACCGGGCTGGACGCGCAATTTGTCGGTTAGGTTCCAGGTCAATTGGCCGTACGCGGCCAGGCTGTTGTTGTTGAACGCAATCCGGTTGGTTTGGGTCAGGCCATCGAGGACCGCAGCGTTGGCACCCGCCGTCGGACCATTGGTGAACAAATTTGCCGCAGCGCCCTGTGCCTGGATTCCAACCGTGTTGATGGTCTGGCGATAGCCGAACACACCAGCGACAAAATCGACCGTGTTTTTGCCACTGGTTGCGAACCGGAACTCCTGGGTCAGCTGGCGCTGATCAGAGTTATTCTGGCTGAGTGTCGTGATCGGCAAGCCGATGAAGTCGCGGTCGTTCTTCGGGCGCCACGTCCAGAAGCGCCAGGCCGTGACAGAAGTCAGCGTGTTGTCACCAACCTCCCACTCGGCCACGAGCGACGTGCCACCCAGATACTGTCGCGACTGCAAGGCGGCATCGACATCGGTTATCCGCTGATACGGGCTGGTATAGGGGATCGTATAACCAAGCGCGGTAAACAGCGCGCCGATCTGACGATTAGCGGCACGCAGCGTGGGAAACGGTTGTACGACAACTTGTGTGTAACCCCGAGGGTCCTGTGTCGCATAGTCGGCCGACAGCGTCAGCTTGAGCCGTTCGATACTCGTGTACAGCAGGCTGCCCCGAAAGCCGAGATTGTCGAGCGAATTGGTCGACTGGTTCGATCGGATGTTGAACACCGTTCCACCCCGCGATGTTTTGGAAGCGCCAAGCCGAATTGCCAGCGTATCGGTGATCGGACCGGATACCGACGCCTTCGCCTGGAAGAAGTCGTAGTTTCCGCCGGTTAGCTCGATCCGCGCTTCGGGAGAAAAGCTAGGGGCGCGGCTACGGATATTGATTGCGCCGGCCGTCGTATTCTTGCCGTACAGCGTGCCCTGAGGCCCGCGCAGGACTTCGACCTGCTCAGTATCGATCAGATCGAACGCAGACGCGGCCGGGCGGCTGTAATACACCTGATCGATATAAAGACCGACGCCTTGCTCAATCCCGTCGTTCGTCAGACCCAAAGGCGCGCCAAGGCCTCGAATATTAATCGCCGAATTGCGCGCATTCGACGCGTAATACTGAATAACTGGTTGAATTTGGGCGATGCGGCTGATGTTGTACGCCCCCGTCGACGTGAGTTGCTTCTCACTGAAAACCGAAACGGGCAGCGGGACGTCCTGCAGCGATTCTTCGCGGCGGCGGGCGGTTACAACAATCGTGCTTTCGTCGTTCTGGTCTGCAGCGTCGGGTCGATGTGGCGCCGCTTGGGCGAACGCAGGCGAGGGAACGGCGCTCGAAGCAAGCAGAAGGGCATGGAGTAAGACACGGCGCATCATGAGTTTCCCTAATAGATCACATATACTCCACCTAAAGTATCGGGTTTCGGAAGTGAGCAAATCTTGTAAGGCATAAAGTTCATCGCATATGACAGCGATGTCGGGCCGGCTTACTCTCGTTTCGCAAACCAGATGACGTGGCGCGGCCCCTTGCCATTGGCGCGGGCACGTACGACCACTTCTTCGACCAAGAAACCAGCGTCGTTCAATCGACGCCCAAAAGCAGCGTCCGGACCTGCGGACCAGACTGCCAAAATACCATGAAGCTTCAGCGCCGCCTTTGCCGACGCCAGTCCTGCAGCCGAATAGAGCCGGTCGTTGGCAGCACGCACAAGGCCATCTGGACCATTGTCGACGTCAAGCAGGATTGCATCATAAGCGTCGCGCGCAGCTCCGATTACTGCTGCCACGTCGCGTTCGACTAAATCAACGCGGGGATCGTCGAGGCAGCCGGCGGCCAGCACCGCCATGGGGCCCCGTGCCCACGAGATGATTTCGGGAACAAGTTCAGCGACCGTCAGGTGCGCAGCGGGTGCAACGACCGCCAGAGCCGCACGCAGCGTAAAACCCATACCGTAACCGCCAATCAGCAGATGGGGGGCGGCATCCTTGCGCAGGCGCGCACACGTCAGGACCGCCAGCGCTTCTTCCGACCCGCTCATGCGACTATTCATCAGTTCGTTGCGGTCCAGCACGATCATGAAGTCATCACCCCGCCGAAACAGGCGTAACTCCTCACCGCCGGGGACTACCGCTGTCCCAATCAATTCTCGTGGTTTCATTGACGTCGGTTCCAAACTACGGGCTTGTCAAATCGTCACCCCGCTCTATCGGCGGGGAAATCGGGCAATAGGCCCGGCGACACCCAATGGAACTCGAAAAATCTATGGCGTTCAAAGAGCCGACCTTCCAAGAGCGCGCCGCGCTTGCCGCCCAAACCAAGCAAGCCGCGCTCGACAAGCTGCGCGCCAAGCCACCGGCAGACGAGGCGGTCGTCGCCCAACAGCGCGAAGCTCGGCTTGCTCGAGAGGCCGCGGCAGCGCGCATCGCCGCAGAAAAGCGGGCCGCGCGCGAGCTTGAAAAGACGCTCAAAAAGGAGGAGGCAGCTGCGAGGATCGCCGCAACCGCGCCTGCGCCCAAACTGAGCGATGCCGAACAAAAGGCCATCCGCGATGCAAAATACGCAGCACGTAAAAATCGCGTGGGTCGGCGGTAGCGCCTAAACCAACCGGCTCTGCTTCACGGCGGCCGCGATGAAACTTGCGAACAGCGGGTGCGGCGCGAAGGGTTTGGACTTCAGCTCCGGGTGAAACTGGACGCCGACGAACCAGGGGTGATCCGGCCGTTCGACAATTTCAGGCAGCATGCCATCTGGCGACATGCCCGAAAAGACGAGCCCGCCTGCCTCCAGCCGATCGCGATAAGCCGTGTTCACTTCCCAACGGTGGCGGTGACGTTCGCTGATCTCGGTGCGACCGTAAATCGATGACACAACGCTGTTGCCGTCGAGCTTGGCGCCATAGGCACCCAGCCGCATCGTGCCGCCGAGATCACCCCCGGCTTCACGCTTCTGCACGCCCTCGGCGCTCATCCATTCGGTGATGATACCGACAACCGGCTCGTCGGTCGGACCAAATTCCGTCGACGACGCCTTTGCAAGTCCAGCCACATTGCGAGCCCCTTCGATGCAGGCCATTTGCATTCCGAAGCAAATACCAAAATAGGGAATTTCTCGCTCACGGGCGAAACGGACGCTGGCAATCTTTCCCTCCGCGCCGCGCTCGCCAAATGCTCCGGGAACAAGGATTGCGTGCAACGGCTCAAGCCGCGCGGCGATGTCGCTATCAGGCGACTCGAAAAGTTCAGCGTCGATCCATTCAATCTTGACCTTAACCTTGTTGGCGATGCCACCATGTACCAGTGCCTCGTTCAGCGATTTGTACGCGTCGGGCAGGCCCACATATTTGCCGACGACGCCGATCGTCACTTCCCCTTCAGGGTTGGCGAGTCGATCTTCGATCTCGGCCCAGCGCGACAGATCGGGGTCTGCTTCGGGTTCAATGCCGAACGCGCGCAAAACTTCCTCATCGAGCCCTTCTGCATGGTATTGCAGCGGCACCGCGTAGATGGTCTTTGCATCGAGCGCGGAAATGACAGCCTCTTTGCGCACATTGCAGAACAGTGCGATCTTGGCCCGATCGCTGTCGGGCAGCGGCTGCTCGCTGCGACAGACAAGCACATCTGGCTGGACGCCGAGTGCAGCGAGTTCTCGCACGCTATGCTGCGTTGGCTTGGTCTTCAACTCACCAGCAGCCGCAATATAGGGCACCAAGGTCAGGTGAACCGAGACGGTGTTGCCGCGCCCCAGATCGTTACGCAGCTGGCGGATCGCTTCGATGAACGGCAGCGATTCGATGTCGCCGACGGTTCCGCCGATTTCGCACAATACGAAATCGAGGTCCTCGATTTCGGAAAGAGCGAATGCTTTGATGGCATCGGTCACATGGGGAATGACCTGCACCGTGGCACCCAAATAGTCGCCACGCCGTTCGCGCTGGATGATCTGCTGATAGATGCGTCCCGACGTCACATTGTCCGACTGACGCGATGCCACGCCCGTGAAGCGCTCATAATGACCGAGATCCAGATCGGTTTCCGCCCCGTCATCTGTGACGTAAACTTCACCGTGCTGATACGGCGACATCGTACCAGGATCTACGTTGAGATAGGGGTCGAATTTCCGGATGCGCACGCGATACCCGCGCGCCTGCAGGAGAGCAGCGAGCGATGCCGCCATAAGCCCCTTGCCAAGCGATGAGACCACGCCGCCGGTGATAAAAATGAACCGCGCCATGGGAGGAGGTGCTTAACCCGCCCGGTCCGCAAAGGGCAAGGCAGCGAATCCCCCTTCGCGATATTTAGTTGGAGTTCCCGCTCGCAGGAGGCGGCGCCGTCGGCGCCGGTACGGATTGAGCCGGAACCGTTGCCGCGACCGCTGGCGGCGAGACGACCGGCGTCGGTTTGGGCTTCGTCTGCGGGGTCGGCTCGATTCGTTGGGCGCGCGGCTCGACCTTGGGTCGGGACGTGGCCATCGGAACCGCATTTGGTGCCGGCGTCGTGCTGGGGGCGAGCACAGGTCCCGTTGTCGCCGACGGCGCGCCGCCGATCGGAATGGTTGAAGCCGGTGTCGGCGCCGGAGCTGTCGGAGCGGCTACTTTGGCCAACGACGTGTCGATATTGCCGCCGCGGTTGGCTTGCGTCGCGAGAACCGCGTGCAGAATCGACAAGCCGATGAACAGCGTTGCCAGAACCGTCGTCGCCCGCGTCAGAAAATCGGCGGCACCGCGCGCCGACATCAGTCCTGTCGGGCTACCGCCCATGCCAAGCCCACCACCTTCTGACTGCTGCATCAGGATGACTCCGACGAGCAGGACGGCGACGATAGCCTGGATGACGAGGAGGAAGGTCAACATGGTGCGCGTTTTCTATTCGTGGCGAGGAAAGTTGCGGCGCAGATAGCGGGGGACGGCCTTCGATACAACCGTGCGTCAAGCCGCCGCAATGATCGGAACAAAGTCTGTCGCGGTGAGGCTGGCCCCACCAACCAGTGCACCATCGACGTTGGCAACATGTAACAGTTCGGCCGCATTCGCCGGCTTAACCGATCCCCCGTAGAGAATACGGACGTCGGGCCCGACGATTGCTCGGATTGCCCGGTGCATTTCGGCAACATCAGCCGCCGACGGCGTCAGGCCGGTCCCGATTGCCCAGACTGGCTCATAGGCGACAACCAACCCTGCTCGCGATTGTGGCAAAGATCCTGCCAACTGGCCTTCGACCACGGCAATAGCCCTGCCCGCCTGTCGTTGATCGAGGGTTTCGCCGACGCAAACGATGGCGGTCATTCCTGACGCAATCACAGCTTCCGCTTTGGCTTTTACCTCGGCGTCGGTTTCGTGATTGTCGCTTCGACGCTCGCTGTGACCGACAATGCACAGCGTCGCGCCGACTTCCACCAGCATTGCAGCCGAGACGCAACCGGTGTGCGCCCCCGCTGCCGCCGCGTGGCAGTCTTGCGCGCCAATCGCCACGCTGTTGCGCGCCACTGCAGGCATGATCAGAGTGAACGGCGGGCAGACCACGACATCGACGTCACGCCCCGCTGCCGCCGCCGCGATCGCGTCGAGCTCGCCAAGTGCCGCCAGGCTACCCTGCATTTTCCAGTTACCGGCGATGAGTTTGCGGGGACTTGGCTTGCGAAGTGTCATGCCGTGCCTCTATGGGGTCGCGTCCACGCGCTCAAGGCTCAAATCATGCTCGGTTTTTTCCGCCGTTTCTCGAAATCACCAATCGGTGTCGGCATCTTTGCGCTGATCCTGCTCGCCTTTGTCATCACGCTTTATCAGGGAAAAAGCGGATTTGGCGGGGGTTCACTCATGTCAGGAAGCTCGATCGTGTCCGTCGCTGGGCAGACGGTCGACGATGCTGAAATGACCCGACGCGCGCAGAACCAGCTCGATGGAGAGCGCCAGCGCGATCCCGCGATGGATATGAGGAAATTCCTGGCAACCGGTGGCTTAGAAAAAACGATTGACCTCACCGCGACGGGGCGGGCGCTCCAGGTGTTCGCCGAACAGCAGGGCATGGTTGCGAGCAAAAAGCTGATCGACGGTGCCATTGCCAGCATCCCTGCGTTCTACGGCCCAACCGGCAAGTTCGACCCGGCAACGTTTCAGCAAGTCCTCTCTCAGCGCAAACTGACTGAGGCGATGCTTCGCGGCGATTTCGCTCGTGAGGCGCTGACCAAGGCGCTCGCTATACCCGTGGCTGGAGCTGCCCGCGTGCCTGAAGGGCTGGTTCAGCCGTATGCCTCCCTCCTTCTCGAAACGCGCGAGGGGCAGATTGCGGCTGTGCCAAGCGCCGCCTACCTGCCGTCGGCAGTGCCGACCGACGCCGAGCTCAACACGTTCTACAGCGCCAATATCGCTCGCTACACGGTGCCACAGCGACGCGTGATACGCTTTGCGACGTTCGACAAGAGTCGTGTCGCCAGCAAGGCTTCCGCCACCGATGCAGAGATCCAGAAGCTTTACGATACCGACGCCGCAACGTACGCCGCGCGTGAAAAGCGCAGCTTTACCCAGCTTATCGTGCCGACGCAGGCGCAGGCAGCCGACCTGCTCACGAAGGTTAAAGGCGGGACTTCGATAGCCGATGCCGCCAAGTCCGCGCAACGCGATGCGATAGCCGTGCCGACAACCGATGAGAGCGCATTTGCCCAGCTTACCGGACCCAAAGTGGCCGCCGCTGCTTTTGCCGCCCCCAAGGGCGGGTTTGCCGCTGTCGAACGGTCGGGGCTGGGCTTCCACATTGTCAAAGTCGATTCTGTAACGACGGTCGCCGCCACGCCGCTGTCGGCGGTGCGTGACAAGCTTGCCACTGAAATCACGACGCGAAAGGAAACGCGCGCCCTAGCCGATTTCGTCGGCGAAATTGAAGACGCAGTCAGCAGCAAGGCGACGTTTGACGAGGTCGTAAAAAAATACGGCCTCAATGCGGCCACGACACCGCCGCTGACCCGCGATGGCCGCGCCGTCGATGGTGCAAGTTATGATGCCCCGCCCCAAGTCATGACAATTATCGCGGGCGCCTTTCAAGCCGAACCGAATGACGATGCGTCGATTTCAGCATTGCCCAAGGACGCGGGCTACATGTTTTGGAAACTGGACCGCACCGTGCCAGCGGCACCCAAACCACTCGCTGCAGTGCGCGCGTTGGTGATCGCCGACGTCCGCATCGACAAGGGATTCAAAGCAGCCAAAGTCGCCGCCGATGCGATCGCAGCCGCGGTTAATGCCGGGGCCCCGCTGGGACAAGCGCTCGGCAAGGCCGGCGTAGCGTTGCCTGCGCCCAAGCCCGCCAAGGCTCGCCGTCTCGACCTTGCCCAGGCGCAGGGGAAAGTTCCGCCGCCGCTCGCCTTGATGTTTGCGATGCCCGAGAAGCGCGCGCGCGTCCTCCAAGTCGGTGATCGGCAGGGCTGGTACATCGTTTATCTCGATAAGATCGAACATGGCGATGCGCGCACCGCGCCAGGGCTCATTCAGGCGACCCAACAACAGCTGTCGGGCGCAATCGGTGACGAATACGTCCAGCAGTTTGCCGCCGCCGTGCGTGCGCGTGTCGGGGTCAAGAAGAACGACGCCGCGATCGCGCGGTTGAAGGCAAATCTCTCGGGTAGCGCGGCTCGATGAGCAGGCGTATATGAAACGGGGTCAAGACCAGTGAATCCCGACGTCGTTGCGCGAGACGCGGCGGCAACGCGGCTGCTGGCGTCGGGTAAACCGGCGCTCGTCTGGCGCGATATGATCGCAGATACTGAAACACCCGTGTCAGCAGCGCTCAAGCTGATCGAACGAGGTCGCGGTGACTTCCTGCTGGAATCTGTTGAAGGCGGCGCGGTCCGCGGACGCTACAGCCTAATTGGTCTCGCGCCGGACTTGGTATTCCGCGCCGAGGGCGCGGCAGCAGAGCTCAATAGCCACTGGCTGACAGACCGCAACGCCTTCGAGGCCCTGACTGAAACGACATTGGTCGCATTGCGTTCGCTCGTAGCCTCGTGTCGCATCGACGTGCCGCAAGGCCTTCCGAGCGCACTCGCCTGCCTTGTCGGTTATTTCGGGTATGAGACGGTCGGCCTTGTGGAAAACCTGCCGCGCCCGCCGGCGAACCCCCTGCACCTGCCCGACATGATTTTCGTGCGACCAACAATAGTCCTCGTGTTCGACCGGCTTGCCGACCGGCTTTTCGTCGTCGCCCCGGTGTGGCCGGACGGCAATGTGAGCGACGCCCTCGACCGGATCGAAGCAACAATGGCGCGACTTGCCAAACCCCTGCCCGCCGACGTTGCAACAGCGCCTCAAGATCAATTACCCGCGCCGCAATCCGTGGTCGCTCCCGACCGTTACGCAGCGATGGTGGAGCGTGCTCGCGATTACATCGCCGCAGGCGACGTTTTTCAGGTCGTACTCGCCCAACGATTCACCCTGCCCTTCACGCTGCCCCCTTTCGATCTTTACCGGGCGCTGCGGCGGATCAATCCTTCGCCCTTCCTCTATCACCTTGATTTGCCCGGGTTCGCTCTCATCGGCTCCAGTCCTGAAATCCTCGTGCGTGTTCGCGACAACGAGGTTACGATCAGGCCGATTGCGGGCACACGGCCTCGTGGAAAAACCGCGACCGAGGACGCCGAACACCGTGACAGCCTGCTCGCTGACCCCAAGGAACGTGCCGAACATCTCATGTTGCTCGACCTCGGTCGTAACGACGTCGGTCGCGTCGCAACCGCCGGCAGTGTGACCGTGACCGACAGCTATACGGTCGAGTTTTACAGCCACGTCATGCATATCGTCTCGAACGTGGTTGGGGAGCTGTCATCCAAGAAGGACGCGTTGGATGCCCTGTTCGCCGGCTTTCCCGCAGGCACCGTCAGCGGTGCGCCCAAAATTCGAGCCTGCGAGATTATCGCTGAACTCGAACCCGAGACACGAGGCGCCTATGCCGGGGGTGTGGGCTATTTCAGCCCTGACGGCAGCATGGACAGTTGCATTGTTCTGCGGACCGCCATTGTAAAAGATGGCGTCATGCATGTGCAGGCAGGTGCAGGAATCGTGGCGGATTCAAACCCGCAATACGAACAGCGCGAATGCGAAGCGAAAGCTGGCGCCCTGATGGCAGCTGCCCGCGAAGCGGTGCGCGTCGCAAACGACGCGGGGTTTGGTCAATAGCTTGACCGGCTGCATGGGGCCGTTAGCTAAGGCCTCATGATCCGACTTATCCTGGCTCTGGCCGCTGTGGCAGCCCTGACTTCAACCGCTGTGGTTGCCGATACCTGGCGCACGACGGAAGGCAACTATGTCGTCAAGGATTTTACGTTCAAGTCCGGCGAAAAGCTGCCCGAACTGCGCATCCACTACACAACGCTCGGCACGCCCCATCGCAACGCGAGCGGCGAGATCGATAACGGCGTAATGGCGCTGCACGGCACGGGCGGTTCGGGCAAATCACTCCTGGTTCCGCAGTTCGCCGATGAGCTTTTTGGCCCTGACGCGCCGTTCGACCTCAAGAAAACCTATGTGATCCTGCCCGATGGCCTGGGCCACGGCCAATCATCGAAGCCAAGCGACGGCTTGCGCATGGCCTTTCCGAAATATGATTATGACGACATGGTTGCGGCTCAACATCGCCTGCTGGTCGATGGGCTAGGCGTCAAAAAGCTGAAGGTCATCCTGGGAACGTCAATGGGGTGCATGCACGCCTTCGTCTGGGGCGAGACCTATCCGGGGTTTGCTGAGCGCCTGGCGCCGTTCGCCTGCCAATCCGTCGAAATTGCCGGCCGCAACAGGATCTGGCGGAAGATGACGATCGACGCGATCATGGCTGATCCGGCGTGGAACGGCGGCAATTACGCCCTACAGCCTCTGTCAGGATTACGCACGTCGACTTATCTGGGTATCATCGCAGGGGAAAACCCGCTCGCGATGCAGGCTCAATATCCGACGCGCCTTGCCGCAGAAGCCGCGCTCGACAAGAGCGTGGCCGCCGGCATGCAAGGTCTTGATGCGAACGATCGCATTTATCAGATGGACGCGTCGCGAAACTACAATCCGACTGCTCTTCTCGAACGGATCACGGTGCCGGTCCTGTGGATAAATTCGGCGGACGACTTCATCAATCCCCCCGAGCTCGGTATTGCCCAGCGCGAAGCCATGCGAATGCCGCACGCGCGCTTCATTCTGATCCCCGCGACGACCCAGACGCGCGGACACGGCACGCACACGGCGGCAAAATTCTGGAAAGCCGATCTGGCAAAGTTGCTGGCGATCCCCGTCTCCGCGCGCTAAGCGCGAACTCATGATCCTTGTCATCGACAATTATGACAGTTTTACCTGGAATCTCGTCCATTATCTGATGGAGCTCGGAGCCGAGGTCGAAGTCGTGCGCAACGACGCAATTGGCGTCGGCCAAGCGATGTCGAGCGGTGCAGAGGCCTTTCTGATTTCGCCTGGGCCCTGCACACCGAACGAGGCCGGGATATCGCTGGATCTCGTCGCCGCTTGCGCCAAATCACGTCGTCCGCTGCTCGGCGTTTGTCTCGGTCACCAATCGATCGGGCAGCATTTTGGGGGGGATGTCGTGCGCGGAGGGCTCAAGCACGGCAAAACAAGCGCGGTGACCCACGACGGGAGCGGGTTGTTCGCCGGACTGGCTTCGCCGCTGATCGCGACACGCTACCACTCGCTGGTTGTGGAAAGCATTCCTGCAGAATTGATCGTCAATGCAACCAGCGATGACGGGCACGTCATGGGGTTTCGCCATAAATCGCTCCCAATCCACGGAGTCCAGTTCCACCCCGAAAGCATTGCAACCGAACACGGCCACGCCATGCTCGCCAATTTCATGGTTGTGGCGGGGATGACGGTGAAGGCCCGCACGTGACATTGCCCGACGCGTCGGTACCGCTCGAGGCGCAGGCAGCACGCGTCGCGTTCGACGCCATGCTCGACGGTGAGGTCGGCGACGACGACATCCGCGACTTTCTGCTCGCCATGTCGCTGCGCGATGAAACCGCCATCGAGATTGCAGCTGCGATCACGACGATCCGCGCCCGGATGATACCGGTTGCAGCGCCACAAGGAGCCATTGACGTCTGCGGGACCGGCGGCGACATGAGCAACAGCGTCAACGTGTCGACGGCTGTTGCCATCGTTGTCGCAGCGTGTGGCGTCCCTGTTGCCAAGCACGGCAACCGCGCCGCGTCGAGCCAAGCCGGGGGCGCTGATACGCTCGAAGCGCTGGGTCTCGACCTCGACCGCGCCTCGGCAACGGCGCAAGCCACATTGGCTGATCTCGGAATCGCCTTTTTGTTCGCGCAAAAATATCATCCCGCGCTGGCACGCCTCGCCCACATCCGTCGGTCAATTCAGCGCCGGACAATCTTCAATCTCACCGGCCCTGCATGCAATCCAGCGCGCGTCACCCGCCAATTAATTGGTGTTGCCCGCCCAAACTTCTTGCCCGTCTATGCCGAGGCACTGAGCATGTTGGGCACGGCGGACGCCATGCTCGTCGCCGGCCATGAACCGCTCGACGAGTTGTCGGTCGGCGGGCCGAGCACAGTCTTGCGTCTCGGCCAGGCGCTTGTTGAAATCACGCCCGAGCAGGTGGGTCTTTCTAGGCACCCGCTTGTCGCGCTCCGTGGGGGTGATGCCGCGTACAATGCGGCCGCGCTCCGGCGCATGCTTCTGGGTGAACCTGGAGCGTATCGCGACGCCGTCTTGTTCAATGCAGCGGGCGCGCTGATGGTAGCGGG
The DNA here is from genome assembly GCA_025352685.1 of Sphingomonadales bacterium. GTDB lineage: Bacteria > Pseudomonadota > Alphaproteobacteria > Sphingomonadales > Sphingomonadaceae > Sphingomonas_O. The sequence continues at coordinate 52,253 of JANXSN010000007.1, forward strand.
CCATGTCACCGATTGGCATGAGGGGATCGAAGAAGCCGCAGAGGCACTTGACCGGGGTCTTGCCAATACACTTCTGGACTGCTGGATCGCGTACCGATGAACAAGCTCGACGAAATCTGTGCAACGACGCGCGAGGAGGTAAAGCGCCGCAAACGGGCGCGCTCGCTCGACGATCTCGATCGGTTGGCACAAGCTCAAACCGAACCCCGCAGCTTCCACGCGGCCTTGAGGACCAAAGTGGAAGCCGGCTTTGCGCTGATCGCAGAGGTCAAGAAGGCAAGCCCATCAAAAGGGCTGATCCGCGCCGACTTCAATCCCGCCGCGCATGCGAGCGCTTATCAGGCCGGTGGAGCGGCGTGCCTTTCCGTGTTGACCGATGCACCCTATTTTCAGGGGCATGAGCGCTTTCTCGTCGCTGCCCGCGCCGCCTGCACGCTGCCGGTTTTGCGCAAGGATTTCCTGCTCGACCCCTGGCAGGTGGCCGAAGCACGCAGCATCGGCGCCGATGCAATTCTCATCATTGCCTCGGCACTCGACAACGTCATGATGGCCGAACTTGAGGCTGCTGCGTTTGAACGCGGGATGGATGCGCTCATCGAGGTCCACGACCTCGATGAGCTTGACCGCGCGCTGCGACTGAAATCGCGCTTGATCGGCGTCAACAACCGCGACCTGCGCGACTTCTCGGTCGATTTCGACCGTACCTTTGAACTCGTCGGACATGCGCCCGCCGATGTCACTTTTGTCGCCGAAAGCGGGCTGACCGGCCATGATGACCTCGTCGCGATGAGCCAGCACGGCGTGCGCACCTTTCTCGTTGGCGAAACGCTAATGCGGCAATCCGACGTTGAAGCCGCCACCCGCCATTTGCTCACCGGCGTGTGAGCGAGCTGACCCACCTCGACGACGCGGGCGCCGCGCGGATGGTCGATGTCTCGGCGAAAACCGACACCGCGCGTGAGGCATGTGCTGAGGGTCGCATCGAAATGGCACCCACTGCACTGGCTGCGGTACGCGCCGGCACCACGAAAAAGGGCGACGTGCTCGCTGTCGCGCGTGTTGCTGGCATCATGGCTGCCAAGAGGACAAGCGACTTGATCCCGCTTTGTCACCCGCTGGCACTATCGTCAGTGACCGTTGATTTCACGCTGGACGAGACCGGCATCACGGCAACCGTCACCGCTCGGACGACAGGCCCGACCGGCGTCGAGATGGAGGCCCTGACTGCCGTGTCGGTCGCGCTGCTGACCCTTTATGACATGGCCAAAGCGATGGACCGAGCCATGCGGATCGAAGGCGTTCGGCTGCTGAGCAAGACAGGCGGAAAATCAGGCGCGTGGCGGGCATGATCAGTCCGGAGGAAGCTCAAGCGCGGATCCTCGCGCTGGGCGGACAGGTATCCGTCGAGACTGTGCCCATCCTGAGCGCTGCAAACCGCTGGGCTGCCGGCGACTTGAATGCCCTGCGTACCCAGCCTGCCCGCAATCTGTCAGCGATGGACGGTTATGCGATCCGCTTTGCCGATCTCCCGGGGCCATGGCGCGTCATCGGAGACTCTGCGCCAGGGTTTCCGTTTACTGGCAGCATTGGCATAGGCGAGGCTGCGCGAATCTTTACCGGCGCGGCTGTACCGGCCGGTGCGGATACGGTTGTTATCCAGGAAAACATCAGGCGACTAGGGACCCGGATCACGCTCAGCGGAGATGGTCCACCGTGCCAAGGCGCGCATGTGCGCCGTGCCGGATCCGATTTTAGTCAAGGTACCCGGCTCATCGCAGCGGGCGATGCGCTTGGCCCGGCGACCCTCGCGCTCGCGGTGATGGGAGGTTACGCAAGCCTCGACGTTCGCCGTCGAATTCGTATTGCCATCGTTTCAACCGGAGACGAGCTGGTCCTACCGGGCACTAACGCGGGCACGGACCGCCTCCCCAACTCCAACGCGCCGATGTTGGCTGCGATGCTCGGCAGCCTTCCGGTCGAGATTGTCGATTTAGGCATTGTTCCTGATCACCGTGACGCGCTCGCCGCAGCATTTGGACACGCGCACAACTGCGATATCCTCGTCACGAGCGGCGGCGCCTCGGTCGGCGATCACGATCTCGTTCGGCCCGTTCTCCTTGGTCTCGACGCGACGCTCGATTTTTGGAAAGTCGCGATGCGACCGGGTAAGCCGTTGATGGCAGGCAAGCTGGGACACACGATCGTTCTCGGCCTGCCGGGTAACCCGGTCAGCGCCTTTGTAACCGCAACCTTATTTCTGATCCCGCTTGTCAGACACCTTTCCGGGGCGCGTAATATCTTGCCGCATCGGATCGCCGCACTGTGCACGGCTCCAATGCCAGCGGTGGGGCCCCGCACCGACTTCGTCCGAGCTCGCTGGAACGGTAACGCACTTTGCCCCTTACCCTCCACCGACAGCGGGGCGCTTTCCAGTCTTGCGCAGGCCGATGCCCTGATCGTGCGCCCGGCAGAGTCGGGCGCGCTTTCCGAGGGCGCGCGGGTCGAAGCCATTTTGCTGGGGTGACCCAAGGGTTGACCGAGAATCGAATGTTCCCTACACGTTTCTTGTTCGTTCTCTTGAGGAGCCCGTCATGCTGACCCGTAAACAGCACGAGCTGATCTGTTTCATCAACGACCGCCTGGCCGAGACCGGCGTCTCACCCTCGTTCGAAGAAATGAAAGAAGCCCTTGACCTCAAGTCGAAATCGGGCGTTCACCGCCTGATCTCGGCACTCGAGGAACGCGGTTTCATCCGCCGTCTGCCGAACCGCGCGCGGGCCCTCGAAGTCACCAAGCTTCCGGAGGGCGGCGTTGTTGCCAAGGTACCGATTACACTGCCCGACAACGTGATCGAGATGCCAAAACGCTTTCCCCAGCCAGCGAACGACATCATCGAATTACCACTACATGGTCGGATTGCGGCAGGTATGCCGATCGAGGCTATGGAACGCGACCTTACCCTTCCCGTCCCCGCGGCGCTGCTCGGCCCGGGCGAACATTACGCGCTGGAAGTGTCGGGCGATTCGATGGTCGAGGCCGGCATACTGGACGGCGACTACGCATTGATCCGCAAGACCAACGTGGCGCGAGACGGCGAAATCGTCGTGGCGCTTATCGACGACAACGAAGCGACGTTGAAATACTTCCATCCTGACGGAGCGCGTATCAGGCTTGACCCCGCAAACGCTGCTTATCAGCCGCAGATTTATAGTGCACATCAGGTGCAGGTACAGGGCAAGTTGGCGGGTCTCTTGCGACGCTATCACTGAGTCCTGCGTCCCACGCATGACCGAGTTCTGCACCCACGCCCCGCTTGGTAGCTGGCCTCGCTGCCGCCAAACGTCTCCAAGAGGAAAGCCCGCGCGCGATTTGCGCGGTGCAGCATCGGTGCTAGGAGAAAAATCCAGGGTCGGAACAACCCGACCAAGGCTGGAGTTTTGTCCGCGTGGACGCACCTATCTCAGACGTACCTATCTCTAAAGTTCCCGTTACGCGCTTCGCGCCATCTCCGACAGGGTTTTTGCACATTGGCGGTGCTCGGACGGCGCTGTTCAACTGGCTCTACGCACGACATCACGACGGCACTTTTCTGCTCCGTATCGAGGATACTGACCGGACGCGGTCGACTGATGCCGCAGTGGAGGCCATCCTTGAGGGGTTGCGCTGGCTGGGGCTCGACTGGGATGGTCCTGAAATTTATCAGTTCAGCCGGGCTTCTCGTCATGCCGAGGTCGCTTCCCGGTTGTTGGCAAGCGGCCACGCCTATCGCTGCTACGCGACAAGCGAAGAACTCGAGGAAATGCGCGCCTCGCAACGCGTCGCGAAACAGCCAATGCGTTACGACGGGCGCTGGCGTGAGCGGACGGAAGCGCCGAATTTGCCCTTCGTCATCAGACTAAAGGCGCCCCAGAGCGGGGAAGTTACGATTGAAGATCGCGTGCAAGGGCCCGTTACCGTTCAAAACGCCGAACTCGACGATTTCGTCCTTCTCCGTTCGGATGGCACGCCGACTTACATGCTCAGCGTCGTGGTCGACGATCACGACATGGGCGTTACGCACGTCATTCGTGGTGACGATCACCTCAACAACGCCTTCCGGCAGCTCGCGCTCATTCGTGCGATGGCATGGCCTGAACCGACCTATGCCCATGTTCCCCTCATCCACGGATCAGACGGCGCTAAATTGTCGAAGCGGCACGGGGCCCTGGGCGTCGAGGCCTACCGTGACGAAATGGGCATTTTGCCCGAGGCGCTCAACAACTACCTTCTCCGCCTCGGCTGGGGTCATGGGGACGATGAGATCATTTCCCGCAAACAAGCGATCGCGTGGTTTGATATTGATGCGGTCGGACGCTCCCCGTCCCGGTTCGACAACAAGAAACTCGATAATATCAACGGCCACTACCTGCGCGAAGCCGATGACGAGCGACTTGCCCGGCTCGTTGCGCCGATAATCGGCACTGACGACCTTGCCTTGATGACAAGAGCCATGCCTGTTCTCAAAACGCGGGCGAAATCTACTCTGGAGATCGCTGACGGCGCACGCTTCCTTTTCGGCGTTCGTCCGCTCCCTCTCGACGAACCAGCGACCGCCCTGTTATCTGAAGTCGGGGTCGCACTCGTCGGCAAGGCACGCAATGTGCTCGCCGATGTCGACGAATGGACGATGACCGCACTCGAAGAAGCTGTGCGGCAGGTTGCGGAGGAAGCCGCGCTGGGTCTCGGCAAAGTTGCCCAACCTTTGCGCGCGGCGCTGACGGGGCGGACGACTTCACCAGGGATTTTCGACGTGCTTGCTCTGCTCGGACGCGAGGAGGCGCTGGGGCGGCTTGACGACATCATCAGGGGGCGCAATGCGCGTTCCCAAGGTACGATTTAGGCATCAGGTCAGGGAACGACGCATATGGCGGACATGGCAAAACTTTCGATCAGCGACAAAGAGCTCGAGTACTCCGTTCTAAAAGGTAGCGTCGGCCCCGACGTCATCGATATCCGCAAGCTTTATGCGCAGACCGGCGCCTTCACCTACGATCCCGGCTTTACATCGACGGCGAGCTGCGAGTCCGCTCTAACCTATATCGACGGCGACGCCGGCATCCTGCTGCATCGCGGCTATCCAATCGATCAGCTTGCGGAAAAGTCGAGTTTCATGGAGGTCAGCTACCTCCTGCTGAACGGCGAACTGCCCGGCAAGGCAGCGTTCGAAAAATTCACGACCACGATCACGCGTCACACGATGCTGCACGAGCAAATGGCGACGTTTTTCCGGGGGTTTCGCCGCGATGCCCACCCGATGGCAATCATGTGCGGGGCGGTTGGTGCACTCTCGGCATTTTATCACGACTCCACCGACATAACCGACCCGATTCAGCGGATGATCGCTTCGCACCGCCTGATCGCCAAAATGCCGACAATTGCGGCGATGGCCTACCAGTACAGCGTTGGGCGCCCGTTCCTTTATCCTCAGAACAGCCTCTCCTACACAGGCAATTTCTTGCGCATGACGTTTGGCAATCCAGCCGAGCCTTATGAAATCAATCCCATCGTCGAAAAGGCGATGGACAAGATTTTTATTCTCCACGCTGACCATGAACAGAACGCCTCGACCTCGACCGTCCGCCTTGCCGGGTCGTCGGGCGCGAACCCATTTGCGTGCATCGCGGCCGGCATTGCCTGCCTTTGGGGTCCAGCACACGGCGGCGCGAACGAGGCGGCGCTCGAAATGCTCCGTGAAATCGGCACGCCGGAACGTATTCCCGAGTATATCGCCCGAGCCAAAAACAAGGACGATCCGTTCCGCCTCATGGGCTTCGGACACCGCGTTTATAAAAATTTCGACCCCCGCGCGAAAGTTATGAAGGCAACGGCTGACGCCGTACTCAAGGAACTTGGCGTGACAGACCCCATTTTCGACGTCGCCCGCCAACTGGAACAAATTGCCCTGAGTGATCCATATTTCGTTGAGAAGAAGCTGTATCCTAACGTCGATTTCTATTCCGGCGTGATCCTGTCGGCGATCGGCTTCCCAACGACGATGTTCACGGTGTTGTTTGCCCTGGCCCGGACAGTAGGCTGGGTTGCTCAGTGGAACGAGATGATCAGTGACCCGGAACAGAAAATTGGTCGGCCGCGTCAGCTTTACACCGGACCAACGCAGCGCGATTACGTCGCCGTGGACAAGCGCTGAGAGACAGGCAGCGTCAGCACGAAACGTGCGCCTTGTCCGGGTGCGCTGTCGAGCGTGATGTCGCCCCCCATCGCGCGCGCCAGACGTCGCGATAGGTAGAGGCCCAGGCCACTGCCTCCCGCTTCGGACGGGTCGACCCGCTCGAACTTGTCGAATATACGCACGTGATCTGCAGAATCGATCCCTTTGCCCTGATCTGCTACGACAACAACCGCGCTGTCGTCGTCGCGTTCGGTCCGCAGCCACACCATGCTCCCAGGAGGGGTATAGCGCACGGCGTTGTCGAGCAGATTGACGAGTATCTGCAAAATCCGATGAAAATCGCCATGCGCCATTAAAACTTCCTCAGGCGAGGGTTGATCGATGCGCACTTGTTTGTCCGCTGCTCGCACCCCGAGCAGTCCTGCGGCGCGACGCGCTACGTCAGCAAGATCGACCGCCGCGCCCGCGATGTCGAATCCGGGCTGCTCAACGGCGTGCAAATCAGCCAGATCCTCGACCAGTGACAGCAGGTGTCGCCCTGCGCTCGCAATATCGCCCGCGTAATCTGCATAGTCGCGGCGGAGCGGACCGTCCGCTTGCGCGCCGATCGTATCTGCGCACGCAACGATCCGGTTAAGCGGCACGCGTAGCGCTTGTTCGAGGCGCTCGGAAAAATCGGTGGCAGCAACAGCGGTCGTGTCGGCCGACGCCCTCGTCTCGAGCCGGATAGGCACGCCTGTCGCCGTCCCGGAAAATCCGGTCAGTCGGCCGTCTGCATCGTGGCGGGCGATGCCGCCCAGAATGTACTCGACATCGGGCTGATCGCGCCGCACCGCGCGCTGGTCTTCGAACGATGAGCCGTCGGCGAGCCCGCTGAGTAGGGGTAAGTCGCCGTCATCGTTTTCAATCAACCGCACCAACCGAGTGAGTGGCTGTCCGACAACGTCGCTCGGCTGCAATCGGTCCGGTTCGTCCAGCGACACCGTGAGTCCAGTGAGGGTCAGCTTGGCGTCGGCTTCCCATTTCCATCCGGGTGGCGTCTTGGGCGCGACCGGCGGATCCGGTTGATCTACGAGCCAGGACGCTCGCGCTACGCGCTCGGTCCAAGCAGAGATTTTCAGGTCAACACCGCGCTCGACGGGCTCAGCGCGGACTAACAGGTCGACAATTCGCGTGCCATCTGCGGCAATGACCTCACGCGAGACCGGCATTTTGAGCGTTGCAGCGAGTCGGGCCAGCATCGCCAATTGCGGCGTTGCGAAGGGCTCGCCTAGCTTGCCGCCGGCGCGCGCATTGAGTGCACCCAGACGCGCGCTGACCTCAACGAGCCTTCCGTCGCGATCGAGGCGCGCGAAATCGACCTCACCGGTCATCAGAGCCAGAGCCGGGCAGTGTTCGCCATGCTCTGCGGCTTAGCGTTATCGGGTTAAGGGCTCACTAAGCCTGTTCTGCAGCCATCCAAGACTGGCGAAATTGTGTGCAACTGTCGCCAGCAGCCCAAGCGTGAGACCGATGGATCCAAACAAACTGGCAACGAATAGAATGAGTGCACTTCCCGCGATATCGGCAAGCCAGACGGGTGCCGCACCCGTTGGTTTCAACCGCATCCCGAGGCCAGCCAAACCAATCAAGACCGTGGCGGCGAACGGCTGCGTCAGATCGTGCCCGTGCGGCCATGTCGCGATGGCGAGCACCAGGATGACGGCAATTGTGTTCAGTGCAGGCAGAACCGCCACAAGCCGTGCCGGACAACCGGTCGCCCCCACGGCGAGGCGACCGATAGCGCTCGTCGTGGCGGCGAACAGAACGAGCGCAAATCCCAGCGCGATCCCACCCATCAGCGTGACGATCGGAGCCACCACCAGCAAAGCCGTCGCCAGCCACGGTGCACCCCGGGCCGCACTCGGCAAAACATCGATAGCGAGCCTGGCGACGATCCGAGCGGCCGGTTCGATCGCGTAGCGGCCACCCCAACCTCGCGCGGTCATTGCAACAGCGCTCAACAAGGCGCGCGCAGCACGGGCTGCTGCGCCGGGTTCAGCCACGTCGATCAAGTGGTCGCTCTCAGTGAGGACAATCCGTTGCACCTTCGTACGCACTGCCGCCCGCAAAAGCATGGAGCCGAAGTCCCATTTCCCCACAACTTCGGCGGTTTCGCGAACTTGAGCGCCCTGTAGCCGGGCAATGCCTATCCAGCGATCACGAGCATCAATCAATTCATATCGCGGATCTACGTCGGGCCCCCGCAAACACAGGATCGTAGCCTCCGGCGCATCAAAAAGAGCGTCGAGGCGCGCAGCGTCGACGACCGCGGCCCCGCTTAGCACCAGTACGGCCTCGTCGGGGTGAAACAGATCGGCGGCATCGGCTGGCGTGCGGACCAATGTTGCAGACATCCCCTCGGCACGAAGGCGATCCAAGCCCTCGACGATGTCACGCGACACGCGTCCTGCCACCACCACGACATGCATCGCATGCACGCGCTGGACCTGACGAAGCTGGAATTCAGGCCACGCAAGGCCGGCCACGCGTGCGCGCGGCATGTCTTCGCCCAGGATAATAAGTGCCGCCCGTGTCAAACGCTCGCCCGGATAAACTCTGCCGAGCGTGGCCGATACGCAATCACGCCGCGAAGCGCAAAGCGGGATACGTCCTAGTCAGGCAGCTCGGGGCAGAGCGCAGACAGGGCGCGGTCAATGCGTGCTATTGCCTGCCGATTGCCCGGTGCGGCGGCAAGGGCGAAGTTGGCCGCGTCGAGCAGACGCAACGCGCCAAAGCTCGCGGCCAAGCTCTTCAACCTTACAGCCGCCGCGACCCAGTCATTGGTCTGATCGGCTGCGCGCAACGCTGAAAAACGATCCTGCGCGCTCTCAAGGAATACCCATCGAAGTTCATCGACAAGCGAAGATTCGGCTCCGACGGCGGCAGCCAGTACGGCTTCCAAAGCCCCGGGATTATAAGTCATTTGTCGTTGCTTAGCGGTCGTCGCTTAACACGGTGCTACGACGGCCTTTCCTAAAGCTGAAAACTCATGGTAAACGCTACGGCTATGGATGGGGGTTCGCAACTCGCGGGGCACTGGCCCGATGACGCCGACGACGGGATCGTCGAGCCGTCGGGCGAATTGCTCGACACGATGGCATACGAGGAGGAGGCTGCGCCCCGTCGCCACTTCTTGCCCTCTATCGCAGCGTTTCTGGCGATCGTGGCCGGCGCGGGATGGATCGTATTCATCGCCTGGGCAAAAGTTGACGTGTTGGCGGCTGGGTTCGCCCCGCGCGCGCTCGCTGACGTCATCGATGCAGCGAGTCCCCCGCTGATTTTGATCGGTCTGCTCTACCTCATTGCGGTTCGGTTCAGTCGCAGTGAGGCTGCAAAACTGGCAAAAGTATCGAGCAACTTGCGCGCCGAGCAGGCCCGGTTGGAAGCAGTTTTGGTCAATGTTACCCGCCGCTTCGATGCCGAACGAGCGAGGGTCGTGAACCATATCGACACGTTGGCGATGGTGGGTGAGGACGCAACAGCGCGGTTGCACGCCTTTGCCGAAAAGCTGAAAGACGACATTGGTGGCGCGGCCCACGAAGCCGAAACGCTGCGCGAGGCAGCAAATACGGCACGCAGCGACATGAGGGCGTTGCTCACCGATCTGCCGCGTGCCCATGCCCAGACCGTCGAGATGTCGGATGCGCTCGAAACGGCCGGGTTCATCGCGCACGAGCGCGCGGGCGCGCTCGATTCGCAGATCTCGGCGCTGGTCGCACGGGGGCGCGAAGCCGATGAGGTCGTCGGCGGTGCCGCCCAGAAGCTTGCCGCCCACCTTGCCCGCGTCGAGGGCGTCAGCGGCAGTGCCGCAACGCAACTGTCAACCGCTGCCGAAACCATCACAGACGCTCTCGATGCCGCGCTTGGTCGCGCAGCTGAAGCGGGCGATGCCGCACGCCAGGGAATGGAAGCGCAAGCCGCAACGATGCGCGCGTTAGTCGACCAAAGCGAAGCTGCGCTGTCCAACACCGGCGCAACCGCGACCGTTGCCCTCACCCGTCGTGTCGAGGATATCACTGAACGCCTCGAAGCCTTAGGGGCAATGCTGGCCGACCATGAGGCGACGAGTGACCGAATGATCGACGGGATCGGGTTGGGGATCGATCGCATCGACAGTCGTTTTGCTGCGATCGATTCGCAAGCCGATGCTCGCCACGCGCGCCTCGCTGAAGCGGTTGGCGGGCTGACCGTTCACGCCCAGACGCTGACCGCCGCCCTCGATGCCGGGAGCGGTACAACCGAACAGCTCATCGGGCGCGCGGAAACGCTCATGACGGCACTTTACGCGGCCTCTCGCGAAATCGACGAAACGCTTCCCCAAGCCCTGGCACGCCTCGACAACCATGCTGGTGCGACCCGCGCCCGGATCGATGAGATTGCGCCAGACGTCGCCCGGATTGAGCAAGAAGCGTCGCGAACCCTCGACCGGTTGCTTGAAGCAGAAGGCGCGCTCGCCAAGCAACACGCGGCGCTCGACGGACTCGGGAGCGCGCTTGAGGCGCGGCTCGCCAAGGGTGTGGCAGCGGCAGGCGACATGGTCGCTGCCGTCGAAGGCGCCGATGCGCGTGCCAGGGAGATTGCTGACGGTAGCGCTGCCACGCTTGTGGCGGCCATGGTTCGGGTCCGTGAAACGTCGCAGACGGCAGCGGAGCGTGCACGCGAAGCGCTTGCGGCCGTAGTACCCGAAAGCGCTGAGCGCCTCTCGGAAGCAGTCAAGGACGCATTGCAGCGGGCGGTGACCGCTCAAGTCGAGGCGCAGATCGGCGAACTTGCCATGACCGCTGAGCGCGCGGTGGCGTCTGCCAACACCGCATCCGACAGGCTGATGCGCCAAATGCTGACAATCGCCGAAACAAGCGCACAGGTCGAAGCCCGCATCGCCGAGGCGCACGCCGAGATCGAGGAAGCCGACCGCGACAACTTTACCCGGCGCGTCGCGCTGCTCATCGAGTCGCTCAATTCGACGGCAATCGATGTGACCAAAATCTTGTCTAACGACGTTACCGACAGCGCGTGGGGGGCTTATCTGAAGGGAGACCGCGGCGTCTTTACCCGCCGCGCTGTCCGCTTGCTCGACGCGGGCGAAGTGCGCGAGATCGCTAATCACTATAACGAAGATCCCGAGTTTCGCGATCAGGTGAACCGTTACATCCGCGACTTTGAGGGAATGTTGCGCAACGTGCTCGCTACCCGCGCGGGATCACCGCTGGGCGTGACGTTGCTGTCGTCGGACATGGGCAAATTATATGTCGCGCTGGCGCAGGCTATCGAGCGACTCCGGATTTAGCGCAGGACCGATTCGACCTGTTGGAGGCATTACGCCCACGACAGGAACAAGACTGGATCGACCTTGCGCCCCACCGCGCCACATCGTGATGTCGTGGTGCCCGTCGCAACACTGGGGTGCTGTCGTGAGTTCCGTCTCCAACGCCGCCTGCGCGCCCCGAAATCCCCTGACAAGCCCTCGTCGAGGGCGCGATTACGGCACACGGCCCGGCGCCCCTAATATGTGCGTAATTCCTTCGGGGTTAAGACGTCGAGTGATTGCGGCGTCACCCAGCCATAGGTGTAGTTCAGCAAGAAAAGTACGAACCCCAGGCTCGCAACGACCGTTGTGCGTCGCACGATTCGCCACGGCTTGAAATTATAGGGCGCGCTGTCAGCCTGCCCGGGGACCTTGGCCGCGCCACACTCGTCGTGCGTGCGGACACCAAACGGCAAAACGACGAAAGCGCTCATAACCCAGAACAAGGCGTAGATGGCAATCGCCGACTGAAGCTTCATGCCTTGAGGACCATGACTTCGACAACCGGCTTCTTGCCGGTCCAGTCTGTTGCGACACGGCGAACCGCCAATCTGATTTTTTCACGCAGCTTGTTCTCGTCGCGCTCCTTGCCAACCGCGGAAGCCGCTTGGTCGCGCGCTTCGGCAAGAAACTCGTTGCGATCCTCCTCTACGGGGACGCCCTGAATTCGGACCTCGGGACTACCGACGAGCTGCCAGCTGCGGTCGACGGCCACCGCGACCGAAATCACGCCGAACTGCCCGAGCTTTCGCCGCTCGCCAATCGTCGATCCGTCCGCAGCCAGAATGACGTCGCCATCGAGCACCAGCCTCCCGGTCCGCTCGCGCCCGATAATGCTCGGGCCATTGGGGGCCAATCGCACGACATCGCCGTTTGACTGAACCAGTGCACGCGCGACGCCTTTGCCGAGACCGAAGCGAGCCTGTTCAGCCATATGTCGCCGTTCGCCGTGAACGGGGATAAGCATCTCAGGCCGGATCCATTCGTACATCGCGGCCAGTTCGGGTCGCCCTGGGTGGCCAGAAACATGCACATGCGCCTGCTTTTCTGTGACCATTATCACATTCTTGCGCGCAAGGGCGTTCTGGATCCGACCAATGGCGACTTCGTTGCCCGGAATCTGCTTCGACGAAAATATGATCGTATCGCCTTCTCCGACCTTGATCTGATGCTGGTCGAACGCAATCCGCGCGAGCGCTGCGCGGTCTTCGCCCTGCCCGCCCGTAGCGATGACAAGACTTTTGTGTCCAGGCAGTGCCATCGCGGTTTCGAAGCCGACAGTCTCGGGAAAATCCTTCAGATAGCCGTTCTGTCGCGCCGCTCCGATGATCCGATCAAGTGAACGTCCTGCCACTGTCAGTGTACGCCCGTTTGCTTTGGCAACCTGGCCCAAAGTCGCCAGCCGCGCCGCGTTCGAGGCAAAACTGGTGACGATAACGCGGCCCTTGGCAGCAGCGACAGCCTTCATCAGACCATCACGGACGCTGCCCTCGGTACCCGATGCTTCGTTATTGAACACATTGGTCGAATCGCACACCAGCGCCAAGATGCCCTTGTCACCGATCGCTTTGAGCTGTTCGCCCGTCGCGGGCAGGCCCATCACGGGATCGTCGTCGAGTTTCCAGTCTCCGGTATGAAACACCCTACCATAGGGCGTCTCGATCAGTACCGCATCCATATCCGGGATCGAATGTGCAAGGCGAACCAGTTCAATACCGAACGGCCCAAGCTGGAGCTGTTGCCCCGGCTTCATGACATTGACCTTTACCTCTTTGGACAAACCCTCTTCGTCGAGCTTCCCTCGAATCAGCGTTGCCGTGAAGGGGTTTGCATAAAGGGGCACGCCGAGGTCGGCCGCGAGATAGGGTATCGCGCCGATGTGATCTTCGTGTCCATGAGTAAGCACGATCCCCACGAGGTCCTTGCGGCGCGCTTCGATGAATTCGAGATCGGGAAGAACAAGGTCAATGCCGGGATAATCGGCGCCTGCGAAAGTCAGGCCGAGGTCAACCATCAGCCATTTTCCGTCACAACCATATAGGTTAACGTTCATACCGATTTCGTCGGACCCGCCGAGCGCAAGGAAAAGAAGTTCGTTTTTGGGCGTGGTCAAAAAATTCTCATTTCAAACTGGTTTGTCGCCCGGAATTAAGGCCGAACAAGAAGATGTTCTTCGAGGGAATAAGACTTGATCCGGATCAAGTCCTGGCCGATCGTCAGGATATAGGCACTTTAACCGACCGCCGCCACAAAAGCGACAGCCCTTTGAGGGTCAGATCGGCGTCGACGGCATCGAACAGATGGCTGTGTTGTTGGAAGAGTGCGGCAAGACCGCCGGTCGCGATGACCTGCACCGGGCGTCCGATCTCAGCCTTCATGCGCGTCACGAGCCCTTCGATCATCGACACATAGCCCCAGTAAATACCAATCAGCATCTGGCTTTCCGTCGTGCGGCCAATGACACTCTTACCCTTGGGAGCTTCGATGGCGATGCGGGGTAGCTTCGCTGTGGCGGCCACCAGCGCATCGAGCGACAGGTTCAGGCCGGGCGCAATGATCCCGCCCTTGTAGGCACCGTTAAAGTCGACGTGATCGACCGTCGTCGCCGTGCCGAAGCTGATGATGATGAGATCGCCGGCATGCGCCGCATGCGCGGCAATGGCATTGCACGCCCGATCGGCACCGACAGATTGGGGTTCCTCGACGTCGAGAGCAATCCCCCAGTCAAACGGACTACGCCCAGCAATTGCTGCTTCGACCCCGAAATATTTGGTTGCGAGCGTCTGAATATTATAAAGCGCCCGGGGTACAACTGTCGCGACTGCGACGTCGGTTACGTCCTCGCGCTTCACCCCTTCGAGCTCGATCAGGCGCAGCAGCCAGACCGCATATTCATCCGCCGTTCGCCGCGCATCGGTTGCCATCCGCCAGCGGCTGCGCGGCGTGCCATCGTCGTTTACCAGCGCGAACTTTATATTGGTATTTCCGGCGTCGATCGCGAGCAGCATGAATATCATCCTTACAGAGCGCCCGCCTTAGCGCCTCTCACCTCAGTGCCAAGCCTTTGCGAGGTGCCAATTACCCTGCGCCGTAGCCTTGAGCGTCAGAAGGAATCCGACAGCGTCGCTCAATATCTGGGCCTTGTCGAAACACGCATCGGCACCGTGCGACAGGGCGTCGACGCGCGCTGCGCTGCCGGCAGTTGTTGACGAGGACAGAACGAGTATCGGCGCGTGCCTCTGTTTGACGAGTTCGTCGAGAAAGTCGATTCCGTCTACCTCGGGCATCGCCAGATCAAGTGTGATCACCGTGGGCAACAGATCGGTCATCATCTGACGTGCGGACCCGACGCTGGACGCAGCCCGGACGACCCTGAAATCACTGTCTCTGGATATAACGCCTTCGAGGAGCGCACGGATCGTCAGCGAGTCGTCTATGATGAGCACACGGTGCTTTGCCATGGTCGTCTCCCGACAAGGTAAACGGCGCGTGGCCCAAGAAGTTTAAACGGCATCAAACGAGAAAAACATCGCCGGCATGGATCCGATGAACGCTCCCATCCGACAAGCGCAGTCTCAATGCGCCATCGTCGTCCAGCCCGCCGAATGCGCCATGCATCTGCCTGCCGTCGGGCAATGAAGCCACGAGCGGTGTGCCGATCGGGTGCGCGCGGGCAAGCCATGCGACGCAGATGCTGGCGAGCCCTGCGGTTCGCCAGATCGCCAGCCAATGAGCAAAGGCAGCGGCAAGCGCGGATACGGCAGTTTCGGGCGACAGTGTTACGCCTTGGGCGGCGAGACACGTCGTCGGTCGCTCCGGCAGATCAGGATGATGCGCAAGATTAACGCCAACGCCGACCACAACGGCGTCATTTCGGCGCTCAAGCAAGATGCCCGCAACCTTGGCACCCCCTGCCAAAACATCGTTTGGCCATTTCAGCGACAGCCCCGGCGTGCCAAGCGCCTCGACCACGGCGATGCCTGCAACCAGGGCAAGGGTAGGCGCCGGTGGATTGCCGGCTCGGACCTTGATCAATCCGCTCGCGTACAGATTTCCGGGCGGCGAAGCCCAGGTCCTTCCCTGCCGCCCGCGCCCTGCGTTCTGACGTTCAGCAACAAGCCAGTCGCCTTCGTCAATGTTGCCAGTCGACGCCAAGGCAAGCATGTCGGCATTGGTCGAGCCCGTTTCGACGACGCGCAATATCGTCAGAACAGAGCCTTTGCCGCGTTGTTGGTCAGCACGTCGAGGTACGGGATCAGCGGATAGCCGAGCGCAATTATAACGGCTGAAGCGGCAATCAGTCCGTTTTCGACCTTGCTCGCAGGGCGCGCGAACGCGGCGGCTGCTTCGTCAAAATACATGATCTTGATGATCTTGATGTAATAGAACGCTCCGATCACCGACGCCGCAATCCCAAACAGCGCCAGCAAGACAAGATTAGCGTTAATGGCGGCTGAGAAAACCGCGAATTTACCCCAAAAGCCGAACAGCGGGGGAATGCCCGCAAGCGAGAACATGAAGATAGCCAGCGAGGCCGCCAGCCAACCATTTGTGCGTGACAGGCCGGCGAGACTGGCAATGGTCTCGACATGCTCGCCGTTGGTGTCGCGCATCTGAAGCACACAAAGGAAGCTACCAAGCGTCATTACGGTATAGATCGCCATGTAGGTGAGCACCGACGCCGCGCCTTCTGGCGTACCCGCAGCGAACCCGATCAACGCGAACCCGATGTTGTTGATCGACGAATAGGCCAACAGCCGCTTGATATTGGTCTGGCCGATGGCCCCTGCCGCCCCAACCAGGATCGATGCGAGTGCCGCAAAAACTATGATCTGCTGCCAGGCATGGCTCGCCGAGCCCATTGCCTCCATTGCGATCCGGACGAACATCGCAATCGCTGCAACCTTCTGCGCAGTCGCAAACAACGTCGTAACCGGCGTCGGAGCCCCTTCGTAGACGTCGGGCGTCCACATATGGAACGGCACGGCTGAAATCTTGAACGCTATCCCTGCAAACACGAAGACAAGGCCAAAGGTCTGCCCCTTGGTCAGCCCGCCGTTCAACGCGCGCGCGATGCCGTCATAATTCGTGGTGCCGGTAAACCCGTACACCAAAGCCGCGCCGTAAAGCAGAATTCCCGACGCAAGCGCTCCGAGGACGAAATACTTCAGTCCTGCCTCGGCAGACCGCTCGTCACGGCGCATGAAGCTCGCAAGGACATACGACGCGAGTGATTGCAGCTCGAGGCCGATATAGAGTGTAATGAGGTCACCGGCCGAAACCATCATGCCGGCGCCGACCGTGGCGAGCAGGATCAGCACCGGATATTCGGGCTTCAACCGATCGCGCTCGAAAAATCGCGGCGCAATCAGGATGCATATGGCTGTAGCCAGGTAAATCAGGCATTTCGCAAACGCCGCGAAGGCGTCGGCCCGGTAGAGGCCATCGAAAGCCACGCCATAGCCCGTTATCGGCAAGGCGGCGGCAAAGCCCGCCGCAACCAGCAGCGCCACGGCAAGGATCGAGACGGTCTCGGTCGATCCTTCATCGCTCCATGCCGCAACGAGCATCAACACGATTGCCCCGGCGCTGAGAATCAGCTCAGGCAACGTGAAAAGTAGGTTCGCGCCCATCAGTGCGCTCCCTCATTGCGCGTTTCGGTCGCAGGCAGACTTCCCAGCGCCAGCTTGGCGTCACCACCCGGATTAGCGCGATCAATGCGTGCCAGCACGGCACCGACATCGGCGCGCATCGGTCGCAGGAATGTTTCAGGATAGATACCCATCCAGAAAACCGCACCGACAATCGGCGCGAGCAACGCAACCTCGCGCATCGACAGATCGGGCATCGCGCGGACATCATCCTTGTCGAGCCTGCCAAAGACAACGCGTCGATACAGGTAGAGCATATACGCTGCGCCGAGAACGATGCCGGTCGTCATGACGAAGGCAACCCAACTATGCGCTTGATACGATCCGGTCAGCGAAAGAAACTCGCCGACAAAACCGCTGGTTCCCGGAAGACCGACTGAGGCCATCGTGAATATCATGAAAAACAACGCGTATTTCGGCATCGAGTCAGCAAGGCCACCGTAGCGTGCGATCTCGCGCGTATGAAGTCGGTCATAAATGACGCCAACGCACAGGAACAACGCGCCCGAAACCAGGCCGTGGCTGAGCATAACCAGCATCGCGCCTTCGATCCCCTGACGGTTGAAGGCCATCAGGCCGACGGTTACGAACGCCATGTGCGCGACCGAGGAATAGGCAATAAGCTTTTTCATATCCGACTGCACCAGCGCGACTAGTGAAGTGTAGACAACCGCGATCATCGAAAGACCCATGACCAGCCAGAACCAATAGGCCGTACCTTCCGGAAACATCGGGAGCAGGAAGCGAATGAACCCATAGCCACCCATCTTTAGCAACACGCCCGCAAGGATCACCGATCCAGCCGTGGGCGCCTGCACATGGGCATCGGGGAGCCAGGTGTGGACCGGCCACATTGGCATCTTTACCGCGAATGACGCGAAGAAGGCGAGCCACAACCACTTTTGTGCTTCAGGCGTGAAGTCATACTGCATCAGCACGGGGATCGCGGTCGTTCCCGCCTCGTGTACCATCCATAACATCGCGACGAGCATCACGACTGAGCCGAGCAGCGTATAGAGGAAGAACTTGTACGCAGCGTAGATCCGGTTCGTTCCACCCCAGATGCCGATGATAAGGTACATCGGTATCAGCCCGGCCTCGAAGAAGATGTAGAACAAGTAGATGTCCTGCGCAGCAAAAACGCCGATCATCAGCGCCTCCATCAAGAGGAAGGCTGCCATATACTCGCCGACCCGGTCGGTAATCGCTTCCCATGAGGCACCGATGCAAATCGGCATTAGGAACACGCTGAGCATGATCAGCATGAGCGCGATGCCATCGATCCCCATTGCCCAGGCAAAACGCCCGAACACGGGCGCGTATTCGGTGAACTGCCACTGCGGGCCGCCCGGCTCGTAATGCAACCAAAGAACACAGCCAAGACCGAACAGGACAAACGTCGTCAGGAGCGCTGTCCAGCGCGCGGTCTTGGCCGGGACAAACAGACACACGACCGCTGCGAACAGCGGCAGGAAGATCATGACCGAGAGAATGGGAAAGCTCACCGTGTCATCACCCAGGTTGCTGCCGCTGCTACCCCGAGCAGCATCACGAGCGCATATGTATAGAGATATCCCGACTGGAACCGGACCGCCGCGCGACTGCCCATGGCGACCACGGCCGCGGCACCATTAGGACCGAAACGGTCAATAATGCCCTCGTCGCCGCCGTGCCAGAGCAACCGGCCGAGGGAGATCGACGGTTTGACGAAAAGCGTGTCGTAGAGCTCGTCGAAATACCACTTGTTCAGTAGAAAACGGTAGAGCCCGCCCGCGTTCGCGACGAATTTTCCCGGTAATTCAGGCGACTGGACATAGGCCAACCAGGCGATGCCTACACCGATCAACATGACGATCGTTGCAGACAGCTTCACCAGTTCTGGCACCTCATGCATCGCATGCATCAGATGCTCGTTGAAAGCGACGCTGCCGTTCCAGAAAGTCGCGCCCTGCTCGGCATCGACGAACAGACCATGGAAGAAAAATCCTGCAAACACCGCGCCGACTGCCAGCAGGACAAGCGGTATCAGCATTGATTTCGGGCTTTCGTGCGGGTGGTACCCCAATGTGCCGGACGTCGCGTGGTTTAGATGCGGAATTGGCGCTGTCCCGACGCTGGTTGGCGCATGGGGGTCGTGGTGCACGGCGTGCTGGATATGCTCGCTACCATCCCAGCGCGGCGTGCCCCAAAATGTCAGGAACATCAGCCGCCACGAATAGAAACTTGTCAGCAGCGCGGCGAACACGGCAACTGCAAACGCCACATAACCGTGTTGTGTGCCGCTCGCGAAGGTTGCCTCGATAATTGCATCCTTCGAATAGAAACCCGCAAAGCCAAACACGCCCGCAATGCCGACGCCCGTGATGGCCAGCGTCCCCGCCATCATCGACCAAAATGTCACAGGGATGTGTTTGCGCAGGCCGCCGTAGAACCGCATATCCTGTTCGTGGTGCATCGCATGGATCACGCTCCCCGCGCCGAGAAAAAGGAGCGCCTTGAAAAATGCGTGCGTGAACAGATGGAACATTGCGCCGCCAAACGACCCGACACCCGCTGCAAAGAACATGTAGCCGAGCTGCGAGCAGGTCGAATAGGCAATGACGCGCTTGATGTCAGTCTGGGTTGTGCCGACGGTGGCTGCAAAAAGCGCCGTTGCGGCTCCGACATAGGTCACGACCGTCATCGCCGTCGGGCTCATGACGAACATGGGCGACAAGCGGCACACCATGAACACGCCTGCGGTCACCATCGTGGCGGCGTGGATGAGGGCAGAGACGGGTGTGGGCCCCTCCATCGCATCGGGCAACCAGGTGTGCAGCCCAAGCTGGGCAGACTTGCCCATCGCGCCTACGAACAGGAGCAGGCACAACAACGTCATCGTATCAACGCGCAGGCCAAGAAAGCCGATCGTCGACCCCGCCATGCCGGGCGCGGCCGCGAGGATTGCCGGGATCGACACTGTGCCGAATACCAGAAAAGTTCCGAAAATCCCGAGCGAGAAGCCAAAATCCCCAACGCGGTTCACGACGAACGCCTTGATGGCGGCAGCGTTGGCGCTGGGCTTGTGGTACCAGAACCCAATCAACAGGTAGGATGCAAGGCCCACGCCTTCCCAACCGAAGAACATCTGGACCAGGTTGTCAGCGGTCACCAGCATCAACATCGCGAACGTGAACAGCGAAAGATAGGCAAAGAAGCGCGGTTGGCTCGGATCTTCGGCCATGTAGCCCCAGCTATACACGTGGACGAGTGCTGACACCGACGTGATTACTACCAGCATCACTGCGGTCAGGCTGTCAATACGCAGGCTCCAATCGACGGTCATCTCGCCAGAACGGATCCACTCAAGCACCGGCACGACCTGCGCCACACCCAGCCCTGTCATGTAGAGCGAGAACACGAACCAGGCGATCAAACACGATATGAACAACGCCCCGGTCGTAACCAGCTTTGCACCGGTGTTGCCGAGAACGTTACGCCCTAGCCCCGCGACGAGCGCCGCGACCAGCGGCAGAAAAACCATGATCTTGAAAATCATCAGCCACGCATCCGGTTGACGTCGTCAACTGCAATCGTCGCGCGTCCGCGGAAATAGATCACCAGAATGGCGAGCCCAATGGCTGCTTCGCCGGCCGCAACGGTCAGGACGAACATTGCAAAAACCTGTCCGACCAGGTCGCCAAGGTAGACACTGAACGCGACGAGGTTGATGTTGACGCTCAGCAGGATCAGCTCGATCGCCATCAGGATGATAATGATGTTTTTGCGGTTGATGAAGATGCCGAGCACGCCGAGCACGAACAGGATCGCACTGACTGTGATGTAATGATGCAAACCGATCACAGCTTCACTCCCGCGCCGACCGGCTGATCCTTGACGATACGCACGGCATCCTGCGGCCGACGTTGTACCTGCCGTGAAATACTCTGCACCCGTACGCCGCCGCGCGCGCGGTGGGTCAGGACAATGGCGCCGATCATTGCGACGAGCAAAACGAGGCCGGCACCCTCAAAGGCATAGACGTATTTGGTATAGAGCAGCGCGCCCAACGCCTCGATGTTCGGCATTGCTTGTGGCGTCACTCCCGTGCGGTTGGCGAGCACGATTGGGCCCGCCTGCCACGCCGCCGTGGCGAAAAGTGTCTCCGCAATCAAGATCGCGGCGACCAACAGACCGAACGGCAGATATTTTGTGAACCCCGTCCGCGCCTCGGCAAAATCGATGTTCAGCATCATGACGACGAACAGGAACAACACCGCAACGGCGCCGACATAAACAATCACCAGCAGCATCGCGATGAATTCCGCCCCAAGAATGAGCATCAGTCCCGCCGCGTTGAAAAACGCAAGGATCAGCCAGAGCACCGAATGTACGGGATTGCGTGCCGTGATCGTCAGCACAGCCGACGATACCACAACGAATGCAAAGAGGTAGAAGGCGAGGACCTGGATCACGCTGCGTGGCCCCTAACGATACGGTGCATCGGCGGCAAGGTTAGCAGCGATAGCGCGCTCCCATCTGTCGCCGTTATCAAGCAGTTTGGACTTGTCGTAGATCAATTCCTCGCGCGTCTCGGTCGCGAATTCGAAATTGGGACCCTCGACGATGGCATCGACCGGACAGGCTTCGGCGCACAACCCACAATAGATGCATTTGGTCATGTCGATGTCATAACGCGTAGTGCGGCGGCTTCCGTCGGCACGCGGCTCAGCCTCAATCGTGATTGCCTGCGCTGGACAAACCGCTTCGCACAGCTTGCAGGCGATGCAGCGTTCCTCGCCATTGGGATAACGTCTCAAGGCATGCTCACCGCGGAACCGCGGCGAAATCGGGTTCTTCTCATAGGGGTAGTTGATCGTCGCCTTGGGCTTGAAGAAATACTTCAAGGTCAGCGCATGCGCCTTGATAAATTCCCACAAGGTGAAGGTTTTAATAAGATGAGCCACGTTCATGCAGAATACCTTGTGAGCATCAGATAGCCCGAAATCAGCACCACCCAGATAAGCGACAGTGGCAAGAATATTTTCCAACCCAATCGCATGAGCTGGTCGTAGCGATAACGAGGGACGGTCGCCTTCACCCAGCTGAAGATGAAAAAGAAAACGAGGATCTTGATGAAGAGCCAGATGATCCCGGGGACGAGATAGAGCGGTGCCCAGTCAATAGGCGGAAGATACCCACCCCAGAACAGGATCGTGTTGAGCGCCGCCATCAAGATCACGTTGGCATATTCGCCCAACCAGAACAGCGCGAATGCCATCGACGAATACTCTGTTTGGTACCCTGCGACGAGCTCACTCTCGGCCTCGGTCAGATCGAAGGGGGCCCGCGCGGTCTCCGCCAACGAACTGATGAAGAACACGACTGCCATCGGCAGAAACAGCGGATTAAACCCGAAGCCGTTGGCGATCCACAAGTGATGCCGCTGCGCTTCGACGATTGCCGAGAGGTTGAAACTCCCAGTCCACAACACGACAGAAATCAGGACGAAACCGATACTGACCTCATACGAAACCATTTGGGCAGCTGCACGCAACGCACTGTAAAAGGGGTACTTAGAATTTGACGACCAGCCTGCCATCATCACTCCGTAGACGCCGAGCGACGACGCTGCGAGAATGTAGAGGAGCCCTACATTGATGTCGGCGAGAGCCATGCCGGCATCGAACGGGATGACCGCCCAAACGATCAATGCGACCGTAAACGTAATGATTGGTGCAAGAAGGAACAACGCCTTGTCCGCGCCCGAGGGAATAATCGTTTCCTGCAGGAAAACTTTCAGGCCGTCGGCAAACGACTGGAGCAATCCAAATGGGCCGACGACATTCGGCCCTTTGCGGAGCGCCATCGCCGCCCAAATCTTGCGGTCGGCGTAAATCAGCATCGCGACGGCCAGCATGACCGGCAGCGCGATAAGCAGAACCATGGCAATGTTGAACGCCAGCCACCCAGGCACGACGCCGAGGTGCGACTGGCTCCATTGAGTCCAGGTCACCGCGCTGCCTCCAGCATGGCTTGACCACCATGTAGAATTTCTGACGAACATTGCTGCATCGTCGGACTTGCGCGGCAAACCGCGTTCGTCAGGTAGAAGTCCTTGATCGGATAAGCGGCGATTTCACCCTTGGGCTTCGAAGCCAATGCAGGAGCAGACCAGCCAAAATCGACCAGTCCCTCGACACCGAGTGCCGGCACTTCGCCGACCATTGCCGCGCGCAGGGCTTCAAAACTGTCGAATGGGAGGCGTGCTTCGAGCACATCGCTCAATGCCCGCAGGATCGCCCAATCCTCACGCGCATCGCCCGGCGCGAACACGGCCCGCTCGGACATCTGCACGCGACCCTCGAGATTCACGTAAGTTCCGGCCTTTTCGGCATAGCTGGCGCCCGGCAGGATCACGTTGGCGGCCTGCGCGCCCGCGTCACCATGGTGTCCCAGATACACCTTGAAAGCGCCTGCAAAGGCTGACCAGTCAACTTCATCAGCGCCTAGAGCAAACACCAGTTTGGTTCCCAAAAGTGCCGACACGCCCGCTCCTTGTGCATAACCGAGCATCAGTCCGCCCATCCGCGCTGCCGCGACGTGCAAAACGTTGAAACCGTTCCACCCCTCTCGCACGAGGTTATATTTTGCCGCCAGCTCCAACGCCGCGCCATGGATTCCTTCGATTTTCAATGCGCCACCGCCGACGATGATGGCAGGCCGCTTTGCCAACGTCAGCGCCTCGGCAAGCTCGTTCGGCAAGTTGGCCAAGAGCGCCGCATCGCTTCCAAGCCAAAGCACTTTATAACTGAGATCTATCTCGGGGCCGATCGCGAAAACCCTGGCGCCGCGCTTGATCGCTTTCCGGACGCGCGTGTTCACAAGCGGCGCTTCCCAGCGCAAATTGGTGCCGACAAGAAAAATAATGTCGGCGGTCTCGAGACCGGCAATTGTCGTGTTGAAATTCACGGCAGAGAGCGACGAAACATCATAGTCAAGGCCAGTCTGTCGCCCTTCGAGCAGCGACGAGCCGAGGTTGCGGCATAACACCTTGGCCGCATACATCGTCTCGCAATCGACAAGGTCGCCCGCGATGGCGGCAACGCTCGCGCCGGCATCAACAGCCTTGATCGCAGCAAACGCCTCGTCCCATGACGCCTCGATCAGCGTGCCTCCCTTGCGGATGTAAGGCCGGTCGAGCCGCTTTCTTACCAGGCCATCGACCGCGTGACGCGTCTTGTCCGACGCCCATTCCTCGTTCACGTCTTCGTTGATGCGCGGCAACGCACGTAAAACTTGTCGGCCGCGCGAGTCCAACCTGATGTTTGTGCCCACCGCATCCATAACGTCGATGGCAGGCGTCTTGCGCAGCTCCCACGGACGCGCCTCGAACGCATAGGGCTTGGCGGTCAGCGCACCTACCGGACAAAGATCGACCACATTGCCCGACAGCTCAGACTGGATCGCATGCTCCAGATAGGTTGTAATCTGCATGTCTTCGCCGCGTCCGACCGCGCCGATATCCTCAACGCCGGCAACTTCTTCAGCAAAACGGATGCAGCGCGTACACTGGATGCAACGCGTCATCACGGTTTTGACGATCGGTCCCATGTATTTCTCGGTGACCGCGCGCTTGTTCTCGTGGTAGCGACTATTCCCCTTGCCATAGGCGATGCTCTGGTCCTGCAAGTCGCATTCGCCACCCTGATCGCAAATCGGGCAATCCAGAGGGTGATTGATGAGCAGGAATTCCATCACCCCCTCACGCGCCTTCTTGACCATCGGGCTATCGGTTCGGATTGCTTGTCCTTCAGCGGCTGGCAGCGCACACGACGCCTGCGGCTTTGGCGGCCCGGGCGCGACTTCGACCAGACACATTCGACAATTGCCCGCAATGCTCAGCCGCTCATGGTAACAAAAACGCGGAATTTCCTTCCCAGCAGCCTCGCACGCCTGGAGCACGGTAGCACCTGCGGGAACTTCGACCTCGATGCCGTCGACAGTAAGCTTAGGCATGGGCTGGCTTTCTCGTGGGCAGGAACGCCGGTCGCGACAAAAGCCTTGCCAATCGATCGCGCGACCGTCGCGCAACGCAGGCGCCAAACGCGTTCGTTGTCGGGCTGACCGCGTCAGGTCGACGGTGATCGATCTTTGGTGCCGCGCGACAAACAGGCGCTGCCGGCTCCCACGAGTTGGCAGACGCCGTGGCCGCATGCAACACGGCACCAACGACGATCGGACAAAGGCTGCTCACTCAGCTGCCTCCAGCATTTCACCGCTACCGCGTTGGAGGATGCGCCGCTCGATCTCGGGCCTGAAATGCCGGATCAGCCCCTGGATCGGCCAGGCCGCAGCGTCGCCCAATGCGCAGATCGTGTGCCCTTCGACCTGCTTGGTGACGTCGTGCAGCAGGTCGATTTCGGAAAGGTCAGCGTCGCCGGTGCGCAGGCGCTCCATCACGCGCCACATCCAGCCAGTGCCTTCGCGGCATGGCGTGCACTGGCCGCAACTCTCGTGTTTGTAAAAATACGACAACCGCGAAATCGCACGGACGATATCGGTTGATTTGTCCATCACGATAACCGCTGCAGTTCCAAGACCCGAACCCAGTGCCTTCAGACCGTCGAAGTCCATCGGCGCATCGATAATTTGCGCGGCTGGGACGAGCGGCACCGACGATCCGCCAGGGATGACCGCAAGGAGATTGTCCCATCCGCCGCGAATCCCGCCGCAATGTTTGTCGATCAGCTCGCGGAACGGGATACCCATAGAATCCTCAACGACGCAGGGCTTGTTTACATGCCCGCTGATCTGGAAGAGCTTGGTACCCTCGTTCTTTGGATTGCCGATCGCCGAAAACCACGGTGCTCCGCGTCGGAGAATTGTCGGGACGACGGCAATGCTCTCGACATTGTTAACTGTCGTCGGACAGCCATAAAGCCCTGCCCCTGCGGGGAACGGCGGCTTCAAACGCGGTTGGCCCTTTTTGCCTTCGAGGCTTTCGAGCATCGCGGTCTCTTCGCCGCAAATATATGCCCCCGCCCCGCGGTGGACGAACACGTCGAAATCATATCCGGATTTACACGCATTCTTGCCGAGCAGCCCCTTGGCGTAGGCCTCGGCGACAGCGGCGAACAGCGTTTCTGCTTCGCGGATATATTCGCCGCGAATGTAGATGTAGGCGGCGCGCGCACGCATCGCATAACCGGCGATTAATGCTCCTTCGATCAGTTTGTGCGGATCGTGGCGAATGATTTCGCGATCCTTGCAACTGCCGGGCTCGGACTCATCGGCATTGATAACCAGAAAGTTTGGCCGGTCGGGTTTAGGCTCCTTGGGCATGAATGACCATTTCATACCCGTGGGAAATCCCGCACCGCCGCGGCCCCGCAATCCGCTGGCCTTGATGACATCGATGATGCCGTCTTGCCCGAGGCTCATCAGCGCCTTGGTGCCATCCCAATCCCCACGCCCCATCGCGGCGTCAAGCGACCACGGCTGAAAACCATATAAGTTCGTAAAGATACGATCTCTGTCGGCGAGCATCAGGCCCATTCCCCGCGATAATTGTGGTTCGTATCGGTCATTTCAGGCAGCGTCGTCGGCCCACCCTCGGGGCAGCTCACCTGCCGCGCAATCTGCGGTCCTGGCGTCACCGTTTCGCCAGCAGCAAGCTTGTCGAGGATCACGGTCATGCTGTCGTAAGTCAGATCTTCAAAATTGTCGTCGTTGATCTGCACCATCGGCGCATTGGCACAGGCACCAAGGCATTCGACCTCAGTGAGCGTGAACAGGCCGTCGGGCGTTGTCTTCCCCTTCGACAGCCCCTTGTTTGAGCACGCGCTCAGCACCTCATCGGAACCGCGCAACATACACGGCGTCGTCCCGCAGACCTGTACATGATAGCGACCAACCGGTGCCAGATTGTACATTGTATAGAAGGTTACCACTTCATAGGCGCGCATGCGCGGCATGCCGAGCTGGACGGCGACAAACTCGATCACCGGTACTGGCAGCCAGCCTTGCGTCTGCGTCTCGGCACCCACCTGCCGCTGGGCGAGATCAAGCAGCGGCATCACTGCCGATTGTTGCCGACCCGGCGGATAGCGCCCGATGATCTCGGCCGCCTTGGCGGCATTCGCTACGGTCCAGGCGAACGCGCCCCAACGCGTGCGCGTTTCGGTTTCGTCAGGGATGTGCGCCGCCTCAGCCATTGGCCGCCGTCTTCAACGTGAACATATCACTGGCGATCCCGTCGGTCTTGGTGATCCTGTGCGTCCGGTAAACCAGAAAGCCGAGCGCAAATGCTGCTGAAACCCGCCTATGAATGAACGGCGCCCAGACCGCCGAGAGGGCGCGGAACGCGCGCAACACCACGACCGAGACGATCGGTTTGTCCGATCTCCGCCTGCCACCTTGAATATCGTCAATTTCCAGTTGAAATTTCGGGTCCCGTGTCACCGGTCACACTCCCCGAACACGATATCCATCGCGCCGAGCACTGCCGTCGTATCCGCAAGCATGTGGCCCTTCATCATGAAGTCCATCGCCTGCAAGTGGCTGAACGCCGTCGGGCGGATTTTGCAGCGATAGGGTTTGTTGGTGCCGTCGGCGACAAGGTAGACGCCAAACTCCCCCTTGGGACTCTCGGTCGCCACATAGACTTCGCCGGCTGGAACGTGGAACCCTTCAGTGTATAATTTGAAGTGATGGATCATCGCCTCCATCGACCGCTTCATTTCAGCGCGCTTGGGCGGCGCAACCTTGCGGTCGTCGCTCAGGATCGGCCCCTCCGGCATGTCCTGCAAGCATTGTCTCATGATCCGCGCCGATTGACGGACCTCTTCCACTCGGCACATAAATCGGTCGTAGCAATCGCCGCGGGTGCCAACCGGCACGTCAAAGTCAAGTCTGGCATAGACGTCGTAGGGCTGGGACTTGCGCAGATCCCAGGCAATACCACTGCCGCGGATCATCGGGCCAGAGAAGCCCCACTTCAGGGCATCGTCCTTGGTCACGACGCCGATATCGACGTTGCGCTGCTTGAAAATGCGATTGTCGGCGACCAGTGAAATCGCATCCTCGAACAGGCGCGGCAATCGCGTGTCGAGCCAATCGGCGATGTCAGTCAGCAGCTTCAAGGGTACATCCTGATGCACGCCGCCAGGCCGGAAATAAGCGCTGTGCATGCGCGCGCCCGATGCGCGCTCGAAGAAGTTCATGCAGTCCTCGCGAACCTCGAACATCCACAGATTAGGAGTCATCGCCCCGACGTCCATGACGTGCGATCCGAGATTGAGCATATGGTTTGAAATGCGCGTCAGTTCGGCAAAAAATACCCGAAGATATTGTGCACGGAGCGGGACCTCGAGATCGAGCAGCTTCTCGATTGCCAGAACATAGCTGTGTTCCATGCATAGCGGTGAGCAGTAATCGAGCCGATCAAAATATGGCAGCGCCTGAAGATAGGTCTTGTACTCGATCAGCTTTTCGGTGCCGCGGTGGAGAAGGCCGATGTGCGGGTCGCAGCGTTCAACAATCTCGCCGTCCAACTCCATGACCAGACGGAGCACGCCGTGCGCGGCCGGGTGCTGCGGACCAAAATTAATCGTATAGTTCTGGATGACCTCATCGCCCGTAGTCGGTGCGATTTCGGCGACGAGCTGAGTCATGCGGCACCCTTCGGCTTGCGCGGTGCGCCGGGTTTGGGGGCGATAACGCCGACTGTCGGAGCAGCGAACCTGCGCACTCGTTTGGTTGCCTCGTTTGCAGCAGCACCGGCGCCAG
This sequence comes from Sphingomonadales bacterium, assembly GCA_025352685.1. Taxonomy (GTDB): domain Bacteria; phylum Pseudomonadota; class Alphaproteobacteria; order Sphingomonadales; family Sphingomonadaceae; genus Sphingomonas_O. Next base: position 81,189 of record JANXSN010000007.1, read on the forward strand.
TATCAGACGGTCGCTCCGTAACCTTGGGTGTGGACGGCGGCGGCGTTGCCAGCGTCGCCGCTGCATCGGCCCTTTGGACTTGGTCCGCTGTAACTGGCGACGGCGCGCCCTTGGCTTCGGGCAATTTGGCCTTCTCGTCGCCGGGTAACGCATATTCAGCACCCTCCCAAGGCGAGAGGAAGTCGAACGTCCGGAAATCTTGTGCAAGCTGAACCGGCTCGTAAACCACGCGCTTGGCCTCATCCGAATAGCGCAGCTCGACAAAACCAGTCAGCGGAAAATCCTTGCGCTGAGGATGGCCGACAAAGCCGTAGTCGGTGAGGATGCGCCGCAGGTCGGTGTTTGCGCTGAACAGCACGCCATACATATCGAAGACCTCGCGCTCGAGCCATCCCGCCACAGGCCACAACGACGTAACACTGGGGACCGGCTGAACCTCATCGGTGGAAACTTTAACGCGGATACGGTGGTTCTTGGTTACCGAAAGCAAATGATAAACGACTTCGAAACGCTCCGCGCGTTCGGGATAATCAACGCCTGCAATCTCCATGAGCTGCTGATAGTGCAGATCGTCGCGCAATGCGGTCATCGCAGGAACCAGCAGGTCGCGCGTCACGACCAAGGTCACTTCACCGACCCTTTCCCACGCATCGATCACCGCCAGGCCACACGCCTCGCGCGCCGCGTCAATCACGCCCTCGTTCGTCGTGTAGGCAGGGGCTGGACTCATCACCGTTCAATCGTTCCGACACGTCGAATTTTTCGCTGCAACTGCATAATGCCATAAAGCAACGCCTCGGCAGTCGGCGGGCAGCCGGGGACGTAAATATCGACGGGCACGATCCGGTCGCATCCCCGCACGACGCTATAACTATAGTGGTAATATCCCCCGCCGTTGGCACACGACCCCATTGAGATCACGTACTTGGGGTTCGACATCTGATCGTAAACCTTACGAAGTGCAGGGGCCATTTTATTACACAGCGTCCCTGCCACGATCATCACGTCACTCTGGCGCGGGCTGGCGCGGGGTGCCACGCCGAAGCGTTCGAGGTCGTAGCGCGGCATGTTGACGTGGATCATTTCGACCGCGCAGCACGCAAGACCAAAGGTCATCCACCACAGTGAACCCGTGCGCGCCCAATGGAACAGGTCCTCGGTAGAGGCGACAAGAAACCCCTTGTTATCCAACTCGCCCTGGAGTTCGTTGAAGAATGCGGGATCGGGTGTGACAAGCGGGCTGCCTGATGCCGCGGCACCATGGTCCAGTTCTACTCCCATTCAAGAGCCCCCTTCTTCCACGCATAAGCCAAGCCCAGCGCCAGCTCGCCAAGAAACACCATCATCGCCGTCCAGCCAACCCAGCCACTGTGACCCAAGCTCACGGCCCACGGATAAAGGAAGGCCGCCTCGAGGTCGAAGATGATAAACAGAATCGCGACGAGGTAGAACCGCACGTCGAATTGCGAGCGACTGTCCTCAAACGCGGGAAAGCCGCACTCGTATTCGGACAGTTTTTCGGTCGTTGGATTATATGCGCCCGTAAATCGCTGTGCAATCATCGGCGCAAACACAAAGATGCTGCTGATTGCCAGCGCAATGGCCAGAAACAGCAAGATCGGCAGGTAACCTGCCGCAACTGACGCCATGGGTGACGACTCCGAAAACACCGGGCGCATGTGCCCGCTTCGCGGTGGCCTTAGGACAGTGGATATTGCGGTGCAAGGTAACTGTGACGCTCACTTAACGACCTCAAATCGGCCTTTTTCGTGAACACAACGACTGAGTGCACCTCCATCACGATCAAGACGAGAAGGGTCTTGAAATTCGCCTTGTTGCGGTGCTGGGCGAAGTAGCTCCGCGCCGCGGGCACGCACGGAAGCAATCAGCTCGACCAGTCCTTCGAGTGTCGTCTTTGGCATGCAGAATGCGGGCCGTGAGGCAACGGCTGCCACAGACAGCCTATCCTAGGAACGGCATCGACAATCCGCAGATTACCAATGCGTCGGTAGACAGTCCTCGCTCGTCTCATTTTTCCCGGACGCATCGACTTACCCGGACGCATCAACAACGTCGGTTGCCAGACGGTTGCGTGGTTCGATGGCTGCAGCGAACGCACACTGCCATTTAGCATGAAAAGGAAAAGCAGCATGAGAAGCACAGCATAATCTGACGCTTTGGGTTCCCGTGATGGCAGCGCTAGAAAGCCAAATTGCGGGTCAGGAACTCAGCGAAGCGCGCCTGCGATCACCTTATGCAATCGCGAGTGGATCGCATCATTCCCCGCGAGCACTTCCTGCCGCTCGAGCACGCGATCCCCGCCGCGAAAGTCGGTCACGAAGCCGCCTGCCTCCCGCACGAGAAGAATGCCTGCAGCGACGTCCCAGGGCTGCAAATCCGATTCCCAAAACCCGTCGAACCGTCCGGCGGCTACCCACGCGAGATCGAGCGCTGCCGAACCAAAGCGGCGAATACCTGCAACATCGGGCGCAACCGCACCAAAAATGCGGCTCCACTGCGCGAAGTCGCCATGGCTGAGGAAGGGAATGCCGGTCGCGACCACACAGTCGGCCAGATCGCGTCGTGACGACACACGCAGGCGCCGATCGGTCAGCCATGCACCCTTGCCCTTTTCCGCCCAAAACGCCTCGTCGGTCAGCGGCTGATAAATGAGCCCGGACGTAATCTCGCGCTTGCCGTTCGCCATCGGCTCCTCGACCGCAATCGAGATTGCAAAGTGGGGCATGCCGTGAAGGAAGTTGGTGGTGCCATCGAGCGGATCGACGATCCAGCGCGGCTTGGCAGGATCGCCGGGCCGCTCGCCGCCTTCTTCGCCGACAAAGCCCCAGTCGGGCCGCGCCTTGGACAGTTCCTCATAAAGCGTTTCCTCGGCCTGTCTGTCGGCCATCGTCACGAAATCGGCCGGTCCCTTACGGCTGACCTGCAGCTGTTGAACCTCGTTGAAGTCACGGCGCAGTTTTGGCGCAGCCTTGCGGGCCGCGCGATCCATAACAGTCATGACACCTGAATGAGAGGGCATTTGACTTAGTCCGCCCGCTTTACGTACGTCTGCTCGTACACATCGACCACAATACGTGTCCCCGCGCCAATATGGGGTGGGACCATAACCCTGACACCGTTTTCGAGAACCGCGGGCTTGTAGGAGGACGACGCCGTCTGCCCCTTCACCACCGCATCGGCTTCCACGATCAAGACCTCGATTGTGTCGGGCAGCTGCACCGAAATCGGCTTGTCGTCGTAGGTCTCCATGACGACGTCCATTCCGTCCTGCAGGAAGGCAGCCGCGTCGCCGAGAATGCTCCTGTCCAGCGTTACCTGGTCATAATTTTCCTTGTCCATGAAAGTCAGCGCATCGCCGTCGGCAAACAGGAACTGGAAATCTTTCGTGTCGAGACGGACCTTTTCGACCGTCTCCGCCGAGCGAAAGCGGTTGTTGTTCTTGCGCCCATCAATCAGATTTTTTAGCTCGACCTGCATGTACGCGCCTCCCTTACCTGGCTGCGTGTGCTGGATCTTGACTGCGCGCCACAGGCCACCGTCGAGTTCGAGGATGTTGCCGGGACGGATCTCGACCGCGTTGATTTTCATGACACTACCTGATGGAAAGAGCGTCCGGGCCCCTAACGCGCGCCGGGCTTGCGGGCAAGCGGAGGGAATATGCCTGTCGCGAGCACGTGATATGTCCGGCTCGTTAGCACGTCATTTGTCCGATCCGCAGATCTGACCATCCTGTTGTCCGACGGGAGGTTTGAGATGGGATCAGATCGGGCACTGACAAGACGCGCGGCGTCGTAGCGTCCAAGCGTATCTGAGTTCACAGGCACCAAAATGATTTGACAATTCCGTGTCGCGCGTTTCGCCGGCGCTTTTCGCGCGTGACGGCCTCTGCCACCTGTCGGTTCGGTCTACGCCAATCACACAGCCGAAGCCGTCCTAGCAGCGGCACAGCAACGGATAAGGGTTGATGGGCGTGCCTTGATACCATCGTTCACCCGGTGCCATGCGGTGCACGGCAAAATGAAGGTGCGTGTTCCCAGGCCCGGCGTTGCCTGTATCGCCGACGTAAGCGATGACCTGGCCGGCAGCGACCTGCTCGCCCTCGTGCAATCCCGCCACATATCCCGACAGATGAGCGTAATAGGTCAGCCAGTGTCGATCGCCTGAGCGTATGTAGGTGGTGAGGCCACCGAGCTTACTGACGAACAGTTTTTCCACACGCCCGGACATACCAGCGACAACTGGAGTCCCGTTCACGGCGGGAATGTCGATCGCCTGATGGATGCGGGCGCCGCCGTCGCGCGATTGTCCCCATGTATCGACGAGCTGATTCGATGCCACACCCTGAACCGGGATGATGAGTGCATCTTCCAGCGGCACGGGCGCGAGGCGGGCCGACGATGCATGCACCGGCAGCTTTGTGCTGTCCGAATGGCGCCAGAGCGCGGTAACCGCCCCGACGACGAGGAACACGGCCAGCACCAGCCACCCAAACCGGTTCACTGCTGAAAGATCGCCGGCACTCCAACTTTCACCATCAGTGACAGCCGAGCAGCGTCCCAATTCGTCAGCCGGATACATCCATTCGACTCCGCACGCCCGATTTCAGACGGTTCTGGCGTCCCGTGGATACCATAGTGTGGCTTCGAAAGGTCGATCCACACGACGCCTACCGGATTATTTGGCCCCGGCGGGATCCGCATTTTGGGATCGCTCTTGTCTGCTCGCTTCAGAATAGCAGGATTATACTGCCAGTCGGGATTGTGCGAGATCCCCTTGATCGTCCAGTGCCCGATCGGCAACGGATCGGTCTTCGACCCCATCGTCGCTGGAAATTGCGCAACGAGTTGGTCCTTCATGTCATAAACCCGCAGCACGTGATCAGATTTGCTGACAACAATGCGCGCGGCGGTCGGCTGATCGGCGTTGACGTTCAACGAGTTCAACCGTGCTCGCCATGCCTTGTCGGACACTTTGTAGTCGCGCGACGATGGCAGCGCATCGGGGAAAACGACCGCGACTCCGGGCACCAGCAGCGTGTCGCCTCCATTGAGCGCAATCAATGTGTTGGGCGTGGTGTGGAATTGTTCGGCCAAAGCCTCCAGCGCATTGCGGTAATTCAACGCGGGCAGCTTGGCCTTTTCAGCTTCGTCCCTCGGGATCGGGTCCGTAAAGGGCCCGGCGAGCGACGCTGGTGTGAGCCTCAACTTTCGCGTCGCCTCCCAATTGCGATAGGGCGCGAGCGCTTCCAGCGTTGTCGCATCGAGTTTGCCGGATTTTGGCAGTCGTCGCGATTCCTGAAATCCGCGAAGCGCATCGGTCAGCGACTGACCGCTGTGTCCATCGATCACACCGGGGGAAAACCCCAAACGGTCAAGGACCACCTGGAGCTGGAGAACATTCATGTCCACGGTGGAAGCCGGTGGCGTCGCCGGCGCGGCGTGAGCGGCAAGCAGGGCAAGTAACCCGGCAACGAGAATCTTTTGCATGGAGGTGCACAACGTGCCGAACTGCAAAGAGTTGCCGACCTACTTGGCCAGCACTGCGGCGAAGGCCTGAACGGCTGCCGCTTCGTCGCCCTCCCACACCGCGTTCGCAACAGCGATAAAGTCCGCCCCGGCTTCGATCAGCGGCGCGGCATTGGCAGGCGTGATGCCCCCGATAGCGACGCAAGGGGTAGCAAACAAGGTGGTCCACCAGCCCAGGATCGATGGATCGGGGTGATAGTCGGTCGGCTTGGTCGTCGTCGGATAAAATGCGCCGAACGCGACATAGTCCGCACCCGCCTCGCCTGCCTCCATCGCGAGGTGCCGGCTGTCGTGGCAGGTAACGCCGATCTGTGCCTCGCGTCCCAGAATCTCGCGCGCCGCTCGGGGATCGTCATCGCCTTGTCCCAGATGCACGCCGTCCGCGCCAATCCGCTTGGCGAGCGACGCAGAGTCGTTAACAATGAACGCAACATCGGCGTCGGCGCATATCCGTTGCAGTGGCTCGGCAAGACGCGCCGCTTCGTGCTGATCCACTCCCTTGATCCGAAACTGGAACGCTGCGACGGGCGCTGCGCCCAGCGCACGACGCAGGCGGTCAGGAAAGGCGCCGGTCACGTTCAACGGCGACACGAGGTAAAGCTGGCACGCCGGGCGGCGCTCGCGGGGGAACTGCGACGCGAAGTCGGACAAGGTGTCGGTCATGCGCGGTCCCTTATCAGCGAGGTAATGGCGAAGGAAACCGCAATAGCGGCCCCCATCGATTCCTCATGACCTCATCCCTTTTTATCCAAACCGGCATGACAGAGGACTCGCTGCACGCCTCCCTCGTTCAGCCTGCCACCTTTTCGGTCGACGCACGGTAGATATCACCGATCGCCCGGCCCAGTACTTCGTCGAAGTCAACGTCACTCATCTGGTAGCGCAAGTCTTCGAGCAAGGCGCGGCTGAAGCTGGCGATCATGCCCTGATTCTTGCTAAGTTCGATGCAGGCTGCGGCTCGTGCGAACCCGCCTGACAGCGCAACCACACGCAACACCCGGGGATGATCAACCACCGGTGAAAACAGATTTGCCTCTGCCGGTATCGAAACCTTGAGCATCACCTGTGTGTCGCCCGTCAAGGCGTCGAGCGCCCTGAGCAACGCGTCGCGCAGGAGGGCGTCGGCTGCAGCCCGCTGTGGGCTGTTGATGTTGACTTCAGGCTCGAGGATCGGGACCAGGCCATGTGCAAGCACCTGCACGCCAACTTCAAACTGCTGCTCTACAACAGCGGCTATGCCGTGTGCACTGGCGAGGTTGATGACAGAGCGCTGCTTGGTACCCACAACGCCTGATGCGCGCGCGCGCGCCAGGAGCGCGTCGAGCTCGGGCATCGGCTTCATCAACTGAACGCTGTCGGCGTCGTCCTCCAAACCCTTGTCGATTTTGATAAAGGGAAGCACCCCGCGCTCGATCAGCGCCTGCGGCACTGGCACGCCGTCTATTTTCCCGTCCATCGTGCGCTCGAACAGGATCGCGCCCAATATCCTGTCACCCGAAAATGCCGGACTCGTAATGATGCGCGAACGCATGGCGTGGATAAGACCGAACATTTCTTCGTCGTTCGAAAACGCGTTGGCTTCGATCCCATAGCCCGCCAATGCCTTGGGCGTCGATCCGCCGCTCTGATCAAGCGCAGCGATGAAGCCCTGTCCTGTGCGCAATCTGTCGAGCGTGGCTTTGTCCGGCATTTGGGTCCCTCTGATAGCGATGCCACGCCCGATAGCCGGGCGCACCGGACACGGCAACCAACGGGTTCGTCTCAGGGGAGCCACCGTACTGGTCTCGAACGGCTATTTTCGACCCAATCCCATGCCGGCAAGCGTGGTCTGGTCAAACTTCAACCGCAGCGTCACAAAAGGGCCTTGGCGCGTATACCGCGCGTCAGCATAGTCTGCATCGTGAAAGCCGAGGACGTTGTAACCAATCTGGATATAGCCGCCCTTGAAGGGCGAGATTCCCATCGCTGGGCCACCCGAGTAGCTGGCTGACCGCCCTCCCGCACGTTCGCGCACCGTGCCCGAAAAACCGAGATCCAGCGTTTGCGACAGGTCCCAACGTGCATCGAGGCCAAGCAGGTTCGACCAGCCCGAAATGTCATCCGCGTCGATCCTGTCGAACATGTATCGACTACCCCAGAATACCGAAATTTCGCTTCGGCCGAGATAACGCCCGTCGGACTTCGACGTTGGAGACCAGTTCAAACTGAAACTGTTGACGATGCGGCGCGAAGTAGCGTCACCCGAAACGAGCAGCGGTGCCCCGCCGATCGGACCGGGCATGCCCAAAACGGCATCGCGCACAATATCCGAACGCAGTTCGACCTTTTCGAGCCAGGCAAAATGGCTGCCGTCCGGACGATGAGCCCAGCTCACGGCCAGCGCCGTCGTCTCGGTCCTGGGCCCAACCGTGTCCTCAGCGCGAAACCAACGAAAGGTACCGCCGATTGCCTGTCCCTCGCCAAGCTGACGCAACGCCGAGGTGATGAGACCATAACGCAACGAGCGATCCCCTTTTCGATACTCGGCTCGACCGTTCCAGCTCCAGCGATCGCCCCGATACGTCGCGCCTGCCGTTACCGCGATGAAATCCTCGGCGATGGTTCCATCGGTTCCAAGAACGCCCCCGGCGGCAACGGGCTGACTGGGATTGAGCACCCTTGCGGGATCGATTCCCCCCAAGGTCTTTGACCCGTCAAGCGTGAAGTCGACCGTCCAGCGCTTGCCGACGGGCACTGACTGAGCAAGGCCATAGTCAGCAAAGCTGCGGGGGCCGTATTCCCCGATCGTCTGGCGATTCGCCGCTACAACAATCCGCGCACCCGCCCATGGCTTGATGTCGAAGCCAATGCGTGCGGTATCGGCCTTGATGGTCTCGCCCCGCGCAACCTCATACGATCCGACGAGTGCCACCGCCGGCGTGATTGCATAGCGTGCACCGACCCGCTGTTTGGCGGGGAAGTCGATACTTGCGCTCTTGCCCAACGCAAATTCGGCCTGTCCATCAAGTTCAAGCCGGTTGCCGAACAGCCGCTTGGTCGCGCCAAGCTGCGCAATCGTCGATCCCGCCTCAGTCCCGGTCGCCAAGCGGTCGTTCGCAAGAATCAGGCCGGCACGCAGATCGAGCGCCTTGGTACGATATTCGATACCCGCCCGTCCGGCTTGACGCTGCGCCGTCGAGCTCAGATAATTCTCCTGCCACGCGCTGCCGATCAGAGAGAGCTGTTCGGACAAACGCAGCCGGCCGTCGAAACCGAATTTGCGCGTTCCACTCGCTCCCGAACTCAACTGAGCAACACCGAAGCCGGCTTCTTGTTCGCGCGCATAAGCGAGAAGGTCGTATTTGGAGCCGTGATGCTCGGCTTCCACGAGCCATGCTGCCGAATTTCCTGGTGTAGCCGCTGCCGATCCCGTTTTGGCATCAGCATGACTTATGGCCATTTCGGCACGGATTTCGGTCGAAGCGTTTGGCTGATAGCGTACATCGACGCCGCCGACATTTGTCTTTGCGGTATCGCTTTCGTCGTGGATTGCGCTTGCGCCTACCACGAGGGTCTTCGACGCATTGTTCCACGACGCTCGGCCGCCGGCGTTGAGGACGCGCTGGCCGATGCCATCGACTTCGTAGTCGATGACGATGAATTGCGGATCAAGGCCGGACGAGCGGCTGAGTACTGGTGAGCGGAACCGGAGCGTGCCCGCAACATAATCGATGTCGTAATCGATATGCCGGGTCAGCGTTTTGCGGTCGATGATCTGATCACTACGGAAACGATCGCGCGTTTCCAGCACGATCACTTCGCTGTTCGCCAGAATATCGCGCGCAGCAAGGCCGTACGGACCGCTCAGGCCATTGCCCTGAAGCTCCTCGTGCCGGTGGCGGTAGGGAGTGTCCGCGACAAACGCGGTCGCGCCGACCTGTTTGCTGCGATACTGCGCCTTCACGCCGTTGAACGCTCGGTTGTAACGCGTAAGCTGAGGGTCGCTGAGGTCAGTCTGAAAATCGCCGAACAGAGCATAAAATTGCGGCCGTTCGAGTTTCAGATATAGTTTGCGGACCGATGCCGCATCGTAGCGACGCTCGCTCCGATCAGCGTAGATCGTGTAATAAGCGGTTGGGTCGATGGTGCCGCCGAACTGCGTGTCAGCAGTCTTTTTGGCACTGTCATATGCCAGCGTCAGGAGCCATTTGCCGCGGATGCGACCCTTGGCGTAGACGGCGATACGCCCGGAGGTCAGCCATTCAGTCTTACCCTTGGGCAAATTCTGCAACTGGCGCTCGACGCTGCTGAACCCGGCAGTTCCCTCTGCCAGCCCGACCAACGTCCACGGACGGTTACCGGGATCTAGCCACAGGTCGATTTTTTGGGTGCGCGTTATCTCTCCGTCGCGGAAGGGCAATGTCACCGTCAGCGCGCCCGAAGCGGTTGTTGCTTCGAGTTCGATATAAGCAATCCCTTCCTCGCCTTGGACCTGATAGACAGGCTTGGCCCGCTCGAGGCCGACAAGCTGGCGAGCTGCCTGCGCATCGACCTCGACGGCCGGGGCGTAGGGTGCAGGCACCTGGAAATCGCCGGTGATGCCGTTGTGAACGGACTTACCGTCGCGGTCGGTCAGACGGATTGCGATCACCGGACGTGTCACGCCGTCAGCGACCAGTATCGACTTTTCCTGCACGAATTCGGCGTGCAGCGCGGCGGGCGAATAGTGGACGGTCCTCGCAAGGCGTTCGGCGACGCTGCCGTCGGCGTTGGTAACGACAGCAGACAGGACCGTGTCGCGGTCACCGATATCGATCGCACGCCATAGGCTGACCAGCACTTGCCCGTCGCCCGACTTGCGGTCGCCGTCGAACGATAGCGGGTTAACCGGCTGTCCACCGACTGAAAGCGCGACCATCTGGCCGCGCAGGTGCTTGATCGCGACACGGATTGCCTTGGTGCGCGGGTTGTGGTCGACTGCCGGGAAAACCCACCTGATTCCAGGAGCTTCACCGGAAACCCAGTCGCGGTTGGCGCCTGCTGCTTCCGGGTCGCTGACAGGCTTTGTCCGCGCTGCAGCCTTGCCGAGCGGCAGCGCAGTGTTGAGCCCCGATTTTACACGGAAATCTGCGCGGAGCAGCGCACCACCCTGCCCCGTCACAAATCGCGAGATCGAACTTCCCGCACTGCGCGGGTTAGCGGCACACTCGGCAGGGACAAGATTGGGCCCCAGTGTCGAAGGATCGATCTGGACAACGTGCGTCCCGGGGACAACGCCCTCGAAGTGATAGCGACCGTCGACGTCGGTGACGGCATAGCTTCCGTCCTCGAGCATCACGCGGACGCCCGTAACGCCGTTCGCTGCATCGGGATCAACCTGGCAACCGCCGTCGGTGAGGCGCCCGATGATGGTCAATCGATCGCTGATGCCGTCTCGGGCGATGCGTACGGCGGCATCCGCAATCGCGCTGGTCGTGCCGTGATTGTCGGTTGCCTGTGCCCGGTTCATCGTCTGGCCCGCCGGCGCGTCGGGGCGCACCTCCAGCAGATAGGTCAAAGTGCCCAAAGCCCGCGCCGCCAATGGCGCCAGCGGCACAGAAAGCGTCAACCCATCATTTGTAACCGTATAGGACGTTTTAACACCATTATACCTAACCGAATTTTGTGAAAGTCGCATGACGTCCGGCAGATGATCGGTTACGGTAATTGCGCCCGTTGCGCGCGCCGCGTCGCCGTTGGTTACAATGATCTTGTACTGCACGCCGTCGCCCGGCACCGCCACTGCCTGCGAAGCCGTTTTGCGGACCAAGAGTGCCGCCCCGGGCCGATCAAGCGGTACGTCGATCCGCACCGACTGAGGGTCGCTGAGCAAGAAAATAGCCCCATAGGATCCTGTGTTGAGCGAAAAAGGCCCGCCATCGGGCCGCCTCAGCGCAGCAAGTTCGGCCGGCGTTGAGAGTGAAGGTGCTGTGAAAGGTGTCGGCGGTTCGAGCAACAGGCGGTAACGACCCGGTCGTACGAAGGGAAAGCGATATTCTCCGACCGGGAAACGATATGTTTGACCGCTGGCGTCACTGGTGGTGGACCCGGTTAGCAGCGTCGAGGGGAAGCGTGAGACGGCATTGTCGCCATAAACGATGGCGGGCTGGCCGGTATCGGCATCGACCAACGTGATGCGAACCCCTTGAACCGGCGTGCCATCGCCGCTGTCGAACGCCACGCCATAGGGATCGATCAGGACTTGAATGGGTGACGTGGCAACGAGCGATCCATTCTCGCGCGACGTTGAAAGAGTCAATTTGTCGCCGGGGTTGAGCGAAAGTTCGCAATCACCCTGCACGGGCTGCGGGGGAACCGCCGCGGTCTTGATGAAGCCCACGAAATAACCTGTGTTTGGTCCTGTTTCCTTTAAAATCAACGTTTCAGCGTCGCCCGAAGACGTCGAGACGACGATCGTCATCGTATCGACCTTCAAAGGATCGCGATTGTCGGCCGCCGAATTGATGCCGAGAACCAGAGGCTCTCCAGCGCGAACCACTGTGGTACTCTGAACCAGGGCAGGCGTGAGCGACGTTCCCGCAAATGCACCTTCCAGCGTTGTCGGTACGTCGCCCGCAGTTCCCCGACAAATTGTCCCGGGGACTGTCAGGCGCTCAGCATTGGCAGCGCCGGTAAACTGGAAGGTCGAAAGCGTTAAGTCGGGTGTCGTCGTCGGTGCAACGGCAATGTCGACGCGGTTCGAGGAGCGCACGATCGTCGTCGCCCCGACCTGCCATTCGACGGTTGCGGTGTTGCTTATCATCTGGGCGTGCGCAGGCGCTGCGCTCACGACGGCTGCAAAGGCAGCAAGCGCCGCTCTGGCGGCATTCAGATGGTTGACTACGAAACGCATGTCGTTGTTCAGGTCAGGCGCTGTCCCGCACGCAGGACGGTGCCCGTTCGATCTCCTCCGTTGATTGCTGCTTGGAACCAGAGTGCCCGCATCGCGGCAGCGGCATTGTCGGCGAGCGCACCTGCCACGGTCGCTGTTCCCTGCGTGCGGGTGCCGCCGTTGCCGTCGCTGACCGTGGCGTCATCGTTGACCGACGACCCAGCAGTCGTTCCCGCGACAAATGTGGGCGCACGCGAGGTGGCGTCACGACGGCCGAGCTGGCTGGTGCCAGCAGTTTCGTGATGTTCATCGTCTGATCCCAACCAAGTCTTTGCGCCTTATCGGAGCGCAGCGATCTCGTCGTCGCCCCGCCGTCGGGGCGCTCCCCAACAGACGGGGCGCGATCCGGGCATCAGTTGATCGTCACGCGGAAGTAGAGGGTGCCGGAAGCGCCACCCGCCAGATTATTCAGCGTACCCGCAACCGTGGTTGTGCCGGCCGTGTAAGTGCCGCCAGCCGCCCCGTCTGCGTTGCAGACGCCTCCCGTGATGGTGCCGTTGATCTTGATCCCAAACGTCGCGTCATAGGCCGTCTGGGTAGGCACCACGTCCGTAATCGACGGGCTGGTTGCGGTTGCACCTCCCGCGCCATTTGCGACCTGAATGCAATATTCGACCGAAGCACCCGGGATCATTTTTGGGTTGGTCGTCCCGTTCAGCGGGTCCGAGATGATTTTGCTGGTCTTGACCACAGTAAGCACCGGTGCTGCGACGGTATAATCATCGCGGGCCGAGATCAGGCCATCGCGAGCGGCATCGGTCGCCCCCGCCGCATCGGCAAACACTGTATCGACACCTGCCGTGTTGGCGCCGACGGTCTCGGTCGAAACGGCACCCTGCGTACCGGCTGCGCCGCCGTCACGAGCCTGCGCGGTCAGCGCGACGCCGGCAACATCACCATTGACACGACCCCCCGGGATGTTTGCCAGCACGAAGATATACTTCGACGCATCGGCAGCGAGCTCGTCGATATAGGTAACCTGAACCGAATTTGCCGGATCATAGGTGGCACTGCCGACGCTTGCCCCCGTGTTTACCCAAAACGTCGGCGCGGTGACGTCGAAATTGTCGGTTCCGCCGTGGACAGCCGCGCCACCAGCCTGCTGAGCCAAAGCCAGCCCGAAATCGAGCGTGGCGTTCGAGGTGTTGGTGAGCAGGAATATCGTAACCTGATTACTCGATCCCGGCACTACGCTGGTTGTCGAATTGCCGGGCTCTGACATCGTCATGCTGATCTTGCGATCGACAACAAACGTCGCTGTATTCGACGTGACGGGCGCCTGAGCGACGCCTCCCACCGAATAGTTTACCGTTGCCGTGTTGTTGATCGACGACCCTGCAGTGGTTCCGGCAGCAAACGCGGGTGCAGCACCCATCGCCGCCACCGCGATCACGCTGGCCGATGCCAGCAGTTTAATCATCCTCATCATCTGGTCCATTTCTTGGTCGAACTGTTCGATGCCATCCCCACCCGCCGGCATCAAAAAGGCGGGTAATCAATTACTTGACAGTAGCTCTAAAACTGAACTCGCCGGCGCCTCCAACAGGGATTGGGGCCTTGAGTGCCCACCGGACGTGGGTCACATCCTCAGGCCGCGCCGGGCGCAATGCGCCGTCCGAGGCGCGAACCCTCGCCTGTCCCAGCGGCCCAAACGTCTTACCGCCATCGACCGAGACCGTTGCGAACGCGTCGTCGCTGCCGATGTAGTCGACGCCCGACGGTATCGGGTTGGTCATGGCGAAATTCGCCGCAGGGGTTTTCCCGCCGTTGTGATAGCTGTGAGTGAAAACCAGCTTCGTGCCCGGAGGCCCCGACTTTTGCTTGACCAGCACGATTTTGGGCTGGGAGCCGGCCTGGACGACCGCCTTTTCAACGAACATTTCGCTAACGACTTCAACGTTGTTCGCGGCCAGCGCAACGACGGGCGAGGCCATCAAGATAGAAGCGATGAGAGTGCGGATCACGATAAAATTCCTCAGTTAATCTTGACTTTGAAGGTGACGGTGCGGGTCTGTCCGCCTGCGACGGAGCCAAAGCGAACGGTCACGCGGTTGGCGGCGAACTCGCCGGTATCGGCGTCGGTGGCGTCGGTGATCCCGGCGCCCTGCGCCGTAATGCTGGCAGGGACGTAGGTGGTTGCGGTCGGGATCGGGTCGCCGACCGCCAGATTGGCAATCGTCCCTGTTCCACTGACGGTAGCAACCAGAGTGTAGGTAATGATCGATCCCGGCAGCGATTTCGTCCCGCCGAACGGGTCGAGCACGCTTGCACTCTTGGCCAGTGCCACCGTCGCTGCGCTGATGACGTAGAAGTTCTTGTCGCGGCCGACCCCGGTCGTCGTGCCGACAACCGCATCGCCGCCACCTGTACCCTGACCGGCAAAAACGGTCCCCGCCGGCCCGCTTCCTTTGGCGTCAGTCGCGGTCAGGTCGATTTGACCGCGCTGCCCGTCGGTCGCACCTGCCGGAATGGTCGAGAGAACGAAGACAAGTATCGACGCGTCGGGCGCGAGAACAGGATTGTTGTTGCCGGCTGTGTAAACCGTGTCGACACCGGGATCGTAGACGCCGTTGCCGTTGGTATCGAGCACGATGGAGGTTGCTGTTGGATCAAAGGCATCGCCGCCGATCGCTGTGATCGGGGCGAGCGCGAACGCTTCGGACCCGTTGCCGGTGTTCGTGACCTTGTATTTGACGACTTGATTGGTGGCGCCCGGCAGCGCCGGTGCATCACCGGACTCTGCAGTTGCGACCGTAACATTCAAAACTTCGTCGACTCGCAGATTGACCGCGTTTGAGGGCACCGACACCGGCTTGCCCGTCGCGTCGGTATAGGTGGCTGTGGCGGTGTTGCTGATCGTGGTCCCGGCGGTCGTGCCCACCGCAAGCGCAGGGCTCGCCATTCCCGCCGCCATGCCGGCAACCGCCAGTGTCATGAGGCGCACGGCACGGGCTTCAACCGTCAGAAATCTGTCAACAGCCACTTAAGAACCCCACCAATTCGGAGCCTTTCATCGCTGAAAATGGGTAAAGAACGGTTAAGCTGCTGCCGAACCGCTCGTTAACGACAGCAAGAGACAAAAGTTTACAGTCAAGAATTTGACGAAAGGCGGCTTGCGCAAGCCCTCGCCTTGACACTCTATGGGGCCTCGCCTATCCGCCGCGCCTCGCTTCCAAGCGGGTGTAGCTCAGTTGGTTAGAGCGCCGGCCTGTCACGCCGGAGGTCGCGGGTTCGAGTCCCGTCACTCGCGCCACCGCACCGGAAACGGTAGGATGTGGCGCGGGTCTGGTGCCGGCTAGCTCAGTCAATGAAAGCGTGAAGCTAGGCGCAACAGGCCACAACCGTCCCGTTCACGCCGACCTCAGACGCTTTGACCGGGCAACGGGCGACGCCTTGCCCGACTCAGCGACCCGCCTCCATCCAGCGCAAAACCGGTCCGAGTGGAAATATCCAGACGATACCAGCAACAAGGTAGATGACCGCCTGCGCCGGCCACGGTGCGTGCGCGATCCACGGCGACAGCGAAACGATCGCGACCGTCCATACCGTCACGATGGTGAGGATGAGCAAAACGCCAAGAGGCTTGCGGATTGAGGGTTCAGTCATGCTTCGATCCATCCCGTTTCCGTCGCGACCGCATGGAGCGGCACATCCCAGCTTTCGTCGGCGATTGCGTCAACCTGCTGCCCGCTCCACGCCAACCCGACCCGCTGCGCGTGCGGGTGGGTTACGAAGGTCCGGTCGTAAAAACCCGCGCCATATCCGAGGCGATGCAGACGGGCATCGAAAGCCAGGAGCGGCGTAAGAATGAGGTCGGGCACTGCCTCGCGCGCGTCGCGAGCGGGTTGTCGCAGGCCCATCGGCCCACCCGGCAGCGGATCGCCGGGTCTCCACACCAGAAAACGCATCGCACCCCTGCGGCCCTCCACATGAGGCAACACGATCTCAATGTCACGGCGGACAAGACGCTCGATAATAGGGAGTGTGTCGAATTCGGCGCCGATCGGCAGGTAGACAGCGACAGTACCGGCATCGCCCAGATGCTCGTCGATCCGCTCTGCCAGCATCACGGCGGCAGCACATCGTTCGGCAGCCGTCAGACCTGCGACAAATGCTTGCCGCTTTTCCTTTGCTTCGCGTCGCGCACGGTCTTTGCTCATTTCAGGGATACCCGCAAAAGGTGACGGGACCGCCATGGCCGTTTGCTCGGATATCCTCTGACGCACGGTACGTCAGGTGGGAACCATGTGCTTCGGGCCAGGGCCCGGGCAGGGACAGTCCCCAAGGATTGATGAATAGCCTCAGGGATATGATGAGCTCGTACCGGGCAGTGCCCGCCGTTTGCCTACTTAAGATATAGCGGGCGTACTCTCAAGGGCGTCGGCAATCGATTCGACACGGGTTGCGAGCAAAGCCAGCGACCCGGCAACTGCTACGTCGGCCGCGGACGAAGGCGACGCGTTACCTTCGGCGACGTCGTCAGCCAGCAACAGCGCCGCAAATAAAAGCTGGCGGACTTCGCTTGCAGTACCCACTGCGCCCGTCGCCTCGGCGACCTTCGCGTCGACCCGCGTCGCGAGGCTGAGCAGATGACCTTCGCCACCGTCGCGGCACGCCACAGTATAGCTGCGCCCCCCGATGGTGAGTGTGACTTCTGCCATCAGTTCGACTCAGATCTTGCAACGCGGGCAATGACGGTGTCGAGCTCGGCGAGCGCCGCCTGCGTGCGCTGACGCAGGCGCTGATAGCGGCCATCAGCAACTGGCTCGCGACGGGTGGACGCGCGCTCAATTCGGGTCAGTGCGCGGTCAATCCGCGCCAACGCATCGGTAATATCGTTTGTCATAGAGTCGTAACGGAATAGCAGTGCCAGCCTTGACGGCAAGCCATCACGCGCGCTGCGCCCAAGTTGACGCCCGTTCTCGACCACGACAAAGGAGCGGTCCAACGCGCATGACGGCGCGACTCGCATCAGGGAACAGCCCATGACCGCATCGCCGCAGCAGATGGCCAACGCGATACGTGCGCTCGCCATGGATGCGGTTGAGGCCGCCAATTCGGGGCACCCAGGTATGCCCATGGGCATGGCCGATGTTGCAACGACTTTGTTCACAACATATCTGAAGTTCGACCCTCAAGCGCCGAAATGGCATGACCGTGACCGGTTCGTCCTGTCCGCCGGACACGGGTCGATGCTGATATACGCGCTGCTCTATCTCACCGGGTACGAGGCGCCATCAATCGACGACATCAGGAATTTCCGCCAGTTAGGCAGTCGCTGCGCAGGACATCCCGAAAACTTCGAGCTTGCGGGGGTCGAATGCACGACCGGACCGTTGGGACAGGGCCTCGCGATGGCGGTCGGAATGGCGATCGCCGAACGGCATTTGAACGCGAACTTTGGCAACGACCTTGTCGATCACCGAACCTGGGTCATTGCGGGTGACGGTTGCCTGATGGAAGGGATCAACCACGAAGCGGTCGGCCTCGCCGGTCACCTCGGCCTCGGGCGGATGATCGTCCTGTGGGACGACAACCGCATCACGATCGACGGCGCCGTGTCGCTGTCGTCCAGCGAAGACATTCCGGCCCGCTACCGGGCCAGCGGCTGGCACGTCGAGGCTTGCGACGGTCACGATCCAGCCGAAATTGCCCGTGCAATCGACGCGGCGCTGGCCGATCCGCGGCCGTCACTGGTCGCGTGTCGCACAATCATCGCCAAAGGGGCGCCGAACAAGCAGGGCACATCGGCGACCCACGGCGCTGCGCTCGGCGCGGCCGAAGTCGCGGCTGCCCGCACCGAACTCGGCTGGACCGCCGAACCCTTCGTGGTACCGGAACCAATTCTTGAGGCCTGGCGTGCAACCGGCAAGCGCGGCGCGCAGGCCCGGACGGCGTGGGAAGCACGCCTCGCGGCGGCAGCGCTCGGCGGCGAGCTCAAGCGCCGAATGGCGGGGGACGCAACGCCTGACGGCTGGCTCAGGCCTTATCTCGACAATCTGATAGCCGCGCCGCAAAACATTGCCACCCGCAAGGCATCCGAGCTGGCCCTTGGCGCCATTAACGATGCGATTCCTGAAACGCTCGGCGGTTCGGCGGATCTGACCGGCTCCAACAACACCAAGACATCGGCCACCGCGCCCCTGAGTAAAAACGACTATTCGGGTCGTTATATTTACTACGGCATCCGTGAATTCGGGATGGCGGCAGCGATGAACGGCATGGCGCTCCACGGCGGCATCATTCCGTATGGCGGCACTTTCCTCGTCTTTGCCGATTATTGCCGCAACGCTATTCGGATGTCGGCGCTACAGCGCGTTCGGACCGTCTATGTGATGACCCATGATTCGATCGGATTGGGCGAAGACGGGCCGACCCACCAGCCCGTCGAGCATCTGATGTCGCTTCGGGTTGTGCCCAATCTCGATGTTTACCGTCCTTGCGATACCATCGAGACTGCCGAATGCTGGGCACTCGCGCTGCACAAGACCGACGGTCCCTCGCTGCTTGCACTCAGCCGTCAGAATTTGCCCCAGCTGCGCACCGATATTTCGCAAAACTGGTCTGCCCGCGGGGCCTATCGTCTGCGTGCCGCCAAAGCTGCACGGCGTGTCGTCCTGATCGCGACCGGTTCAGAGGTCGAGATCGCGATTTCGGTCGCCGACGCCCTCGAAGAGAAAGGCATTGGCGCGGATGTGGTCTCAATGCCGAGCTGGGAGCGGTTCGACGCGCAGACCGAGACCTATCGGCGCGAGGTCCTTCCCCACGGTACGCTCATGGTTTCGATAGAGGCGGGCAGCACGATGGGATGGGAGCGCTATGTCCACGGTGGCTTGCGCTTCGGCGTCGACGGCTTTGGAGCATCGGCCCCGATAGCCGATCTCTACAACCACTTCGGGCTGACGGCAGTAGCCATCACGCCCCAAATCATCTCCGAACTGCAAGGGAACTGACATGGCTGTGAAAGTTGCGATCAACGGGTTCGGGCGTATCGGGCGCCTCGTCGCCCGGGCCATTCTCGAACGACACGATTGCGGCCTCGAACTCGTGGCGATCAATGATCTGGCGGATGCACAGTCGAATGCGATGCTGTTCAAGCGCGACAGCGTCCACGGTGCCTATCCCGGCACAGTTACAGCCGATGGCAACGATATCATCATCGACGGCAAGCGTATCCAGGTAACCGCGGAACGTGACCCATCAAACTTGCCGCACCGTGAGAACAATATCGATATAGCATTTGAATGCACAGGGTTTTTTGCTGATCGCGAGTCAGCAAAAAAGCACCTGGATGCTGGTGCCAAGCGCGTCCTGATCTCCGCGCCGGCCAAAGGCGTCGACCTGACCGTGGTGTTCGGCGTCAACCATGACAAATTGACCGCCGAGCATACCATCGTGTCGAACGCATCGTGCACAACAAACTGCCTTGCACCGGTTGCCAAGGTTCTGAACGACAGCGTGGGTATCGAGCGCGGTCTGATGACAACGATCCACGCCTATACCAACGACCAGAAGATTCTCGATCAGATCCACCCCGATATGCGCCGTGCTCGGGCCGCCGGTATGTCGATCATTCCGACAACAACCGGCGCTGCACGCGCGGTGGGTGAAGTGTTGCCGGAATTGAAGGGCAAACTCGATGGATCGGCTTTACGTGTGCCAACGCCCAACGTCAGCCTGATTGACCTGACCTTCACACCCAAACGCGACACGACCAGGGACGAGGTGAATGCAATCCTGAAAGCCGCGTCGCAGAGTGGGCCGTTGAAGGGCATTCTTGCCTTCACCGACGAACCGCTCGTCTCCATCGACCTTAATCATAATGCCGCTTCGTCCACCGTAGACAGCCTCGAAACCGCCGTCCTCGACGGAAAGCTCGTCCGCGTGCTCAGCTGGTACGACAATGAGTGGGGCTTTTCGAACCGCATGGTCGACACAGCAGGAGCCATGGGCAAGCTGATCTGACCAATGGGGGTCCTGACCGGGATTGCGCGCCATGGACGGCCCAAAGCACCGATGGAGACGGTAGAGCGGGCCATTGTGACACAGCAGCACGGCATCGCCGGCGACTATCGTGGCGCGATTCGCGGCGGACCGTACAGGCGGCAGGTGACGCTGATCGAGCGAGAAGGCTGGGACGCGGCGATGTCGCAGGTCGTTCGGGCACTGCCCTGGGAGGCGCGTCGGTCAAATCTGCTCGTGGAGGAGATCGACCTGCCAAAGCTGCGCGGCTCCCGGCTGCGCATCGGCAGTGAGGTGATCCTCGAGGTGACCTGCGAAACCGATCCCTGCGAACGCATGGAGGCGCTGGCCCGCGGCCTGCGCGCGGCGCTCACGCCCGATTGGCGGGGTGGCGTCTGTGCGTTCGTGGTAAGGGGCGGCACCATCGCCGTCGGTGACACCGTGACATTTAAGGATCCCGAATGACGAACTACCGAACGCTCGACGACGCTTTTGACGAATTTGGGAGCGACATCGGCAGCAAACGGGTTCTGGTCCGCGAGGATTTGAATGCGCCCATGGCCGACGGCGTCGTTACCGATGACACCCGGCTCCGCGCCACCGTAGCTACCGTAAGCGAACTCGCTGACGCAGGTGCCGTCGTATTGATTCTAGCCCATTTTGGGCGTCCCAAGGGACCGAGCGCAGAACTCTCGCTGTCGCACATCGTGCCAGCCTATTCGGCAGTGCTAGGGCGGCCCGTCCACTTCATCGACTGGGAGGGCGACGCCGCGGCGGTTGCCAAGCTTCAACCCGGTGACATTGGCCTGCTTGAAAATACGCGCTTTTTCGGCGGTGAGGAAAAGAACGATCCCGCCATCGTCGCCCGCTTCGCGTCCTTGGGGGACATCTACGTCAACGACGCCTTTTCCGCCTCTCACCGCGCCCATGCGTCGACAGAGGGTCTCGCGCACGTCCTGCCCGCGTTCGCCGGGCGGGCAATGGAAGCCGAGCTAAACGCGCTCGGCAAGGCACTAGGCAAACCTGAACATCCTGTTGCCGCAGTCGTCGGCGGTGCGAAGGTTTCGACTAAACTGGCGGTCCTCGAACATCTCGTCGACCGCGTCGATCATCTGATCATCGGGGGTGGCATGGCCAACACCTTCCTCGCCGCGCGCGGCGTCGGTGTCGGCAAGTCTTTGTGCGAACACGATCTGGTCGGAACGGTCGACGCGATCTTCGAGGCTGCGCACAAGGCGGGTTGCACGATCCACCTCCCCTACGACGTCGTGGTCGCAAAGGAGTTCCGCGCCTTTGCGCCAGTTCGCACTGTTAACGTCCACGAAGTTGCGGCTGACGAGATGATCCTGGATATCGGCCCCGCCGCCGTCGAGGCGCTTGCCGACGTCTTGAAGAACTGTCGCACGTTGGTCTGGAACGGGCCGCTCGGCGCGTTCGAAACCCCACCCTTCGACACCGCTACGATTGCGCTTGCCCGGACAGCTGCCGCACTGACCAGAGAAGGCAGCCTTGTATCAGTGGCCGGCGGCGGCGACACGGTCGCAGCGCTCAATCAGGCGGGGGTCGCCGATGACTTCACCTTCGTCTCGACTGCAGGCGGCGCGTTCCTCGAGTGGATGGAAGGGCGCGAACTGCCCGGCGTGGCGGCTCTTGCGGCGTAAATGACTGCGCACGGGCGGCGTCGCCGCCAAGCGGAACGCGGGCAACGCGACCCGGCTGGCTGCCCTGGCCATCGCGCAATCTGACCTTTGCGACGAAGCGGCACGCTTTGATTGGAGATGGGCAGATGCGAACAGGTTATTCATGCGCCTCTCCGCATGGCGACCTCGAGCTCTGCTTGAAATCCGCCGGAAAGCCGTGCTGCGCATTGCCTCGATCCCAGTCCGGTATATGGGCAGCAGCACAACAGATGCGCAGGATGAAGCGATGACCCAAGCTCTCTTCCCCGTTCCCGCCGACTGGGCCGGAAACGCCAGGATCGACGCCGCTGGCTACGATCGGCTCTACGCAGAAGCGCTCGCCGACCCCGAAGGCTATTGGCGCCGCGAAGCCAAGATCATCGACTGGATCCGACCCTTCGAGCGCGCCGCAGACTGGTCGTTCAACAAGGACGATTTCCACATCTCATGGTTTCAGGGTGGTCAGCTCAACCTGTCGGCGAACTGCCTTGACCGCCACCTCGCCGAGCGCGGCGATACGACGGCCATCATCTGGGAAGGTGACGATCCCGCCGATCACCGCACGCTCACCTATGCTGAAGTCCACGCTGAAACTTGTCGCTTTGCCAATGTCTTGAAGGCACACGGTGTAACCAAGGGCGACCGCGTCACGCTCTATATGCCGATGATTCCCGAAGCTGCGGTGGCGATGCTTGCGTGCGCACGGGTAGGGGCTGTTCATTCGATCGTGTTCGGCGGCTTTTCACCCGAGGCGCTGGCAGG
Organism: Sphingomonadales bacterium; assembly: GCA_025352685.1. Classification (GTDB taxonomy): domain Bacteria; phylum Pseudomonadota; class Alphaproteobacteria; order Sphingomonadales; family Sphingomonadaceae; genus Sphingomonas_O. Next base: position 104,048 of record JANXSN010000007.1, read on the forward strand.
ACGGATCACCGACTGTGACTCGCGCATCGTCGTGACGGCGGATGCAGGGCGCCGCGGCGGCAAGACTGTACCGCTCAAAGCGAACGTCGACGCAGCGCTGACCCACGTCAGCAGCGTAGAGCGCGTCATCGTCGTGCGCCACACCGGTGCCGACGTGGCCATGAGCGAGGGCCGCGATGTCTGGTACGATCAGGCACGCGAAACCGTGACTGCCGACTGTCCGCCTGAAATCGTCGATGCCGAGGACCCGCTGTTCATTCTCTACACCAGCGGGTCGACGGGAAAGCCCAAAGGTGTCGTGCACACAACCGCAGGCTATGGGGTCTGGGCAGCATGGACCCACCGCAATGTCTTCGATTACCGGCAGGGCCAGATTTACTGGTGCGCCGCTGACATAGGCTGGGTCACGGGCCACAGCTACGTCGTTTACGGCCCGCTTTTGAATGGTGCGACAACGGTGATGTTCGAGGGCGTCCCAAACTGGCCCGACCATAGCCGATTCTGGCAGATCGTTGACAAGCACAAAGTGGAAATCTTCTATGCTGCCCCGACCGCATTGCGATCATTGATGCGTGAGGGCGACGATTATGTGACAAGCACGTCACGTCGTTCGTTGAAGCTGTTGGGAAGTGTTGGCGAGCCCATAAACCCCGAGGCATGGGATTGGTACCACCGCGTCGTTGGAGAACGCCGTTGTCCGATCGTCGATACGTGGTGGCAGACCGAAACCGGTGGTGCCCTGATCTCACCGTTACCGGGGGCGACGGCGTTGAAACCCGGTTCCGCAACCAAGCCGCTTCCCGGCGTCGTCGCGCAGATCGTCGATGCGCAAGGCGTCGTGCTCGTGGGCGCTGCCGAGGGCAATCTGGTGCTGACAACGAGCTGGCCTGGCCAGATGCGCGGTGTTTGGGGTGATCCTGAGCGCTTCTTCAAAACCTATTTCACGACCTACCCTGGCAAATATTTTACCGGAGACGGCGCTCGACGGGACGCCGACGGCTATTTCTGGATCACGGGGCGCGTCGATGACGTGATCAATGTTTCCGGACATCGCATGGGGACAGCCGAAGTCGAATCCGCACTCGTTGCCCATGGCGCTGTCGCAGAGGCAGCCGTTGTTGGCGTACCGCACGACATAAAAGGCCAGGGCATTTACGCCTTTGTGACCGTCAATGCCGATGTCACGCCCGACGACGATCTTCATGCGGCGCTGGTAAAATGGGTGCGGACCGAGATCGGTCCCATTGCGACGCCTGATGTTATCCAGTTTGCCCCGGCGCTCCCCAAAACAAGAAGTGGCAAGATAATGCGGCGCATTCTTCGCAAAATTGCCGAAGGCGATGTGTCATCGCTCGGCGACATCTCAACGCTGGCCGACCCTTTGGTTGTCGATCATCTCATTGCCGGCCGCACGCGATGAGCCTGCCATCGGTGGAGCGCGACGGCGAGCTCGACAGCGGGGGCTTTTGCGCAACGATCGGCGATGGCTGGCTGCAGGGACGCACAGCCTATGGTGGGGCATCGGCAGCGATTGCGCTGGCCGCGGCCAAGGCAGTGTTTACCGGTTTGCCACCGCTGCGTTGCGCTCAGGTCGCCTTCGTGGGCCCCATCGCGGGTCGCGTGCACTTGATGCCGACGCTGCTCCGGCAGGGCAAAAACAGCGCATTTATCGCCTGCGACGTCACGGGAAGCGACGGCTTGGGCCTGCGTGCCCTGTTCCTGTTCATGGCGTCACGCGACTCCGCGATCAACTATGAAAACCTGACTGCGCCCCCCCACGACTTACCCGACATCGACCCTGTCGATCCGGCCACAACGCCACAAGGGTTCCTGTCGAACTTCGATTTCGCGCACGGCGCAAGGCGCGACGCCGGATACCTTCGATGGGCGCGCCTGCGTGATCGCTCGAACGTGGACGTCGAGACCGAGCTGCTCGCCATTGCCGATGCTTTACCCCCCGCGGCCATGATCTTTGCCAAGGATTGGGGTCCGGTTTCCACGGCAAGCTGGCAGATCAATCTTGTCAGCGACGCGCCCGCGACGCGCGACGGGTGGTGGTTGCTGGGAGCCGACACACTTCATGCCGGTCACGGATCGTCGAGTCAGACGATGACCATCTGGAACCATGACGGAAATGCAGTCGCAACCGCGACCCAAAGTGTCGCCTTGTTTGTCTGATCTTCCAACTCTCGCACCCGAGCCGTTGCTCATCGCGATCAGCACAGGTGGCCATTTCGTGCTGGTGACACGCGACAGTCGGACTGCAGCCGGTACCCTGTGGTCGACGCCAGAACGCACTGAGCGAATTCATGCACGCAAGAACAGCTCTGGGAATATCAGCTCAGGACGGAGCGCAACCACTCAATCGCAAACTGAGCAAAGCGAACGGTCATCTGGCGTTCAACAGCTGATCCAGACAGGTTCTATGTTCGTACACCGTCAATCCAACTTGGCGACGGTAAGTGTCTGTGTCAACAGATCTACCAGGGCGTCGTAACGGTGCAGAACAGCGGTTGCCCCGAGCTGATCCACAGGGCGATCTGCATAGCCATGGGCAAACACGATGCCTGGAACGCCTGCGGCCCGCGCGGTCGCCATGTCGACAATCGAGTCGCCAACCAACACAGCTGCCCCCCCACCCGACTGCTCGATCGCAAGCCTCAACGGTGCCGGATCTGGCTTTGAGACAGTCAAAGTGTCTCCACCCACAATTGCCGCAAAGCGGGCTTGCCATCCGAGCGCGTCGACCAGACGGCGCGCCGAAGCGGCGGGCTTGTTTGTACACAAAGCTAGCGAAACGCCGCGCATTTTCAGCTCGTCCATTGCCTGCTCGATGCCCTCATAGGGTTGAGTGAAATCGCAGATATGGTCGTCGTAGTAGCTCATCAGGATGGGGTAGCCCCGCTCGATGAGCGCCTTGTCGCAACGACCCGTTGCCTCGAGACCCTGGCGCAACAGGGCCTTGGTACCATGCCCGATCATGCGCCTTGCCTCGGACAGTGACACCGCCCGTCGTCCCATGGCAGCCAGCGCGCAGTTCAAGGCCGCAGCAAGGTCTGGCGCGGTATCAGCTACTGTTCCATCGAGATCAAACACGACGCTACGAAACACGATGTCACTCATCGTGCGGGAATGTGGCACAAAGTGGCGGCGGCGCAATATCGCATCGACCAGAAGGTCTAATCGCGTCCGATTTGAACTTTGGGAAAGAAGTCGCGACCGCGATCGGTGATGAAAGATTTGAACGCTGCCGCGGTGAGCGAGGCCGCGCGATCGGCCCGATTTGCCAGAAACCATTGGCGGTGCGTCGGTGTCCCGGCGACATCGAGAACGACAAGGCGTCCCAGCTGAGCCTCCATCGCGATTGTATACGTGGAAATCAGGGCAAGGCCGAGACCGGCCATAACCGCCTGCTTGATGATCTCGTTCGATGAAAATTCAGTCGCGCGGGGATCGATCTGCGTGGCTGTTTCGGCAATGAACAATTCAAGGGCATTGCGCGTGGCCGACCCAATTTCGCGAACAAGCATCGGCTCCAGTGCGATCCTCGATCGGGCAACCGGCCGCTCGCTGACTATCGGATCGTCAAGTCGGGCGATGATTACGATCGGATGTTCCTCGATGAGATACCTGCACGTGGACGATGCGCTCAGCGATCCGTTCGTGGTTAAAATGAAAGATTTTTTAGCGGAGAACGAAATCCTCAAGCAGGGTCGGACCTCGCGCGCCGGCGCAGGCTGTTTTGATTGTCACTGACCGGGACGCCGTGATTGGTCGTAAGCATCTGCGTTTCGTCGCCCGCCTGTTGATGCGTCTCGCCACGGTTGCCAACGACTGTCCCAACATGATTTTTTGGCATGGCATCTCTTCCTCGAACGTTGGGAACGCCGCGTTGCAGCGTGGCGATCGGGCAGCTGATTGCGTCGCGACGACCCTCTCTGATTGAAGCAAGCACTTTCAACGTGCGGCCAACCGGAACGATGCGAAGGTTTAAAATAGGTCGTCACCCTCGCAACAAAGTCGATGCCACGGGAACGCTTTGGCGTTTAGATGATTGTGTATCCGTCTCTACAACGGAGGAAATCATGGCGGACATCGACATCGCAGCACGCCCCGTTACGGCCAAACGATCACCGACGTCTTCAACCGCCGGAGCAAAGAAAGACACCTCCTCAGTTGTGGCAAAATTCATGCTAAACGCCGTTAACACTCAGGTCGGCAGAGTGTCGGAGATACTCAACGGCACGGCTGATTCGATCGACGAGATATTGGGTGGGAAGAACTCGCCCTTGCCTGACACCGCAAAGGGCGTTGCGACATCCACATCGGCCAAGCTGCGCGAACTCGCTGGCCGGGCTAACGAAGAGGAAGCGGCGAAACTTATCAAAGGCTTGCAGCGTACCGCGGCGAATCATCCTGCTGCCACCGCAGGCATTGGAGCGGCTCTCGGCGCAGCCTTGGGCCTTGCGCTTGCAAAACTCAGCAAAACCACGCCGCCGAAGTAAAAATAGTGAACGGGGGGGGGCACGCCTTCGACCTGCTGTCAGGAACATTTTTGATTGCCCCGGGTTAAAATCACCGTTCGCTTTCCCGAGTTAAAGGAGAAGAAAGATGGCAAGTGCACCGAGCACAACCAACGGCAAGGCAGGGGTCACGGCTACAAAGCGTGCGGCCCTAAAAACAGCAGCTGTGCCTACAGCGGCGACCAAGGCGAAGCCTCCAAAACGTCGCGTCGCTGCTCGACCCAAATCGTCGACGGCTCGAAAGCCGGCTTCGTCCTCCGCTTTGCGCAGGCTACCACAGTGGATTACCATCGGCGCCTCGATCACGGGAGCCATTGTTGCTGTCGGAGCAACGCTGTTTGCGACGCGCGCGGAATGGTTGCCGCGCGCCAAGAAGCTGACACAGTGGGTCGAGGGCTCGCTCCATGATCAACTCGATAGCTTGACCGTCGTTAAATCGAATGCTGTCGATGCTGCTTAAAAGCTGAAGGCCAGCGTGCCGAGCTTCGAGCTTCCGGGCGCAAACCGAACTTCACCAGCTGATCACTCGACGGCTCAATAATCACCCGATGTCGCTTCCGGCGATGGGCGAGAACGTGTTCCGACGCGAACTCGCCCATCAACCGTGTTTGGACTTTCGGTTGAACCCGTCGCATCAAACCGTCGAGGGCAAGCAATAAAAGTCAATGATCGTACACTCGGCCGCATGCGCTGAACGCTCGGGATTTGTCGCGAATCCGCTAACGCGCTCGTCAGCTACCAAACTCATGGCGTCTACGTCTTATTGTGCGTGAGCATTCGGGCTCGCGCGCCAAACGTCGCCAACCCAACCAAAGGCTCCAACCCGCAAGATCATGGTGCCGATCCCGGCCCGGGCATCGCGTCTCTTCTCGGCGTGACGGCAGAAACTCTCGTCGCTGGCTCACCGTGATCAAACCCTCCGGCGAAGAGCCGGGGACGGTACTCCCGGTCGCTGCCGGACTAATTTGCCTCTCGCCCGCCGCGCTGCTCCGAGCCTTCACATTAAGGATCAACCATGACGACGTTTAAGCGCAGGTTCGGAACGCGATTGATCGGTGATCACGCAAAAAATGGAACACTGACAAGGAAATTGAAGCAAGACTGCTAGCGTTTGAGCAATTAAGAACATATAACGAACATATGGCTCAAATGAACGTTCGTCAAAAACTTGAAATTCTGGCCGATGCGGCAAAATACGACGCATCCTGCGCATCGTCCAGTACGACCAAACGGTCATCGCAAGGGACCTCCAAGGGTATCGGCTCGACCGAGGGAACGGGCATTTGTCATGCCTATGCACCAGATGGACGATGTATTTCGTTGCTTAAAATCCTGCTAACCAACAGCTGTATTTTCGACTGCCATTATTGCATCAATCGCAAGAGTTCGAATGTCCGCCGCGCCCGGTTTACGGCAAACGAAGTCGTCGATCTCACCCTCTCGTTTTACAAACGGAATTATATTGAAGGGCTGTTTCTTTCCTCGGGCATAATCGGCAGCTCCAATTACACGATGGAACAGCTTGTCGATGTGGCGCGAGCGCTACGCGAAGAGCATGACTTCCGAGGATACATCCATCTCAAGACCATTCCCGATGCGGATCCGGGCTTGGTAGCGCAAGCCGGGTTTTATGCGGACCGGGTGTCAATAAATATTGAGCTTCCGACGGCTCCCGGGTTGAAGCGGCTTGCTCCCGAAAAATCCGCCGCGCGGATCGAGGATGCAATGGGTGAGATGAAGCATTCGATCGACGACGCTCGCGATGCGACACGTCGCTTTAAATCAGCGCCTCGCTATGCACCGGCCGGTCAGTCGACCCAGATGATTGTGGGCGCTGACGCCGCCACCGATAGTGATATCGTGCTGCGCTCGAGCGGACTTTACCGCAGTTATGGAATGCGCCGCGTCTATTACTCAGCGTTTAGTCCGATTCCCGATGCCTCGGCGATCCTCCCGCTCAAACGGCCGCCCCTGATGCGCGAACATCGCCTCTATCAAGCAGACTGGCTGATGAGGTTTTACGGTTTTGCGCCTGCCGAGGTGATCGCCGCAACCGACGCAGGAATGCTGCCGCTCGATATGGATCCCAAACTCGCGTGGGCGCTGAAGTTTCGTGGGTCTTTCCCGGTCGATATCAATAGCGCGCCGAAAGCGATGCTGCTTCGGGTGCCCGGGCTTGGCACACGCGCTGTGGGGGCAATCCTGGCGAGCCGGCGGCAGCGTCGTCTTCGCCTCGTCGATGTAGGGCGTTTGACGGTGTCCGTTGCCAAGCTCAGGCCATTCATTGTGACCGAGGACTGGCGACCCGTAGCGCTCGCCGATAAGGCCGATCTGAGTTCGCTCGTGATGCCCAAGTCCGAACAACTGGAGCTATTTGCATCTTGAAAGGCGAGATGCGCACCGTCGTTTTGGACCAGCCCGACGATTTCGAAGCGTGGCGCGATGCCGCAAGATCGCTTACCGTGTCGCGAGTTCAACCCGGGAATGTCGTCTGGCAGGTGGGCAGTGCGAGCGACCTGTTCGCGAGCAACCCCATACCCCATTCTTCGGCTGGGGAGCTCTGTGTACCTCGCGATTTCATCGGCCTGGCAAAATCGGTCGTTTGTCATAGAGACCCGGAACGCTTTTCGATCCTCTACGCCTTGCTCCACCGTCTCCAGTCAAATCGCCGTGTAATCGACGACCGTGCCGACCCCATGGTCCGTCGTCTCGATGAAATGGCCAAGGCCGTCCGACGTGACGTGCACAAGATGCGCGCATTCGTGCGATTTCGCGAGTTCGACGGGCGCTTCGTGGCCTGGTTCGAACCAGATCATCATATCGTCAGGATGAACGCGGCCTTCTTCATAAGCCGCTTTGCCAATATGCAGTGGTCAATTCTTACACCTGAAATCTCGATTCATTGGAACGGTGAAACATTGAGCGAAAGCGGGGGCGCTACCCGGACAGATGCCCCCTCGGGCGACCCAATCGAGGACGTGTGGAAGACGTACTATGCCTCCATCTTCAATCCAGCTCGCGTCAAGATAAGTGCGATGACCAAGGAAATGCCTAAGAAATATTGGAAAAACATGCCTGAAACAGCGCTGGTACCTGGCCTGATCGCAGCTGCACAGGCGAGGGAAGCTGCCATGATCACGCAGGCGCGGCAGACCGCTACGGTTGGCGCAGACGGCAAGGTTGCATGGTACGCGCTGCGCGAAGAAGCCATCGCGTGCAAACGGTGTGACCTTCACAAATGCGCGACGCAGATGGTTTTTGGTGAAGGGCCGGTTGATGCCGAGATCATGTTCGTGGGCGAACAGCCCGGTGATCAGGAGGATCAGGCGGGGCGACCTTTCGTCGGTCCGGCAGGACAGGTGTTCGATAGAGCCCTCATCGCAGCCGGCATTGATCGGGCACACACTTACGTCACCAACGCGGTTAAGCATTTCAAGTTCGAGCAGCGCGGCAAGCGTCGGATCCATGCGAAGCCGAACGCGGGGGAAATCCAGACCTGCCATTGGTGGATCGATCAAGAGCGCGCCATCGTGACCCCCAAGATTACGGTGGCCCTTGGCGCAACGGCAGCACGCAGCTTGTTCGGCAAGAACATGACGGTTGGACCGTCGCGGAGCACGCCGTTGACACTGCCCGGAGGCGGCGAGGCGTGGGTTACCGTCCATCCAAGCTACCTGCTTCGGATTGACGACAAAGCGATGGCCGAGGTTGAATACCGGCGGTTCGTTGAAGATTTGACGATGATCAGAAAACGGCTCGGCGGACCAGAACAATGAATAATTCTGACGTACTATCGAGGTGAACGGCGCCTCACGTGCCGTTGTTTATTGCCGACTCACCCTTACAACGGCGGCGGCGCGGCGCTCGCGAACGCGGGCACCGCCGCAGCTCTGTCCGCAAGCGTCGTCACCCGCGGGAATGGTGTCAGGTCAACCTTGAAACGCCGAGCGTTATACATTTGCGGCACGAGGCAGGCATCGACGATGTTTGGGGCATCGCCCCCGGCAAACAGCGTGTCGGGTAACAACGTTTCGAGCGTGGTGAACCCCTGCTCAACCCAGTGTCGGTACCACGCGGCAATCGCCGTCTTATCCTGGTTCATCTCGTGCTCGAGGTATTGCAGGATGCGCAGGTTATTGATGGGATGGATCTCGCACATGATGGTCAAAGCCATTTCCAAAGCCCGCGCGCGCGCGACGGCATCGAGGGGAATTATGCGGGGTTCCGGACAGATCGCGTCAAGGTAATCGATAATTGCCAGGCTCTGTCCAATGCGCAGGCCATCGACTTCCAGCGCCGGGACGAACCCAGCTGGGTTAATTGCAAGATAGTCCGGCGCACGCTGCTCACCGTCCCGCAACACATAGTTGCGCCTCTCGTATGTCAGCCCCTTGAGATTGAGGACGATCCGGACGCGAAAACTTGCCGACGAAACCGGGAAATCGTGAAGGATCATGCGAAAGCTGCTTCCTTGTTGCCAATGGTCACTTGGAGCGCCGGCAGCCCCTCGATCGTCACGTCGATCACGTCACCCGTCACGGCGGGGCCGACCCCAGCCGGTGTGCCGGTAAAGATCAGGTCGCCTGGCCGCAAGCGCTCGAACCGGCTGACATAGGCAATCGTTTCCGCACAATCCCATATCAGGTCCGCTATGTCTGCATCCTGCTTGATTTCTCCGTTTACTCGCAGACGAATTGCTGCCTTCGACACATGGCCGCCGTCGGCCACGGTGCGGATTGCTGCCATCGGCGCCGAGAAGGCAAAGTTCTTCCCGATATCCCACGGCCGCCCCTTCTCGCGTGCGTCGAGCTGCAGGTCGCGACGCGTCATGTCGAGCCCGACGGCATAGCCAAAGACGAGGTGGAGCGCGTCCGCCTCGCGCACATTCGCACCCTCCTTGCCAATCGCAATAACCAGCTCGGCCTCATAATGGTAATTCGTAGATCCCGGCGGATAAGGAATTATATGGCCGTGCCCCGCGAGGGCGTCAGCCCATTTTGTAAAGAAGAACGGCGATTCCCGGCGAGGATCCTTACCCATCTCGCGCGAATGCGCCTCATAGTTGCGGCCAATGCAAAAAATGCGCCCGACCGGAAACGTGGCGTCCGTCCCGGCGATCGCCGCGGCGGGCCGGTCTGGGAGCGAGAAGACGTGAGGCATGACAGCTCCTTCAATAACGATGGCAGTGTCGCAGAAAGCGTCGAAGACCCGTGTCGCTGAGCGCCTCGCTATGCAAAACATGGCGGCGAAACGATGTTTGATGACCGTGCCGGATTTGTGTTCACGCCCGAGCCGCCCGTCCGTGATCGCATCGTGCGCCGTCCAGACCCTTGCCGGAGCCTCGTTGGAGTCGTCGGTTACGCGAATAAAACTGTGGGGCCCGCATCCCGCCAGTCGGCTGCGGGCAGCGCCGCCGGTACGCGCCCGGCCTCGGTTGCGGTCGAAAAACGTGGGGCGAAGTCGGATCGGCTTCGCTCAACCCGATCCGCAAAGACGCGAACAAGGGTCATCCTGTCGCCCCCGCATTCAGACAGACCCTTTAAATGGGCTTGGCGCCGGGTGTCCCGCACTTGGCAAACTTACCTGTGGCGGCCTTGCAGCGCACGGCCTTGACGGGGGCCGCCTTGGGGCACTTCGCGAATTTGCCTTTCGCGTCCCTGCAGGGGGCTGCATAGGCAGGCGAGATCGCAAACGATGTGACGGCTAAAGCTAAAACCAAACGTAGCATTATTCCCTCCTGAGTCGTGGGGCGTGAACGATGCGACCAAGACACCCGTCAGGCAATGCCCTCAGCCGCAAACATTATCGCGTAGCAATTGAGAGGGGGAGTGCGCGCGTACGTCGTGGCCGGCAAGAGCGGCAGACGTCGTCTCGACCCTCTAAGCGCTCTCACTGTTAATGGGTCGCTCCAGGTGCATGGGCGGCGACGGCATTTTTATGAGCCGCCTTTTTGGCCATATGATGGCCGACCGCACAACCGGCGATGGCCCCGGCCACTGCGTGGTGATGAGCATAGTGCCCGGCCACGCCGCCCACCAATGCACCCTTGATACACCCTGCAGCCTCGAGCGGCGTCGAGACAATCAGTGCTGTGACCATGAAAGCAGCTGCTGGAATTTTCATCATCGCGTCAATCCTCCAAAATTATACCGCATCGCTAAAGCCTCGCGAGCGCCCGCACAACCGGCGAAATGCGCGCCCCAGCGGGCTTAACATCCGAACGGTTTGAGATCGCTAACTCAAGGCAGCATAGCGACTGGCTGGCCTTTGGCGCGCACGGAGGTACGCCCCTTTTTATCGTCAGAGCTCACCCTACATTCTTGCTCAAAGCGTCAAACAGATCATGCCAGCATATCCCGCTGTCGGCACCGACATCATTGCGCCCTTGCTGCCCTTTTGCCACCGAGAGTGCACGCTCGCCGAACATCTCGATGAGCGAATGCCTCATCGCCTCAACGGTACCGGTACGCTCAAAACCGGGTCTTCGTTGTCGACCGTTGGGCGACGTTACGCTGAGCGCGAGGGCTGGACTATCGATCGACACCGATCAGCTACGAGCCGCCGCATCCCATGGACGCAAAAAATAGCAATTCTCGAGATGCTTTCGAGCTTAAACTTTCTCACCGCACCTGTTCGCACCCCGATCAATGCGAACCCGAGGACTCGACCGCGGAGCGCACTGTTCCCGCTGAATGACGGATCATTTTTGACAACCGCAAATTGATCGAGGGTGTTTGCGCGCGCCGCCAGGCATGCTTCATCAACCGGAACGGGCAGCGCCAGTCTTGCGTGCTTTGAACAGAGCGATATTACGGTGTGAGCGATCAGCACCCCAACAGCGTCGTGTCTTGACTTGCTGTCGCGCGTGATCGGTGAGCCGCTTGTTAGCACTTGGTTCGGAGTTTGATGTGACGCTCATTGAAAGGGCATCCGAATTGGCCAGACGTGGACTATGTCGCTCACTTCGCGACATTCAACGCCAATTGGCGCGCGAACACTATGAGTCGATGCATGAGCATCTCTCCAGAGCTGCGACCAGCCGCTAGCTGAAGCATCTCGCCAGAGCGCACCTTGCGTATCAAAAACGATAGGTCAGACTAGGGGCGCCCTTCGGACAGCGTCTCATTCCCGGCAAACAACCGGTTGAGGCGTTCCTTTACGGTGTGTCGGTGCTGCTCCCGGGTAACGTGATAAGGCGGGCTCAGTGCCAGATCGTCGGCGATCGCATTCTTGACACGCTCGAGGGCTCCCTCATCGAGAACACCGACGCGTCTAAGCTCGATTGTCAGTTGCAACAGGCCCACAGCTGTCGCCTGGGCGCGTAAGCCCGCAAAGCCGATTTCTTCATGCAGCTTTTTGCCTTCCAATGTCTGCATTGATCGACCCTCCCTGACGTTGACGCCCAGCGATTGTGACTCAGGGGCATAAAAAGAGCAATGAACCTGGGAACGATCCGCAAGCTACGCCGCCTCGATGTTCGGTTTCTGCGGTGTGGATGGACAGTGCCGACGTCACACCGGGTGTGCAGGACACCCCTTCTGAGTTCAGCGCCTGACGAAGTAGCGTCTTTCGCATCAGCACGAACGAGCTGGAACCACCCGTCCTGCCAGAGATTGTACGAACTAACCCAAGGAGCACTCATGGCGGCACGTCCCTATTGGAAAGGCCAGATACGCCTGGCGCTCGTTTCGATCCCCGTCGAAATTTACGCTGCGACAAGGGCCGGGGCCGCGATTACATTCAATCAGATCCACGAGCCAACGGGAAAACGGATCAAATATGAAAAAGTCGTGCCTGGCATCGGTCCGGTGGACGTCGACGAGATTGTCAGGGGCTTTGAATACGCCAAGGGCGAATATGTGCTGCTCGACGACAAGGAGATTGAAGGAATCAGGCTCGAAAGCAAGAAGACGCTCGAGCTTACCCAGTTCGTCGATGTTGACGATATCGACGCCATCTATTTCGAGAAGCCTTATTACGTTACGCCTGCCGACGACCTCGCCGAAGAGGCGTTCATCGTCTTGCGCGAAGCGCTGCGACGCAGCCGGAAAATCGGTCTCGGTCAGTTGGCGATGCGTGGTCGCGAATACGTCGTCAGCATCAAGGCGTGCGGCAGTGGGATGGTCATGGAAACGCTCCGCTATGCCGACGAGGTCAACAAGGCTGCAAGCTACTTCCGCGAAATTGGCGATGGTGAGCCTGACGATGAACTGCTCGACCTAGCCACGACGCTGATCGACAAGAAAACCGGGAAATTCGACGCCAGCGATTTTCACGATCGCTATGTCGATGCACTCAAGGATCTCATCGAACGCAAGAAAAAGGGCAAGACACTCAACATCGACAACAATGACAAATCTCCCGATCCTCGCGGGGGCAATGTTGTAGATCTTATGGCAGCCCTCAAACGGTCGATCGGATCCACCTCAAAAAAGGTCGCGCCAAAAAAGTTGGACAAAGTCGTCCCAAAGATCGTGCCCGCGAAGAGCCGCGCCAAGACGCCCACGCGCAAGCACGGGTAAACTGCAGATGTCGGCAAGCCAAGTTCGCACAAACGGCCAGAAAGCGCTGAGCGCTACGATCGCCGTGGAACACAAACTGGCAACGATCGGGTGCACGATTGTCGAGGCGATGCGCGGTATAGACAACAAGAATACGCGCAGCGTCTTGCAGAATCTGAAGTTCGAACAACGAAGTTATCGCTTCTCGCGACGGAGCAGCCGCCCACTCTGAGCGTTTTGGGAACGACTGCGTGCCTCTGAGGATTAACCTCGGCAATTGGGAGCCCCAGCATGACGCAAGTGGTAAGCAAGAGAAGGTTGTCGGGCGGTGACAGGCTCGCCAGCTATCGTGCGAAAAGGAACTTTGCGCGAACGGCTGAACCCGCTGGCGCGAACACACAGACAACAGGAAATAAATTCGTTGTCCAAAAGCACGCAGCAACCCGGCTTCACTATGATTTTCGGCTTCAGCTCGATGGGGTGTTGGTGAGCTTTGCGGTCACGCGCGGGCCAAGCTTGAACCCCGAGGACAAAAGACTGGCCGTGCGAACCGAAGACCATCCACTCGATTATGCGAGGTTTGAAGGCACGATTCCTAAAGGCGAATACGGCGGCGGTACGGTAATGCTGTGGGACGAGGGCACGTGGGAACCGATCCCCGGTAAAGATCCGCGGATCACTCTGCTCGAAGGCCACCTCCACTTCATCCTTCACGGCAACCGAATGAAGGGAGAGTGGATCCTGTTTCGCTTGAAACCGCGCGGCAAGGAAAAGAGCGAGAACTGGATCTTGCGTAAGGTGGACGATGCCTTTGTCGGGGGATCAGACGACCTCGTTGGCACCCATTTGGCAAACATCGACACAGGGCGAACAATGGACGAAATTCTGGCTAGGAAGATTCCAACGAAATCAGCTCGTTTGAAAACGTCGACATTGGCCAAGCAGAAAGGGCCCGCAGCAAAGCCGGCCCAACGTCTGAATGCGAAAGCCAAATTACCGCCTTTTCAACCGGTCCAGCTGGCAGCCCTCGTCGATCATGTCCCGTCGGGGGAGCGCTGGCTTCATGAGCTCAAATATGACGGCTACCGAACACTGATCGCTATCAGCGACGGTCAGGGTCGCGCTTATAGCCGATCTGGGCTCGATTGGTCGGACCGCTTTGCCAATCTGATCAGCGACGCAGTGACGCTCAACGTGCAAAGCGCACTCATCGACGGTGAGTCTGTCGTGACGCTCGCCGACGGACGTACAAGCTTTCAGGCTTTACAAGCAGCACTCAAAAGTGATCGGGCAAAGATCGACTATTTCGCGTTCGATTTGCTCGAGTTGAACGGCGAAGATCTGACAGGACTGCCGCTGATCGAACGCAAAGCGAAACTTGCGCATATTCTCGGGGTACAAACCAAGAGGCTGCGCTATTCGGACCATATTATCGGCAACGGCGATCAATTGTTCGACCGCGTTTGCGGTGCTGGCCTTGAGGGGGTGATCTCCAAGCGGATTGATTCCAAATATTCCGCGTCGCGCGGGGGAGCATGGGTCAAGACGAAATGCACCCGCCGGCAGGAGTTCGTCATCGTCGGTTGGATCCCTTCGGACAAGCAACGCGGCTTTCGCTCGCTCCTGCTCGGCGTGAACGAGAAGGGAAAGCTGCGTTACGTCGGCAAAGTTGGCACCGGCTTCACGGGCCACGAAATCGAGCGATTGATGGCGATTATGACACCGCTGGAACAAGAGGCCGCTACGGTCGACGCGCCTCGCGCCGCCGTGCGAGGCGCACATTGGGTAAAGCCCCAACTTGTCGCAGAGATCGCCTTTATTGAACTCACCGCTGAAGGCGTGCTGCGCCATTCGAGTTATCTGGGGTTGCGTGAAGACAAAAAACCCGAATCTGTCGTTCCTGAAACAATTTCTCCGGTTGTCACCGTAGCGCGCACCGAGACGACCAGCGGCGTCAAGATAAGTAACCGGGAGCGGATCATCTTTCCCGAGGGAAAGCTCAGCAAAGGCCAACTGGCTAATTATTATGAAACGGTCGCATCGATCATGTTGCCGTGGTGCGGCAACCGCCCGATCAGTCTGGTTCGTTGTCCCCAAGGGCGAGCGAAAAAATGCTTCTTTCAAAAGCATGACGCCGGCAGCTTCGGCAATACCGTCAAGCAGGTGGGCATTGTCGAAAAGGATGGCCACCAGGAACCGTACCTCTTCCTCGACTCGCCTGCCGGGCTACTCACCTGCGTGCAGATGGGTACCATCGAATTCCATGGCTGGGGCGCTCGAATCGAAGACGTAGAAAAGCCAGATCGGATGGTTTTCGATCTGGATCCCGACGAAGGCGTTGACTTTAAGCAAGTCGTCTCAGCTGCAGCCGATCTTCACGATACGTTAGCCCAAATGGGTTTGATGAGCTTTCCAATGGTAACCGGCGGCAAAGGCATTCACATCATTGCACCGCTGAAGCCATCTGATGAATGGCCGAAAATCAAGGATTTTTCACACCGCGTTGCGGTAGCACTTGCTCAAGCACAACCTGAACGGTTCACGGCTGCCCTTTCAAAAGCTCAGCGCACAGGAAAAATTTTCATCGATTATCTGCGCAACCAGCGCGGCGCCACAGCGGTCATGCCTTATAGTGCGCGCGCGCGCCCGTTTGCGCCGATCGCGGTTCCCGTGACTTGGGAAGAGTTGCGTAAACTCGACAAGCCCTCGCACTGGCATATCGGCGACGGCGTCTCGATGCTCGAGCGTGCACGAGCCCAGAGACTTGGGCATTGGGGCCGCGCTGATCAGGTTCTGCCCGATCTGTAACGGCCACTTTTACACGATGACGCAGGAGTACCGAACACCGTGTTCGAGACCGCCGACCTTATGATTTGCCACGACGCCGATGACGCGCTTGCACGCAAGGGCAACGCGGCGATCAAGGGTGGACGCCGATTGAACGGGAGCTTCCAGGACCCCGCCGTTTGCAGAGCGTGACGCGGTGACCACCGCGAAAATTTGGTGCGGTCGTGTCCGACCGCAACCGGCGCCGGCCGTTTGCATGCACGCGGCGCACCGAGACATCCGGTGCGACGATCACCGCCTGTTTGACCAAAAGTCAGGCACGCCGTGGCTTCAAGGCTCGTTCGTGGCACCGTTCGGCCGACAGCGCCCGATCGGTCTGTGGACGCGGCGCCTCGGCCCCCCGCATAGCCCTTCAAGAATGGGAAGGACTTCGCCGGCAATATAACTGGCGGTCTGTGCCGATGCGAGAAATACATAGGCCGGTGTAATTCCTTCAGGCTGCGCAGGTCGCTTCATCGGCGTGTCGGCGTCAAATTTCGCCACGTCGGCTGCTTCCTTGTTGCTCGGGTGTAAGGGGGTCCAAACCGGGCCAGGCGCAACGCGCGTTCACTCTTATCCCCTGCGAAACCAGATGAGTGGCCAGACTTCGTGTAAACGCGTGGATGCCCCCTTTGGTCATCGAATAGTCGAGCAAATCCTTGTTACTCAGAATGCCTGTCCCCGAACCGGTATTCACGATCGCGCCGCCGCGATTCATCTGCGCGACTGCCGCCTGCCCAAAGGAAAAACAGCCGTCTAAATTGGTTTTTGCCGTCTGGTCAACGTGTTCTGGGGTCAGGTCGGCGAATGTCGGGTGTACCTGAAAGGCAGCGTTGTTGACGAGGACATTGATTCGCCCGAATGCCATAATCGTTTTGGCGACGGCTGATTTGAAAAATGCCTGTTTGCGAACATCGCCCGGAATGCGGAGTGCGCGCTTGCCCTCGGCCTCGATCGCTGAGGCGGTTACCTCGGCATCGGCTTACTCAGCGCCCAGGTAGACAATCGCGACGTCAGCGCCTTCGCGCGCAAACAAGACCGCTACCGAGCGGCCGAACCCCGAATCGCCGCCCGTAATGATCGTCGCCAGACCTTCAAGCTTGCCGGATCCCTAAGAGTCTGATTCATAATTATCCGGCGTGATATCATAGTCTTGCGAGGCGGCGTGCGAAGAGCTGGATCGAGGCGATGAACAGCCATGCGGTTGCCGAGGCGATGGTCTGTTCGAAGTCCTTGGCGAGGCGGCGGTTCCGGTTGAGCCAAGCCAGCGTGCGCTCGACAACCCAGCGGCGTGGGAGAAC
>JANXSN010000010.1 GCA_025352685.1 Sphingomonadales bacterium
CAAGCTCGCCAGTCCGTTCCGGTGTTTTAGACCGAGACCTGAGGTGACCCGCCTGGTGGTGCTGATGTAACTCCGCTTCCCCTTGTCGCTGCGTAGCGCCGAGGACCTGCCTGTTCGACGCGGTATCGACGTGTGCTACGAGACTGTATGGCTGTGGTGGAACCGCTTCGAGCCAATGTTTGCTGGCGGCATTGGTCGCCAGCGCGTGAGCGCGATGCGCAGGTTCCGCTATTGGCGGTGGCACCTCGACGGGGTCTACGTGAAGATCAACGGCGAGATGCGCTAACTTTGGCGGCCAGTCGATCTCGAGGGCGAAGTGCTCGAGTCCTATGTGAACAAAACGCGCGACAAGGCCGCAGCGCTCACATTCATGAAGAAGGCGCTGAAGCGCGACGGATCGCCGGAGGCGATCACAACTGATCTGCTACGGTCATATTGTGCAGCCATGAGTGAGCTGGGCGATGCGTACAAACAGGAGATGGGCCGCTGGGCCAACAACAGAGTGGAGAACAGCCACCTGCCGTTGCGACAAAGCGAGCGGGCGATGCTCAGATTTCGATAGATGCAGTCGTTACAAAAGTTCGCCTCGGTCCACGCCAACGCCCACCACCATTTCAACTTGAAAGGCCATCTCGTCGACAGGAAAGCATTCAAGGAGCGCCGCACGGCGGCGCTTGCCGAATGGGGTCAAATCGCTGCGTGAGCCGACGGACTGTCAGAAATTTCGTGTGTGGGCGGGCATAATGGGAAAGAAGGACCCCCAGTATGTCACGACGCAAAGAACCTACGATACCCAATGAGCTTTTGGACCAGTTGCTTGCCGGCGGTGCCGCCAGTGCAGCATTTGACCAGGGCGGCCTGCTCGATTCGCTGAAGAAAGCGCTGACGGAGCGCGCGCTGAATGCCGAGATGGATCATCATCTTGGGCAGGACGATCAGACAGATAACAACCGCAATGGCTATGGCCGCAAGACGGTGATGACCGATAGCGGCAAGCTTGTGATCGAGGTGCCACGCGACCGGCAGGCGAGCTTTGATCCGCAGCTGATTGCCAAATATCAGCGACGCTTTCCTGGGTTCGATGAGAAGATCATCTCGATGTACGCCCGCGGCATGAGCACGCGCGAGATCGTGGGGCACCTGCATGATCTTTACGGCATCGATGTCTCGCCCGATCTGATCAGCACGGTGACAGATGCCGTGCTCGATGAGGTGGCAAGCTGGCAGCAGCGGCCGCTCGATCCGGTTTACCCGCTCGTCTTCTTCGATGCGATCCGGGTCAAGATCCGGGACGAAGGGACGGTTTGCAACAAGGCGATCCACATTGCGCTGGGCGTCCGCGCTGATGGCCACAAGGAGGTATTGGGCCTGTGGCTCGAGCAGAACGAAGGTGCCAAGTTCTGGCTTCGTGTCATGAACGAGCTGAAGCACCGCGGCACAGACGATATCCTGCTTGCCGTCGTCGACGGCCTCAAGGGCTTTCCCGACGCGATCACCGCTGTGTTCCCCGAGACGATCGTTCAGACTTGCATTGTCCATCTCCTGCGCAACAGCATGGCGTTTGTGAGCTGGAAAGACCGCAAGAGCCTCGCGGCCGCCCTTAAGACGATTTACCGGGCCGTTGATGCCGACGCCGCAGAAAAGGCACTGACGGCGTTCGAGGCTGGCCCGTGGGGTCAGCGTTATCCTGCCATCGGACAGAGCTGGCGGCGGGCATGGGGCGAGGTCATCCCGTTTTTTGCGTTCCCCGATGATGTCCGCAGAATCATTTATACGACCAATGCCATTGAATCGCTGAATGCAAAGCTCAGACGCGCCGTCAGGGCCAGAGGCCACTTCCCCAGCGACGAGGCTGCAACCAAACTCCTCTATCTGATCTTGAACCGATCCGAAAAAGAATGGAGAATGCCGCCGCGTGAGTGGACCATGGCAAAGGCTCAGTTCGCTGTAATCTTCGGCGAGCGTTTCATCAAAGCCATGCAGGCGTAATGTTCAAACGCCCGCCCGCACACGAAATTTCTGACAGTCCCCGATGAGCGGCGGTACGGCCTGCCCGATCCCGAATGGCCCGACGACACGCTGACGGCCGCCAAGAACGTCAAGCTCAAGACGCTCATCGAGCGCGGCATCCGCCAGCTCGACTATACCTACGACATGGGCGACAACTGGCATCACATCGTCGCCATCGAAGTGATTGGGCCGGGGCAGCCCGACACCAAATATCCGCGCTACATCGATGGCGCACGGCGCGGCCCGCCCGAAGACTGCGGCGGCACGCCGGGGTTCGAGCACTTCCTCGACGCCATCGCCGATCCCAAACATCCCGATCACGCCGAACTGATCGACTGGTATGCCGGATGCTATGGCGGAACCTACAATCCCGACACCATCGACGAGCTCATCGCCAAGCTGCGTATCGGCGACATCGCCAAACGCCGCGCCGCCGGCAAAGCCGCATACGAAAAGCGTCTGAACTCATAAATATGTGGTCGTCAGAGCACGCTTACCGGATCTTCTCCTCAGCCGTCCAGCGTCGACGACGCTGAACCGAGGTGATCACCTCCACACGATCAAAGCTGGGCACCCCCATTAACCCTGGCGTGATGCGGCAGAAAATGATTCACTGCGCCTGACCAGGAGGGCAGCAGATGCGTCAGGCGGGGTTGTTCGGGCTATCGGATCAGCTGAAGCGGTTGTCGGATTGTGGCGATCCGCTGGAGACAATGAGCCGCGTGGTGGATTTTGAGGTTTTTCGCCCGGCGCTGCGCAAAGCTTTGGCGTACGGCGACGGTGCGATAGGCGGTCGGCCACCCTATGATCCGGTGGCGATGTTCAAGGTGCTGATCCTGGCGGCGCAGAATACCGTCAGCGATGCGCGCATGGAGTTTCTAATCCGTGATCGGTTGAGCTGGCTGCGGTTCCTTGGCTTCGACCTTGGCGCGGTCACGCCCGACGAGAACACGATCCGCCTGTTCTGCGAGAAGCTGACGCGCACCGGCGCGCTCGATGGGCTGTTCGCCGCCTTCGACCAGCAGCTTCGGGATCGCGGCTATCTGCCCATGGGCGGACAGATCGTTGACGCGACGCTGGTGGCGGCACCGAAGCAGCGCAACACCGCGACCGAGAAGGATGCGATCAAGGCAGGCAGAAGCGCGGCGGAGATCTGGCCCGATCAGCCTGCCAAGGCCGCGCAGAAGGACACGGATGCGCGCTGGACGGTGAAGTTGTTAATGGCGATGTAATCTGCCCCACAAGTGGCGTTTGAATATTCCCCACTTCTTCCTGCTGCTGTCTGCCGGGGGCTAGCCCCCGGCAGACAGCAGCGTCGCAATATCGGGCATGTGCCTCCTGACCGGAGGGGTTGCTGCGATGAAGAAGCTTGGAGATCTGATGATGATCCTCGATTTGCATCGGCAAGGACTGAAGCTTGCCGTGATCGCCCGCCAGGCCGGGGTCGATCGCAAGACGGTTCGTAAATACATCGCCCGTGGCCTCGAGCCGCCAGCCTATGGACCAAGACAGCCGCGC
>JANXSN010000024.1 GCA_025352685.1 Sphingomonadales bacterium
TGGCTCGGTTTCGCTGCGCTGGTCGTTCCGACAATCGTCGAAATAGCGATGCATGGTTGGGATACTGACCAGGGTGCGCACGGTCCCATCGTACTTGCGACTGCGATATGGATTTTCTTGCGGAACGCCCCCTCGGTGGCAGCAATAGCCCGGCCGCCGCGTCTTGCTTTCGCTGCGGCGGCGATCGCCCCCTGCCTCCTACTTTATTTGGCTGCGCGCATAACCGGGCTGATAGAAGTCCGTGGTATCGCCGTGTACCTCACGATTGTTGCAACACTGTTTGCCGTCGGCGGTCTGCCGACGCTAAAATTGCTTTGGTTTCCGATAATTTATTCGGTGTTCCTGATCCCGATCCCGGATTCACTGGTGGATATTGCAACACAGCCGGTCAAGCTGGGTATCTCGAGTAGCGTTGTTGGGATACTCGCTAAGCTTGGCTATCCTGTCGCGACGTCGGGGGTCAGTATATATATTGGCCAGTTTGAATTGCTGATTGCTGCGGCTTGTGCAGGATTGAACTCGTTGATCAGCCTCACTGCCGTCGGCAGTTTGTATGTTTACTTACGACACAATGCTAGTTTGCGTTACACTCTGCTGCTTGTGCTGATGATCTTACCGATCGCGGTTTTCGCCAACTTCGTCCGTGTTCTAGTTTTGGTTTTGCTAACTTATTACGCGGGCGACGCAGTCGCCCAAGGGTTCCTGCACGAGTTTGCAGGTATGTTCATGTTCGTCGTTTCGTTGATGACGATTTTTGCAGTCGACAGAACGCTCGACCTCATCCGGCATCGGTTTGCGGGGACGCATCTTCGTGACTGATCCTATGTCGCGTCGAAAACTTCTGATCGGCTGCGGCGTCGGAGCAACCGCCATCCTGTCGGAACTTTATGTGCCGCAGCGTCGCAGCCCGCAGCTCAGCGAGAAAAAATTCGATTCGCTGTTTCCTCAACGGGTCGGCGAATGGGCCTATCAAGGATCGGCAGGGTTGGTTTTGCCGCCTCAAGACCAGCTCAGCCGCGCGCTTTACGAACTACTGCTGACACGAATCTATGCCGACAATAACAAAGATCACCCACCGGTAATGGTTGTTGTCGCGTATAGCAGTGTACAGGAAGGCAGGCTGCAGGTTCATCGACCAGAAGTTTGTTATCCGTCTGCAGGTTTTACGATCGCCAGTAACGTCAAAACGACGATTTCATTGTCTAAGTCGTTGGCGATTCCTGCCCGGTACATCGTTGCGGATCGTGGGGCTAGACGCGAATGCGTGCTGTATTGGACTCGTGTGGGACCAGCGATGCCGCAAGCATGGGTAGAGCAACGGCTCATGATGGCGCAAGCCAATCTTGAGGGGTATATTCCAGACGGATTACTGGGCCGGGTATCGGTAATCTCCGACAATACGACCATGGCGCTGTCGCTACTGTCGGATTTTGTTAGAACGCTTATTCATGCCATGACGCCGGGAGGTCGAGGCCTGTTAATTGGCAACGCACTGGTCAAGCAGTTCGTCTAGCGTTTTAGCGGTTTCAAAAAATGAAACGTATAGGCGATGGCAGCGATAAAGATGGTTAGCGCAGCAATATGATACCCTTGGTTGCCTAAGTAGTTGGTCGCCATGCAGGCGATCGCGGGAAAGGCATAATGATATAGAGGGTCCCATTTTTCTTCTGGTCCGCTCGAGCGCTGGAGCAGGAGCACGACGAGGCCTGCGAAGAAGCTAACGGTTAACCAATCATAAGGTGTCTTCATTGAAAGTGCTTTCTTGTGCTCATCAACCGTAGTTACATGCGAGTTCGTTCACAATCGTGAATACACTCGCTTGGGACTTCTCGAACCGGAGAAAATACCAGCATGAACGCCATAAATATCAAGTCGTTAATTATCGTATCGCTCCTGAGCGCGGGTGGATGCCACCGGGCCGCTACGGGACAGGTCGTCGCTGTCGTCAACGGCGAAGAGGTTTCGATATCGGAACTCAACGGCGAGCTTCAGGCCAGCGGAGTGTCTTCCGAAGGGGGTGATAAAGCTGCTATCCATAGCAGGGCGTTGCAAAGCATCATCGACCGTAAGCTGCTGGCACAGGCTGCTCGCGACCGCGGTATCGATAAGGATCCCCAGTATCTGCAGCAGCAACGTCGGGTAGATGAGCAGTTGATGATCAACATGCTCGCGAAACAGGTGACGAAGAACGTGCCAGTCCCAACTGGAAGCGATATCGACGGCTATATCGCCAAGCATCCTGAAATATTCGCTCAGCGCACTATCTATGCGCTCAACCAAATCCAGTTTGCTGCGCCTGCCGACCGATCGAAGCTGAAGACGCTGGAAGCCGATCACAGCCTCGACGCCGTAGCCGCAAGCCTTACCCGTTTGTCAATTCCGTTTACGTCGCAGAAGGGATCGATTGACACGGCAACCACGCCTTCTGCGTTGACGCGTCAGATTACATCTTTGCCACCGACTGAACCGTTCATATTGTCGTCCAACGGTCGCGTGATCGTCAGCGTTATAATCGACAAACAAGTGGTCCCGCTGGGCGGCGACCAGGCGCGTCGGCTAGCCGGCGACCTATTGCGCCGGGACGCAGTGACTGAAATTGCAACTAGCCAGGTAAAACAGGCCAGGGCAGCAGCAAAGATCGAATATCAACCGGGCTACGCGCCAGCGGCCGTTAAGAAATAGGGGTCGATGCTGTGTCAATCCGCGCCATGTTAGAGCTTGGCGCGGTGGAACACTCGGGGTGGTCAAGATTTCTTCATGAGCTGCGTTTTGTGCACGATCCGAAAGATCCGGGGACCCGATATTAGATAGCGCCTCCATAGCCGGACCGGATCGGCCAAAAGGCGAAACGCCCATTCCAGGCGCAGCTGCTGAATTAGCTTTGGCGCACGCTGCTTTGCACCGACGACGAATTCAATACTCGCACCAATGCATAGCGCCGTCCCAGTAGCGCCCGATCGATGAGCGATCGCCTGCGCTATTAGCTCCTGTTGAGGAGACCCCACCGCCAAAAAAATGAACCGCGCACGCGCCATAAGCGAAAAATCCGCAGCTGCCTGTACGGCAGCAGGCGCATATCGCATGCCCATCGGAGGACTGTGGTGTACCAGGAGAAGATGTGGGTACAGCGTTCGGACGCGCGCGACAGTGAAATCGCTGCCGCCCACGATCGCAATTTTGTCACCGGCGCGACAGACCTTCGCCAGAACTGCCGCCGTGATATCGCTTCCTGTTGCAACTGGAAGTTCCAATCCGTAGTGTCGGGCAAATGCCGACAAAATGCGGCTATCGCAAACGCACCATTTTGCTTGTCGATAGGCGTCCCAAATCCCTTTGATCCCCGGCTCTTTGACATCGTGGAGCCTGACGATGTGGTCCACATTTGGTGTGACCAAATAGTCGAAAGTCGATTTGGCGGAACGGCGCTGAAAATCGTCGAGAACTTCGTTTAGGCTCAGAGGATCGAAGTCAAGGCCAACAAAGCGAATCCGCTGCGAATGTATCATTGTGTCGCTTCGGCTCGGTAGTCTCGTTGCGCTATAACTTCTTCCGGGGGCGTCGAAAGCAGTGGAGTGATTCGTCCATGTAGCCGCGCAAGGATCGCCACGCTCCTCGATACGCAATCGGTTTTGCCTGCTGCTCGACAAACCGCCTGCCGCGTCATCCAACCTGTGACCGAAGCGTTGTTGCGAATCGTGAAGCTGCGGGCAGCGTCGAGCGCATCTTCAATCCTCCCACGTTTCAGCATTTGCTGCGTTTGGGCGGTGAAGAATTGAGCATCGTTTTTATTGGCGTTGAATCCGTCGGCAAGCGTTTTGTCACCCATCAACTTATCATTAGCCATCTCGAAGATCTGCGCAGCGGTCTTCGCAGCATAGGCATGCGAAGGGTTTTCCGAAACGACGCGCTGCGCGTCACGAAGCGCCGCCGGAAAATTGTGACGTGAAAGGTTGACAATCGCCTGAGCCAACAGCGCAGACGGCTCTCCCTTGTCGATGGACAGCGTCGCTGCAGCCAGATTCAAAGCATCAGACCTGTGATTAGTTTGTGCCAAAACTTGGGCATAAAGTCCATAAAACGGAGCAGTTTCCGACGTGAGCGGGCGCGCCCTCAAAATGTGAACGAGCGGCGCAGTCACTGCGAACTCGCTTCGCGCCAAACCGTACTGCACAACTGCAGCGGCAAGACTTGGATCTGGAGCGGACAGCGTGGCAACGCCTCGCATAATCTGACCAGTGGAAAGTGCGGCGTCACCAAACATCGATACCGTTTGTGCGCGGAGGTTGTTGGAAGGGGCGGCTCGGTGAACTGCGTTGAGCAAGCTCGCCGCTTCGGCCGTCCGTTCGGCCAGGAACAATTGTTTGGCGAACGCTAATTGAAACGGCGCGTCCTTGGGTTGCTCATGTGCTATTCGTTCAGCCACTGCCAGAAGACCACGTCCATCGCTCAGTCGACCGTAGAGGGTCGCGAGTTGCTGGAGTAAGTCAAAAGATCCTGTTCCGCGATTGAATATCGGTAGGATTGTGCCCAAGGCACCCGTGACATCGCCCCGCCACATCAAAATTCGGCTCTTCAATGTTAGTGCAGATTGGTTATCGGGCGCATCAGACAATACCCTATTGACGATATCTTGCGAACTATTCAGTTGACCGCGTCTGAAGAGCGCTGTTGCCTTGACCAACAAGGCCGAGTCGTCGTTCGGGTCAAGGATCAAGATCTGCTCAGCGTTTTTCTGGGCACGATCCATATCATTCGTCGCGACCGATAATTGCGCAACCGCGTCGAGCGCTTCGCGATTTGTCTTGTCCAGGTCCAAAGCTGATTGATACGAAGCGAACGCGCCTAGAAAGTCGCGCATTTTGACCTGATTGCGAGCGCGCATGATCCACAGCTCTGGTAAATCGTCGCGCATCTTTACGGCATAGTCGAACCGCTCGGCAGCGGCGGCGTAGAGACCCGATTCAGCTAGCGACTGAGCCTGAGCTTGTGCGTCAGCGGCACGCTGTGCTGGCGAGCTACACGCCATCAGTGTCGCGAGCGCCAAGACG
>JANXSN010000064.1 GCA_025352685.1 Sphingomonadales bacterium
CACGATCGTGGATGCGACTTTGATTGCCGCGCCGCCATCGACAAAGAACTGCACGAAGTCGCGCGATCCGGAAATGAAGCAGACCAAGAAAGGCAATCAGTGGTATTTCGGCATGAAGGCACATATCGGCGTGGATGCGGCTTCTGGCTGCGTGCATTTGGCCGAAATGACTTCGGCCAATGTGCATGACAGCGTGGTGATCGATGCCCTGCTGCACGGCGAGGAGGAAATCGCCTTTGGCGACAGCGCCTACGCCAGTAACGAGCGTTCACTTGAAGCCGATCGAGCCGAAGGCGATGTCATCTGGGGCACGCCTTTCAAGCGCCGGAAGGGCCAGGCTCTGACCGATGAACAGCGCAGGATCAACCGCCTGACGTCTGGGTTCCGCTCCAAGGTCGAGCACGTCTTCCGTGTGGTCAAGCGCCAGTTCGGCTACACCAAGACCCGCTATCGCGGGCTATACAAGAACAGCCAGCAGATTTTTTGCCAACTCACCCTGGCCAATATCTACATCATGCGCGAGCAACTGACCTGAACAGCAGGATGACTGCGCCCGGCGAACGGAAAATGAGCCAGAAAAGACCCAAATACCGGCGAGAATAGGCCGGAGATCCACCATATTGGCCAAATTCACCAACCACAAAGAGTGTGGGGCTGCAAAGCGCACGATTGACCACGCACGACGCCGAATTTTCTACCTGCGCAGAGGTTCCTTAGCTCTATTGTGGTCGGGTTCCAGGTGGGCCAGGGTTATTACTTCCGACCAAAGCGCCTTTCACGGCCCATCACGCGGCCTCGCTAACTCCGAGCTCCGCCAATTTGCGATACAGCGTCGACCGTCCGATCCCCAGGCGGCGCGCGACTTCGGTCATGCGGCCGCGGTAGTGCCCGATGGCGAGCCGGATGACGTCTGCCTCGATCGCATCGAGCGCCCGCAGATTGCCGTCGGGCTGGTAAAGCGCAACACCTGCCCCCGAAGGTTCGCCGGGCAGCGGCGTGCTCAAAGACTGGGCGGCGATGTGGGGGAAGTCGCTGGCAGTCAGCGCATCACCTTCGCAAAGCACCGCAGCGCGGAACAAGACGTCGTGGAGTTGGCGAACATTGCCCGGCCACCCGTAGCTCGCGAGTAGCGCCATTGCCTCGTCGGTGATGCCGAGATCGCGCAGGCCCGGCTGACGGGCAATGCGGGCGAGCAGGTGTCGGGCCAGCGCTGGTACATCGCCGCGCCGTTCGCGCAGCGGTGGGATCGTCAGCTGGACCGCAGCAAGACGGTAATAGAGATCTTCACGGAAGTGACCCGCGGCAACCTGCTCGAGCAACACGCGGTTGCTCGCGGCGACAATGCGGACATCGACTTCGCGAGGGTAGCGCGCACCTGCCGCGTGGATTTCGCCCGACTGGAGGACGCGCAGCAGCTTGACCTGCGCATCGTGCGGCATCTCGCCCACTTCATCGAGAAACAACGTCCCGCCGTCGGCATCGATCAGCTTGCCGATTTGCTGCGTAAAGGCGCCGGCAAAGGCGCCCTGCTCATGGCCGAAGAGTTCGGATTCGATGAGGTTGGCGGGAATGGCGCCGCAATTGACGGTAACGAGCGCGCGCTTTGTGCGAGGCGAAGCGGCGTGGATCGCCTCAACGATCACGGCTTTGCCGACACCAGATTCTCCCTCGACCAACATGGGCACGCGCGCGCGCGCTGCCTTGGCCGCAATGGCGAGGGCGGTACGGAACTTGGGGGCCGAACCAACGATCTCGTCAAAGCCCAAAGGCGCGGCAATCTTTTCGGTCAACGGACGCAGCTCGCCGCCGCCCCGATCGTTGCCCAGTGCCGCTTCGAGCGCAGCGATCAACCTCTCGGGCGCGATCGGCTTGACCAGAAAGTCGCTGGCTCCCGCACGCATCGCGCAAACCGCGACGTCGACCGAATTGTCAGCGGTCATCATCAAGATTGGCAGGGCCGGGCGCCGCTCGCGCAGTTCACCGATCAACGGCGCAATATCTTCGCAGCCATCAATCACCACGCAATCGAGCATCATGCCGTCGCGGGTGCCGAGCGTTGCAATGGCCGTTTCGGGGTCGCATGCGACCACCGTGCGCCATCCTGCGCGCGCGGCCAGTGCCGAGACGAAGCGAGCCTGGGCGGGCTCGTCATCGACCAGCATCAGCATTCGGGTGCCGTTCGGCGTCATCTACGGGCCTACCTTCGGGTCAAACTCTCGCACGATCCGTCATACCCGGAACGGGTAAAGGGGGGCTTAAGGCTAACGGGAAGCCCTTGACGCTCTCTGGCTCGTGGGTATGGACAGACGAGGAATTTTCGAAGCGAGGACGAAAAATGGCCGGACACGGCGACTCGAATGAGGAAGCAGCCACGACGGAAATCGCGGTACACCGTGCGTCCTACAAAGGTTTCATCGGCTGGTTCAAATGGGGCGCGGTGGTTGCATTCATCATCGTTGCTGTTGTCGTCGTCATCATCGCTAGATGAAGATCGGCGTCCTCAAGGAAACCGCGGATGGCGAGCGTCGCGTTGCCGCCAGCGCTGAAACCGTCAAGAAGTTTATAGGTCTCGGCGCGGTTGTAGCCGTCGAAATGGGTGCGGGCGCTAGCGCGGCAGTCGACGATGCAGCCTATGAGGCAGCAGGCGCGACAGTTGGAACGCGTGCGGCGACGATCAACGATGCCGACATTTTGCTCGGTGTGGCAGGACCAACCCCGGCAAGCCTTCAAGGCGTAAAGCCCGGCGCATGGCTGGCCGCAGGGTTAAACCCATTTGGCGAACGCAAGCGCGTAGATGACTATGCAGCGCTTGGCATCGAGGCGCTCGCAATGGAATTCATGCCGCGGATAACGCGGGCGCAGTCGATGGATATCTTGTCATCGCAGTCGAACTTGAGCGGCTACAAGGCCGTGCTCGATGCGGCCGGCGAATATGGCAAAGCCTTTCCGATGATGATGACGGCCGCAGGTACCGTGAATGCAGCGCGCGTCTTCGTGATGGGCGTTGGTGTTGCCGGCCTCCAGGCCATTGCAACCGCGCGGCGTCTTGGTGCGCAGGTCTCGGCGACCGATGTGCGCTCTGCAACCAAAGAGCAGATCGAATCGCTCGGCGCCAAGGCAATTTTTGTCGAGGACGTAAAGGGCATCGAGGGCGAGGGCGCAGGCGGGTATGCGACCGAAATGTCCGACGAATACAAGGCCGCACAAGCGGCCCTGGTTTCGAGCCACATCGCCAAGCAGGATATCGTCATCACCACGGCGCTCATTCCTGGGCGCGCGGCGCCCCGGCTGATTTCTGACTTACAGATCGCCAGCATGAAGCCGGGCAGTGTCATCGTCGATCTCGCGGTCGAGAGCGGCGGCAACGTCGAAGGCGCTGTCGCCGGGCACGTCGTCGAGCGCCACGGTGTAAAAATTGTCGGGCACAGGAATGTCCCGTCGCGCTTGGCAACCGACGCCAGCGCGCTGTTCAGCCGCAACCTGTTCAACTTTCTCAGCGCGTTCTGGGACAAGGAAGCGGGCAAGCCCATACTGGACGACGAAATCGGCAACGCAATCCGTCTGACTCAAGGCGGTAAGGTCGTGAACGAGCGGCTGCTCGGTTAACCCAAGGACACCGACGTGGATTTCATCAGCATCCTTTCCATCTTCGTGATGGCCTGTTTCGTCGGCTATTATGTCGTCTGGTCGGTTACCCCTGCACTGCACACCCCGTTGATGGCTGTGACCAATGCGATCTCCAGCGTCATTATCGTTGGCGCCCTGATTGCCAGCGCGGCGGCGGGATCGGAGATTTCAAAATATCTGGGATTGCTCGCCGTGGTGCTTGCGTCGGTCAACATCTTCGGCGGCTTTGCCGTGACGGCTCGGATGCTGGCGATGTACAAGAAAAAGGAGCGCTAGGGGGATGGAGCACGTCGCACAGAACCCCTGGGTTGGCCTTGCCTATTTGATTGCGGGCGTCTGCTTCATTCTGGCGTTGCGAGGCCTGTCGTCACCGTCGACATCGCAACGGGGCAATCGATACGGCATGATCGGCATGGCGATTGCGGTGGGCACGACATTGTTCACGCATCTGAACGCCACCGTGCCCGAAATCCTGATTGCGGTCGGTATCGGCGGGGTCATCGGCGTTGTGACTGCGCGGCGGATTGCGATGACCGACATGCCACAGCTGGTGGCGGCTTTTCACTCACTCGTCGGCCTTGCCGCAGTGCTTGTCGCGTCAGCGGCGTTTTTGAACCCGAGCGCGTTCGGCATTCTGGGTGCCGGCGGCGAAATCGAACCGGTTAGTCGCATAGAGATGGGGCTGGGCGTTGCGATCGGCGCGATTACCTTCAGTGGCTCGGTTATCGCGTTCCTTAAACTCAACGGCAACATGGGCGGCAAGCCGATCATGCTACCGGGGCGACACGTCATAAACCTGGGTTTGCTTGCCGGCATTGTCGCGCTCACGGCTTATTTCACGCAGGACCAGTCGTCGTGGGTGTTCTGGTCGATCACTGTCCTTGCCTTTGCGATCGGCTTTCTGCTGATCATTCCCATCGGCGGCGCGGACATGCCCGTCGTCGTGTCGATGCTGAACAGCTATTCGGGCTGGGCGGCGGCCGCGATGGGGTTTACGCTCCACAATACGGCGATGATCATCACGGGCGCGCTGGTTGGCAGCTCGGGTGCGATCCTGAGTTACATCATGTGCAAGGCGATGAACCGCAGCTTCATCAGCGTCATTGCTGGGGGCTTTGGCGCAGTCGCGTCGAGTGGCGCCGAAGCCAAGACCGACCGTCCCTGGAAGCGCGGATCGGCCGAGGACGCGGCCTATATGATGAAACAGGCCGACAGCGTGATCATTGTGCCCGGATATGGCATGGCGGTCGCTCAGGCTCAGCACGCGCTGCGCGAAATGGCCGATGCGCTCAAAAAGGAGGGGGTGAAAGTCAAATACGCCATTCACCCCGTTGCCGGTCGCATGCCCGGCCACATGAACGTTTTGCTCGCCGAAGCGAATGTGCCCTATGACGAGGTGTTTGAACTGGAGGATATCAACTCCGAGTTCGCGCAGACCGATGTGGCGTTCATCATCGGCGCGAACGATGTTGTGAACCCGGCAGCCAAGACCGACAAATCGTCGCCGATCTATGGCATGCCGGTGTTCGACGTGGACAAGGCCAAGACCGTGCTTTTCATCAAGCGCAGCATGGGCGGCGTGGGCTATGCGGGCGTCGACAACGACGTGTTCTACATGGACCAGACGATGATGCTGCTGGCCGATGCGAAAAAGATGGTCGATGATATCGTCAAGGCCCTTGCCCACTAAACGATCTGGACTCGACCTAGTGGGCGCGCTCTAATCGACGAATGCCGATCAGAAAGAGCAATGATGTCCAACCGCCTGTCCGCCAATACCAGCCGCCGTTCTGTCCTTAACGCCGGGATCATCGGCGCGGGGCTGCTCGCAACACCCGGGGCTACCTTTTCTGCAACGGGCGATGCTGCCAACCTCATGAAGGCTATCGAAGCGGGCAATGACGCCGCGGTAAAACGGATTCAGGAGTGGATCGCGCTCCCGTCGATTGCTGCCGAGAACCGCGACATGCAAAAGGGTGCCGAATACATGGCCGCCCTTGCACTCGACGCCGGATTCCAAAAGGCTGAAGTTCTTCAGACGTCGGGCCATCCCGGTGTGTTCGCAACGTTCGATGCAGGCGCACGGCGCACGATGGGCATTTATTTCATGTACGACGTGAAGCAGTATGATCCTGCCGAATGGTCGTCACCGCCGCTTGAAGGGCGGATCGTCGACAAACCCGGCTTTGGCAAGGTCATCGTCGGGCGCGGCGCGATCAACCAGAAGGGCCCCGAGGCGACGTTTCTGTCGGCGCTCCATGCATTTCGCGCGTCGGGTACCAAGTTACCCGTCAATCTCGTTCTGATCGCCGAGGGCGAGGAGGAAATTGGATCGCCCAATTTCAAGGAACTCGCGACCAAGCCGGCGGTTCTGGCTGCCCTCAGGAAATGCGACGGCGTCGTCATTCCGTCGGGCTGGCAGGACAAGCAGGGCAAGGTCGAGGTGAACCTGGGTGCCAAGGGGATCATCGAACTCGAGCTGATTGCAAGTGGCAAGCACTGGGGGCGTGGCCCGGCCAGGGATTTGCACTCGAGTTACAAAGCGATGGTCGATTCGCCCAGCTGGCGGCTCGTGCACGCGCTTCAAACGCTGGTCAGCGCCGATGGCAATACCCCTGCGATCGATGGCTGGTTCGAAAACGTGCGACCCTTGTCGTCGAGCGAAAAGGCGTTGATCGCTGAAAACGCGCGCCGTTCGAATGAGGGCGAGATGAAGACAACGCTCGGCGTCCAGCACTGGATCGATGACTTGCCGTTTCCGGCAGCGCTCGAACGACTTGCCTCGCAGCCGACCGTCAATATCGAAGGTCTTGTCGCTGGCTATACCGGCCCCGGTGGCAAAACCGTGTTGCCGTCACGCGCGGTCGCCAAGATCGATTGCCGGCTTGTTCCTAACCAGACCCGCGCAGAGGCCACACGCAAGCTGCGTGCGCATCTCGACAAGCGCGGGTTCACTGACGTTGAAGTGAATGTGTCAGGCGGATACGACCCCACCGAAACTGCTGAAGACAGCCGTGTCATCCGCGCCGAACTCGCGACGTACAAGCGAGCGGGGGTCGTCGCGACAATCACGCCGCGCCTCGCCGGATCCTGGCCGGGGGCCGTTTTCACGGCATCGCCGGTGTCGATCCCAGCAGGTCAATTCGGGCTCGGACACGGCTCGGGCGCGCACGCTCCCGACGAGTATTACGTTATAGAGTCGAGCAATCCCAAGGTCGCAAGCCTGCCGCAGGCGACGATGGGTTTCGCCGACTTCCTCTATCAGGTCGCGGCGATCAGCTAGATCCTGACGCTAGAATCTTTTGCGGAAATTGATTTCGATGATCCGGCCGCGGGCATCGAGGTAGCCGGGTTGATAGCCCAGGGGAATCAGGCCACTTCCGTCGTGTACCTCGCGAATCGTGTCGAAGAGGTTCATGATGCTCAGTCGAATACGCGATCCCTTGAGGAACGGTACTGCGCCAATCAGCTTTTTATTGCTGTCAAAATTCATGAAGGCACTCAGGTTGACAGTCGCGAGGTCGCCAAAATCAAGTGTGGAGGTGGCGGTCGATCCCGTCACTACCGAGCCGCTCTGATAAATCCCGGTCATGCGAACGCCGATCCCCTTGTTGAACCAGCCCGCGTCGAGATCGAAGCTGTGGCGCGGGCTACCGCCCGACGTGCCGGTCGCGTCGCCGCCAAGCAGGTTGAGGACCGGCAGGCCCGGGCGGATCTGGACCTGATCCTTGAATCGGATGCTGTCATACAGGGCAATCGTCCACCGACCCCCTTGGGTCCCGCCATTGCCGAAGCCGCGCCCAAAACCGCCCCCGCTGGGACGCGGGCCGCCACCGCCACCAGGAGGCGGGCCGCCCAGAAAGCCGGAACCTCGTCCACCCGCTGGTTGACCGAATTCCTTTTGGAACGTGAAGCCCACGCGTACCACGTCGCTCGCGGTCGCCGCGAAATTGACGCTGCGTCCGTCGATCGAGACGAGCCGCCCACTGGCGTCGCGGCTCACTCGACTGGCAAACGCGGCTTCGATGTCAGGCGTGAGCGGTGGGAAGGCGGCAACGGGGTTGGTGCTGCGATTTCGGAAGAAATCGACGCTGACGGTCAGCCCTTTCAGTTTTGGCGGCTGGTAATTCAGACTGACTTTGGCGTCACGCTGAACTTCGGTTAGCAGCGCCGGATTGCCGCCAGAAATGCGGTTGACCAATACGGTTTCCCCTCGCGTGAAATCGTAGGTCGGAACGCCTGGTGTCACGATCGCAGGATTACCGAGCGCCCCGATGTCGGGCTCGTTTTCGCTGCCGATCGCGCTGGCTAGCAGGGTGACACCCTCGAGAGGCTGCCAGTTGAGGCCATAGCCAAAGCTGATCAGGTTGCCGAAGTCCGAAAGGTGGCGATAGCCCAGATTGCCGTTGATCGATAACTTGCCGAGAGCGGCGGCAACACCGCGGTCGGCACTCGCGAGCGGAATATCGATATTGAGCCGCCCATTGGCTTCATCGCGGGCAAGATTTGTCCCGAGTGGGGTGCCGCTCCTTAGCGTCTCGCTGTTCAGCCGGGTCGTCGCAAAGCCGACGCGGACGGTGGTGCGGATCGCGCCCGCCGGAAGCTCGATGAGTGGACCCGACAGCGTGTAAATGCCGCTCGATGTGTAGGTTTGGGTACGTGCCGTATCACGCGCCACGAATGGCACGCTTGCTGGGAAGGCGGCGAGATAAGGATTTGCGGTGCTGCCGGGAGCCGAGATCGCGGTCTGCACTGCAGCTGCGTCGATGCCCCGATCAGTTAGCGTCGAGGAAATCGAGCGGTCATAATTGCCGGTCAGCGTCCAAAACCATTTATGGATATTGCCGTTGACGGTTAGCCCGGCGTGCAGCGCATCGGTCTGCGTCGCGCGGGCCAGTGCAGGGATGAATCCGCGCGTCAACACAACGGGTGCACCAGCGGGAGAAAAGCTTTCTCCCGCAGGGATGGTGAACGTTCCAACGGGAACGCCGAGCAGGGCGTCGCTCGTGTCGCGCTGCCAACTGAGGTTGACGGTCGCCGATACCGTGTCGGTGAGCTTGCGGTTGAGGACGCTGTTGAGTTTGAGCGTGTTCGACGCCGGCAGCAGCGTGCGATAGAGCCCGGTATCAGCAAACGGAAAGACGGTGGCGCGCTGGACGATGTTGCGGTCGCTTTCGAGGACCTGCGTATTTTTGTTGTACTGCCCCCCGATCGTCAGCCGACCCGTCTTGCCGATATTGACGAGCGTTGCCTCTGCCTCACCTTCGCGGCGAGCGCCCGCTGTTGAGCCCCGGTATTCACCATTGGTCGTTATCGCCCGAAAATCGTCCTTCAGGATAAAGTTCACAACCCGCTGATCGGCGGAATAGCCGTATTGCAGGGCAACTTCTTCGGGCAGAATTTGCACCCGCTTGATGGCCTCGGGCGGCAAGTCGCGAAGTTCGCCGAACCCCGAAATCCGAAGACCGTTGAGCAGGACAACGGGGCCGCCGCTGCCGCGTCCCCGGCCGGGGCCGGTCTGCGGTGCGAGCGCGGCCAGCAATTCGGTGATCGACGTCGCACCGTAGCTTTCAACGGCCTGTTCGCTCAGCTCGACGACGGGGGGGACGTCGCTGATGACGCTGCCGGTGAGATGCGGTGCGGTAACGACGATTTCGTCATTTGCCGGCGTGGGGTCAGGCGAAGAGGTCGTGTTAGAATTTGCCGGAGTGTCTGCGGCGATTGCTGAAGACGGTGAGGTTGAAATCGCGACGGCGACAATCACGGGACCCAAGATACGCATCGACGGCTGCATAGCTTTGTTTGATGAACCGAGCATTGCCAACTTGGGTCTCGTGAAACTACGCGGCGTAGCTCGGTCGCAAGGCGACCTTGAGACGACGCGGTATTAGGGCCATCTGCGCCGCCACGGCGCGCCGCAGGCGTTTCCCCTTTCCTCCTTTATGCACGCCGCGTCCACCGTATCGAAGCCCACCGCATCGAAGCCCACCGCGACGACGACGCCGTCATCGGCGGTGGTCCCGACGTTGGCCACAATCGTCAACCGTGCCTTGGTCACGCAGTAGTTTTGCAACCATGCCTGACGTCGCTCACGAACAACCGTGGCTGCGCGTAGCGACCTCTCTCGCGCTACTCGGGCAGGAAATCGGGCACGGAAAGATACCGCTCGCCGGTATCGTAGTTGAAACCCAGGATGCGCGAACCCGATGGCAAGTCAGGCAGCTTTTGCGCAATGGCTGCAAGCGTTGCCCCTGACGAGATGCCGACGAGCATCCCTTCCTCAGCAGCGGCGCGCCTTGCCATGACTTTGGCATCGGCAGAATCGACCTTGATGACGCCGTCGAGCAATTGGGTGTGAAGGTTGGCCGGTACAAAACCTGCGCCAATTCCCTGGATCGGGTGGGGCCCGGGTTGACCGCCCGAGATCACGGGCGAAAGCGTCGGCTCGACCGCAAATACCTTCAGCTTTGGCCAGACTTTTTTGAGCGCTTCCGCGCAGCCGGTGATGTGGCCGCCGGTGCCCACGCCCGTGATCATGACATCGATCGGTGTGTCGCTAAAGTCAGTCAGTATTTCCTGTGCCGTCGTGCGAACATGCGCGGTGATGTTGCAAGGATTTTCGAATTGCTGTGGCATCCACGCGCCTGGTGTTGTGTCGACGATCTCGATGGCGCGCTCGATCGCGCCCTTCATGCCCTTTTCACGCGGGGTAAGATCGAATGTTGCGCCATAGGCAAGCATCAAGCGCCGACGCTCGATACTCATGCTTTCGGGCATGACGAGGACAAGCTTGTATCCCTTGACCGCAGCCACCATCGCGAGGCCGATGCCGGTGTTTCCCGATGTCGGCTCGACGATGGAACCGCCCGGTTTGAGGGCGCCGGACTTTTCGGCGTCCTCGATCATGGCCAACGCAATGCGGTCCTTGATCGACCCTCCCGGATTTGAACGCTCGGACTTGATCCAGACTTCGGCATCGGGAAACAGGCGGCTCATCCGAATGTGAGGCGTATTGCCAATCGTTTCGAGGATAGTGGTAGCTTTCATGCGGGCTTCTCCTGCATCACGGCGTTGCTTGAGGCGGTCTCAGGCGGGTGAAACGTACGTGCCCGTCGGAGTTCTGGAAAGATATAGGCCCAGCCGAGCGCAACTGCCATGGCTCCGACACCACCGATGACAACCGCGCCAACAGGACCAAGCACGGCGGCAACCAGCCCTGACTGGACTTCGCCGAGCTCATTCGACGCCGAGATGGCTAGCCCCGAAACCGCAGACACGCGACCGCGCATCGAGTCTGGCGTATAAAGCTGGACGAGCGACGAGCGGACATAGACCGACAACATGTCGACGGCGCCAAGGATGCTCAGGGCAGCAAGCGACAGCCCCATCTGCCGCGAGAGGCCAAAGACGATCGTCATCACGCCAAAAGCTGCGACCGCGCAAAGCATCTTGAGCCCAACATTGTTCTTGAGCGGTCTCCATGAGAACCAGAGCGCAGTCAGCGCCGCGCCAACTGCAGGTGCGGCACGCAGCAGACCCAGACCCGGCGTGCCGACGTGGAGGATGTCGCGGGCGTAGACCGGTAACATCGCGGTCGCGCCGCCCAAGAGGACGGCAAACATGTCGAGCGTGACCGCGCCGAGAAGAAAGCGATGGTTGCGAACATACGCAAGACCGTCAGCCATTTGACGAACGGGACCAGTTTTGTTCTCGAACGGCGGGGGTACGATTCGACGGATCGGCGTCATCGCGATGATCGCGATGAGCATCAGTGCCGCGGCGGTCCAATAGGGAAGTGCGGGGTTGGCTGCGTAAAGGAAGCCGCCAATTGCTGGTCCGATAACCGATCCGGTTTGCCAGGCAATCGAGCTCATCGCGATCGCTTTGGGTAACAGGGAGGCGGGCACGATATTCGGCGCGATCGCCGATAAAGCGGGGCCGCCGAACACACGCGCGACGCCGTGCATTGCCGCGAGGGCGAATAATATCGGCAGGGTGAGCAGGTGGTGAGCGGTGACATAGCCCAGAGCGAGCGCAATGCTCATGTCGATGGCGTTTGCGAGCCGCGCGACAGTACGCCGCTCGAAACGGTCGGCGACCCAGCCCGCAACGGGCGTCAGGACCGCAAGCGGAATAAACTGGAACAGCCCGACCAGACCGATCTGGAACGAAGCTTGCGGTATCGACATCGCGTATTTGCCGCGTGCCGTGTCATAGACCTGATAGCCGATGATGACGATCATCCCGATCGTCGACAGTACGGCCGCGAATCGCGCGATCCAGAACAGTCTGTAATCGGGAATATCGAGCGGAGAGGTGGGAGTGGCGCCAGTCACGACATCCCTTTGGCCTGATGATCCGCCTGCCGCAACACTGACGGACCTTTGGTGGGCGATAGTCAGGCTTGGTCGATGAACGCCAATAAATCGCGGGCGACTTCATTTTTGTGCGTCGCAAGCACGCCGTGCGCTGCCCCTTCATACTCGATCAGACGCGAATTTGGAACGGCTGCGGCGGTCTTGCGCGCGCTGATGTCGATGGGGACTGTTCGGTCCTCGGTTCCGTGCAGGATCAACGTCGGCAGGTCGAACGCTGCGAGGTCGCCGCGGAAATCAGTCGATGAAAAAGCGGTGAGACAGGCGAGCGTGGGCCACAGCCCGGCCATCATCGCCATCTGGAAGGTTGCATCGAGGACACCCTGGCTGACGGCCTTGCTGATCCACCCGTTGCCATAGAACTGAGGCGCAAAATCTTGCATGAAACCCGCGCGGTCGGACCGAATGTCCTTTTTCATACCTTCGAAAACGTCGCCAGGCGCACCGTCAGGGTTATCGGCTGTTTTGAGCATGAACGGCACCACCGACGAGATAAGCCCGACCTGCTTCACCTTCGCCTTGCTGTGGCGCGACAGGTAGCGCGCGACTTCACCGCCGCCCATCGAGAAGCCGACAAGAACAGCGTCTTCGACTTCGGCAGCGTCGATCACATCGGCAAGGTCGTCGGCGAAGCTGTCGTAGTCGTAGCCATGCCAAGGCTGGTCCGAGCGCCCGAACCCGCGCCGGTCATAGGCAATGACCCGGTGACCGGCTTGCGCCAACGTCAGGGCGACATCGTCCCAGCTGTCGGCATTGAGCGGCCAGCCATGGATAAGGACGATATCGCGGCCGCTGTCTCCCAGCTGCTTGACGTAAAGGTCGGTGTCGTCGCGCGTCGTGATGAACGGCATGAAATTTCTCCTGAGGATCGTCGGCAAACGCCTTCGACCAGAAAAAGTTGCTCCCCAATCGGTGTACGCCAGCAGCGGCGCTCAGGTAAGCGGAATGACGGCGCCAATTGCAGGCGTCTTGCCGCGTGAAACGATCACGCGGTCGCCAACCTTGACCTGCCCGAAAAGCAGCTTGGCGAACGGCACGGGCACCCCGATGCAGCCGTTCGTAGCCCAACCCCATTGCAGATGGGTCGAGCCATGCACCGCGACACCGTCGCCGGTCAGGCGCAGATTATAGGGCATCGGTGCGCCGAAGATGGACGACACGTGGTGGACGTCCTTGCCCAAGATCGGAAAGGTGCCGAGCGGCGTGGGCGAATCGTCGGCACCATAAAGAATGACGGCCGTGCCGATCTCGCGGCCGCTGCGGAAAACGTGGATCAACTGCGTGCCGATATCGATCGTGACCAGCACCGGCCCGGCAGGTATGCCTTCGTCATTCCAGATGAAGTCACCATGCTGGAACTGCTCTGGACGGTTCAAAAAGCTTGTAATGCGATACGCTGCCGGTGCCGCCGCGGGGGCAGACGGTGCCAGTCTCGCGTTGATCGGGGCAATCCCGGCGGGTGCAACAGCTGTGACGCGGGCAACGACGGGCGCCACCGGAGGTGCTGCGAACTGCCGAGCCGGCTTAGCAGGATTCGGCGCCGGCACGGCAACAACAGCGAAAATGCCGAGAATGCCGAGAATGCCGAGCAGCCCGATGCCGAGCATGGTGTTACGCGCAGTTTCAATCGACACGGTTTTTGCACTCATCGCAGAAGCGCTCCAGTAAGGTTGACGCCCCGTTTACTGTGTCTGGCCTCCTTGTGGGAGGGGGGCTTGCGCCTGCGTGCCGTGGTGGGACGGTAACCAACCTGGTCAACATGTTGGTGATGTAACGCGCGGCGCGCAGATGCGCCGGCACGGATCGTTGCTGCCAATCTGATTGTCCTTAAGGTCAAGGGCAACGATTATCGACTGGCGGTGGTTGTAGATTTCCAAAACGCCATCGTCTGGATCAAGTGGATTGGCACTCACAAGCAGAATGACGCATCGACGTTAGCGATGTTGAATAAGGCAGCTGACATGAAGCCGGTCCGCACCGAGGCTGACTATGAAGCCGCGTTAGAACACGTGGCGGCGCTGTGGGGCGCCCGCGAACGATACGCCTGATGGCGCCGGCTCGACGTGCGGGCGATACTGATTGATGTTTATGAGGCCAGCCACCACGCAACCGACCCGCACCCGCCTCGCCGAAGTGCTCAATCGCAAACGTAGTTTGTCGATTGGCATGATTGGCCGCTTGCATGATGAGCTCGGTAGCTCGGCAGAGAGCTTGATCCAGTCCTCGCGCGCAAGAGCGGCATAACTCCCTTACGCACGGGACCGAGATCCGGGAGAAACGAAAGATCGACCCGTTTCACGCCGACCCCGGGCTCCAAGACTTCGGCACTCGCTTCGTTGTGGCAAGGTCTTGCGCGATCTGCGGCAAAGCCATCCGCAACTACCCCACAAAAATTGGCTATTGAGCGGTAATGGCGGGCCTTTGAGGGGAGAGTGCCTTGCAAGGGCGACAAACTTGCGTCTGTATCTGTCGCGCACGCAAAACTCGTTCTGCCATTGACGATCAAGTGCTCACAAAGCTGTCCAACACTCGCTTGCGTCCCGCGTGCTCGAACTCGATCTCAAGCTTGTTGCCTTCGATTTCTGCGATCGTCCCGTAACCGAATTTTGTGTGAAATACGCGCTGGCCGACGGCAAGGTCGTCGCGGCCTTTGTTGCCGAGGCTGATCGCAGGGCCGCGCGCCTCGACGATGCGTTGGGGTGTCGCGGAAAAATTGCCTGCCGCGCGCTGCCAGCCGGGGCCGCGCGTGCCAGCGCGGGTCGCATTGGCCGCCGCGAGATGGGCAAAGGGGTCGCCTTGTGCAGACCAGTTTGCTTGCCACAGGCTCGCGCCTCCCGCCATCGTCGTTTCGTGCTCTACGTTATCGGCGGGGAGTTCGGCGATGAAGCGGCTTGGAATGCTGCTGGTCCACTGGCCATAGATCCGCCGGTTAGCCGCGTGAAGGATGGTGGCTTCGCGGCGGGCCCGTGTGATGGCGACATAAGCCAGCCGGCGTTCCTCTTCGAGCGAGTTGAGCCCGCCCTCGTCGAGCGCACGTTGCGAGGGAAATACCCCTTCTTCCCAACCAACAAGAAACACCTTGTCGAATTCGAGACCCTTGGCGGCGTGGATGGTCATGATCGTAACCTTGGCGTCGTTTACAGCAGCTTCGTTGTCCATGACCAGGCTGACGTGCTCGAGGAAGTCACCGAGCGTTTCGTATTCCTCCATCGCGCGCGCCAGTTCAGTGAGGTTTTCGAGGCGCCCGCTCGCTTCGACGGTCTTTTCGGCCTGAAGTGCGGCCGTATAGCCGCTCTCGTCGAGCATGGTCCGCGCGAGGTCAGCGTGCGTCATCGTGCCCGCCATGTCGCGCCAGCGCGCGATGTCACCGACCAGATTGCCTAACGCGCGCCGCGCCTGAGGGGTCAGCTCGTCGGTGTCGAGAATACGGGCGGCGGCATGCGTAAGCGGAATGGCCTGGGCACGCGCAAGCATCTGGACTTTTGCCACGGCCTTGTCGCCGAGGCCACGCTTGGGGACGTTGACGATGCGTTCAAACGCAAGGTCGTCGCTTGGCTGGTTGATGAGGCGCAGATAGGCGAGGGCGTCCCGGATTTCGGCGCGTTCGTAAAACCGGAAGCCTCCGACGATCCGGTACGGCATGCCGATCGAGATGAAGCGGTCCTCGAACTCGCGGCTTTGGTATTGCGCGCGGATGAGAATGGCGGCGCCGTCGAGGCTGTTGCTGCCCTTGGGTCCCCTTTGTTGCCAGCTCTCGATCTCGTCGCCAACGCGGCGCGCCTCCTCGGGACCGTCCCAGACGCCGATAACCTTGACCCTGTCGCCTTGCGCAACGTCGGTGAACAATGTTTTACCGAGGCGGCCAGAGTTATGGGCAATGACGCCGCTGGCAGCAGCGAGGATGTGCGGTGTGCTGCGGTAATTCTGCTCGAGTCGGATGACTTTGGCACCCGGAAAATCCTTTTCAAACTTGAGGATATTTTCGACTTGCGCGCCGCGCCAACTGTAGATTGACTGGTCGTCGTCGCCGACACAGCATATATTCTTGCGCTGCTGCGCGAGCAGGCGGAGCCATAAATACTGGCTGCTGTTGGTGTCCTGATACTCGTCAACCATGATGTAGCGGAAGCGATTCTGATAGCTTTCGAGAACATCGCGGTGCGTCTTCAAAATCACGAGCATGTGGAGGAGCAGGTCACCGAAATCGCAAGCGTTGAGCGCGTTGAGGCGAGCCTGATAAGCGGCGTAGAGCTCGCCGCCCCGGCCGTTGGCGAAGCGTTCGCTTTCCCCCGCGTCGACGTCCGCCGGGCTCAGTCCCTTATTTTTCCACTGGTCGATCAGGCCGCCTAAAGCCCGACTGGTCCACCGCTTCTCGTCGAGATCAGCGGCGGTGATCAGTTGCTTCATCACGCGAAGCTGATCGTCGGTATCAAGGATCGTGAAATTGCTCTGGAGCCCGACGAGTTCGGCGTGGCGGCGGAGCATCTTGGCGGCGACGGCGTGGAAGGTACCAAGCCAGGGCATGCCCTCGACCGCATCGCCGACAATGCCGCGGACACGCTCGCGCATTTCGCGTGCCGCCTTGTTCGTGAAGGTGACGCTCAGGATTTCGGACGGGTAGGCTTTACGCGTGAAGATCAGATGGGCAAGTCGGGCCGTCAGTGCGGCCGTCTTGCCGGTGCCAGCCCCCGCCAGCACGAGAACGGGACCATCGGTTGTGAGTACGGCTTCGCGCTGTGGCGCGTTCAAGCCGCGTAGATACCCGGGATCAGAGTCGGCGGCAGGAAGCAGGGACATCGACGAACGATTAGGGAACGCAGGTGCCCGGGGCAACCGCTGCGTGAAGTTTAGGCGTTGCGACCGACGCGCATTGCTTCGGTTTTTTCAGCGCGGTCGGCCATTGCGGTCCAGGCCATCGCAGCCCGCTGGCAGCGCTCACGAACGTTGACGAGAACGGCGGCGTCGGCATCGGCCTGAGCTTGTGCGGCATGCGAACGATAGAGCTCGAGGGTCGACATGCGGGCAGGCTCCTGAAGATAGAATAAGAAAAGAAAAGGGGCGGACACCGGCGCACCGGTGCCCGCCCCCAGATCTTGTTAGGCCGACTGAAGGTTTACAGCCGAGGTCTTGCCACGCTTGTCGGTTTCCAGTTCGTACGTAACGCGCTGGTCCTTATCGAGCGTGCGCATGCCGGCGCGTTCTACAGCCGAAATGTGGACAAATGCATCGCCCCCGCCGCCTTCCGGCGCGATGAAGCCATAACCCTTGTCCGCATTGAAGAATTTTACAGTTCCGGTAATCATATCGGGCATTCCTTAGTCCGAATTGACGGGCATGGTCCAAATGCGGGCCATCCCGGCGTCGTGAAGCTCGTTCGGGGACAAAGGGGGGCAAAAGCGGCCCGATATCCGTCGCAGGCGACGTTCAGCGTTTTCCTCAGTAAAGCATTGCGCTTAGAATAGCTAGGGTAGCGTGACCGGGCAGGTGGGGGGTACGGGTGGCAGTGACATTTCTGGGTGAGCGGCGGGGTGGCAGCACACAGCGGATTCTTGGGGCCAGCCTGGCGGGAACGGCAGTCGAGTTTTACGATTTTTATATCTACGCGACAGCGGCATCGCTCGTTTTTGGGTCGGCTTTCTTTCCCCTGTCGGCGCCCGGAATGGGCTTGATGCTGTCGTATGCAACACTCGCCGTGGCGTTCGTAGCGCGGCCGGTGGGCGCGATTGTGTTCGGTCATTTCGGGGACCGCATCGGGCGTAAATCGACCCTCGTTGCTTCGCTGCTTATCATGGGACTGTCGACGCTCTCGATTGCCTTCCTGCCGACCTATGCGGATATTGGCTGGATCGCCCCTGCGCTCCTGTGCCTGCTTCGCTTTGGACAAGGGTTTGGACTGGGGGGTGAGTGGTCGGGCGCTGCATTGCTGGCGGTCGAAAATGCCCCGCCGGGCTGGCGGGGGCGGTTTGGCTGTGTGCCGCAACTGGGGGCGCCGGTCGGGTTTATCGCAGCCAACGGGCTATTCCTGGTGCTTGGCGTGACCCTGAGCCCCCAGGATTTCAAATCCTGGGGCTGGCGGGTGCCCTTTGTCCTGTCGATCCTGCTCGTCGGCGTCGGACTGTGGGTGCGGTTGCGGCTGACCGAAACGCAGGCTTTTGTCGCTGCCCTGAAGGAAGCGCCACCGGCACGGGTACCGTTTGCCGAGGTTTTCGCGACGCATGGGGGTGCAGTTGTCGCCGGGACGTTCGGCACCGTCGCCTGTTTTGCCGTGTTTTACCTCTCGACCGCATTCGCGCTGGGCTATGGGACGACGACATTAGGGTATGCGCGTGCAGAATTCCTGCAGCTCCAGCTGGGCGCGATCCTGTTCATGGCAGCGGGGATCGTCGCCGCAGGATGGCTATCCGATGTGTGGAGCCCCGCCCGCGTCCTGATGATGGGGTGT
Organism: Sphingomonadales bacterium; assembly: GCA_025352685.1. Classification (GTDB taxonomy): domain Bacteria; phylum Pseudomonadota; class Alphaproteobacteria; order Sphingomonadales; family Sphingomonadaceae; genus Sphingomonas_O. Next base: position 18,445 of record JANXSN010000064.1, read on the forward strand.
ATCGGCGTCCCGATCGCTGCAGCACTGATGCCGGCGATGCTCGTCGCTGATGCGCCAGCTGCAGTTTTCCTGTGGCTCGCTTTTGCGCTCGTCGTGATGGGATTCGTTTATGGTCCGCTGGGCGCATGGCTCCCCAGCCTCTTCGCCCCGCGCGTAGCCTATACCGGCACGGCAATTGCGTTCAACGTCGGCGGGATCATCGGCGGCGGTCTGACGCCGTTGATCGCGGCGTGGCTGGCCAGTTATGGCGGGCTGGCGATGGTCGCGGTTTATCTGGCCGGCGCCGGTGTGCTGAGTCTGGTGGCGTTAGTCGCGGTACACGTTATGCCAAGGCTCGCAGCACCGTGACCATTGCCTTCCCGTAGACGCGCTCCGCTTCAGCCTCGAAGCCTTCGATCGTGACCGCTTCGCCCTTGGCAGTTTCGACCGTGGCAAGCGCACCTGGTGCGAGCCATCCGAGGCGAAGGCAACGCTCGAGCGCGACGACGCCGGCGCCGCTGCGGTACGGCGGATCGAGCAGAACAATGTCGTACGGCGCGGCTGCCGGGCCGAGTGTCATCACCGATTGCGCGCGCACGTCGCTCAGCGGCGCTGCACCCATTTTCGCAACATTGGTTCGCAAGGCGTCGAGTGCGGCGCCATCATGTTCGACGAAGGTGCAATGTCCCGCGCCGCGTGAAAGGGCTTCCAGCCCGAGTGATCCGGACCCGGCAAAAAGGTCGAGGACGCGCAGGCCTTCAAAACTGCCAATGCGGCTGACGAGCATTGAGAACAAGGCTTCGCGTGTGCGGTCCGCGGTGGGACGCGTGTCCGTTCCCTTTGGCGCGATCAGCGTTCGCCCACGCCAGTTGCCCGCGATAATCCTCATTTTTTCGGACCTCGACCGGGTTTGGGTTTAGCTTTGGCCCAGCCCGACTTGTCGACGCGCGCGCGCAGCGGGCGCGGCGTGTCGGGGATTGTCGTCGTTGCGCGATCAGTGGCTGAGACCCTTGGGCGCGCAACGGGATCGGGCCGGTATTTGGGTACCGGCGTCGATTGGGTCCCAGGTGTGGTTCTCGCTTCGCTCCGGCGCACGCCGCGTGCGCCTGCCTCTGCCCGGTGTGGAGGCGGCGAAGGGCGCGCGACCTTCGACGGGGCGATGCGCCAATGTTTGCGCAGCGCCGTAGTCTTAACGCCAGGCTCTGGCGCGGGCTCGGGTTCGGCACTGCCGAGCTCCTTCAGGAATTCGACAAGTTCGTGTTGCTTGACTTCCTCGACTGCACCCGGCGGCAAGTCTTCGAGCGCGAACGGACCATAACGGGTGCGGATCAGACGGCTGACGCGCAGACCGAGATGTTCAAGGACGCGGCGAACCTCGCGGTTCTTGCCCTCTTTCAACGTCATTTCGATCCACACGTTCGTGCCGGTTCGACGTTCGAGGTTGGCGTCGATTTGACCATATCGCACGCCGTCAATTTCAATGCCGTGGATCAATTCCTCCAGTTGCGCCTGCGTCACGGGACCATAGGCGCGCGCGCGGTAGCTGCGCGGGACGCCAGTCGAGGGCAGCTCGAGCCGGCGCTTCAGCGCCCCATCGGTTGTCATCAGGAGCAACCCTTCGGTGGTCAGATCGAGCCGGCCAACGGGCACGGTGCGTGGCAAGTCGGCCGGTAACTTATCGTAGATCGTCGCGCGGCCCTTCATATCGCGCTCGGCGGTGAGCAGCCCGGTGGGCTTGTGATACCGGAACAGGCGTGTCGGTTCGGCAGCGGCGACGGGGTTTCCATCGACGGTGATGCCTGCCAGGCTGGTGACAATGGTTGCAGGCGTTTCGAGGGGTACGCCATTGATGGCGATGCGGCGCTCTTCGATCATCCGCTCGATCTCGCGCCGGGAAGCCACACCGGCACGGGCGAGGAGCTTTGCGATGCGCTGCGAATTTTTCGGGGGTTCGGCCATCATTGGCCGATACGCGACTCCACCTCGTCGTGGAAGGCACGGATGCCAGTTTCGAGCGTCCCGAGGGTAACACGCTCGATTGCACCCGATGTCAGCCCTTGCTGGCCGAGCTCGGCGGCCCGGAAATCCTCCTGGCTGAACACCTTGCCGTCGAGGAGATCCCAGCTGCGTTGCCAGTGGTCGCGCGCCTTTTCTGTCGTCGGTGGTTCGGGGATCAGCATGAAATCCTCGACGAGCGTGCGTCCCTCGCTCTGCGGCATCAGAACCATCAGATTGACATAATCGGGACTGAAAATCACGACGGCGTTGGGAAAGAGCGTGTAGGTGAATGTCACTGTCCGACGCAGAGCGGGCACGTCGTCGAGGTCGCCCATTTCCGCCGCGCGGCCGACTGCAGAGCGCCGATGCGGGCCGACCGTATCGCCCGACGTTACGCCGTCCTTGAAGAACGGGCCGATACTTCCCGAATGAAGGCGCAGAACATGATAGCTTTCAAGGAAGGCGTCGTGGATCAATTTCCAGTTGGCGGCAACGTCATGCGTGCGCCGTGCAAACAGATGGAGCTGGGGTAGACCCAGGGCCGCAAAATCATTTCCCAGCGTGGTGGCGTCAGTAAAGTCGGCCCCCGTGCCACCAACCCAGATCAGGCCGCCTGCCTCGACGCTTGGGAGTTCTTTCAGGCCGTAATCCGCCTTGTCGAGGCCAGGGAACGTCTCTGGTCGCGGCATCGCCTGAAGGGCGCCATCAAGGCGATAGCTCCACGCATGATAGGGACAGACCAGTAATTTGGTACAGACTTGTGCTGCGCCTTCGACAAGGCGCGTGCCACGATGTTGACAGACGTTGAGGAAGACATGCGCCGTGCCTGCGCTATCGCGGGTAATCAGTAATGGTCGGCCAAAGCCATCGTGCGGGACTGCACTGCCAGACGTAATCAACGCTGAAGGGGCTATGACCTGGGGCAGAGCGTCGAACAGCGCGGCGCGCTCGGCAGCAAAGCGATCAGGGCAGGCGTACGCGCTGACGTCGACGTGCGTGACCCTGCCGGGCGCGCGTTTTACATCATCGGCAATGTCTTGCGCCAAAGTGCGTTGCCCGAGGGTGAGCGCGTTCAAACTTCTCTCCATTCGGGCTAAACTTGTCGAAGCCCTGTTCTTGCTTAGAAGGCTAGAAGCATGAGAGCACTTCGACAAGGTCGGGGCCAAAGGGACAAGGCGCGTGTATGACCCAAGCCGTCATTGAGACCGGAATCGCGCCGCCGCCAAAACCCAAGGGCTTTCGTCTTCTTCGTCTGGCGCTCGGCTCGCGCAAGTCCTTCATCATGTTGATGCTGGGCTTCTCGTCGGGACTTCCTTACGCACTGCTGATCGGCACATTGAACGCTTGGTTGGGCGAAGTCGGGATCAAGCTCGCGACCATCGGGGTCCTGTCGTGGATCGGACTGGCCTATTCGTTCAAATTCCTGTGGTCGCCGCTTGTCGATCGGTTCGAGTTGCCGCTTTTGAATGCGCTCGGACGGCGAAAGAGTTGGATTCTGTTGTGCCAAGCCGTGATGGTCGGAGCATTTTCGGCATTGGCGCTGACGAACCCGGTCACCAATATCGGTTGGTTTGCGATCTTTGCCGTGATCGCAGCGATTGCCTCGGCAACGCAGGATGTCGCGGTTGATGCGTGGCGGATCGATGTGGCGGATGAGGCAACGCCAGTTGAAATTCTCTCGCCGATTTATCAGTTTGGCTATCGGACCGCGTCGATTGTCGGCGGGGCCATTTCGCTGGTGCTGGCGGCACGCATGAGCTGGCCGAGCGTATTTTCGATCATGGCGGCGCTGATCGTCGTCGTCGCGTTGATCACGCTGCGCGCGCCTGACACTGATCGTCCCGACGCAAGCAGGCTGCAGACCGAGCTCGCCGGTGTTGGATCCGTCGATCCAAGGACGCGTGCGGTCGCGCTGTTGGTCGTCGCGTTCAGCTGGATTTGGGCGATCACGTCGCTCGGACGCTTCATGGCGAGCGTGCTTGCGGTGCAACCACCTGGAGTCAAACCACCCTCGGCGAGCGACTTTTTGAAATCCACAGGTCCCTGGATCGTGGTGGCGACCGTTCTAGTCCCGCTGATTGTCGCCGCCGCCACGAACTGGATGAAAGCTCACAAGACAAACGTGCTGACCGTAGCCGACACAACGCACAGTCCCGTTCGGACCACCATGAATCATCTTTACGGCGCTCTGGTTTCCCCGCTGGCCGAACTGGTCGAACGCCTCCGGTGGGGCGTGCTGGTCATCTTCGGGATGATCCTCACCTATAGTCTTGTCTTCAATGTGTGGTCGTCGTTCGCGTTTCCGTTTTACCTCGACTACCTCCACTATTCAAAGGACGAGGTGGCATTCGCGTCAAAGCTGTTCGGCATCATCATGACGATGGTCGGCGTCGGTCTCGCCGGCTATTTGTTCGCGCGCATCGGCCGGTTACCGACAATGCTGATTGGCGCCATTCTGCCAATTTTCGGCAACTTCATCTACGCCGACCTTGCCGAGGGCGGCGCGCACATCGATATTTTCTGCAATGCATTGGGAATTAACACGTTTGCGGGACTCTTCGGTTTTGACGCGCGGATGACACGTCTGCTGACCTCGATAACGGCGGAGAACATCTCGACCGGAATCGCCGGCGCGGCCTTTGTTGCCTATGTCTCTGGGATCGTCAGTCGGAAATATACCGCGGTACAGTACGCGCTCTTGTCGTCGCTGACCTTTCTGATCGGGTCACTTGGGCGGGGGATCGCGGGAGAGGCCTTCGATACATATGGCTATGCCCCGGTTTTTCGCGGGACCGCTCTAGTGGGCCTGGTTGCTGTCCTGTTTGTGTTGCTTGAATGGGCGCGCGTCAGCCGGTCGCCGGCTGCAGCAGACCAGCGCGCATAATGCTGCGCTCAGTCAGGCAGGGTTGCGTTGAGCTGGAGCGCGACACCGGCAAGGTATAGCGAACCGACAATGACGGTTTCGCCTGTGCGGACGCCGTCGACGCCGACGGATACGGCAAGAGCGTTCTCGATCGAGTCGGTAGCCCGCCCTCCCCATCTCGCAGCCAAAAGTGCTGGATCATGACTGTCATGCTCGGGCACGGGGACAAAGGTCAGGCTCAGCGCGTGAGGTGCAAGGGCGGCCATGATGCCATCGGCATCCTTGTTCACGAGAATCCCGACGATCAGGTGCATGGGGTGCTGCGCGAGTTCGTGCGCGAGAACCTCGGCCGCAGCGGGGTTGTGCGCGCCGTCGACCCAGATCGGACCGTGGACGGTGAGGGGGCCCTCCGGGAGGCGCTGAAAGCGGGCAGGCCAAGTTGCAGCGGCGATGCCGGCGCGGATTGCGGCGTCGCCAATGCCGCGCACCGCGAGCATCTGGGCCGCAAGGTTGGCGTTGCGCACCTGATGCGCACCGGCAAGGCCCGGCGTTAAGCTGGGATCGATTTGCCAGTCGCGGCCTTCGAGCCGGAACGGCGCGCCGGCTGCGGCCACGCGAGCCTCGATCGCGGCGATTGCCGCCGGCTCCTGCGCAAGGCAAATGAGGGACACGCCGCGTTTGGCGATACCCGCTTTTTCAGCTGCGATTTCAACGAGGGTTTCACCAAGGAACGCCTGATGATCAATGCCGACCTGCGCAATGCCGCATACGACTGGAGTAACCACGTTGGTTGCATCGAGTCGTCCGCCAAGCCCGACTTCGATCACGCAGGCGTCTGCTGGCGTGCGGCTGAACGCAAGAAGGGCAGCGGCTGTCGTGGCTTCAAAGAAGCTGGGGGCGAGATCATGCGCTTGCGCGGCGTCAAGGACCTCGGCGAGCAGGGACGCAAGGGTCGCGTCATCGATCAGGTGGCCAGCGAGACGGATACGCTCGTTGAAACGGACAAGATGGGGGCTGGTGTAGACGTGGACGGTCTGTCCTGCTGCTTCGAGCGACGAGCGCAGGAACGCGCAGGTCGATCCTTTGCCGTTGGTCCCGGCAACATGATAAACCGGCGGTAGGCGGTGGTGGGGGTTTTCGAAAAGCGCAAGCAGTGCCGTGATGCGTTCGAGGCCGAGAATGTCGCGACCGGGCGATAGTTGGGCGAAGCGGTCGAGCTGAGCCTGGACGACGGGACTATCCGACCGGGCATGGTCGGCCATTTAGACCGTAACCTTTCCCGCCATAAGATAGGCAATTGTACGGGCCAGCATCGCCCTGAGCTCAGCACGGGGAATAACCATGTCGAGCATGCCATGTTCGAGCAAATATTCGGCGCGCTGGAACCCCTCGGGCAGTTTCTCGCGGATCGTGCTTTCGATCACGCGCTGCCCTGCAAAGCCGATCAGCGCACCGGGTTCGGCAATCTGGATGTCGCCGAGCATCGCATAGCTGGCGGTCACGCCACCTGTGGTCGGGTCGGTCATGACCACGATATAGGGTAACCCTGCCTCGCGCAGCATCGTGATGGCCACGGTGGTCTTGGGCATCTGCATCAGCGACAGAATGCCCTCTTGCATGCGCGCGCCGCCCGCAGCCGTGAGGATAACGTAGGGGCAACGCGCCGAAATCGCTGCCTCGACGCCGGAGACAAACGCTGCGCCGACGCCAACGCCCATCGATCCGCCCATGAAGGCGAAATCCTGAACCGCAAGGATCGCGCGTTGTCCTTCGATATTGCCTCGCGCGGTGACTAGCGCGTCATATTCACCTGTGGCGGCACGAGCCGCCTTGATGCGGTCTGCGTATTTTTTTGAATCGCGGAATTTCAGCGGGTCTTCGGGCACTTTTGGCGCAGTCAGCAAGGTATAGCCGGGATCGAAAATCTGATCGAAGCGTGCCTGCGGGCCGATCCGTCCGTGATGGCCGCAGTTTGGGCAGACCGACAAGTTTTCGATATACTCGCGGGTGAACACCATCTGCGCGCATCCGGGACACTTGATCCACAGATTATCGGGCGTCTCGCGCTTGGCAATGAACGGAATGCGGTTTCGGACGCGGTCGAGCCAACTCATGCGACTCTGCTCGAGTGCCCGGTCACTTTGTGAACGACATCGGCCAGCGAGCGGACATAGGCCTCAACGTGCGGTGCGGCCTCGGCGCCGTGCTTGGCGACGATTTCGACGATCGCCGAGCCAACGACGACGCCGTCGGCAACCTGCGCGATCGCGGCGGCCTGCGCGGGGGTACGAACGCCGAAACCGACCACGACGGGCAGGGCGGTTGCAGCCTTCAGCCTGGCGACGGCGCTTTCGATGCTGACTTGAGCCGCCTGTTGCAAGCCGGTGATGCCCGCAACCGAAACATAATAGACAAACCCGCTGGCACCCTCGAGGACCGCTGGGAGTCGTGCGGCGTCGGTCGTCGGCGTGGCGAGGCGGATGGGAGCGACGCCGGCCGCACGCAACGGAGCGGCGAGCTCGTCCTCCTCGGGTGGTAGATCAACACAGATTACTCCATCGACACCCGCTTGGGCGCAGGCGTGCGCAAACCATTGTGGCCCGCGGCGGATCATTGGGTTGGCATAGCCCATCAGGATCAGCGGGATGGCCGGGTGGCGTCCCCGAAAAGCCTTGGCAAGCGCCAGGATGTCGGCGGTGGTTGTGCCCGCGGCCAGACTGCGCAAATTGGCGGCCTGGATCGACGGGCCGTCGGCCATCGGGTCTGTGAACGGCATGCCGAGTTCGATGACGTCGGCGCCTCCTTCAACCAGCGCATCGAGGATCGCCGATGTGCAGTCGGGCGCAGGGTCACCGGCAGTCACAAACGTGATGAGGGCAGGGCCGCGCGCGAAGGTTGTGGCGAGGCGGCTCATACCGAGCGGCGGTTCACGATGAGCAACACGATGGAGCCTGTCGCTGCACCGATGGCGCCACTATAGGGTCGCGCAGCAGCGAACCGATCGAGCACCAGAACTAGGGCCACCGCGACGACCAGGCCCGCGATCCAGCCTTGCCAGTTTTTCCTGACCTGTGCGCTCACATTTTCACCCCGAGCGCGTCCGCCACCGTGAAAATGTCCTTGTCGCCGCGACCGCACAGGTTGACGATCACGAGCGAGTCCTTCGGCATCGATGGCGCGCGCTTGATCACGGCGGCGATGGCGTGGCTGGGTTCGAGGGCAGGGATGATCCCTTCCAGTAGGCACAACATCTTGAACGCATCGAGCGCCTCGACGTCGGTGATGCTGTCGTATTCGACGCGACCGATATCTTTCAGCCAGCTGTGCTCCGGCCCGATGCCGGGATAATCCAGACCTGCACTGATCGAATGTGCTTCGGTGATCTGGCCATCCTCGTCTTGAAGCAGGAACGTCTTGTTACCGTGGAGAATGCCAGGCGATCCGCCTGCCAGACTGGCAGCATGGGCCTTGTCGAGGCCGTGTCCTGCCGCCTCGATGCCGAGCATCTTCACGTCCGTGTCGTCGAGGAACGGGTGGAACAGGCCGATCGCATTCGACCCGCCGCCGATTGCGGCGACCAGCAGGTCAGGCAAACGCCCCTCGCGTTTCACGATTTGCTCGCGTGCTTCCTTGCCGATGACGCTTTGAAAATCGCGGACCAGTTCGGGATAGGGATGCGGCCCGGCAGCAGTACCGATGATGTAGAATGTGTCGTGAACGTTGGCGACCCAGTCGCGCAACGCTTCGTTCATGGCGTCCTTGAGCGTTTGCGCGCCACTGGTCACGGGCACGACTTCGGCGCCGAGCAGTTTCATGCGGAAGACGTTGGGCGATTGGCGCTCGACGTCGCGCGCGCCCATGAAGATGGTGCAAGGCAGGCCGAAACGCGCGGCGACGGTTGCAGTGGCGACGCCGTGCTGGCCAGCGCCGGTCTCGGCAATGATCCGTGTTTTACCCATTCGCATCGCGAGCAGGATCTGGCCGATGCAGTTGTTGATCTTGTGCGCGCCGGTGTGGTTCAGCTCGTCGCGCTTGAAATATATCTTAGCGCCGCAGTTCTTGTTGGGCGCCACACTGCGCAGCGCTTCAGTCAGCCGTTCCGCATAATAGAGCGGGCTGGGGCGACCGACATAATGTTCGAGCAAATCGTCGAACTGCGCTGCAAACGCCGGATCAGCTTTCGCCGCATTATATTCGCGCTCGAGATCGAGGACCTGGGGCATCAGCGTTTCGGCCACGTAGCGGCCGCCGAACTGACCGAAATGGCCATTGTCGTCGGGCTGTGCGCGCAGCGTGTTCGGGCGAGTGTTTGCGAGTGTCATGTGCGCGCGGCTTTAAGGAACGCAGCAATCTTGTCCACATCCTTCACGCCGGGAGCGGATTCCACACCCGACGAGACATCGACCAAGGGCGCGTCCGTGATCCGGATGGCTTCGGAAACATTGTCAGCATCAAGGCCGCCTGACAGTGCCCAGGGGAGCGGGTGGCGATGGCCACTGAGCAATGTCCAGTCGAAGCGCAGGCCGTTGCCGCCAGGCAGGTCGCCACCCTCGGGCGGCTTGGCGTCATACAGGATCATCGCGGCTGCGCCTCTGAACCTGGCGGCCGCATCGCGGTCAGCGGCTGTCCGGACAGCGACGGCTTTCCACACGTCGCGCGCGCGTGTCTTGGCAATGCGTGCAACGGTTTCCGGGGTCTCGTGGCCATGCAGCTGGAGAATATCAAGGCGAACGCCTGACAGGATCCTGTCGAGGTCATCGTCGGTTGGATCGACAAACAGGCCGACCGATTTGACGTGCACAGGCAGGCGTGCCGCCAGCGACGCCGCCCGATCCGGCGTCAGGTTCCGTGGGCTTTTGGAAAAAAAGACAAAACCGACATGGCTCGCACCGCGCTTGATTGCCGCATCGAGTGTGTCGGGCGTGGAGAGACCGCATATTTTGGTGAGGGTGGGCATGGCGGGCCCATAACGTCATTCGCTCGAAAGCGGGAATCCCAAGTTAAAGCGTCGCTTCGATGGCGCGGACTGCCTTGTCGGGGTCTTCAGCCTGCGTGATCGGGCGCCCGATCACGAGGATCGACGCCCCTGCATCCAGCGCTGCACGCGGAGTGACAACGCGCTTCTGATCACCGGTCGCTCCGTCTGTCGGCCGCACGCCTGGGACGACAAAAAAGCCCTGCGGCCATAACTTGCGTGCGGCGGCCACTTCGTTGCCCGAACAGACGACGCCGTCGAGCCCGGCTTCGCGCGCGGCCGCAGTGAGGCGCAACACCTGGTCATGCGGGCTTCCGGTGATGCCAGCGCTTGCGAGGTCGCCCGCGTCGAGGCTGGTGAGAACAGTGACGCCGACAACCTTGCAGCCAGTCGGCGCAGCGGCCTTGGCGTCTTCCATCATCATCCGGCCGCCCGAAGCATGGACGGTCAAGATTGCGGGTTCGAGGTGACCGAGCGCCTGCACGGCCTTTGCGACCGTATTGGGAATGTCGTGCAGCTTGAGGTCGAGGAAAATCGGCAACCGCATCTTTGCCATCTCGTGTACTCCGGCCCGTCCGTTGGCAGCGAAGAATTCGAGTCCAAGCTTGATACCACCGATATGGCGTCCGACCTTGGTGGCGATGTCCTTCGCGCGTTCCAGATCAGGGGTGTCGATCGCGACCCAGATCGGACTCATGCAGCACCTGGCGGCGGAGCGATCGGCGATGCGCCAGGCGGCGCCATTTCGCGGTGCACGGCGGGCGGGGACAGCGTATCGGTCAGCGCGCGCTGGGCATTATCCAGACGCCGGCGCAAGCTCCAGCGTGTCGCGCGGTGGAGGACCAATGTCGGAATGAGCCCAGCCAGAAACGAGATCAGGACAAGCAACCAGATCGGAGACTGAAAGCCAACTTCGCCATAGACGGCCACGAAGACGGCTTTCTGATTCCATTTGTTGAAGGCGAAAGCTGCGACGAGCACCGCAATGACAACCCAGAATATGGTCTTCAGGAACTGCATGGGGCGACGGACTTTCGTGTTACTACGCTGCTAGTCTAGGCCGGTCGTCCTTGCTTTGCCAGACAGTGACGCAAGCCGGGCGCGAAGCTCGACGATCGTTTCGGGAATCGCGGTCAGCCGCGCGCCTTCGTCGTCGAGGATGGCGCCGAAGGCCGCGCATTTGGCGCGGGCGATCGCGCCGGCATCGAGCGCCCCGTCGGCGAGCGTGGCGACAACGATGTCCACCAGCCGCTCGGCACCGTGCAGGCGGCCCCAGAGGTAGTCGTTTTCTCGGTATGCCCGACTAAAAAACGCACCGAAGCCGTTGAACTGAATACCCTTGAGCACCGAGGCCCCACCCGACAGCGATGTCGCGTCCTCGGCGGCAATACGGTCGACCGTGACCGGGTCGAACTCGTCGAATCCTTCGCCCTGCAACAAGGCAAGCGTTGCCACGTCGTAAAACGGGAAGCCAAGATAGGCGAGCAACGGTTGACGGCGGTGCGTGCGCAGGCACGCGCCAATGGCGTCGGCCATAGCGGCGTCGGTCTGCCTATCGAGCGTTGCCAGATCCCAGCGCGCCTCGATGACGTCAAGCCGCGCCTTGGCATCGACGCCCTCGATGATCCCCAGAAAATGAGGCGATTCGCGTTCCAGGTAGCGAGCCAGGCAAGCGTAGACGGTTTTGCGGACGCTCTCGTAATCGGCCGTCGGTCTTTCGTCGACGAGAACCGCCAGCCGCCGCGCGACGAAGCGCAGCCGACGGATCCGGTAGCGAAGGTCGAGGTGGCCGAGATCAGTCCGCGCGGCAAGTTCGGCGTGGAGTGCAACCACATCAATTTGTTCTGCGGTGACGCGGTACAGGTTTTCAGCGATCGCCGAACGGACAATCTCGCGGTAGGCCACGAAGGAGTGCCCCGCGTCGCGCGCGGCTCGCTCGCCGGCGCGCGCGCGCCACGTGGCAAGACGGGCAGCGGTCGGGCGATCGAGAAACAAGGTGCGTCCGAACAGATGCTCGACCGAGGTTTCGACATCGGGGCGCAGCGCTTCGATGATCCGTTGGGTTCGCGCAATACGTTCGCTGCGTCCGGCAATGGCCTCCAGATTGTCTCGAATCGGTTGTGTCCGCGGAATGTCGGACAAGGCGCCGAAGAGCGTGGTGAAGAACCCCGGTGTCTCGCTGTTACCCGAAAGACGAAAGTTGTTATGTCCCGGCTTGGGGTCGATATAGACGAAGCGCCGGTCGACCTCGCGTCGTGCGGGACGGTTGCGCAGCGCTTCGATTGCGGGCCGGAACGGCGCGTTAGCAAGGACAGAACCGTCGATGAGCGCCGTCGTCTCTGCCGTGCCCTCCGCCGTCTGACGCGGCAGAACGCGGGCCAGGAAGGCTTCGCGCTCCGGCCAAGTCTGGCCCGCTGCGGCAAGCGCGCGGTCGAGCTCGGCAACGGTAAAGGGTGGGAAAGCGCCTGGAAAACTCGCAGTCGCGCGGGCCGCAAAGACGAGGCCTGGGATTTGATCGAGCTGCGCAATCGAGCCGGGAGCGTCGCGGAAGCTCAGCGTCAGCCGGTGTTCGGTCTCGACGATCATCGGCGGTGAGTGGATCGGCAAGAGCTCGGGATGCCCGCTGAAATCTGTGACTGTCACAAAGAGATCAAGCGGTTGCTCGTCTGGCAACAAGCGCGGCCCTCGCGGCCCGGCTTTCATCGCGGCAAACGCGTCGAGCAGCATTGCGTCGAAAACCTCGCCCCCGAACGGCGGCTCGAACCAGCGTGAGCGAACGAAACGCGTCAGTTTGGCGTAGATTTCATCGCGGGATTTAGCGTCGAGGCCGTCGTCCCAGTTGTTACCTTGCCGGCCCGCGAACGCCCAGGCGATCGGAGACGCCCAAAGCTTCGACACGCGAGACGGTGCGCGTGCCTCTGGGTCGAGCAGTGCATCAACATCGGCCTTGTCGAGCCACAGGTCGGTCAACGGGTCGAGCGAATGGCCAGTAGCGATTGCCTCGGCAAGAAAAATGCCGTTGATGCCCCCTGCGCTCGCTCCCGCGATAATGTCGGCAAGCACACGCAATCTGGTGCCCGTTCCGGTTTCAATGGCACCAAGCAGATCGAGATAGGCTAGCTCGACCGGATCGTCGGGCATGGTGCCGTCGTGGAATGAGCGGCTCGCCCGAGCGAGATGCCAGATTTCCTTGGTGACGCCGTGCATATACACCGCAAGACTGATGCCGCCGTAACAGACGAGCGCAAGACGCAATTCTTTCTCTTTCATGCTCATGCTCTGGCATGACGCTGCCGTGCGACAAACTGAAATACGGGCGGCGTCCGGGCAAAGGTTACGGGCCGTGCCGAAATCAGGAGGAACGGATCATGTCGCTCGCCTTGCCTTCGCGTGTTGAGACCGCAGGCGGCGACAACAACGGGGCGCGACGTGACCGTGTCGAGCAACCAGCGATTGTGCCGCGCCGCGCTCTCATCACGCTGGTGCCGGCTGGCATTTTCAGACGCCGGTTCCGCAATCGAGCGCGGGCCGGGTCCGAGCGTAACCGGCAAATTTTACGAGTGCATAAATCGCTGCTTTGATGGCGTGAGTGCGCCGTGCAAATCTTTATGCCGACTTCGGCAACCGACCCCAATTCAAACCCGGCCTTCGCGCCTGCCGTCCCGCGCGATCTGTGTACCGATTACGGTGTCTCGCGGATAGACGATCCCAAGCGATGTGGCCGTGCTTGTCAGTTTATAGCGCCGGATTACCCGGCGCCCGAAGTGCAGGTGCATTACCCCGCGATTTCTTCCCCCTCACCTGCCGAACGTGCGTCGACTACACCAACGTGCTCGCCGACATCACCATCGGCTATATGGGCGGGCAGGGCGAGCAATGGCTGGTCGCGCCCTACGGCGTCACACCGCAAAACGATGAACGACCAGCTGACCCGTGACACGGATGCGTCTCGCTCGAGGCTCTGTTCAGACCGGGTTGGGCAACGGCGGCCTAAGGGTTGCGCGGGCGACGGACGTCGATCCCCGGGGCTGACCGTCAAGGTTTCGCGGTTTGGGTCGTGTTGATTGGCGAGTGACGACGTTCGTACCAAGTTGGCATCAAGAGGAAGAAACGAGCGGCCGCCACGCACCCCGGGTTGTCGAGCACCGTGAGCGTTTCAGCGATTGTGTCGACGACTGCGAGCTGTTGGCCCATCAAAGCGGATCCCACGCGCCTTGGTTTGCTCTGTACGTCCCTGGAGCCAGGGGGTTGCCGCGGCGCGCCGAGCGAGCTAGGTTCTTGCTTCGTTCCAAAGCTGAAGGTCTCATGGCAAAACCCCAAAAACGTTATGTCTGTCAGGCCTGTGCGTCGATCGCATCAAAATGGGCGGGGCAGTGCGACGATTGCCTCGAATGGAACACGCTGGTCGAAGACGCCGGCGCGGTCGTGACGCCGTTTTCGGCACGGCATAACCTCCAGTACGGCGGGCGCGCAGTCAGTCTGGTTGCGCTCGACAGCGAAACAAAACTACCCGACCGGATGGCGTCGGGCATTGCCGAACTGGACCGTGCGCTGGGCGGTGGATTTGTGGTGGGGTCGGCGACACTGATCGGCGGCGATCCCGGAATCGGCAAGTCGACCTTGCTGCTGCAGGCGGCAGCCAAGCTGGCGCTGACCGGCAAGCGCGTCGCCTATGTTTCGGGCGAGGAAGCCGTCGACCAGGTTCGGCTGCGCGCGCAACGATTGGGGCTGGGGCATGCGCCAGTCGGTCTGGCGAGCGCGACGTCGGTGCGAGATATCCTGGCAACCTTCCCTGCGCCTCCTGATCTGCTTGTGATCGACTCGATTCAGACCATGCATTCCGACCTTATCGAAGGCGCGCCAGGCACCGTGTCGCAAGTACGCGCGTCGGCGGGCGAGCTGATTCGCTTTGCCAAGGAACGGGGGTCGGCGGTCGTGCTGGTCGGCCATGTCACCAAGGACGGCAGCATCGCGGGGCCGCGCGTGCTCGAGCACATGGTCGATACCGTTCTCGCATTCGAGGGCGAGCGCAGCCATCAATACCGGATCCTGCGTGCAATCAAGAATCGCTTCGGCGGTACCGACGAGATTGGCGTGTTCGCGATGGGCGAAGGAGGATTGGGCGAAGTCGGCAATCCATCGAGCCTGTTCCTGACGACGCGCGGCGAAGCAGTGACCGGGACGGCCGTGTTCCCGGCATTGGAGGGTACCAGACCGGTCCTCGTCGAGGTTCAGGCCCTCATTGTGCGACTGGCGAGCGGTGCAACGCCGCGCCGGGCAGTCGTTGGCTGGGACGCGGGGCGATTGGCGATGATCCTGGCAGTTTTAGAGGCACGCTGTGGCTTGTCGTTGTCGAGTGCGGAGGTCTATTTGAACATCGCCGGGGGATATCGGCTGACGGACCCAGCGGCAGACCTCGCGGTTGCCGCGGCGCTCGTCAGTGCCTTTTCGGAGCGGCCCATCCCTGCCGATATCGTCGCATTCGGCGAGGTTGCCCTTTCGGGCGAAGTCCGTCCTGTCGCACACGGCGGGCTGCGACTGAAGGAATCGGCCAAGTTGGGATTCGAGCGCGCGTGGGTGCCGGCCGGCGTCACGGGAGAGGGAATTGCAACGAGCGGGTTCAAATCGCTCGGCGCGCTGGTCGACCACGTGCTTGACAAGCGATAACGGACCCCCCTTGCGCCCCTCTTTCCCCGCGATTAGGGCTGGCCGCCGAACTTACACTCAGATGAACGAGAAGGACCCTTCATGAGCGAGACCGCCGACCGGGTGAAAAAGATTGTCGTCGAGCACCTCGGCGTCGATGCGGACAAGGTAACCGAAGACTCGAGCTTTATCGACGATCTGGGAGCGGACAGCCTCGACATCGTCGAGCTGGT
The DNA here is from genome assembly GCA_025352685.1 of Sphingomonadales bacterium. GTDB lineage: Bacteria > Pseudomonadota > Alphaproteobacteria > Sphingomonadales > Sphingomonadaceae > Sphingomonas_O. Next base: position 34,139 of record JANXSN010000064.1, read on the forward strand.
GATGGCGTTTGAGGAAGAATTTGGGGTGGAAATTCCCGACGATGCCGCCGAGAAGATCTCGACCGTCAAGGACGCGATCACATTCATCGATGCGAACAAGGGCTAAACCTTTTTTGAAGGTTTGCTCAGGGCTTGAACAGGCTCGGCCCGCTCAGGGTCGGGCCTGTTTTGCGTTCGGGGTGTTTAGTTAGGGGATTGGGATGCGTCGTGTCGTCGTAACGGGCCTTGGCCTCGTCACCCCGCTGGGGGCCGATGTCGAAACCACTTGGACTAATATCCTTGCGTCCAAATCGGGTGCTGCGCGGATCACGCGTTTCGATCCCTCGGACCAGAAATGTACGATCGCATGTGAGGTAAAGCCTGCCGATCACGAATATGGGTTCGATCCGAACCTGCGGGTCGATCACAAGATCCAGCGGCAGGTCGATCCGTTTATCATCTATGGCATCGATGCGGCTGGTCAGGCGCTCGAAGATGCAGGGTTGACTGAGGCCAGCGAGCTCGAGCGGTTCCGCATGGGCTGCTCGATCGGGTCGGGCATTGGCGGCCTGCCGGGCATCGCCAGCGAGTCGCTGGTGCTGAACGAGAAGGGGCCAAGTCGTGTTTCTCCCCACTTCGTTCACGGGCGGCTGATCAATCTTATTTCGGGGCAGGTCAGCATCAAATACGGGCTGATGGGGCCAAACCACGCTGTCGTGACCGCGTGCGCGACGGGCGTCCATTCAATCGGGGATGCGGCGCGGATGATCATGATGGACGACGCCGATGTGATGCTCGCGGGCGGCGCCGAGGGCGCCATCTGTCCTTTGGGGATCGCGGGCTTTGCGCAAGCTCGTGCGCTGTCAACTGGCTATAATGACACACCCGAGAAGGCTTCGCGCCCCTATGACAAGGGCCGCGACGGCTTTGTGATGGGAGAAGGTGCCGGGGTCGTCGTGCTCGAGGAATACGAGCACGCCAAGGCGCGCGGCGCCAAGATTTATGCAGAGATCCTGGGTTATGGGCTGTCGGGGGACGCCTATCACGTGACCGCGCCGCATCCCGAAGGGTCAGGCGCCTATCGCTCGATGGAAATGGCCATGCGCAAGTCTGGTCTGAGCCTTGCCGAAATCGATTACGTCAACGCGCATGGCACGTCGACGCCGCTCGGCGACGAACTCGAACTCAGCGCGGTGCGGCGGTTGTTTGGGCCAGCACTCGAAACGATGTCGATGTCATCAACCAAATCGGCGATCGGGCATCTGCTGGGCGGCGCAGGAGCGGTCGAGAGCATCTTTTGCATCCTTGCGATTCGCGACCAGATCGTGCCGCCGACACTCAATCTCGACAATCCCAGCGAGAGTTGTATCGGCGTTGACCTCGTGCCGCATTTCGCGAAAAAACGCTCGGTCAAGGCAGTGCTGAATAACTCGTTTGGCTTTGGCGGGACAAATGCCTCACTGGTGATGCGCGCCGTAGAGCTCTAGAGCCAGCCTATGCGTCGCATTCTGCTTCTGATTGTCGTCATTGCGCTCGTGGTGTTCGCTGTCAGCCGCTGCTCTGGCGGCGGCGCGCGCCGCGACGTCGAGGTTGTCATCCCGTCGGGATCGAGCTTGAAGGCGGCGGCAACATTGCTCGAAACGGCTGGCGCCATCGACTCGACGAATACCTTTTTGACCAATGCCAAGCTGTTCGGAGCGAAAGATCCGATCAAGCCGGGCGAATATCGCATCAAAAGGGGAATGGACGCGGCTGCAATTCTCGCGCTGCTCCAATCGGGCAAGGTCATCCAGCGGTTCGTGACCGTGTATGAAGGCATGCCGTCGATTCTCGTCTATGAACGGCTGTATGCGACGGCGCTGCTTACCGGCGAAATTCCTGTACCGCGCGAGGGGTCCGTGCTTCCCGACAGCTACGCGTATAGCCGCGGCGAGACGCGAAAGTCGGTCCTCGCCCGGATGCAAAAGGCGATGCAGACCGAGATCGCTAACGCCTGGCCGAAACGAAAGCCGACAACCGCGGTCAACACGCCCGAGGCCGCGATAACGCTTGCCTCGATCATCGAAAAGGAAACGGCGAGAGCCCAGGAGCGTCGCCTGGTAGCGGCAGTTTACAGCAATCGGCTGAAACGCGGGATGCCGCTGCAGGCCGATCCAACGACGATTTATCCGATCACCAAAGGCAAGCCACTCGGACGACGAATCCTGCGGTCCGAACTCCAGAGCAACGATCCGTATAATACGTACCGCCGTAACGGCCTGCCGCCGGGACCTATTACCAATCCAGGCAAGGCGTCGATCAGGGCTGCTCTCGACCCTGCACCTTCCGCCGCGCTTTATTTCGTCGCGCAGGCCGATGGCAGCAGTGCATTTTCAGACACGCTCGAACAGCAAAATGCCAACGTCCAGAAATGGTATGCCCATCGCCGAGGCAAGGGTGAGATGTAGTTTTCCTGACCGCTAGAATGTCGGAGATGTCGGGAGCAATCGAACGCATCTGGCGGGCCAGCATCACCTCGCCGTGGTGAACAATGTCAACGACGATACCGATCAGACGACAACGATCAATCGTCTGTACGGCGCTAAGTGGTTTATCGTGTGCGAGCGACAGAATGGACGCTTTTTGGGCGTCGCAAAAAGTGCGGAAACCTCGCTCTCCGTGAAATGTTTGCCTGCAGTTGTTTCAAGGGTCAATCTGCCCCTCGGCGAAACGAGGACTGCCTCGCTCGCCGACCCCGACCCGATCGTCTGGACGACACGGGCCTTGCCAGAGGTCGGGTGGCTACCGATAGGATCAAGGCGGGCACGCCGTATGCGTGCCCGCCTTGTCATGGCTTAGCTTGCGCGGTTCGACGACAGAGACTTGGTAGTCACGTCGAAGCGGTCGGCGTTCATGACCTTGACCCACGCCGCCACAAAGTCGCGCACGAACTTCTGCTCGTGCCCACGCTCGGCATAGACTTCGGCAGTCGCGCGCAGTTGCGAATTTGAGCCGAAAATCAGATCGGTGCGGGTCGCGTGCCATTTTTGCTCACGCCCACCACGGTCATAACCGATGAACTGCTCGTCGGCGCTGGTGTCGACCTCCTCCCAGAACGTGTCCATGTCGAGCAGATTGACGAAGAAATCGTTCGTCAACTGGCCCGGACGCGTTGTGAGGACGCCGTGTGGCTGGTCGTCATGATTGACGCCAAGAACACGCAAGCCTCCGATCAGCACAACCATTTCGGGCGCCGAGAGCCCGAGCAGATGCGCGCGATCGATGAGCAACTCCTCCGTCTTCACTGACTGCTTGGTCGCGAGATAGTTGCGGAAGCCGTCAGCCCTGGGCTCCATTACCGCGAAGCTATCGATCTCGGTCCAGTCCTGCGTCGCGTCGCCGCGTCCGCCGGTGAAAGGCACGCTGACTGCCAAACCGGCATCCTTCGCCGCTTTCTCGATGCCGACCGAACCCGCCAAAACGATGGCGTCAGCCATCGACAGCGGCCCGCGCAGCTCCTCGAGCTTGGCCAGCACGATGGCAAGCTTTGCGGGCTCGTTGACAGCCCAATCCTTCTGCGGGCTCAGGCGAATACGGGCACCGTTGGCTCCGCCGCGGCAGTCCGACTTGCGGTACGTCGACGCCGATGCCCAGGCGGTCTTTACCAGCTGACCAACACTGAGGCCGCTCGCCAGCACCTTATCTTTGAACGCCGCGACATCGGCGTCCGAGGGTGCAGTGCCGCTCGGGATCGGATCCTGCCAGATCAGATCTTCTTCGGGGACTTCAGGTCCGAGGTAACGGATCTTTGGTCCCATGTCCCGGTGCGTCAGCTTGAACCAGGCGCGCGCAAACGCATCCTTGAACGCCTCGTGATCAGTCCGGAACTTTTCCGAAATCACCCGGAACTCGGGATCCACTTTCATTGCCATGTCAGCGGTCGACATCATCGTCGGTACGCGCTTTGTCGGGTCATGCGCGTCAGGCGCCATGTCTTCTTCGCGCTGGTTGATGGGCTGCCATTGGCGCGCACCCGCCGGGGTGGTTACCATTTCATAGTCATAGTCGAGGAGCAGACGGAAGTAGTTCTCGCTCCACTGGGTGGGCGTGTTGACCCACGCGCCCTCGAGCCCTGACGTGATGGCGTGCGTACCGACGCCAGTCTCGTGGCTGTTAGTCCAGCCCATACCCTGCAGCGCAATGCCAGCGCTCTCCGGCGTATCGCCGACATGAGCGGCATCACCTGCGCCGTGCGCCTTGCCGAAGGTATGGCCCCCGGCGGTGAGCGCCACTGTCTCTTCATGGTTCATGGCCATGCGTTCGAAGGTGATCTTGATGTCGTGCGCCGACTGCAGCGCGTCCATGTTGCCGCCGCGCCCTTCGGGATTGACGTAGATCAGCCCCATCTGGATCGCCGCGAGAGGCATCTCGAGGTCCATTTCCTTGTCGGGCTGGATTCGCGTCTCGACGCCCTGGCTAACCCAGAGTTCTTCGGCGCCCCAATACGTATCGCGCTCAGGCTCGAACACGTCCTTGCGGCCACCGCCAAAACCAAAAACCGGTCCACCCATCGATTCGATGGCAACGTTGCCTGCGAGGACAAAAAGGTCCGCCCAGCTGATCTGCGGGCCATATTTCTGCTTGATCGGCCACAACAGGCGACGCGCCTTGTCGAGGTTTCCATTATCCGGCCATGAGTTGAGCGGCGCAAAGCGCTGCTGCCCGCTTGAAGACCCGCCGCGACCATCGGCAGTACGATACGTGCCCGCCGCGTGCCATGCCATGCGAATCATGAAGGGACCATAGTTCCCGTAATCGGCGGGCCACCACGACTTGCTGTCGGTCATCAGCGCAGTCAGGTCGCTCTTCAACGCGACATAATCGATCGATTTGAACGCCTCGGCATAGTCGAAGTCAGCGCCCATCGGATCCGGTGATGTTCCACCCTGGTGGAGAATGTCGACCGGCAACCCTTCGGGCCACCAGTCCTTGTTGGTCCGGCCAAGCAACGAGCGCGCAGCGCCGGGGGTATGCATCGGGCACTGGGGGGCAGCACCGTCGTCTTCGTAGTCGGCCATGAACGGCTCCTGTGTTACATGTTCTCAGATGCTGTTTCGCCCAGCCGTGTCTCGGTGTCCAATCGATTAGTCGGTATGCTGTGATCGACTGAAGCGTTTAGTAACAAAGCCGGGTCCGTAGCCTCGATTAATGCGCGCCCGATCTATGCAGGTTCGGTTGCCGCCGGTACCCCATTGCTGACTGCCTCTCGCAGCTTTCTTGCCAGGAGGCGAAATTCGTCGCGTCGCGCGCTGCCGGCACGCCAGGCCAGCACAATTTGCCGCTCGGCCCCTGGCGACAGCTTCATCGTGTCGATTGCCCTGCCCTTCAGTAAGCCGGCGTCGATCGCCATGCGCGGAAGAAACATGGTGCCTAACCCTGCTTCCACCAGCTCGATAAGCGTCTGTAGCGAGCTCGCAACCATGGCGGCACTGCGGACCCGGGGTACGCCACAGGCAATGAGCCCGTGCTCGTTGAGGCAGTGTCCCTCTTCAAGCAAAAGCAGCGACTGGGGGTCTGGGACCGGGGGCAGCGCCCCGCGCGGCGCTGCAAGTACAAGCGGGTCGCGCAGGATCTCTTCGTGCTCGATCCGCCCGCAGTCATAGGGAAGTGCAAGAATGAGCGCATCGAGCATGCCGCGCTGTAGCGCGGTACACGCAGCCTCGCTCGTTTGCTCGCGCAAATAGAGGACGAGCGCAGGAAAGGCAGTGCGGATGGGCGCGAGGATACGCGGCAGCAGGAACGGCGCGACCGTCGGGATGATGCCGAGTCGCAAGGGACCGGTGAGCGGCTCGGCGGCGGTCGACGCAAATTCGGTGAGTTCGTCGGCGGCGTTAACCAGGCTTCGTGCCCGCGCGACGAAAGCCTCTCCGACCTCGGTAAAGCGCAGCGATCGCTTGGTTCGCTCAACAAGCACGACCCCGACCAGGCGTTCGAGTTCCGAGATGCCCGCCGACAGCGTTGACTGCCCGACGCCCATGACGGCCGCAGCCCGCCCAAAATGCCGTTCGGCGTCGAGGGCGACGAGAAACCTTAGTTGGCGAAGGCTGGGACTAAACGCGGTCATGGCAGCTATTATTTGGTTCTCACACGCAAAGGCTGCGTCATACCACGTGAAAATAAGCCTGGTCGACGCCTCAAGCAATGGACTCGGGCGCCCCGCTCCACAACAACTACGTCACCAGCGGTGGGCAGGGCCGTGTCAGAGACGCAGCCCGGCTTCCTCGGGCAGGCCAGCCATCAGGTTGAGACTCTGCACCGCCGCCCCGCTTGCGCCCTTGCCGAGATTATCGAGCGCAGCCACAAGGCGGCACTGGGTACCGTCAGCTCGTCCCAACACGTAGAGTTCCATCCCGTCGTGACCGGCGAGATGTTCGACTGTCAGGCTTGCCTCGTCAAAACTGCGGACGCGAACGATGGTCGATCCGTCGTAGAACGAGGAAAGCGTGTCGCGTGCCTTGGCAGGATCGAGGTCAAACAGGGGCACCTCGACGATCATGCCTCGATATGAGGCCGCGACAGAGGGCGCGAAAAGTGGCGCGCGGCTGAGCCCGCTGCGAAGCTGCATTTCTGGCACATGCTTGTGGGCGAGCGCCAGCGCATAGGTGCGCCATGCCGTCGCGGCGGTGCCGCTCTCGAACTCGGCGATCATCGCTTTGCCACCGCCCGAATAGCCCGACACGGCATTGCAGCTCAATCGCGCACTGCCATCAATCAGGCCGCCGCGCACGAGAGGCGCGACGAGTGCGATGAATCCGGTTGCGTAACAACCGGGATTCGACACGCGAAAGGCTTCTGCGACGGCGGCACGCCCGACGAGCTCGGGGAAACCAAACACCCATCCCGATGCCGTGCGGTGCGCGCTCGATGCGTCGATAACGCGCGTTGTCGGATTGTCGATCAGGCCAACGGCCTCGCGCGCCGCATCATCGGGCAGGCACAGGATGACAACATCGGCCGCATTGAGCGCGTTGCGGCGGGCGCCGGCGTCCTTGCGCCGGACATCGTCGAGTTTGATGAGATCGAACTCGCTCCGTTGGCGAAGGCGGGCTTCGATTTCGAGCCCGGTCGTCCCTGCCGCGCCGTCGATAAAGACCCGCGTCATGGGTTCACGTCGTCGCAATTCTGCTCGAGCGCCGCGACTTCGACATAGCCGACCGGACCGACTTCACCACGACCCCACGCCCAATCGCGTCCAAGGTCGAGCACATAGAAGGGATCGCCCGCCTTCAACTCGCCGCGCGCGTCGGCGCCGGTTTCGGGGCGACGAAGGACAACTGCGTCCCGGGACAGGCGACGCGGCATTGGATCGACATAATGTTGGGCAAAGATGCGATCCGCCACCGCTATTTCGGCAAGGTCACGACGGACGGCAAAGCGGCCGGGTTCGAGCGCAACCGACGGGCCGATCAGACGAAACTGCCTACGCGGCGGCGCGGCGGCTTTGATCACCGCTGACAAGTCGTCCAAATTCGCCAAGAAAATCCGCCCCTGCCTGTGTTTTTGCCACGAATACATTTCGCCGATCGTCTTCGTCGCGCTGGCGCGCCAGATAGCCCAGCCCCCCCAGCCTGTTCAAGGCGCGTGTCACGACAGGCTTAGAGACATTGAGATCGCGGGCAAGGCCACGCACAGTATGGGGTCCCGGCGTCTCGTAGACGACCATGAGCAAGGCCATCTGGCGGTTGGTCAGGTCAGGCTGGCCGGACCGCACATAGTCCAGCAACGTCGTCATCCAGTTGTTTATCATCGATCGGGGCACAGTCGGTTCCTTCCCACCCGCTTATGTGACGGATGATTTGTTCAGGCTGAACGACCGAAGGGCGTAACGGTTGCGTTGGCTGCGATTAGCTGAAGCGGAGCTGGACCATCGCCCAGACTGCGCGCAGGCCGAGTGCTTCGCCCCCTTTGGGACGGCCGGCCTTGGATGTAGGTTGCCATGCAAAGGTGTCGAGGTGCAGCCAGGGTGTGTTGCCAGGTACAAAGCGTTGAAGGAACAGAGCGGCCGTCACGGCCCCTGCAAGCCCACTATCGGGCGAGTTGTTGAGGTCGGCAATATCGGATGTGAGCATCTCTTCGTAGCCGGCGTGCAGTGGCATGCGCCACAGCGGATCATCGCAAGCCACTCCGGCCGCCAGGACAGCGGCGGCAACGTCGTCGTCGTTGGCAAACATTGCGGGCAGATCGGGTCCCAGCGCAACACGCGCGGCCCCGGTGAGGGTCGCGAAGTCGACAATGAGCACCGGATTGGCTTCGCCTGCCTTGGCGAGCGCATCGGCCAGAACCAGCCGGCCTTCGGCGTCGGTATTGGTAACTTCGACCGTAAGCCCTTTTCGGCTGGTCAGCACGTCGCCGGGGCGAAAGGCATTGCCGGCAATCGCGTTCTCGACGGCGGGGATAAGCATGTGAAGCCGCACCGGCAGCCGCGTGGCCATGATTAGGTGCGCGAGCGCAAGCGCATGCGCCGCGCCGCCCATGTCCTTTTTCATGAACCGCATGCCCGAGGATGGTTTGATGTCCAGGCCACCGCTGTCGAAGCATACGCCCTTGCCGATGATTGCCAGGCGCGGATTCGCTGGATCCCCCCACTCCAGTTCGATCAGACGAGGCGCAAAGTCGCGGCTCGCGGCCATGCCGACAGTATGGATGAGCGGGTAATGGATTTGGAGATCGTGACCGCGTGTAACGGTGAGTTTTGCGTCGAAAATCTTGGCGATGCGGGTGGCTTCCGCCTCGATTTGTGGCGGCCCCATGTCGGCAGCGGGCGTGTTGATTAGGTCCCGAACCAAGGCAACGGCGTCAGCCTCGCGAACAATGGAACCGATCGAGGCAGGCGTATCCGTCAGCAACACGCGAGGGCCAGCCGCCTTGTCGTCGGTCCTGTAGCGGTCAAATTTATATTGGGCCAGCAGCCAGCCAAGCGCTGCGGGCCCGGGCGATCCGCTTGCCAGTCGGTAGCTCCCCTCAGGCAGTGTCTCGGCAAGTTTCGCCAGGCACCAGGACGAGAGCTTGTTGACGTCAGCGACGACGGTGACGACCGACCAGTCTTCTGCATCGTCGCCCGGCAGAAGAGCGCTCGCATATCCGGTTGGTTTCAGCTTTTGCGCTGCAGCCGCGGCTCGTGCGCGGGCGGGCTGAGCTGAAAACCACGCATCGAAACCACGCGCGTCGATGACATCGATCGTGCGGGCCGGTTGGCCGCGATCTGCCTGCAGAAGGGCAGCGAAATCGGTCATGCTGGCACGCCGAACAGGTCATGGTCGTCGGCGTCTTCGACCAGCACCGGGACGATGTCCCCCTGCACCAGGCCGCCGGCATCACGCAGGAAGACGTTTCCGTCGATTTCCGGCGCGTCAGCCTGGGATCGTCCCGTTGCGCCGCCGTCGTCGTCGACTTCATCAATGATGACGTCGAGGGTGCGGCCAATCTTTGCTGCAAGCTTTTCGGCACTGATCCGCGCAGTCAGTTCCATCAGGCGGGCGTAGCGGTCTTCCTTGACCGCTTCGGGCACCGGATCCGGGAGCGCATTGGCGGCGGCACCCTGGACAGGTTCGAAGCGGAAGGCGCCGACCCGGTCGAGCTGGGCTTCTTCGAGCCAGTCGATAAGATACTGAAAATCAGCTTCGGTCTCGCCGGGAAAGCCAACCACGAAGGTCGACCTGATTGCGATGTCGGGGCAAATGGAGCGCCAGCGATGGATGCGTTCGAGTACTTTGGCCTCGTTTGCGGGCCGCTTCATCGCGCGCAAAACAGAGGGCGCTGCATGCTGAAAAGGTATGTCCAGATAGGGCGTTACGAGTCCTTGAGCCATCAAGGGAATGACATGATCGACATGGGGGTAGGGGTAGACGTAATGCAGACGCACCCATGCCCCAAGCGAGCCGAGTTCGCGTGCCAGATCAGTCATGTGCGCGCGCACTCCGCGGCCGCGCCACTGTCGGGGCTCATGCTTGATATCGACGCCATAGGCGCTGGTATCCTGTGAAATGACAAGCAGCTCACGGGTTCCCGCTGCAACGAGCTTTTCAGCTTCGCGCAAGACGGCGTCGGGGCGGCGGCTGACCAGGTCGCCGCGGATGCTGGGGATGATGCAGAACGAGCAACGATGGTTGCAGCCCTCGCTGATCTTTAAATAACTGTAGTGGCGCGGCGTGAGTTTGAGGCCACTTTCGGGAACGAGATTAAGAAACGCGTTTACCGGCATGGGCGCCGCCTCATGGACGGCGCCGACAACCGCCTCGTACTGATGCGCGCCGCTGATCGCGAGCACCTTGGGGAAGCGTGCGCGGATCATTTCGGCTTCCTGCCCGAGACATCCCGTCACGATGACGCGACCGTTTTCGGCCAACGCCTCTCCGATGGCTTCGAGCGATTCTTCCTTGGCGGAGTCGAGAAATCCGCAGGTATTGACCAGCACGACATCGGCGCCAGCATAGTCGGGCGACAAGCCGTAACCATCAGCGCGCAACTTGGTCAGGATCCGTTCGCTATCGACGAGAGCCTTGGGGCAGCCGAGCGAAACCATGCCGACTTTGGGTGGAGTGGGAAGAACAGTTACCATGAAGGCTCGCGCCCTTAGCGAGAAACCGCCGGTTGCGCCAGATGACGACTTGGGGCATCGAAGACTTTCCCAAGTCCGGGCCGCGACAGCGCGGGCGATTAGCTCAGTTGGTAGAGCGCCTCCTTTACACGGAGGATGTCGGCGGTTCGAGCCCGTCATCGCCCACCAGCTTGTCTCCAAGCGTAGCTAAACCCAGCTGCCAGTCGTCCGACGCCGATGGAGTGTTCTGATGATCGCATAGGTGAGTAGTCCGATAGGACCGAGTAGGAAAGTCAGGATCAAAGGCACAATCATGGCCCAGTGCGGCACGCCGATGTTGCCCGCATCCTCTATTTCCCACGCCCCGACAAACAGATCGAACGCGAGGTAATGTGTCCAGCCGAGCATGACATTTCCCGGGTTCGAAAACAGTGCGGCGACGCCCGCCAATGAAGCAAAGCTGCCCCCCGGGACCGGCTGGGTAAGCACGAACAGCTGGATCAAATAAGCCAAGGCGAGCAGACACGACACGGTGCGTGCGCTGCGGATCAGCGGTATCCGAGCGAGAGGCGCGAGGAGAAGGGCAAACCAGCCGCACAGCGCGAGCAGCGAACACAAGGAAAAAATGCGTTCGAGGCCCATCGTCATAATGTGCGCACAAGTTTGACTGCACTCGCTGCCCATGCAGGATCGCTCACGATTTGCTGTTTGCCGCCTGGCTCGAGCGGTAGAATCTGCAAGCGGTCACCTTCGCGCCCGATAAGGCGGCCGAAGATGAATCGCCCGCCAGGGCGCGGGAGCAAGACGTCGCGGTTGAGCAGCGTGGCGTAAGCGTTGGGCGCGACCTTGAGACACCAGATCACGTCGCTTCGACGATAATCGCCGATCCCGTCCTCCACCTTTATCGCAACCATATCGCCTTGAGGTATGGGCGGGGCAACGACCGAGTCGTTGCGTGGCGCGTGAGCACCCTCGCGACCGAGGATTGCGACGACGGGCAGGGCGGCGCGGTCGGGCAACTCGACGAGATCTCCTGCCGTGACGCCAAGTGCGGCAGCAATCCGGTTTAGCCAGCCCACCGAAACGGTTCGCGTACCCGTCTCCAGTCGTCCAATCGTTTGCGCTGTCGTGGGTGGCAGGCAGGCATGCGCAACGTCAAGCAATGTCAGGTTCTTGGCTCTCCGGACTTCGCGGATGCGCGTGATCACGATCGCAACTCCTAACCAAAACAGACTTCTGTGTCCCATAAGCCATGCAACTCTACAAGCCTATTTGGTCAATTTTTGAGGCAAGAAGGACATGATAAATTGATAGTCCCGGTATCAGATATCGTTGCGTTGGCCGTGCCATCAGGGTGGTGATTTTTTTGCCGGCGCGCCATAGCTGCCGACGAGGAGAGAGATATGCCCCACCAGATTACGGTTGCGCGTGCTGCGATTATCGAGGCGACATTGGACGATGTCGCGCTCCCTTCGCTGAGGCCGGGCGAAGCGTTGCTCAAGATCCAGCAGTTCGCGATTACGGCGAATAACGTGACGTATGCCGCCATTGGCGAGGCGTTTGGCTATTGGGATTTTTTTCCGGCGAGCGCAGAGCGCGGGATTGTGCCGGTGTGGGGCCATGCAACAGTCATTGATGCGGGCGACACCCAACTGACCACCGGAGAACGGATCTACGGATATCTGCCGATGGCGACGCATCTGGTCGTGCAGCCGGCCGTGACCGGTGCAGGCAGTTTCGTCGACACGAGCGCGCACAGGGCGGCACGTGCCGCGGTCTACAACCAATATCGGCGGTTGAACGGCGATCCGGGGCATGTGCCCGGCGGCGAGGATCTGCGAAGTGTGTTTGAACCCTTGTTTCTCACGAGTTTTCTCATCGAGGCCATGTTCCGCCGTCATCGCTGGTATGGGGCAAAGCGACTGATCGTAACCAGCGCCTCATCGAAGACCGCAATAGCGCTCGCGTACGTCGCGCGAGCGGCGTCGCCGGAGATCGAGCGGGTTGGACTGACGTCGGCCCACAACATCGACTTCGTCGAGCGCACTGGTCTTTATGACAAAGTGCTCGGCTATGACGAGCTGGACGAGCTGGGCGAGCTTGAAGCAGAAGCAAGCGTGTCGGTCGACTTTGCCGGCAACGGCGCAACGCTCGCGAGGGTACATGTCGCGGTGGGCGACGACCTGAAATACTCGTGCTTGGTCGGCGTGACCGATTGGCGGAACCGGGGTGGTTTTGGCGAGCGCGAGATGACGGGCCCGAAGCCCGTTCTATTCTTCGCGCCCGACCACGTTGCAACGATGATCAGCGAGTCAGGATCAAAAGGCTTTCAGCTCGCGGTCGCAGAGCGCTGGCTGGGGTTTGCAAAAAACGCCGCGCAACTGGTCAAGGTTGCGCCCATCGAGGGACTGATACACGTGATCCCGGCGTGGGTGGCCGCGGTCAAAGGGCAAACGAGAGCCGACACCGCGATTATCGTGCACATTTAGTTTCAGATTGAGACGTAGTTTGATTGTCGCTAGGTCGGGGCCGTCATCATAAGGGGTTTGTCACATGATCGTTCACGGCAGCAGTATTTCGCCTTTCGTCCGTAAAGTCCTTGTGTTCGTCGCTGAGAAAGGTTTGGCGACCCAGCACACGCCGACAGGGATTGGCCCCAAGAGCGCCGAGTTTATGGAAATAAGCCCCTTTGGCAAGATTCCGGCGTTCGAGGATGGCGACTACAAGCTCTGCGATTCAAGCGCGATCGTCCATTATATCGACGCCGCCTATCCTCAAAAATCACTCATTCCTGCGGAGCCGCGGGCGCGCGGGAAAACGGTCTGGTTTGATGAATATGCGGACACAATCATGTTTGCGGCGTTCGCGCCGATCTTTTTCAATCGGGTGCTGGCCTCGCGAATCGGACTTCCCGTCGATCTCGGTGCCGCGGACAAGGCCGAGGCTGAAGCGGTGCCTCCGGTGCTTGATTATCTCGAGACGATTGTCACCGACAGCGGTTATTTGATCGAAGATAGGTTAACCTTGGCCGACATTGCGGTGTGCGCACCCCTGGCTAATGCCGGTTTTGCCGGAATGGTGGTCGACTCGGCCAGATATCCGCGGGCAGCGGCCTACACATCCGCCATTCTGGCCCGGCCGAGCTTCGACGTCCTCATCGCTCAGGATCGAAAAGCGCTCGGGCTGTAACGCACCGGACAGGTGTCGCGCGCAACCGTTAAAGCGTCCTCACGCCAACACGCGTGAGACGTGCGTCGCGACCGGAGAACTTGAAGGTTCGTATTTGAGTGCGCCCCGGGTGGCGCGTGTGAAGCGAACGCCGTTGGCGATTGCGGGCTCGCTCGCCACTCATACACGGGTTCTACGGCGCAGACACGATGGGGCGACGACTGCACCGACTGGCGCTTCGGCGATCTGTCAGACGAGGTGAAACCGTCGATGGGTTTGCCCGCGCCTGCCGGGTCTCGGTGGCGTGAGCTGGATTGGCCATGGATGGAACGTCAACCATTGTTGCTCGATCGCGAGCGTAGTTACGGGTCAATCCAGGCGCGGTCCTAGCCACCGACGGTCACCTCATGACAGTCTCCGGACGCAGGGGCCCGTGTCTTAATTGTCACGAGAATGGTGCAGGGTGAACCGAGCGCCGCAAAATTGTAGATCTCCCGGAACCTTTGGTAAAACAGGGCGTTGTGCGGCTGTTCTTGACTAAAGCGATTGTTCACGTGTGTAACATTTAGGCAACAATTTGGCCTATCTGCGTGCTTGCGCGCCACGCTCGCTTTGGTTAGGGCATTTAACGCTGTCCATAGTGACAAACGGAAAGGGGATTCATATGCGGAAGCTAGCCATCGTCATGGCACTTGCCTCCACCGCGATTGCGGGCCCAGCGCTCGCGCGCGATAAAGCCTGGTATATCGGCGTAGAAGGTGGACCATCTATTGTTGAGAATATCCAATACAACATTGCCGGCACCAAAGCAGCTGCCACATCCAAGCAAAAGGCTGGGTATGATGTCGATGGCATCATCGGCTACGACTTCGGTGCGTTCCGACTGGAAGCCGAAGTTGGATACAAAGAAGCCAAGCTGAGGTCCTACACCAGCTCGGTCGCAACATACTACTCGCCGACTGCCAATCTCGCCCCAGGTACCTATGACGGTGCTGTCGGCAAGGTCTCGGCACTCAGCTTCATGATGAACGGGTTGCTGGATTTCGGCAGTGATGACGGCATCAGCGGCTTTGTCGGTGGCGGTGTTGGTGTTGCGCGCGTCAAGTACAACGGGTTCACGACTGATGGTCCTTCGCCGTTCTTAAACGATTCGTCGACGGGCTTCGCTTACCAGGCAATTGCTGGTGTGCGTGCGCCACTGACCGATCATATTGACGTCGGTCTTAAGTATCGTTTCTTCACCGCCACCAGCGTCAACGTAGTTGATGCTCTTGGTCAGCAGGAGCGCAGCCGTTATCGCTCACACTCGATCCTTGGGAGCCTGATTTACAACTTTGGCGAGCCGGCAGCACCGCCGCCTCCGCCTCCTCCCCCGCCTCCGCCTCCGCCTCCGCCGGAGCTTGCTCCACCGCCACCACCGGCGTTGGTTTGCACTCCTGGACCGTTTATTGTGTTCTTTGAGTGGAACAAGTCAGACGTCACGCCTGAGGCTGCCAGCATCCTCGACGGCGCGGTTGCCAACTATGCAAATTGCGGAACGGCGCAGGTTGAGCTTCGTGGTTACACCGACACGTCGGGTACGCCGAAGTACAACCTCGGTCTCTCACAGCGTCGCGCCGATTCGGTCAGCGCGTACATGCAATCGAAGGGCATTGCTGGCGGGATCATCACGACCAAGGCATTCGGTGAAACCAATCTGCGAGTGCAGACTGCCGACGGTGTTCGCGAACTGCAGAACCGTCGCGTCGAAATCACATACGGCGCTGGCGCCGGCATGTAAGCCTATTCCAAGCTCTTCATGGGCCTGGAACGAGAGGGGTTGGTCGAAAGACCAGCCCCTTTTTCGTTAAATGACCGGGTCGAAATATCGGCCCTCCGACGTCGTATCGCGTAATAATCTTGCGCCGGCATGTGGCGCCCGCGTAGGGATCCCGCGATGACTCTGGCTTCAACAAAATCGGCGCCTGTCCCCAACCCCTGGGTGATGTCGATCGCGCCTTACGTACCTGGCCGCTCCACGAGCAGTGGCGGAGCCGCTGCCATCAAGCTCTCATCGAACGAAAACCCGCTCGGTACATCGGCCCACGCTGCTGCCGCATTCGCTGCGCATAAAGACGACCTTGCACGCTACCCTGACGCGAGCGCCCATGACCTTCGTGAGGCTCTCGCCAGGCATCACGACCTTGATCCCGCCCGATTGATCTATGGGACAGGCTCGGACGAAATCCTTCATCTGGTCGCCGGCGTCTACGCAGGGCCTGGCGATGAAGTCATCTACGTCCGGTACGGATTTACCGTGTACGACATTGCTGCGCGGCGTGTTGGTGCGACACCCGTTATTGCGCCCGATCGTGACTATGGCACCGACGTTGATGCCATCGTTTCGCTCGTAACCGAAAGGACGCGGCTGGTTTACGTCGCGAATCCAAACAACCCGACCGGCACCTACACCGCTGCAGCTGAAATCAAGCGCCTCCACGCTCTGCTTCCCGACGATGTCATGCTGGTTCTCGATCAAGCGTATGCGGAATATCTCGCAGCCGACGAGGATGATGGCGGCCTTGAACTTGCGCGAACCAAATCGAACGTTTTCGTCACGCGCACGTTTTCCAAAATCCATGGACTTGCTGCAGAGCGGATCGGCTGGGGCTATGGTTCGCTCGAAGCGATTGACGCGATGCATCGAATCCGCGCGCCGTTCTGCGTAACCACCGCCGGACAAGCCGCCGCGATTGCAGCGATAGGTGCGGCTGATTTCGTCGAAGCGAGCCGGTTTCACAATGCCACCTGGCGGACGTGGTTCAGCGATGAAATTGCGTTGCTCGGCAATGCCGGTCTGCGCGCGATACCCTCGAAGGCAAATTTCGTCCTCGTCCTGTTCGAAGGTGTGGTTACTGCGGAGGCGGCATATAATGCCTTGCTCACTAGCGGGTATATCGTGCGCTGGGTGCCGGGGCAGGGTCTTCCGCACGGACTGAGGATGACGATTGGGACGGAGGCCGAGACGCGCGGTCTAATCGCTGCACTGCGTGAGATCGTTGGAGCCGCCTAAACGGCGGGTGACGACGCTCATGACCCACGATATGCTCTTCGTCGAAGAGAGGCTGAAGCATAATGAGCCAAACTACCGACGTTACTGATCGAATTCCGGCGCCGCAGTCATTGCCGGTGCTCGGTAACCTTCATCAAATACCCAAGGCAGGGCTGATCGGTCATTTGCTCAGCGTTTCGAAAGATTTTGAAGACCCCGGTATTTTCAAATTGCGATTTGGCAGCCGTGTCGGCGTTTTCGTGACTCACCCCGATCTCGTTGCCGAATTGTGCGACGAAACGCGGTTCCGCAAAATCCCCGGACCCGGGCTGCGTGTCGTTCGGAAATTCGCAGGCGACGGTTTGTTCACGGCGTTCAGCGACGAGGCAAATTGGGGCAAGGCCCATCGGATCCTGTTACCCGCGTTCAGCCAACGGTCGATGCGCGGCTATTACGACCTCATCCTCGAAGTGTGCGACAAGCTCGTTGCCAAGTGGACCGCTCATGCTGGCGAGGATATCCTCGTTGCCGACGACATGACACGGCTGACGCTCGACAGCATTGCGATCGCAGGATTTGGCCATCGCTTCGAGAGTTTTGAACGCGGCGAGCTCGATCCCTTCCTGCTCAGTCTCGGCGATGCGCTGGGGGAAGCGCTCAATGTCATCACGCGTCTCCCAATCCAGCAGAAATTTGCCAAGAAATCGACCGCACAATTCAACGCCGATATCGCGACAATGAACAAGCTCGTCGATGATGTGATTGCACAACGACGCGCCAATCCGACAGACGCCAAGGATCTGCTCACCTTGATGCTGACCGCCACCGATCCGGAAACTGGCGATCGTCTCGACGACCTCAACATCCGTTTTCAGGTTCTGACGTTCTTGATTG
This sequence comes from Sphingomonadales bacterium, assembly GCA_025352685.1. GTDB lineage: Bacteria > Pseudomonadota > Alphaproteobacteria > Sphingomonadales > Sphingomonadaceae > Sphingomonas_O. The sequence goes on from JANXSN010000064.1 coordinate 51,787, forward strand.
CCGGGCATGAGACGACGTCGGGACTGCTTACGTTTGTTTTTATGGAATTGCTCAAGGCTCCGGCCGTTCTGGCGCAGGCTTATGCAGAGGTCGATCGTGTCCTGCCGGGCAAAACGCGTCCTGCATACGAGCATCTCGCGCATCTGAAAGTCATCGAGCGGGTGATCAAGGAAACCCAGCGCCTCTGGCCGACGGCCCCTGCGTTTTCAGTGGGACCGTGGGACGATACGGTCGTTGGCGGCAAATGGCGCTTGCGCAAGGACCGGCCCGTCAACATTTACGTGCCAGGGCTTCACCGTCACCCCAGCGCTTGGGAGAACGCCGAAGAATTTGACATTGATCGCTGGCTCCCGGACGAAGAAGCTACCCACCACCCGCATGCCTACAAGCCGTTCGGTAACGGCGCACGCGCGTGCATCGGACGCCAGTTCGCGCTCGTTGAAGCCAAGCTCGCCGTCGCGCTGATTCTGCAGAATTTTGCGATATCGGATCGACGCGGTTACCGGATGACCCTAAAGGAATCGCTGTCCATCAAACCGGATGATTTCTGGATGCGGGTGCGAATTCGCAAGCCCAATGAGCGGCTAACGGTCGCTGAGCCGCTTACGATCAACACCGGGAACGCTGACATTGGATCGGCGGCGGGCGCGGGGCAGCGGCTGTCGGTACTCTACGGCACGTCGCTTGGCACCGCGCGTGATATTGCCGAGGAAATCGTCGATCGTGCTGCCGCCGATGGATTTGAGGCACGCAGCTTGTCGATGGATGAAGCGCTCGGGACGCTGCCCGAAGACCGCGTCATCGTAGCGGTAACGGCTACGTACAACGGACGCGCGCCCGACACAGCTCTTGCTGCTGAAGCCGCGATCGACGCTGGGCACTTCAAGGAAGCACGCTGGCCCGAAACCAGATTTGCTGTGCTTGGCATCGGCAACAGCCAGTGGCCGAACTACCAGGCGTTCCCCAAGAAGATCGATGCAGCATTCGAGGCGACCGGTGCGCAACGGCTTTGTCCGCGTGGCGAAGCGAACGGCGATGGCGACTTCGACGGCGGGGTCGCAGCATTCCTGAAAGACCTTTGGACAGCGCTCGGCAGCAAGGGCGAAGCGGTCAAGGCGTCGGGTCTGAGCCTGCAAGTTGTCGATGGTCGGGATGCGCGGGCGGCGGTCTTGCCTGACCAAGCCGTCGAGATGGAGATTATCCGCAATGACGAAATTATCCGACCCGCTGACGGTCTGTGGGACTTCGCACTCGAAGCGCCACGGGGCTCGACGCGCTTCATTTCCGTAAAATTGCCTGAGGGTCAGATCTATGCCGCGGGAGACCATATCGCAGTCTATGCGCGCAATCAGAAAGAGCATGTTGATCTCGCCATAGAGCGGCTCGGGGTATCGGAAGCGATGCAGGTCATACCGTCGGGATCGAGCGGGCGGTTTCGGCATTTGCCGATCGGTCGCACTGTCACGGTACGACAATTGCTCACCGATTTTGTCGAGATTCAGGACCCGATGCCGCGTCGCGCCCTCGACGTGGTCGTACTCCAAACACGCTGTTCGAATACAAAGGCGGCACTGATCAAACTGGCTGATGATATAGTTTGGCAGGCAGAGGTAGCGGAAAAGCGTCTGACCGTGCTCGGACTGTTGGTAAAATTTCCTGCCGCAGAGTTGACCCTGGAAAGCTTCGTCGAACTCTCGTCTGCCGTCGCGCCCCGCTTCTACTCGATTGCGTCCTCGCCGCTCGAAAACCCGCATGTCTGTGATCTGATTGTGGGCACGGTACAGGCTCCGGCGTGGTCTGGTGTCGGCGTGCACCAGGGTTTTGCTTCGACCCATATGCGCGATCTTGGTGTCGGACAGCCCATCTTTGGCTACGTTCGACGCCCCAATCCACCCTTCGCGCCGCCGCACGACGGCGCCGTGCCGCTTGTTCTGATCGGGCCAGGAACAGGATTCGCGCCGTTGCGGGGATTTGTTCAGGAGCGAGCGGCTCTCAGCGCCGGTACACCTTGTCATGTGTTCTTTGGGGCGCGTCATCCCGATCATGACTGGCTGTGTCGTCAAGAAATGGAACGCTGGGCAGCGGACGGCGTGATCGATCTTCACATGGCCTTTTCGCAACTGGCAGGACACCCTCATCGATATGTGCAGGACGCGATCTGGGCCGCGCGCGGCGCGGTGTGGGATGTCGTTGCCCAAGGTGGTCAGATCTTCGTTTGCGGCGATGGCAGATTCATGGCGCCTGCAGTGCGCGATACGCTCATCAGGATGCATGCCGACAAAACCGGCGGCGATCATTTGGCTGGCTCGAACTGGCTGGAGGGTCTGATCGAAGACGGGGTCTATCATCAGGACGTGTACGGGTTCGGGAAGTAATGCTGCCGGGGCTATGGGCTTGCCTATCGGTGCCAGCAGGGACATTCGTGCGGGACGGGGAGCATAGATGACAGACCTATTTCGCAAAAAAATCATTGTGCGCAGCGAAGATCAGCCGGCGCATGACCGATTGGCGCGCACCTTGTCATGGCCGCACCTCGTTGCGCTTGGCGTGGGGGCGATTGTCGGGACGGGCATCCTGACGCTCATCGGTGTGGGCGCCGACCGCGCGGGACCTGCGGTACTGATCAGTTTCCTCGTGGCAGGAGCGATCTGTGCGTGCGCGGCACTTTGCTATGCCGAAATGGCGACGATGATTCCCGCTTCGGGTAGCGCCTACACCTACAGCTATGCCGTGCTCGGCGAAGTCATCGCATGGGTTGTCGGCTGGAGTCTGATCCTCGAATATTCGCTGGTGGTGTCGACCGTCGCGGTAGGCTGGTCGGGCTATGCGGTTGGGTTTCTCAGAGGACTTGGGATCATCTTGCCCGATTGGTTGACGCACGGGCCCGCCGTTGCAGGTCGACTGTTCGACGGGACATTCCACTTCACGGCGCACGGGGTCAATGTCCCGGCAGTTTTCATCATTGCCGTCGTCGCGGGTTTGTTGACCCTCGGCACGAAGGAAAGTGCACGAATCAACACGGTTCTGGTCGTGGTCAAGATCGTAACCCTCGCTCTGTTCGTCGCGGTCGCATTGCCGCATTTTGACGTCGCGCACCTTCATCCTTTCGCCCCTTACGGCTTTGGGAGCACGGCAGGCGAGGGCGGCGTCAAGTTCGGCGTCATGGGCGCCGCTGCGATCATCTTCTTTGCATTTTATGGGTTCGATGCGATCTCGACCGCTGCCGAAGAAACCAAAAATCCAGAGCGCGATCTCGCCATTGGAATCATTGGGTCGATGGCTGCCTGTACGGTGATCTACATGGTTGTTGCAGTAGCGGCGGTCGGGGCGGTAAAGTTTGACGTATTCGGCAAGAGCGCTGAGCCGCTTGCCTTGATTCTGCGCTCACTCGGCCAGCCCGGCGTTGCCACAGTGGTCGCCGCAGCGGCAGCGATTGCGCTCCCGACCGTCATCCTCGGTTTTCTATACGGGCAGAGCCGTATCTTCCTCGTGATGGCGCGCGACGGCTTTTTACCCCCAGCACTCGCAAAGATCTCGACGCGCGGGACGCCAGCACGGATTACGCTTGTTACTGCCATTTTCGTAAGCGTCATCGCAGCGCTTACCCCGCTCGACGTCATTGCAAGCCTTGCCAATGCGGGCACCCTGTGTGCGTTTGTCGCCGTCGCAGCCTGTGTACTCGTATTGCGACGGCGTGACCCTGGCGCGCGCCGGCCGTTTCGCACGCCTTGGGCCTGGGTCGTCGCACCGTTGGCGATTCTGGGCTGCCTTTACCTTTTCACCAGTCTGCAGACGGTGACGCAGGAGTCGTTCCTCGTGTGGAACACGTTGGGCCTGCTCGTCTATTTCCTTTGGGGGCGCCAGCATGCCGTGGCGCGGTAGCAGACACCCAGCTGTTCCAAAGCGCACTCTTGCTCCTCGCATGATTCAGGTTCAGCATGATTTGCAACATACCGCTGAGCGCAGGGAGAGAGCATGCAGCAGCTGAGCGGCCAGGACGCCAGTTTCGTTTATATGGAAACGCCATCGACGCCGATGCACATTGGGTCGGTCGGCATTTATGACCCCTCGACCGCACCAAGCGGATTCGTACGTTTCAAAGATATCCTCCAGTTTATCGAGACCCGATTGGGCGGCGCGCGATCTTTCCGAGAACGGTTGGTCCGTGTGCCTCTCGACCTCGATCATCCTTATTGGATTCAGGATCCTGATTTCGATATCGAATATCATGTTCGTCATATCGCACTGCCGTCCCCGGGTGACTGGCGCCAGCTGTGCATCCAGGTAGCCCGCCTTCACTCGCGACCATTGGACCTGACCAAGCCGCTCTGGGAATTCATCATCGTCGAGGGGCTCGACAATATCGAGGGACTCCCCAAAGGCTGTTTTGCGCTGGTAGCAAAGGTTCATCATGCAGCGATTGATGGCATGTCGGGCGTCGAAATGTCAGCGGCAGTGCACGATCTGTCGCCCGACAAGGCGAACAGGTTCGACGATATCGGCTGGAAGCCGGAGGCCAAACCGGGCATTGGAGAGCTCTTGATCTCCGGGTATTTCAATACTTTGCGTCAACCGTTGCGCTATGTCGAAACGATAGCACGCAGCGTACCAGGGCTAACGCGGCTCGCGAATGAAATCCGCAAGGGCGACATCTCGATCGCTGGTGCGCGCACCCCGCCCAAGACGCGCTTCAATGCCAAGGTCTCCCCGCACCGCGTTTTTGACGGCGTGTCGTTTCTCCTGAACGACGTGCGGGCAATCAAGGGCGCCGTGCCCGGCGCAACCGTCAATGACGCGATCCTCGCAATTATCGGTGGAGGTTTGCGGATCTATCTGAACGACAAGGGCGAACTGCCCGAGGCGAACTTGACGGCGATGGCGCCGATCTCGGTCCGTCAAGAGGGAGAAAAGGCTGCGCTGGGGAACCTTGTGTCGGCAATGGTTGTCAGCCTTGGCACGCACATCGCCGATCCCATCGAGCGGCTGGCCCATATCCATACCGATGCAGTCAATTCCAAAGGACTGACCAATGCGGTCGGGGCCAGGACGCTCACCGATTATTCGCAGCTGATTCCGAGCGGTCTCGCGGGGCTTGGCGCTCGTCTGTACACGCGATTGGGCGTGGCTAACGCCACTGCGCCAGTGTTCAACGTTGTCGCGACCAACGTGCCGGGAAGTCGGGTGCCGCTCTATTTTTGCGGCGCGAAGATGGTCAAGATGTTTGGATTGGGCCCGATCTTCGATTCGGTCGGCCTTATCAACACGATTTATTCTTATGTTGACGAGATCGCCATCAGCTTTACCTGTGACCGCGACATGATGTCCGATCCCGATGTTTATGCAGCGGCGCTCCGGCAGTCCTTCGCGGAGTTGTTGGCTGCAGCAAATGCCGGCCCTGCGGCGATGGCCACACCCAAACCCAAGGCGGTAACAAGACCCGCACGACCAAAAACGGCGTCCGTGCACAACGAGGCACCCAAATCGAAGGTGGCACCCAAGCCCTTTCCCAAAATCACCCGTGAAACCGCGTAAAATAAAGGAGACAATATGATGGCAAAAGGCGAAAAGATGACCGAGAAGGCATCGGAAGCGGTCAAGAAGGCCGGCAAGTCGTTGAAGCAGGCCACGACCAAGGCAGCGGGCAATGCTGCAGCGCTGAACAACAAGGTAATCGATCACGCTGAGGAGAATACTCGTGCTGCGTTTGCAGCGATGCGCTCGGCGGCAAGTGTCAAGTCCGTGAAGGATCTGGCCAAGGTCCAGTCCGACTACGTTAAGGAACAGGGCGCGCGCGCGATGACGCAAGTCAAGGAAGTCGGTGAGTTGATTGCCCAGTTCGGCCGCGACGCTGTGGCTGCTTGGCGTCCAAAGGCGGACTAGGGTTTCGTCAGGCGCGCTTCACTGCAATCGACGCCGGGCTCGCTCGGCGTCGATCTGGCCGACATGCGCCCGTCGAACTTGCTGAAGGACAACCTCGAACGATATCGACGAGGACATGCGGGTGGTTTGCCCTTTGCCCGCCGCCGCTGTGCGGTACGCAAATACGGCGTCAGCGAGAGACTGGCTGTACACCCGATGACCCGGGCACACTGCGTACAATCTGGGTGGCCACGCCAGCGAAGATTGAACCACTAATTGGACTTTCAAGACCCGTCACTGCGCGGCGTGCGCCTCAGTGGACGTGTCCCGATGACGGGTACAGCAGCGCCTTCAACCCCTTGCGCTCGAACGGCTTCCAGTCGTCTTCGGCCTGCGATAGCCGATCAGCGACGGCATAGAGCACCGCGCCATTGACGCCCAAGCCGCAGTGGCTGCCGTTCACTTCGATGTTGTCGGTGGTTGCAGTTTCGGGCTCGCGGCAATTCTGCCATGCGACGACGCCATCGTACTTCGAGAAGATCGCCGTTGAAGGGACCGGCGGGGGGAGTTCGCTTTCGCGCAGCTGGCGCTGGGTATCCTTGTCCTTGAGACGTTGGCCAGTCATCCACTCATAAGCTTTCCAGACGTTGGTCGCGCGTGGATCACCCGCGAACGGTGATCCGAGCGAGATGACTTGCCGGACCAGATCTGGTCTGCGCCGTGACAGTTGACGCGCAAGGACGCCGCCCAGACTCCAGCCAACGAGGCTGACTTTTCTACCCGTCTTGTGAAAAATCGCTTCGAGCCGGGCAATCAACTTTTCGCCTTCCCACCCGATCGCACGAGGGCCAAGATTGCGGCCCAGTTCCCAGGCATGCACGTCATAACCAGCCCGAGCCAGATACCGCCGCAGCACAGTTGTCGACAGGTCGGTTGTCGTGAACCCGGGCAGCACCAGCACCGGATGGCCATCGCCGCGCGGAGCGCTCAACAGAAACGGTGCTGCCAGCGGTAGGGTGCTGAGTTCGAGCGCCGCACGCCCTATTTCGGTCAACGCCAGAAACATAGACGGCGGCGCGATGTGATCATCAGCCGGAATTTGTTGCTTTGATTGCACGCCCAATATCCTTCTCGCGAACGGCTGCAGTTCTTTCGACAAGCGTGCCGCCCTCTCATCCTGCCTTAATGGATGCGGTTGTCGAGCGTTTTATTTTGCAACCTTTTACCCGCAGCCTTTTGTGTTCAAACGAATGCGCTCCGCTTGGCATCGCTGCGCCCGACATCGAGCGACAGAATTGCAATGTCGTGGACCGTTCCGTCGCGCGCCTTCACATGATCACGCAGCATGGCCTCGCCGCGGAATCCAGCTTCTTCAAACAGCATGATCGCGCCGCGTTGGTCCGGCGTCATGCGCGCCATCAATTTGGTCGTGCCGCCCTCGCGTGCGAGACCAATGCTGGCATCGAGCAATGTGCGGCCGAGCCCTTTGCCGCGCATTGCCGGGGAAACAAGCATCCGCACCTCGGCCACATGGGGAGACCAACTCAGCGGATCGCGTACGATCGCAGTGGTGGCGACGACCGCATCATCGGCCGTTGCCACAAGGCTCTCGATTTCGCCTGCCTTGATCGCATCCAGCCATGCCTCGATCACGCGGGCGTGCTTGATGTCGCGGCTGAGAAACAGCAGGTCATGCTCGGGAAGACTTTGAGCAAACTCGGCGACCCCCGTGGCGTCAGCCCGCGCGAAAGGGCGGATCGTGACCCATGTGCCTTGGCAATCGATCGTTGTCGTCATGTGCTCCGATCTCCCAACCACTGGTCGATCTGTGGCCAGAGCCGCTTGATCGCATTACCGCCTGCAACAAGGCTGACGTGCCCGCCCTTGAGGACAACGGCTTGCTTGTCATTTGACCCGACCATGTCGATCAACGGGGCAGAAGCGCCGGCGGGCACAATATGATCGTGCTCTGCAGTGACGTGTAGAAAGGGCGCCGTGATTTGCGAAAGATCGACAGAACGATCGCCGACGGTCATCGTCCTGTTCATCAAGCCGTTATCCCACATCAATTGCTTGGTCGTCTGGCGAAAAAACTCGCCCGCGAGTGGCAGCATGTCAGCACTCCAGCGGTCGAACATACGGTGTGATTTCACGAACTCGTCGTTCCACATATTATCCCACAGCCGAATGTTTCCGGCTATGCGCCCGCCAGGTCGCAGCATGTCGAAAGAACTGTAGAGCATTTCGGCCGGGCAATTGCCGAGCGTATCGACGAGCCGATCGACATCAAAGAACCGTTTGTCCGACCATGCCTGAAACAGAGGCATCCCGTCGAAATTCACAGGCGTCGTAAAGGTCACAAGATTTTTGAGATTGTCGCCGCCGTAAAGGCTCGCCCACAGAATCGAAAGGACGCCGCCGAAGCAATAGCCAAGAACAGAAATATCGTCTTCGCCGGTAACCTCGGCAACCTTGGCGACGCATTGCGGGAGAAAGTCGCCGACGTAATCCTCGATGCCGAGATGTCTGTCGTCGCGACGCGGGGCATCCCAATCCACCATGAAGACGTCGAACCCGCGCAGAAGCAAGAATTCGACGAAACTCTGCCCCGGAACGAGATCGAAGATGTAGCCGCGGTTCGTCGTGGCCATCACGAGCATCACAGGCACGCGGTACACGTCATCAACCTGCGGTTTGTAGTGATAAAACCGCAAAGGGCCGCGTGCGATCAATGTCTCTTTTGCGCTCGCACCCATCACCGGGGCTGGCGAGGAGAAATACTCAAGCCCCTTGATGTTCCTCAGCATTGCTCGTTCAAATTCGACCTTCGATTGTTGTAAGATGTCGAGAGGATCACTCATGCGCTGGGCGCAGGTTTGCGCCCGCGTGTGGGCCTCGGTTTGGACTGGTGCACAGCGTTGCCGCTCGCGAGGGCGGTCTCTATGCGCGCCAGGCTGCCTTCGATTGAAGTCAGCCGCTGGCTGAGCGTTTCGACCTCTACCTTGCTCGGCATGTTTGCGGCAGCCAAAACCTTGGCCATCGCTTCCTGTACAGCGTTTTGGACTTGCAGACCTGCAGCGGTTGCCGAGTGCATTGCCTGCGCTGCCTCGGGGCGCGCGAGAAACTGACTGCCATACTCGTTGGCCAGTTTTTCCCACTGGTTTACAACGTCGCGCAACATGGTCATGGGGTCAATTGGGGTCGCCATCGGCGAATGGTCGGACCGAACGGCCGCGTGGTCAACCCCCCCAAACGGTGCGTCCTGGTTATCCCAAGACGAAGACGCTGCGCAAAATATCGGCTGGACCTGAAAGAAGCTCGCCCTGAACAGCCATCGCTTTAACCCGCAGCGCCCTTATGGGGTTACGGCGAGCAACCGATCGCATGGCGCGCTCGCAGTCGACGCGTCGAAGTCTTCGCTCGATCGCGGCCGTTCCTGTCTCTCGCGCCGCAAAAACCTGCAGCAACCAGCCGCGCCGTTGTGCCTCGATACCGAATATGTTGGGGCAATAAGCGACAGGCGGGATTGTCGTTGCCGAGCGGGCGTAACGGCAAGTGCGGGCGGCACAAGGGCGCGAGCTGCTCGTCGCCCCGGCCTAACCAGTCACCCCGCCGAGTTCCAAGTCGATCCGCGACACAGCGATCGCGCTCAGAACTTCTTCGCGATCCCGGCAAAAAAACCGCGCCGCGCGCCGAACTGGGGCGCGCCGACGCCGACGCCGGAACCGTCGCGCAAGGCGTAGGCCTTATCGAATACGTTCACGATGTCGAACCGGATTGACAGGCCCTTGAGAGGGCCTAGTCCATCGAAATTCTGCGCGATTCCCAAGTTTGCCGTAATGTATGAGGGCAATTTCCCGCCATTGGGCACGACGCCATTGGGGTCGCCGGCGCGCAAGCCATCGCCATAGAGAACGTCGGCTGACGGTACGAGCGTGCCGAGTCCATCCTTCATCGAAACACTGCCCCCGCCGGACAGGGTCCAGCGTTGAGAATGGTCGGTAAAAATGTAGTTGTCGCGGATATAATCGAGGTTTTTCTGCGAGAAAAAGAATTGGCTTGAGACGATATTTTTGCCTTTCTCCTGACCACGCGCGACGTTGGCGTAGAGTGAAAGGGGGCCATGAGTATAATCGGCGCGCACCTCTACACCCCAGGCGTAACCGGTCGCATAGTTGAACGGCGCGAGGACAAGCGATGATCCAAACTGTCCTTCGTCGAGCAGATTGGTCTTATTTTTGTAATAGCCGTCGATCGCTAACGTAAAGCCGCGGGCTAGCGTTTGTTGCACACCGGCGTCGAAATAGCTTTCCCGTTCGGCTCGGACAGGGTCGCCGAACGGAACCTCAGACTGCTTGGTTGTCCCGATGAACTGGGCGACGGTCGTCGTTCCGACCAGCTCCTGCGGCGGCGGCGTGAAATTGCGCGCATAGCCGATGTGGACCGTCGTACCCTCCGCGGGCTTGTAAACCAGGTTTACGCGCGGGCTGAATTGCTGCTCGCTGGTAAAGGCGCGCACGGTATCGAACCGCGCGCCGTAATTCAGCGTCAGATGCGGCGAGAGTGTCCACTCGTCTTGAAGATAGACGCCGTAGAGTTGCCCCGTCTTGTTGCCGTTGTCGGTAAAGCTGCTCGGCACATCGGTCGTCTGAGCACCGGCTGTGTTTACCGGGAAGAACAGCGATGTCACCGACGAGCGGGTTCGCTCGTTCTGAAAAAAGACGCCGAAGCGAAGTGTGTGTGCATCGGACAGTTTGTAACTGCCATCGGCCTGCACACCGATTGCGAGACTGGAGAGCCGCGAGCTATCGTTGAACCCTCTGAAGATAATGTCGCCACCCTGCGGATCCGGCGTGTAGCGCGTCTGTGAATATCGGACGAACGGCGCCAGTTGGAAGTTGAGCGCGTCACCGGCGTATTGATAGGCGATAACGCCGTAATGGGTGATCTCGCGCTGGTTTAGGTCGAGCGTTGCGGAATCAAAGGTTGTGCGACCGTTGAGCTGGTATTGTGCAAGCTGCCCGGGATTATTGGGAATTTGGAAAAACCCGATCGCCGTCCCGCCAAAGATCGTCAGGCGGCTGGTGTCGGACAGAACGTCGGAAAGATAGCCAAACGCACGGTACTGGCGCGTGCGGTCATGGTTCGCGCTCGACGCAGAAGTCGTGTTCTCGACGCCAAGGTCGTTTTGTAGATAACTGCCCGAAAAGAAGTAATTTAACCGCCCGGTGGAGCCGCGCAGGACGGCGCTTGGCTCGATCGTGTTGTGGCTGCCCCCATAGATGCCGACCTCGCCACCATTTTCGAACGAACCACTGTGGGTGCTCAGGCTGACGATCCCTGACGTTCTGTAACCGTATTGCGCAGGCAGCGTACCGGTAATGAGCGTAATCGAGTCCGCGACGCGCGGATCGAAAGTCTGACCGAAGCCGGCAATGCTTTCGGGGACAATCACGCCGTTCAGTCGGTACTGGAGATTGCCGTGTTCATTGCGCACGTGAACGGCGCCGTAGCTGTCCTGGGTGACGCCGGGGGCCTGGAGCAGCACCTGCGTCAGGTTGCGGTCAGCCCCCTGGGGCTGGTTATCAAGCGTTGTGCGTGAAAAGACGAACTCGCTCGCACCCAGCGAAGGCAAAATCGAGTCACGCGCCGCGTCGAGTCTCTTGCCCGTAACGACGATATCGGTGGGTGCGGAATCATCGGGCGCGGTATTAGCGGTTTGGGCAAATGCCTGGACGGGAAGCAGCGCAAGGGCAATAAAAGGCAAACGACGCATCAACATACTCCGCATCTGATGAGGCGCTTTACCCGTAATGTTATATTATAACAATGGTCTTTTGCCGCGGTGCAACATGCGTTTGCGACCATGAACAGGGGATGAGCAGCTTCGCCCGGACCCATTAAATCCGGTCAGCGACCAGTGCGCCCGGTCAAACCTCGCGATAGGCCGGCGTTGCAAACGGGGTCGGATAAACACGCATCAGGCCAATATTAAGCGCTGCGAGTCCAACGAACCAGATCGCGTCATTGAAAGCGACGCCTTCGATGATGGCGGGGGAGAAATTCTCCACCCCTCCGAAACCAAGCGCGCCGAGATAGATCACCAACTGATAAGCGACAAAACTACCGCTCAAGGCTGCCGCGATCCGCAACGGCGAAGTGTTACCGCGCAGCACGGTACGCGCAGCACCATAGGCAGCCAACGCCCCAAGCCCGAGCGATAAGCCAAGCGCGTAGGTGTCGACCGTTTGCGGATAATGCATGAGCGTAAAACCCACGACCTGATTGGCAAACCACGTGGCAACCACCAATGCTGCACCGCGCCGCACATCAAGTGTGAGCGCGGAGATCGTGGCGATCGCAGCAAAGGGAAGGACGCAAGCAAAGAAATAGCTGCCAAAGATCGCACTGGCGCCAAGGACAGCAGTCCAGATCAGAGCGGAAGGCGCGGTTTTCTTGGTCATAATCTCGTCCCTTGTCATGGGCTAGCGTAGCACTACTCGCCCGTTTCACAATACTAGAGCGTCACGCGCACCCCGACGTGCGCATTGCGGCCGGCGGTGCCATAGCCCGACACCATCTCATATTTGGCGTCGGTCAGATTTTCGATCCGCCCGTAAAGCTCAAACCGACGCCCGAGCGTAACCGAGGCGCGCAGACCGACAAGCGTATAACCATCAAGTCTGGTCGGATTGAACGTCTGGTAATCGCTGTCGACGCTGTTGCTCACTGTCTGTATGCCGCCGCCGATGTGCACCCGATCGAGCGGTGACCAATCAAGGTTGGCGTTAATGCTGTGGCGCGGACGGCGAAGCAAGTCCGTATTGGACGCCCGGTTCTTGGCGTCAGTCAACGTATAATTGGCGTTGAAATCGAGTGTCCGCGACGGGTGGAGCTCGATAAACGTTTCGATCCCCTCAGCACGCACGCGGTCGATGTTGTCGTAGAAACCGAACGGCCGAGCAACCGACGAGGTGAAGTCGATCTGATTGGACGTGTCGCGGTGAAAGGCGGTTATGCCGAACTTGAACGCGCCCCCAATGAGGCTCTGTTCAATTCCCAGGTCAAAGCTTTGCGCGGTTTCGGGATTGAGCGCCTTGTTTCCGTAGAAGCTGTAGAGTTGATAGAGCGTCGGGGCCTTGAACCCTTCGCCATAGCTTGCCCGCACGATCGTCGTCGTGGTGACCCGCCATGCGGCATTCGCGCTGAATGTTGTCTTGGTTCCGTAGGTCCGGTGATCGTCGACGCGGATGCCACTAGTCAGCGTCAGCGCGTCAAACGGCTTGGCGATCAGTTGAGCATAGCCGCTGGTCACGCCGCTGGAAACGGTGGACGTGCCGTCATTGAACCGCGAGGTTTCGTGTTCGACCCCGAATACCGCCCGCAGCCATGTCGCGACCGTTCCGTCGCCTTGATACTCAAAGCGCTCGCTGCGTCCCTTAAAAAGCGACGGTATTGCAGTGACCGTGTCGAAGCTCGCACGGTTGGTATCGGAAATGGTAAAGGCCAGTCGGTTCTTCAACGCGCCGCCAAACAGCGCTGCATTGATCCCTGCATAGCCAAACGCCTGCTTCGTCGTGCCGTAGCCAGTGGTATCGGCAAAGGTGTAGAACGGCGGCGGATAGCCGTCGAAATTGACGCGGCTGTCGGCATAATTGCCTCTCAGGTCTATATTGATCACGTCCGAAAGATCGATTTCGACGCGCCCGTTTGCAGCGTATTGCCGATATCCGTCGCGCTCTGTGCCGAATTTGTAGGCCGAGATGCTATCGTCATCGAAATAGCCACCGCCCAGCGACGCACGCACGGCGCCACTTCCGCCATGGATACGAGCTGTCAGCTTCTTTGAATTGAAGTAACCGTATTCAGCGTCGAGGGCTGCGCCGAAGCCTTCGGTTGGGCGGGCCGTTACGATGTTGACGACGCCGCCCAGAGCCTGACTGCCCCAGGGTACCGAGTTGGGGCCGCGGAGCACTTCGATGCGATCGATATTGCCTGCAAGCAGATTGCCGAAATCAAAGCCGCCGCCGGTTACCGAGGGATCGTTCGCCCGCACGCCGTCGATGAGGACAAGCGTTTGGTCGCCCTCCGCTCCCCGGATGCGTACGGCGGTCGGCTGGCCGATTCCCCCATTGCGGCTTACCGTCACGCCAGGTGTGGTCGATAACAGATCGGAAATTGCCTGCGTTTGCCGCGTCTCGATCAGGGTGCGGTCGATAACGGTGATTGCTTGGCCAGTTTCGACCGACATTTGCGGCGCGCCGGTCGCGGTGACGACGATGACCGCATCCTGCGCAGACGCAGCGGCGGGCAGCAGCGCAACGGCTGCAGCGACGATGATGAAACGAGACAAAGATTTTCTCCTCAGACGTAACAACCAGCTGTCGTCACGCGAGGGTGCTCCCCCGATCGCCCGCGTCTTCCCGCACGGACAAAGGACCGACCGCGACAGGCAGGTCTCCTGGCTTCCGGGTCAATGCTTGGCCCCACCTTCCCGGTTTGACCCAGTGGTGTATCGGAGCTTCGCTCGCCGGTCACAGTTGCGGGAACAGCGCCAGAATGAAACTGGCTTCCCTTTTGATCCCCTTTCGGGGAACCCGTCACGTCGCGGGGGAGTAGCCCGGGAATTGTTGCAGTGCAAGTTGAGTAGGCGCCCACTGTGGCGGGGTAAACTCACGACTAAATCACCGCCGATACCGCTGCTTCACCATTCCTCCCTCGTAGCGCAGAACTGTTGCAGCTATCAGTGTTTCGCTTTCGTGGTGCAGTGCACCCTATTTCCGGTGTGTTCGGTGACCCATGTGCCCGGTAAGGACCGCGCGGCGATGGTGGGCTCGCCGGGATTCGAACCCGGGACCTACAGATTAAAAGTCCGTTGCTCTACCAACTGAGCTACGAGCCCCACCTGCGCGCGAAGGCGCTGCCCCTATGCGCGGGCGCGTTTGCGGTCAAGACGCGCAAGCAGTTGTCGGGCAGTAAGATGCGTTACCGGGTCGCGCCAGTCGGGCGCGATTTCGACGAGCGGTGCAAGAACAAAGCGGCGCTGGCGGAACGCAGGGTGAGGAATGCTCAATTCCGGCGACGCCCATAACCCTCCTGACCACCCAATAATGTCAAGATCGAGTGACCGGTCTCCCCACCGGCGACTGGAGCGGCGGCCGTGCGCCTGCTCGATCGACTTGAGGTGGGCAAGGAGGGCGGGCGGTGATCGGTCGGTTTCGATCTGCACGACGGCATTGGCGTAGGAGCGCGTGCCGGGGCCCAAGGGAACAGTGGTGTGGATCGCCGACCTGCTGACAATGTCGTTGAGCTCTAGGCTCGCCAGCAACGCGTGCGGACTGCCCCTCATCCCCCGCCGGTTACTCCCCAGCGCAATCAAATAGCTATGCCTTCCCACGCTGCTGCCCTAACCGACGGCAATGTTTCCCGTAAGCCCCATCCCGGCAACTGAACCGCCACGCGACTGCCCGCTTTGCCCGCGCCTCGTCGCTTATCGTCACGCCTGTCAGACCGAATTTCCGAGTTGGTGGAACGCACCCGTGCAGGCGTTCGGCGATCCCGATGCTTGGCTTGCCATCGTGGGACTAGCCCCGGGAAAGCATGGCGCCAACCGAACGGGGCGTCCGTTCACCGGGGATGCGTCGGGGCCACTGCTCTATGATACGCTGGCTAAATTCGGTCTGACACAAGGTGAATATGCGTCGAAGGTCGATGACGGCCTTGCGCTCGAGGGCGCGATAATCATCAACGCCGTCAAATGCCTGCCGCCCGAAAATAAGCCGACGCCGGAGGAGGCCCGGACCTGTCGCCAGTTCCTCGACACGCAGCTCAAGGCGCTGCCCAATGTCCGTGTCGTCGTGGCGCTGGGTCAAATCGCGCACCAGTCGATCGTCAAAGTGATGGGCGGGCGGTTACCCAAAGCCAAGTTCGGCCATTTGAACGAACATCGAATGCCGAGTGGTCACCTGCTGATCGACAGCTACCATTGCTCGCGGTACAACCAGAACACCGGGAGGCTGACGCCTGAAATGTTCGAAGCCGTTTTTGCGCGGGCCGTGACGCTCCGCTAAGCTACCGGTGCGAACAGGCCAACGGTAAATTTTCTGACCGCTCGATAATCGGTTTTTTTTGATCGCTCGACCAATGAGAACCATCCCAGCTCCGACCGCTCTTGGCATTCTTGCCTTTAATGAGCGTACGCGTTTTGGTCGGATCAGGGTGTTTGCCGTGCGCTCACAGACTCAGATGTCCTGCACCAATCGCCCGTAAAGCTCCGGCCGGCGGTCCCTGAAGAATCCAAATGCAGCCCGGTTCTTTGCAACTTCAACCAAGTCGAACGTTGCGACAAGGACGCCGCTTTCAGCAGCGCCGTATTCGCCGACGATATCACCCCGCTCGTTGGCGATAAAGCTGTGCCCGTAAAACGTCTGATCGCGCTCGCGACCGATGCGGTTCGACGCAACCACCGGCACCACGTTCGACACAGCATGGCCGACCATCGCGCGTCGCCACAACCGCGACGTGTCGAGGTCTTCGGCTTCGGGTTCATCGCCGATCGCGGTTGGGAACATCAAAATATCCGCGCCCATGAGCATCAGCGCACGCGCCGTTTCGGGATACCACTGGTCCCAGCAAATGCCGACGCCGATACGCCCGTATTTCGTGTCCCAAACCTTGAAGCCGGTATTACCCGGGCGGAAATAGAATTTTTCTTCATATCCCGGCCCGTCGGGAATGTGACTTTTGCGATAGACGCCCATGATTTGGCCCGTATCGTCGATCATCGTCACGCTGTTGTAATAATGCTGCCCGTCGCGCTCGAAAAAACTGGTCGGGACATAGACCTGCAGCTCTTTTGCCAGCGCCTGCATCGCGAGTACGCTGGGATGTTCAGCAACCGGCCTTGCGGTCTCGAACCAGCGTAGTTCCTGCTTCTGGCAGAAGTAAGGCCCCTCAAAGAGCTCAGGTGGGAGGATGACCTTGGCGCCATGCTGCGCCGCTTCACGCACGTGCGCCTCGACCGTCGAAAGATTATCGGCAAGCGGACCGGGCAGGGCGCACTGGATCGCGGCGACGGTAATGCTGCTCATACGCGAGGGACCTGTTGGGAAATGCAGTGAAAACTGCCACCACCGCTCAGGATATGGTCGGTTGGTAGCCCCACCACAAGTCGACTGGGGAAGCAGGTCTTCAAGGCGTTGACAGCGGCATCGTCGTTGTCCGTGCCGTGGAGCGGCACGACCACCGTCGCGTTGCCGATGTAGAAATTCATGTAGCTGGCGGCGGCGACACACCCATCGATCTCGATCCGACCTGGTGACGGAAGCGCAACACACGTAACTCCAAAGGCGGTGGCGCGCGCCCAGGCGTCAGCGTAGACGTCGGCGTTAGGGTCGTCGGGGCCATCGGGTTCAGGCAAGGCCAGGACGCCGGGCGCCACAAACCGGGCGAGATTGTCGACATGGCCGTCAGTGTGGTCCCCGGTCAACCCCTGCCCGAGCCACAGAATGCGTTCGATGCCCAGGCCCAGCTTCAGCTCTGCTTCGATGTCGTCGCGGGTCATATACGGGTTGCGGTTTGGGTTCAGGAGACATTGCTCGGTCGTGACAAGAAGCCCCGCGCCATCGACATCGACGGCTCCCCCTTCGAGGATCATGTGGCGCGGTTCACGGGGCAGGGCGACGGCGGCTGCGAGCAGCGCGCCCAGCGCATCGTCAAGGGGCGACGGATATTTACCACCCCAGCCGTTGCCGCGATAGTCGACTGCGATCCGCTGGCCGTCGCGATCGAGCACCAGCGGCCCGGTGTCGCGCAACCAGATGTCGAAGAACGGAATAACGTGGATCTCAGCTCCCGTCTTGAGTGCGACAGCGCGGTCCGCAGCGTCCGCACTCGCGCAGATCAGTCGGACAGCTTCGCCTTTTCCACCACAATGGACAGCGCGTGCAAATGCAGCAACTTGGTCCTGAGCGCCTTCGAGGTCGTCGAGCCACAGGTCGGGCGCGGTTGGAAAGCCGATCCAAACACTGTCATGCGGAGACCATTCGGGAGGCATGTGTAGCATGTGGGTCCTCTAACCAGCCCGTTAACGACGCGAAAGCAAGAATGACCAGCGAGGTCTATTTGCCACTGCGCGACTGGTCGCGGATCGCCCGGAACTCTGCGGTGGGTACCCAGTTTGGCCATGCCGTGCTGTCGGCCAACTCGCGACCAATGCCATAGTACATCTCCAGATCTTGTACTGCACCGTCCCAATTCCACTTGGGGTCATACTCGTCCTGCGGCTTGTGATAGCGGTTGGCGACATAGTCATCCGCCGCGGCGCGTCCCGCTGCCACCCCGCCCTGGACAAGATCGTTGCCTGAACCAGCGGCCACCATCGGCACGCCGAGGCGGGCAAAGCTGAAATGGTCGGAGCGGTAGTAATGACCTTTTTCAGGGTTGGCCTCAGGCGTGATCGTTCGGCCGCCTTGTGCTGCCCAGCGCGTGACATAGGCGTCGAGTTCGGACTTCCCAACACCGACGATAGTTACGTCACGGGTTTTACCGAGCACATTCAGCCCGTCCATGTTGACGCCGCCGACCGTTCGGGCAAGCGGATAGACGGGATGTTCTGCATAATATCGTGAGCCGAGCAGGCCAGATTCCTCCGCCGTTACCGACAGGAATATCTGGCTGCGCTGCGCAGGGCCGGATTGAGCGTTCATCTCGGCCATGGCGATCAGGCCAGCGACGCCGCTCGCGTTGTCGAGAGCGCCATTGCAGATCCCGTCTCCCTTGACCGGCAGACAGCGTCCCAGATGGTCCCAGTGGGCAGAATAGACAACATAGTCGTTCGGTTGTGTTTTGCCCGGCAAAATGCCGATGACGTTTCTTGAGTTCTGCCGACGGACCGTGTTTTCCATGGCCACGCTCATCTTGACGCTCATCGGCACGGCCTTGAACCCGGCTGTCTTGGCCGCGTCGCGCAGCTTGTTAAAATCCTGTCCGGCGGCCGTGAAGACGTGGGCCGCGGCCGCGCTGGTCATCCAGCCAATCGCGGCACTCTCGTCCATATGGTTATTGGCAGCATCAAGGTTGAGCCGCGGTTTCGCCCAGGAAGACACAACGACATCGAAGGGGTAGGCTGCAGGAACCGTATCGTGAATGATAAGTGCTGCGGCTGCCCCCTGTCGGGCTGCCTCTTCATATTTGTACGTCCAACGCCCGTAATACGTCATCGCCCGCCCGCCGAACTTTCCCGCGAGTGTTGGCGATTCCCAGTCAGGATCGTTGATCAGGATGAGTACGGTCTTCCCCTTCACGTCCACGCCTGCGTAGTCGTTCCAGCCGAGCTGCGGCGCTGTGATCCCGTATCCAACGAAGACGACGTCACTGTTGTCGATCGCTACCTTGGGCACGACGCGCAACGTACCGACGACCATATCCGTTTTATAGGCAAGGGTGACCGGGCCGGCGCCCCCGGTGAAACGCATCGATGTTGGCATCGCAGCAATCTCGACCATCGGAACATCTTGATACCAGCTGCCGTGATTACCCGCTTTTAGCCCAGCCTTGGCCATCCGGTCGGCGATGTACTTGATGGTCTTGGGTTCCTCCGCACTGGTCGGAGCGCGACCGGCATAGCTGTCGGATGACAACTCCTGTGTCACAGCTTTGAGCGTTTCAACCGGAACGGTCGGCGTGGGCGCTGCGAGAGCGGCCGTAGCGGCGAACAAGGCAAACGTCGTGGCACAAAATCGAAACACATGTCTCTCCACTGGGTATCGTACCTATGGTTCTGACAAACCCGGCCGACGGACGCAACGCCGGGGAGCCGGCTGGACTGACAATTCTTGGCTAGTCTTGTGGCGGCTATTCAGCGCTTCAGGGGGCCATGGTTGACCCTCAATTGTTCAAGGCGGTCGTAGCGATTGCACCTGTGACTGATCGGGGTACGCTCCTTTGAAGCAAGCAATATTGTGCGGACTATTATCGGGCGCAGGACTTTATCGGATATGGCCCGCAGGCTTGTCACCGGATCGCCCGCGCGCAACGTGTCGCGCTTCACAGCCCCCGTACTGCTGTTCCAGAGAACGCTTGATGCCAGCGTGCCGGCCGCTCAGGCAAGCTTGATGGAGGCGAAAATGAAGCCGGTGGGCAAACGCAGCGAATGAGTGACCTTCAAAGGACTCGACCATTCAACTTGATGACGAAGCAGCGCACGGCGATGTTGAAACGCGCACGGCGATGTTGAAACGGGCAGGCGACTTCCTGATGGCGTCGGGCAATTAGGCTCAGCGTGGCAAGACGTACGTGCAGAACTTCCCCTGCTTCCGTCTAGCGATAGGCCGCCAGGGCGGGGGACAGCGGAGGTTGAAAGTCGGCCTCGCGCCAAGGCGCTTGGCTTGGCTCCTCGGGGTCGGGCAGTGCAAAGCGCAGGTACCCGAAAAATGTGGCGATGCGACGTTCACGCGTATCCAGAATTTGGGTGCGGCCATGCATATATCGGCTGTTGTCGAGCATTAAAACGTCGCCAGCGCGCCATGCGATCGGTGCCGCGAGCCTGTCCCCGATAATCTTGATTTCTTGAAGCCACGCCTCGGGTACCGGTTGGCCGTCATCGAGTACCGGAAAGTTGGATCGACCATTGTTGAAACGGGCAAACAACAAGAAATTGCCGAACGCCAACTGGTCCGTAAACATGGGGCGATGCAGCGCGGGGCGGGAAAAGACCCGCGCCAGCGCGTCACCGACCGATACGAAACGGTAAGGGCATGACCGCGGCGGGTTTGAAAGAATTGCGGCGCTTGGCTCAATCGTTCCGAGCCAGAACTCGAGAAGGTCAGGCCATGTCGGCTGGGCATATACCAGCCGCCGTCCGGATAAATCCCGACGGAGCTGGTCAGGCATTTGGTGTACGATTTCGACACCATCGCAAATTAATGTCTCGCCGCCGCGAGTTGGGGGAGACTGGCAGGCGAAGAAGGCGACGTCGGGTTTCCACGGTTCGCGCGATAGCTCTGGGTGAAGCGAAAAGGGTGCAATGCCACCATCGACTGTGTGAATGTTATTTTTGACATCGATCGGATCGCGACCGGGACTTTCATTGATGACTGACGTCGCACAGTATTGCGCGGTAAAATGCTGAAATTGAGCGATATCGACACCGAACCCTCGGAACAGCACGGCACCGTAAGCCTTGTAAAGGGCAATGACCTCGGCTGGATCTACGTCACAGATTTTGCTCCCGCCCGCAGCGTCGACCTCGACATAGGGGCGACCGGGCTGAGGCAGTAGAATCGAAACCATGATTGGCGCTGACATAGCCTGACGGGCCACTGTCAGCTATAGCGACGCCATGGTTGTGAGCCGCGGCGATCTTTTCAATTCCCCCGACCATCATCTACATTCTTTCGACGGCGAAGACGCGGTCTTTGTACCAATGGATCGAGCGGCCTATCATCGCTCGATATTTCTCGATGCGCGGATTTCGCCAGCGGCCAACGGCACGTTGCGTCTACCGCTTCAAAATCTGGCGGCAGAGGGCGCCTTTAAGCCTATCGGCTGGATCTTCCATCTTGCTCATTGTGGCTCGACCCTGCTGGCACGGGCACTCGATGATCCAAGAAGTAACCTGGTACTGCGCGAGCCCATGTGCCTTCGCGAGGTCTCGCTCAATTACAGTCCGGCGCGTGTGGCACTGGTCAAGGCGATGCTTGGCAAACGTTATTGCGCTCAAGCGCCGTCACTCGTGAAGGCGAGCGTGCCCGTCAATTTTATCCTGCCGCAACTTCTGACGGACGCTGGCGATGTGCGGGCGATATTTTTGCACTGCCCGCTCAGGGACTATCTCTTGGCTGTGTTGCGCACGCCCGGGCACCGAGACTGGATCGCGCGCGTCACAAGGCTTCTCGCTTCGCATCTGGGCGATTTGACGGGGTCGACGGACGCCGAGCGAGGCGCTGCACTGTGGCTTGCTCAGATGCGAGTATTTGACAAGGCCATGGCGCACAACGCCGCAACCGTCAGTCTCGACTGCGAAATCTTTTTTGGAACACCCCGGCCCGTGCTGGCCGCTGCCTGTGCCTATCTCGATGTTGCGATGACCGACCGCGCGATCGAAAAAACCGTGGCCGGACCGCTGTTTGCGAACCACGCCAAGATGCCGGCCCATGTTTTCGATAACGCCATGCGGCTGGCACGGCGCAGTGCGCTCGAGGACGAACTTGCGTCCGAACTCGATGTTGCAGCACGGTGGGTGATGCAGGCGGGAGGAGGGCCTGTCCTCCCCCGCCCGCTATACTGATCGCTAGCGCGAATAGAACTCGACGACCAGATTGGGTTCCATCTTGACCGGATAGGGCACTTCATCAAGCGTTGGAACGCGCGAGAAGGTCGCCTTAGCGGTACCGTCGATGGCGACGTACTCGGGAATGTCACGTTCCGGTAGACTCTGCGCTTCCATGACCAGCGCCATTTCCTGCGCCTTGGTGCCCAGCGTAATCTCGTCGCCAACGTCGCAGCGGCGCGACGCAACGTTGCACTTCACGCCGTTGACGCGGATGTGGCCATGCGAAACGAGCTGGCGCGCGGCGAAAATCGTCGGTGTGAACTTGGCGCGGTAGACGATCATGTCGAGGCGACGCTCGAGCAGCCCGATGAGGTTTTGCGAAGTATCGCCCTTCATGCGCGCGGCTTCGACATATTGCTTCTTGAACTGCTTTTCGGTGACTTCGCCGTAATAGCCCTTCAGCTTCTGCTTGGCCTTCAGCTGCAGACCGTAGTCGCTGACCTTGCCCTTGCGGCGCTGTCCATGCTGGCCGGGGCCGTACTCGCGCTTGTTGACAGGTGATTTGGGGCGACCCCAAATATTCTCGCCCATGCGACGGTCGAGTTTATGCTTTGCGCTCTGACGCTTTGACATTGGAGTTCCTTCAATTGCGTAGCCATTTCACCGGCAGTTTGTTGCTTGGGTCCGCGCTACGTCGGTCGCGAGACCGGGCAGGACCACCGCTTCACCAAGCATGCGGGGTCAATTGCGAAGGGCGCGCCTATGGCGGCCGAGGACGCTTTCGTCAACCCTTTGGGCGCGGGTTGACCAACGCCCCGA
This sequence comes from Sphingomonadales bacterium, assembly GCA_025352685.1. Classification (GTDB taxonomy): domain Bacteria; phylum Pseudomonadota; class Alphaproteobacteria; order Sphingomonadales; family Sphingomonadaceae; genus Sphingomonas_O. The sequence goes on from JANXSN010000064.1 coordinate 74,738, forward strand.
CGACGCCGCGCAGTGTCCGGACTTCATGCATGCTCCAACCGGCCTTGGTCAGGATCGATCGAATCATGCGTTTCGACGTCGGCACTTTGGCCGGCGGGAAGTAGAATCCGGCATGGTCGAGTGCGACGTCAAGCTGGAGGACCAAAGCTTCAAGCTCGCCCTGCGGGGCGGCTGGCTCGATATCCGACCGTGGGGGCTGAGACAGCATGGCCCCCTTCGACCACTCATAAGCGACGAGGATCACCGCTTGAGCAAGGTTGAGTGAGCCGAATTCAGGGTTGATCGGCACCGTCAGAATCGTCCGGGCGAGCGCCACATCGTCGCTCTCCAACCCTGCGCGCTCGGGTCCAAACAGGATTGCACATCGTTCGGGCGTTGCACGGATCTCAGCCGCTGCCTCGGCGGGATCTACCACCGGCTTTGTCACGCCGCGTTTGCGGACCGTTGTGGCAAACACATGGGCACAATCGGCAACGGCTTCCGCCACGCTGTCGAACAAGCGAGCCCCGCGGATCACCTCGTCGGCGCCGGCCGCGGCCGGTCCGGCATCGGGGTTCGGCCACCCATCGCGCGGTGCCACGAGGCGCAAGTCTGTCAGGCCGAAATTGAGCATCGCCCGCGCCGCTTTGCCGATATTCTCGGCGAGTTGGGGGCGAACCAGGACGATGGCGGGGGGTGGGTTGAGCGCGCTCATCCGTCCATCGGCAATGTCGGGTGATTGGGATCGGCAACTTCCTTCACAGAGCCAGCAAACTCCTCGAAATCCCGAGCTTCGGCGAAATCCTTGTAGACGCTGGCAAACCGGATGTAGGCGACGCTGTCGAGCCGCTTGAGCGCGTCCATCGCAAGTGTACCAATCTGAATTGTCGTGATCTCCTGCTCACCCAGAGTTTCGAGCTGACGTTGGATGCCCGATACCATCTGTTCGATTTGCGCCGCAACGATAGGGCGTTTGCGGCACGCGATCGCGACCGAACGAGCCAGCTTGTCGCGCTCGAACGTTTCCCGGCGTCCCTCGCTCTTCAAAACTGTCAGGTCGCGTAGCTGGATGCGCTCGAATGTTGTGAACCGCGCACCGCACCCTTCACACTGCCGCCGCCGCCGGATCGCCGCGCTATCCTCGGTCGGGCGCGAGTCCTTAACCTGGCTGTCGTCATGAGCGCAGAACGGGCAGCGCAACTATTGTTCCGGATAGATCGGGAAGCGTTCACACAAGGCGCGCACGCGAAGCCGGACAGCGGCTTCGACCGCTTGGTCGCCGTGCTCCCCCTTCTGTCTTAGCCCTTCGAGGACGTCGGCGATCATGTCGGCAATATCGCGGAACTCCTTGACCCCAAAACCTCGCGTTGTCCCTGCAGGGCTGCCGACCCGAATCCCGCTGGTTTTGACGGGAGGCAGGGGGTCGTTGGGAATACCATTCTTGTTGCAGGTAATCGCAGCCCGCTCGAGCGCTTCGTCCGCATCGCGACCAGTGACCCCGAGCGGCGTCAGGTCTACAAGCGCAAGATGCGTGTCGGTGCCACCCGAAACGAGGTTGGCACCACGTTCATTGAGCCGCGCAGCCAACGCCTTGGCGTTCTCGATCACAGCCTTTGAATACAGCCTGAAATCAGGCTGCAGCGCTTCCCCAAATGCCACAGCCTTGGCTGCGATAACGTGCATCAGCGGACCACCCTGCAGACCTGGAAACACCGCCGAGTTGATCTTCTTGGCAATAGACTCGTCGTTGGTCAGGATCATGCCGCCGCGCGGACCGCGCAGCGTCTTGTGCGTCGTGGTCGTTACAACATGGGCATGCGGCAGCGGCGAAGGGTGCACCCCGCCGGCGACAAGTCCGGCAAAGTGCGCCATATCAACCAAGAGAAACGCACCGACGCTGTCGGCGATCGCCCGAAAGCGTGCGAAATCGATGATGCGTGGATAGGCGCTGCCCCCCGCGATAATCAATTTGGGCTGATGTTCCTTCGCCAACGCCTCGACCTGGTCGAAGTCGATCAAATGATCGTCCGCGCGGACGCCGTACTGGATCGCGTTGTACCATTTGCCCGACAGCGCAGCTCGTGCACCATGGGTGAGGTGGCCGCCGGCATCGAGGCTCATTCCCAGAATTGTGTCGCCAGGCTTCGTCAGGGCGAGCATGACAGCGCCATTCGCCTGGGCGCCGGAGTGCGGCTGGACATTGGCGAAGCCGCAATCGAAGAGCTTCTTTGCACGCTCGATTGCAAGCGTTTCGACGGCGTCAGAAGGAGCGCAACCCTGATAGTAGCGCTTGCCGGGATAGCCTTCGGCATATTTGTTGGTGAATACCGAGCCTTGAGCTTCGAGGACGGCCTTCGATACAATGTTTTCCGATGCGATCAGCTCGATCTGGTGTTGTTCGCGGTCGAGCTCCTGCGCAATCCCTGCGGCAACCGCCGGGTCGGATTGAGCAAGGCTGCGCGAGAAAAAGCCGTCGGGCTGCACGTCGGAAAGCAGAGGGGCGGGCTGGCTGCTCATGAGGGTTCCTTTAGGGGCTGGGCCGAAAGATTGGGCTGTCCGAGTTTGGTGACACGATTAACGTGGCGATCACCGGCAAATGGCGTAGCGAGAAACGTGGCAAGGGCATCTTTTGCCGTGTCGGAGCCGATCAAGCGCGCACCGAATGCAATCACGTTGGCGTCGTTGTGTTCACGCGCCAACCGTGCCGACAACGTGTCTGAAACCAGCGCACAGCGCGCCGCCGGATTGCGGTTTACAGCGATTGAAATGCCAACGCCCGAACCGCACACGGCGACCCCGAACGTGGCGTCGCCTGCAGCAACGCTTTGTGCCAGTCGATAGCCATAATCGGGATAATCAACTGACGCTGTGTCATGGGGACCGAGGTCAGCCACCTGATGGCCCTGCATCCGAAGCCAATCGGCCAGCATTGCCTTCATCTCGAAGCCGGCATGGTCGGAAGCGAGCGCAATCGCAAGCGGGGCAGGGCGGGTCGTCATAGCGACAACGCTCTAGGCAACGTGAGCGACGATTGCCACCCGCTTTGCGACGCAACGTTGACCGGGACAGCCATTCTGTTCAAGCTGTGCCGATGAGAAGAGTCTTATTTGCCGCACCCTTGTTTTTCGTCGGTGCCTGCAATTCTGCGCCGCCGGCAACCAACGTGGTGGAGGTGACGGCGAACAACATGATTGCCGACGATGTGACCGAGGTTCAGGATGAAACCGTTAACGCGGCGGCGGTCGTGCCTGAGAATGGAGCCAGCAATGGAGCCCGGTAAGAATGAGCAGAGCGCGCGATAACGCTACGTCTCTCCGCTTGCGAAAACGTCATTGGCGCGTCACAGCGCTTTCTAGTTTCATCATATTGATCACGTCGAACCGTTCGGAGACCTGACGCCCATGTCGTCCACTGTCACTGCAAAGGGACCGCGCAATGCGGCCGTGCAGAAGGCTGTTCACCAGCATGAGAAGCTGTCGAAGGCAGGGCTACTCGAACGCGCCTTCACTTTTGCGTTTCGCGGGCTGGTCTACGTACAGATCTGGGAAGATCCGGTCGTCGATATGGAGGCGCTGGAGATTACGCGTGATTGCCATGTCGTGGCGATTGCCAGCGGCGGCTGTAACGTTCTCAGCTACCTGACAGCGGATCCAAAGGCGATTACGGCAGTCGATCTCAACACTGCCCACGTCGCCTACAATCGTTTGAAGATCGCAGCGGCGCGCCACTTGCCGAACTATGCCGCTTTTTACCGGTTCTTTGGCGAAGCCGACCAGAAAGCCAATCTCGCTGCCTACAAGAAATTCATTCGTCCGCACCTCGACGAAACATCGCGCCGCTACTGGGAAGGCCGTGACATCGTCGGCCGCAAGCGGATCGGCGGTTTCACCAAGAATATCTACAAGCGTGGACTGCTCGGCAATTTCATTGGTACCGCGCACCTGCTCGCCAAACTCTACAAAATAGATCTGAAGGAAATGCTTGAGGCCAAGTCGGTCGAAGAACAGCGACATATATTTGAGACACGTCTGGCGCCCGTCTTCGACAAGAAATTCGTTCGCTGGCTGGTCGATCAGCCGGCTTCACTCTTTGGGCTCGGCATCCCGCCCGCGCAGTATGAGGCGCTCGCGGGCGATAGTCCCGGTGGTATTCGGTCGGTGCTCAAGGAACGCCTCGAAAAACTCGCTTGTGATTTCGACGTGAAGAAGAATTACTTCGCTCAGCAAGCTTTTGGGCGGCGGTATGAGCGCGGACAAGGGGTATCGGTTCCGCCCTATCTCGAGGAAGCAAATTACGATCTTGTCTCCGGTCGCATCGACCGTGTCGAAATGCTGCACGCCAACTTCATCGAACATTTGAGCGCGCTGCCCGCCGCCAGCCGCGACCGGTATATCCTGCTTGATGCGCAGGACTGGATGACGGACGAACTGCTTACGGCGCTTTGGACACAGATCACGCGCACGGCCAAGCCCGGTGCCCGTGTGCTGTTCCGGACCGCGGCTGCGCCCACGTTGTTGCCGGGTCGCGTTTCTGACGACATCCTCGACCGCTGGAACTACCGCGCCGAGGACTCGCTGGGCTTCACCAGTCGCGACCGCTCGTCGATTTATGGTGGTGTCCATCTTTACGTGCTGAAGGGCTGAGACCTTGGCGCACAACGCCGCCCGGATGGACGCGATCTATGCGCGCCAACGGCACTTTTACGACCTTACACGCAAATATTATCTGCTGGGCCGCGACCGCCTGATCGCCCAGCTCGACGTCCCTTTGGATGGAACCGTGCTCGAGGTCGGCTGCGGGACGGGACGCAATCTGATTGCGGTTGCCAGGCGCTACCCGAGTGCGCGTCTGTTCGGTCTCGATATCTCCGAAGCCATGCTGACGACGGCGCGGGCAAAGGTTGCAGCAGCAGGATTGGCGAACCGCATCACGTTGAGACAGGCTGACGCGACTGATTTTCACGCAGGCACGCTGTTTGGCGAGCCGATGTTTGACCGAGTCTTCATGAGCTACACCCTGTCGATGATTCCCGACTGGCAGGACGCAATCCGTCAGGGTGCAAATGTAACCGGCGGCTCGTTGCATCTGGTGGATTTCGGCCAGCAGGAGCACTTGCCTGGCTGGTTCAAACGCATTCTCGACGCTTGGCTAGCCAAATTTGATGTTGAGCCGCGCGCGACGCTGCGCGAGGCCATTGAGCGAATAGCCGAAAGGACTCGCCTCACCCCCGCATTCAAGCCCCTTTATCGCGGCTATGCCTGGAGCGGCAGTCTGACCCGCCAGGGAAAGCCGTGACCAGTTCGTCCCCACCAGTGCCCCGTATCGCGGTAATTCTCGGCATCGCGGGCCTCGCACCTCAGATATGGGCGCTTCTGGCGACCTTCAACGAAACCAACCGTTACGTTGGATTGGCGGCGGGGTACTTCTACGCTGCACTCATATTCAGCTTCCTTGGCGGCTTGTGGTGGGGTGTCGCGTCCACCCGCGAGGATGCACCGGAATGGCTCTATGTTGCCGCCATTGTGCCGAGCCTGATCGCGTTTTCCACTGGCATCCCGTGGATGACGGGCGCGCCTTGGCCCGGGCCTTCGCTCGCTGTGCTGGGCGCGGGCATCCTGGCTGCCCCGCTCGTCGATTGGGTGCTCTTCAAAGCGGGATTTATAAACGCTGGCTTGTTGCGGCTGCGCTTTAAATTGTCGCTGGCACTTGGTGGTCTGACACTTTTGCTCGCGGTGCGCTAAGCAGCCTTACGAAGCTCCATTCGGCCCCAGATCTCGACCAGGGCCTCAGTTAGCTCGCGCATCATTACCGGCGTATGGGCAGGACCCGGCGTAAACCGCAGACGTTCCGTACCCCGAGGAACGGTTGGATAATTGATCGGCTGGACGTAAACCCCGTACTCGGCGAGCAGGATATCGCTGATCCTCTTGGCCTTGACCGGATCACCGACCATCAGCGGAACGATGTGCGTTGTCGTGTCCATGACCGGCAGATGAGCGTCAGCAAACAGTGATTTCAGCATCGCCGCGCCGGCCTGTTGCGCGACGCGCTCTTCATTCGAGGCTTTCAAGTGACGAACACTTGCCAGCACGCCTGCGACAAGCACTGGCGACAAACTGGTCGTGAAAATGAACCCAGGCGCATAGCTTCGGATGACATCAATGACGTCACGCGATGCAGCGATATAACCGCCCATGACACCAAACGCCTTGCCCAGCGTCCCTTCGATGATCGTTACGCGATCGGCAACCGCATCACGCTCAGTGATGCCGCCGCCGCGCGCGCCGTACATGCCGACGGCGTGAACTTCGTCGCAATAGGTCAGCGCATTATACTTGTCGGCCAAGTCGCACACAGCTGCGATATCGGCGACGTCTCCGTCCATCGAATAAACGCTTTCGAACGCGACCAGTTTGGGGGTGTCGGCGTCCTCGCTGGCCAGCAGTTCTTCGAGATGGGCCAGATCGTTATGCCGCCAGACGCGCCTTTCGCAGCCCGAATTGCGGATGCCAGCAATCATCGAGGCATGGTTGAGTTCGTCCGAAAAGATAATGCACCCAGGCAAAATCTTGCCGAGTGTGCCGAGCGTTGCCTCGTTCGAGACATAGCCACTCGTAAAGAGCAGCGCGCCGTCTTTGCCATGGAGGTCAGCGAGTTCGGCTTCCAGATCGACATGATAATGGGTGTTGCCGCCGATGTTGCGGGTGCCGCCAGAGCCTGCGCCAACGTCGTGCAGCGCTTCTTCCATCGCCGCTATCACCTTGGGATGCTGACCCATCGCAAGATAATCGTTGGAGCACCACACCGTGATCGGCTTCGGCCCGTTGTGCCCGGCAAAACAGCGTGCGTTGGGATATGCGCCCTTGTTTCGCAAAATGTCGATGAAAACTCGGTAGCGGCCTTCTGCGTGAAGCCGGTCGATTGCCTGAGCGAAGATACGATTATAATCCACGTGCCGCTTATCCGTTGGAGAGTTCCTAACGCAAATAGGGAGAGTCGCCGCCAAGCTCCAGTGCGAACGTCTCGCAACTAGAGCTGGACGAGCTCGGGAAAGCCGCGCCCCGCCAAGGCCGGCGCCAAGGCGCGTGCCGCAGCATCCAGTCGGGTGACGACCGCGAGGCCCGGTGGCGTTATCGCGGGCCACGCCTGTCCCGCAGTCAGATGTGCGACCCGCCGCGCGATTCCTGAGCCGCCATCGACGAAGCGCACGGGATGCGGCACCGCCGCTGCCAGTTCTTCGCCGAGGAGCGGGAAGTGCGTGCAGGCGAGAACAACGGTATCGATGCTGCCGCCGTTCGGACCGTCGAATAGCCCGGCAATGGCTGAGCGAACATCGCCAAGCTGGATTGATTCCCCGCGCAGCTTTGCCTCCGCGAGCAAAACAAGCGCTGCCGATCCATGGCGCACGACCGTGCAGTCGGCGGCGAATTCCGCTAAGAGGCGGTCGACATAGGGTTGTCGCACCGTAGCGTCAGTGCCGAGAACGCCGATGACGCGCGTCATCGAGGCCTCGGCTGCAGGCTTGATTGCGGGAACGGTGCCCACCACGGGTAGCTCGAGCGCATTGCGCACGACCGTCAGCGCAATCGTCGAAGCCGTATTGCATGCGATGACCACAAGGCGTGGTCGATAGCGCTCGACGAGCCGTCCAAGCAACGCTGGCACCCGCGCCGCAATCTCGGCTTCGGTTTTTGTCCCATAAGGAAATCCCGCCGTGTCCGCTACATAGACGAAGGCAGCGGTCGGCAAGCCAGCACGGCTTTGTGCGACCACTGAAAGGCCCCCGACCCCTGAGTCGAAGAACAGAACCGGCGCGTTGGGCATCATCGGCGATGTCCTAGCCCGCCGCGACCCTTACGAAAACGCCTATTTTCAAAGACATGGAATTGTTGCGCGTCGCACCTAAACCATTGTATTACAAATACTTGGTCTGAGTGGCAGGATTTCAGAAAAAGTGGAAGCGGTGTGGAGAGCCCCGGCGATGGCATTGGTGCTGGGCTATCTACTCGGCGCAATTCCATTCGGTCTGCTGCTGACCCGTATCGCCGGCGCAGGCGATTTGCGCAGCATTGGATCTGGAAACACCGGTGCGACCAATGTGCTGCGTACCGGACGCAAGGGGCTGGCAGCGGCGACTGTCGTTCTCGACGGTGGCAAGGGTGCGGTGGCCGTCCTGGTCGCACAGTGGATTGACCCGAGCTTGGGCGCGCTGGGTGCGGCGGGCGCGTTTATCGGCCATTGCTATTCGGTTTGGCTCGGCTTTCGTGGTGGCAAGGGGATCGCCACTTACGCCGGGATCGCGTTTACCCTGTCATGGCCGGTCGGCGTGGTGTTTGCCGTCGTCTGGCTTGGTGTGTTGGCCGCGTTCCGCTTTTCGTCGCTGAGCGGGATCAGCGCTGCCATCGCCGCGCCAGTGGCAGCAGCCGTCTGGGGTAATTTTGAAACTGCGGCGCTGTTCATCGCTTTTGCGCTGGTCGTTCTTTGGAAACATCGAGCCAATATTGAGCGGCTCATAGCGGGCAGGGAGCCGGGCATCGGACAAAAGAGCTAGCGAACGCGACGCAACCACGGGCGCATCGCGCTACGCCAAGTCAGGCCTCGCCAGACCTGCCAAATTTCGACCAGGCGCCCGTTGTCTGGTTGTTAGCGGACAGCAAAAGCCCGGTAGGGAACGGCGTTTACGGTCTGGTGGCGATGAGCGCGGGTCATGCACGGGGCCTGAAGCGGAACGAAAATCAGGTTAACATCAATCTGCCTGTCCCGCTTGACGCACCCCCAATTGCCCCGCCACCCTCGTGCGTACGTGTGAGAGCAATTGAGAGTGAGCGTCGCTTGAAGAATCTGGTCATCGTCGAATCGCCTGCCAAGGCCAAAACCATCGAAGGCTATCTGGGCAAGGACTACAAGGTTCTCGCTTCCTACGGCCACGTGCGCGATTTGCCGCCCAAGGACGGATCGGTGAACCCTGATGAGGGGTTCTCGATGGAATGGGAAAATTACGCCGACAAGGCCAAGCAACTCAAGGCGATTACCGACGCGGCAAAGGATGCGGACCGCCTGATCCTCGCGACCGACCCTGACCGTGAGGGTGAAGCGATCAGCTGGCACGTCCGCGAAGTCCTCGCAAAGAAGAAGGCGCTACCGAAAGCGGTTGAGCGGGTAACGTTCAATGCGATCACTAAATTGGCTGTGCAAACGGCGATGGCGGCCCCCCGTGCGCTCGATGATGACCTCATTGACGCGTATCGCGCTCGGCGAGCGCTGGACTATCTGGTTGGTTTTACGCTGTCGCCCGTGCTGTGGCGCAAGCTGCCCGGGGCGAAATCGGCGGGACGCGTGCAATCGGTTACGCTGCGTCTGATCGTTGACCGCGAGCGTGAAATCGAGGCGTTCAGGGCGCAGGAGTATTGGTCAGTCGTTGCCGATCTGGAGCATGACGGGACCGCATTCGAGGCGCGTCTGGTTCGCTGGAAAGGCGAAAAGATCGACCGACTGACAATCGGGGTCGAGGGCGACGCGATGGCCGCCAGGGCGGCAGTCGAGGGCGGGCGCTTTGCAGTGGCCGACGTCGAAACAAAGCCGCTTTCGCGCAATCCACCAGCGCCGTTTACAACCTCGACGTTGCAGCAGGAAGCGGCGCGCAAGCTCGGGTTCTCGGCCAGCCATACGATGCGGCTCGCGCAAGGGCTCTACGAAGACGGCGCAATTACCTATATGCGTACCGATGGTGTCCAGATGGACGGCAGCGCGATCACGGCGGCACGCGGCGCGATCGCCAACCGATACGACGCGAGTTATGTCCCCGAAAAGCCGCGGCAATATACCGCCAAAGCCAAGAACGCACAGGAAGCGCACGAGGCGATACGCCCGACCGATTTCGCCAAGGACCGCGCGGGTTCGGGCGATCACGCCCGCCTCTACGACCTTGTCTTCAAACGCGCGATGGCGAGCCAGATGGCGTCGGCGCGGCTGGAGCGGACGACGGTCGAACTGGTCGAAGGCACCGGGCAGCACGCACTTCGCGCGACGGGCCAGGTCGTCCTGTTTCCTGGCTATCTCGCGCTCTACGAGGAGGGCAGAGACGAAGCGGGAGAGGACGAAGGCCGTCTGCCCCGCATAAAATCGGGCGATTCCCCGGCGAAAAAGGGCGTTCGCGTCGACCAGCACTTTACCCAGCCGCCGCCTCGGTATTCGGAAGCCACACTGGTCAAGAAAATGGAGGAGTTGGGCATCGGGCGCCCCTCCACCTATGCTTCGATCCTGCAGACGCTGAAAGATCGCGACTACGTCTCGACCGACAAGAACCGCTTCACGCCCAACGAAAGTGGACGGCTCGTGACGGCCTTCCTCGAACGGTTCTTCGAACGTTATGTGAGCTATGACTACACTGCGGGGCTCGAGGAAAGCCTCGATGACGTCTCAGGCGGGCGCATGGCGTGGCAAGCCGTGCTCGAGGCCTTCTGGCGCGACTTCAAGCCGAAGGCGACCGAGGTCATGGAAACCAAACCGTCTGACGTCACGGTCGCGCTCGACGAATATCTTTCCCCGTTTCTGTTCCCTGCCAAGGAAGACGGTTCTGACCCGCGTCTGTGCCCCAATTGCGGGGCCGGGCGGCTGGCGCTGCGCGGCGGACGGTTCGGCGCGTTCGTTGCGTGCTCCAACTATCCCGAGTGCAAATACACGCGCAAATTCGCACAGGGCGGAAGCGCCGAAGCCGAAAATGGCGGCAGCGATGCCGTGCTGGGTTCCGATCCGGTGAGTGGACTCGAGATTTCCAGCAAGTCCGGACGTTTCGGTCCCTATGTTCAACTCGGCGACGGTAAGGAAGCCAAAAGGGCGTCAATCCCTAAGGATGCTGGTGAACTCGACCTGGAACTCGCGCTCAAGCTGCTGAGCTTGCCGCGCGATGTTGGCACCCACCCTGAAAGCGGCAAGCCGATCACGGCCAGTATCGGGCGTTATGGCCCCTATCTGGCGCACGACGGCAAATATGCGCGGCTGACGTCGACCGCTGAAGTTTTCGAGACCGGCATGAATGCTGCGGTCGTTAAACTTGCAGAGGCAGCGGCAAACGGAGGACGTCCGGCACGCGGGACGCAGGCCCCTCTCAAACTGCTGGGTAAGCACCCGCGGACTGAGCTAGAAATCAAACTGATGGCTGGCCGCTACGGCCCCTATGTTACCGATGGCACGACCAACGCGACGGTGCCAAAATCGGTCGAGCCGGAGGCACTTACGCTTGAGGAAGCCGCGCAACTGATCGATGCCCGCGCTGCCGCAGTCCCCGCCAAAAAGGGCAGGAAACAGGCAGCGCCGAAGAAAAAACCAGCGGCGAAGAAGGCGCCGGCGAAAAAGAAAGCAACGAAGGGCTAAATCTCCCTCGGCTTCACGTCCTCGTCGGAAGCACGTCCGGTCCATGGTGTTGCCAGTGTCAGGCAGGCACCGATCTGCGCGCGCAAGGCCTTTGCCCCGAAGGACCTGTCTGGTACTTTTGTGGCGTGTATGGCCGGTGGCGAGATCCAGCGCTGAGAAGAGCCCGCAGGGCGGCAGAAAATGGCAGTTAAGGTCGTGGGTCCGGTGATCGGCGCGCCGCCGAATAAGCGTTTCATGGTACTTGATTACAACCAAAAACTAATCAGATAGGCACGCGAGTGGTTGAACACGTCCGTCTTGCATCCCAACTGGATAACAGGGATGCAGCACCGTTTGTGCGGCGCACCGCGCGGAGTGCCGCCCGTCCGGCACCGCATAAATTTCCGCCATATAGCGCTGAACCCGGCCGACGGGTCGTCAAACCACGACTGTCATTGAACGGGAGCCACTCGGCCTTGTTGGTCGTGTCGATCGCTTGGGTCGCCGAAATATCGGTCGATCGGGTCCTCAATAGATGCGAACAAAGCCGACACCGCGTTCACAGAAGGACTGCTTAACGCGTTGTGCACTGGGTGACCGTGTACTCCGAACGTTCAGCTGTTATCAGGCGTGCCGCACGTGGAACACCCGGGGTCTTTGGGCATGCGGATCGTCCGCATCGAAGGCGTGAGGCCATCGACGACGTGAAGCTTGCCCGCTGCACTGTCTCCGAAACCGACGAGCGCGCGGATCGCTTCGAGCGCGGCAAAGCTGCCGATCAGGCCGGTCATCGCGCCCAGTACGCCGTCCTCGGCACAGGTGTCGCAATCGTCGGCGTCGAACGCGTCGCCGACATAGCATCGGTAACAGGGTTGATCCTTGAGCCACCCTGTCCATGTGCCGATCTGCCCATGAAATTGCCCGATGGCGGCGGATACGAGCGGTATGTGCAGACGGTAGGCGGCGTCGGCAACCGCCAGACGCGTCGCGAAACTGTCGGATCCGTCGAGAATGACATCATGCCCTTCGAGAAGTGCGTCGGCATTGCCGCCATCGAGCCGTTCCGTGACGGGCGTCACCGCCACATAAGGATTGATATCAAACAACCGGCGCGTGGCGAGCAGCGCCTTTTGTGTGCCGATGTCACCGATGCCGTAAAGTACCTGACGCTGAAGGTTCGACGCGCCGACGACGTCATCGTCTATAATCGTTAGGGCCCCAATGCCTGCGGCAGCCAGATACTGGAGGACCGGTACCCCGATGCCGCCCGCGCCGACGACCACCCCGCGCGCGCCCCTCAACTTCATTTGGCCCGCACCGCCGACCTCGCGCAGAACGATATGGCGGGCGTAGCGTTCGAGTTCGTCGTCGCTGAGCACCTAAACCCCGGTCGACCCGAACCCGCCGCTTCCGCGCACGGTCGCGTCGAGGTTGGAGACTTCGTTCAGTGTTGCGCGCTGGACAAAAGCAGGAACGAGCTGCGCGATCCGATCGCCGCGCGCGATGCTGAAAGGGGCATTGCCCAGGTTGGCCAGGATCACCTTCACTTCGCCGCGATAGTCGCTGTCAATCGTGCCGGGCGTGTTAAGGCAGGTGACGCCGTTCTTGAGCGCGAGCCCCGATCGCGGGCGGACCTGAACTTCATATCCTTCGGGAATGGCCATGGCGAACCCGGTCGCCACCGCGTAGCGCTCGCCGGGAGCCAGAACGACTGCTTCGGCTGCAACGACGTCCATGCCAGCGGCGCCGTCGGTGGCGTAAGCGGGAACCGGAAGGTCAGCACCGTGGGAAAGGCGGATGATCGGGATTGAAATGGGGCGCATGCGAGTGCCTTTAGCGGGGGATGGGCGTGGCGTCACGACGGTAGCGATATTCAAGCGTTCAAAGTCAAACCTCGTTTGGGCAAATCGCGGCGAAAACCCGCGCTGCCAATCTTTGCGCAACCGCTTCCTTTGCCATTCGCACCCAGCTTTCCACGCCGTCTTTCGTCACGATGTGGACTGTATTCTCCGCACCACCCATCACGTCCCCCGATACGTCATTGGCGACCATCCAGTCGCAGTCCTTTTTCGCCAGCTTGGCTTCGGCGTTCGCGATGACGTTTTCGGTTTCGGCGGCGAACCCTATCAGGAGGCGCGGACGCTGCGGACTGCGCGCAACCGTCGCAAGGATGTCAGGATTTTCGACGAGGTGCAGGACGGGTGCTGCCCCGGCAGCGCTTTTCTTAATCTTTTGACCTACACTTTCCACACGCCAGTCGGCGACGGCGGCGACCATGATTGCGGCATCGGCGGGGAGCGCGGCATCGACCGCAAGGGCCATCTCGCGCGCGGTCGTAACATTGATGCGCGTGACGCCCGGTGGTGTGTCGAGTTTGACGGGACCCGCGATCAGCGTGACCTGTAGCCCGCGCGCGGCCAGGGCGTCCGCAATGGCGAAACCCTGTCTTCCCGATGAGCGATTGGCGAGGTAGCGAACGGGGTCGATCGGCTCATGAGTGGGGCCGGCGGTGACGATGATGTGCAAGGTCAGCCTTCGAGCACGGCTTTGATCGCCGCGAAGATGACATCGGGCGCGGGTAAGCGCCCCGCGCCGAATTCACCGCATGCCATCGGTCCCTCGTCCGGCTCCATCACAGTCAGCCCATCGGCGCGCAGCTGGGCCACGTTTCGGCGCGTGGCGGCATGCTCCCACATTCGCACGTTCATTGCAGGCGCGACGAGGACCGGCTTGTCTGTCGCCAGCAAGAGCGTGGTCGCCAGATCGTCGGCAATTCCAGCTGCCATCTTTGCCATCAAGTCGGCGGTTGCAGGGGCAACAACGACCACATCAGCCCCGCGGCTTAACTGGATATGGCCCATTTCGGCATCGTCATTCAGATCCCAAAGACTGGTGTGGACGGGCTGCTCGCTGAGCGCTGCAAGTGTCATCGGCGTGACAAAGTGAGCGCCCGCGTGCGTCAAAACGCAACGCACGCTGCCGTCCGACTTGCGGATGAGTCGGATCAGTTCGCACGCCTTGTACGCCGCGATGCCACCCCCGATGATCAGAAGGACGCGTTGGGCTTTGAAATCAGACATGCGCAACCTCCAAAACCTGCCCAACCGCCGCGGGTCCAGCGTGATGGGCTCGATCGGTCAGTGCTCCATCGGCAGGCGAAGAACACGATCGCGGTCCTGGGCGTGCGATATCGAACTTGGCTGCGATCATAGCGGCGGTCTCCGGCGACAAAATCGTCATTCCCGTCTTTCGGATTACTGGCTTTCGTTCGACCAGACTGTCGACTTTTGCAGCAACGATGGTGGGCAGCTCGTCCTCTGCAACACGACCGGGCAAATACATCTGCGAGCGCTTATCAGCTCGATGCGGCGTTAGCCACGCTGGCATGGTGTCAACCTAGCCAATGCGTGATACCCGCACCAGTCGCTCCGGCGGCAACCGCGACAGCGATGTAGCCCAGCCAACCGAACGACAGACTTACCGGTTCGATGACTGCCAAGGGCGGCGTCGGTGGCGCACCGCCCTTGATCGGGAATTGCGCCTCGATGCGGCGGACGAGATCGGGCAGGCGGGTGAGGGTGCGCACGTCCTTGACCAGCCGGTCGGCAAGCAGGGCTTCAGGCCCCAGTTCTCCGCGCAGCCAGTCCCGTACGACGGGCTCTGCGATCTCCCACATGTTGACGTCTGGATCGAGCATGGTCGCCACGCCCTCGACCATCACCATCGTCTTTTGGAGGAGCAGCAGGTGCGGCTGTGTGACCATGTCAAAGTCGCGGGTGATCGCAAACAGGCTGTCGAGCATATTGCCGATCGACATGTCCTTGACAGACAGACCCCGCATTGGCTCGCCGACGCTGCGAAGTGCGGTCGCGAATTCTGCGACATTGTGGTGGGCAGGGACGTATTGTGCCTCGAAATGGATCTCGGCAACGCGGCGGTAATTGCCGGTGATCAGCCCGAACAGAATCTCTGCCAGCCATTGCCGTGCGCGCCGGTCGATCCGACCCATGATGCCGAAATCGATCGCGATTAGGTCGCCGCCGGGCGCGACCATCAGGTTACCCTGATGCATGTCGGCGTGAAAGAAGCCCTCGGCGATGGCTTGCCGCAGGAAACCGCGCACCAGCGTCCGGGCGAGCGCCTTTCGATCGTGGCCAGCGGCGTCGATGGCAGCAATGTCCGACAGCTTGATCCCGTCGATCCACTCAAGCGTCAGCACACTGCGCGATGTGCGCTTCCAGTCGATGGTCGGGATGCGGAATCCTGGTTCTGCGGTAAGCCCTTCGGCAAGTTCGGAGGCCGACGCTGCCTCGCGTCGCAGGTCCAGCTCGCGCAAGGTCCATTGGCGAAAGGTTGCGATCGTGAGGCGTGGACGCAGTCGCGCAAATTCGCCGCCGATGAATTCGAGCTGGGCGGCGGCCCATTCGTAGGTTTCGAGCGCAGCGACGAACTCTTCCTCGACGCCGGGCCGTACGACCTTGATCGCGACGGTAACGCCTTCGGTTGTGACGGCGCGGTGAACCTGCGCGATCGACGCCGCCCCGACTGGCTCTTCCTCGATGCTGGCAAACAGGTCGCTGACCGGGCGCGCCAAGCCGCGTTCAATGGCGGCGTGGATGATCGCAAAGGGCACAGCCGGCAAGCGGTCTTGCAGGCGCAAAAGACCATGAGCCGCAGCGTCTCCAACCAGATCGGGTCGCGTGGCAAGGGCCTGTCCAAGCTTGATCGCCGCAGGACCGCACGCTTGAAAGGCCTCGGCGTAGGCGGGAATTCTGGGCACACGCGCACCGAAGCGGGCGATGCGAATGATCCGTTTGACCTGCAGTGGGGTCATCGGATCGCGTTCGATCCCCGCCAGCGCACCATGTCGCGCCAGCGTTCGCAGCCACTTCATCAGCCGCCACAGGTGCGTCGTTGGACGGGTCAAATCTTCCAACCGCTATGGATGGCGACCAGTCCGCCCAGCATCGGTTCGACGCTGGTCTGCATAAAACCGGCGTCGCCAATCATTTTTTCGAACGTCGGCATATCGGGGAAGCGGCGGATAGATTCGATGAGGTAGCGGTACGAATCCTCATCACCGGCGATCATCGCGCCGATCTTGGGGACCAGCCTGTGCGAGTAAGCATCATAGACTTCGCCAAACCCCGGCCACAGCGTCGTCGAGAACTCGAGACAAAAGAACCGCCCGCCACGTTTCAGCACGCGGTGCGCTTCGCGCAACGCCTTGGGAATGTCGGTTACGTTGCGGATACCAAATGCGATCGTATAGGCGTCGAAACTCTTGTCGTCGAACGGCAGCGTCTCGGCATTTGCCTGGGTCCACACCAGCGTGTCGATCGCTCTGTCAGCGGCGCGGTCAATGCCAACGCCGAGCATGTCGGCGTTGATGTCGGCGACAGTGATGTGCGCCTCGGTCCCTCCACCTGACGTTGCCATCCGAAACGCGATGTCGCCGGTACCGCCGGCCATGTCGAGAATATATTCACCAGCGCGCGGTTTGACGCGACGGACGAAGCGATCTTTCCATAGCCGGTGCATCCCGCCCGACATGGCATCGTTCATGCGATCGTAGCTGCGCGCGACGCTGGTAAAGACCTTGCCCACGCGCTCGGTCTTTTCAGCCGCGGCGACCTGTTCATAACCGAAGGAAACAGTTTTGTTCATGCGCGAAGCCTCTAGCGAGGGGTTGCTGCGCTCGCAAACGCCGCATAGCGCAATTTTGTGCCCGAACTTCCCGAAGTAGAAACGACCGTTCGCGGATTGCGTCCCATACTGGTCGGCCGCGTCTTGACCGCCGTCGAGGCGAGGCGTCCCGATTTGAGACGGTCTTTTCCTGTCGACTTGCGCCAGCGGCTCACCGGCGCGCGCGTGATCGCGCTCAGTCGGCGAGCGAAATACGGGATTATCCAGACCGATCGGGGCGACGCGATGGTCTTTCATCTCGGTATGTCCGGCCGCTGGCGAGTCGATCCCCCGGAGATTGGCACCCACGATCACCTGATTCTCGAGACCGATGCAGGCGACCGGCTCGCCCTTAACGACGCGCGGCGGTTCGGATCAGTTGATCTGATTGCGTCGGACATGCTGGACAGCTGGCCAACATTTGCCGCCTTGGGACCCGAGCCATTCGGGCCGGACCTCACCGGCGCTTATCTCGCGCGCACATTCGACGGTCGCGTGGCACCGATCAAGGCCATGCTGCTCGATCAGCGAATCGTCGCGGGTCTTGGTAACATCTATGTCTGTGAGGCGCTTAACATCGCGCGCATCGCGCCGCGCCGTCGCGCTGGGCAGATTGCGCACACGCGGCTCGATGCATTAGTCGATGCGATACGCACCGTGCTGCTCGCAGCGATCGAAGCGGGGGGTTCGACACTACGCGATTATGCCCGTCCTGATGGACAGCTTGGCTATTTTGCCACGCAATGGAGAGTGTACGGTCGCGAAGGCGAGGCCTGTCCGTGCGGCAAGGGAACCGTGATTCGTGTGGTCGACAGCGGTCGCTCGACTTTCTGTTGCCCCTCGTGTCAGCGTTAGCTTGACCCGTGCTCCCCTCATCGTTATGCGCCGCGCCTTCAATTCAGACAGAGTTTCGAGGACTTCATGGCGAATACGCCCCAGGCAAAAAAGCGAATCCGGCGCAATGATCGACGCGCTGAAGTTAACGGTGCCCGCGTGGGCCGCATCCGCACCTTCGTCAAAAAGGTCGAGCTGGCGCTGATTGCCGGCGACAAGGGCGCCGCTTCAGAAGCACTCGCGGCCGCACAGCCTGAGATCGCGCGCGGCGTTGCCAAGGGCGTGATGCACAAGAACACGGCATCTCGTAAATTTGCACGCCTCACCAAGCGCGTCGCAACGCTCGCTTAAGTCAGTTTCAAAGCTGAGTATCGGGCCCGCTGGTCGATGCGACCGGCGGGCCTTTCTGCGTGTCAGTTGCATGACAGAAAAAAGTCAAGGATTCCCGCGATTCGTTGGTTGGAGCGGATGTTGGAACTGAAAAAACATAGCAAAATTAAAGACTTGGTTTAGATTCCGCGCAATTGCGGTAGTTCTCCACGTCAAGCCGATTTATTTCAGTTTTTTTAAGGCTGAAAGCGCCACGCGGCCTTGCGCGGCTAGGCGACCACGCTCAAAAACATGCCAGGGACAACGCGACTCGCCAGTCGTGATCAGCATCGAGAACCAGAGCATTCGGAGATCGACCGATTTCCGTTTGTGTGGCTTGCTGCGATTGCGCGGGAGAGAGGTTGTGGTCCGCAGAATAAGAGCGGGTGGGGAGGCAAAGAGAGTTGGCGTCGGGGGATGATCTGGACTCGAACATCGAAGATCGGGCGGCAGCAGCCTGGGCTGCTGTGCGCGACGGTTTGCGCCGCGACATTGGCGCGCGCAGTTTCGACCAGTGGCTCGGGCGGACGCGGTACGATGGATTTTGCAAAGTCGACCGTACTGTTGCGCTGGCCTTGCCTTCCGCGTTCATGGCTAATTGGGTACAGAAGAATTTTGCCGACCGGCTAAATCTTGCGTGGCGGATGACCATGCCAGAAGTAGCCAGTGTGCGCATTCTTGCAGATGACGGCGATGTTGTTCAAAGTTATGCGGTTTTAGCTTCTGAAGGTGAGAAATCGACACCGGTTGAGTCTGTTTTCCAGTTCGACCCGCGCTTGACGTTCGAAACGTTTTTGGTCGGCGACTCGAATCGCATTGCACACAATGCCGCACGAGCGATCGCCGAAGGCGGGCCGATGCGGTTCAATCCGCTTTTTGTCCACGGGCCAACCGGGCAAGGCAAGACCCACCTGCTCCACGCCACCGGCCATGGCTACATGGCTCGCAAGCCGCGAGCGCGCGCGCTCGCCATGTCGGCAGAACGGTTCATGGTTGATTTCGTCCATGCGATGCGGACCAAGGATACCCTGGCGTTCAAAGCGCGGCTGCGTTCGGTTGACCTGCTAATGATCGATGATTTGCAGTTTATAGCCGGCAAGGAAACCACGCAGGAGGAATTCCTGTATACCATCGACGAGTTGATGCGTGGCGGAAGACGGCTGGTCATCAGTGCCGACCGCAGCCCGCACGAGCTCGACGGGATCGAAGGCCGCATCCTTTCGCGTCTGACCCAAGGGCTTGTGGTCGACATTCAGCCTGCCGACTACGGACTGCGCCGCGCCATCGTCGAGGCAAAAGCCAATGCTATGCCACAGAAGATTCCACCGCTGGTTCGCGATTTGCTTGCCAGCCGCATTGCCTCGAACATTCGCGAGCTCGAAGGGGGGTTGAACCGTCTGGTAGCCTATGCTGCGCTCAACGACCGGACGATCGACGAAGCGTTCGCCGAAGACACGCTTGCCGACATGTTCCGGGCCGGACGGCGTCGCGTTACGATCGATGAAATCCAGCGACGCGTATCGGAGCATTTCAAGATTCGTCAGGCCGAAATGGTCTCGGCACGCCGCGCCCGCGTGGTCGCGCGCCCGCGCCAGATTGCGATGTACTTGTCAAAGCAGCTAACGCCGCGCTCACTGCCTGAAATCGGGCGACGGTTCGGGGGGCGCGACCACACGACGGTAATCCACGCGGTCAAGCAGATCGAAAAGCTGCGCGCCGCCGACACCGAGATCGACGCCGACGTGCGCTTGTTGCTGCGCTCGCTGGAGGGATAGCGCGCGCAGCTGGACGGCCTCCGCTAACGGTCGACCGTGGCGCAATCACCGTGTATGCTTTAACTCTTACAGACATGGGGACGGGTAGCCGGCGTCCATGCGCAGGCGCCGTTGACCTGGCGCCTGCGCAAAGCAACGTTCGTTGCTTTGCGCAGGGTAAGGCTTAACGCCGCGCCTTTTCAGGCGGCGCAACGGTGATCCGAACAGTCTGACCCGAGTTGCCGGGAAATCCAGTAAACATCGCTTCTATCAGATTGGGGACTAGGGTCGTCAAATCATTGTCCGACGACATCGCCTTGGCGGTTCCTTCGAACAGCCGCTCATGAGATCCCTTGCGCTCGATCTTCATATCGAGGGCCGATTCGTAAACGGTGTAGCTTTCGAGTTCGTCGTACGACGAGCCATAGAGGAACGGGTCATCATACCCATAGATCCATGCCCGGCGACCAAAGCCCCAATAGGGACGATAGGGTCCCCAGCCACTGGCATAACCAAAGCGCGGCCCGATGCCCGGGACGGTGCGGATGCGATCGCGTCCCTTGTCGACTGTATAGTTAAGGCGGACGATCAGGTTGGCATCACCAGGCGAGACTGCGCGCGTATAGCCATATCCAGCAAGACGTTGCGAAACAGTGTTGGCATATTGTGCGAATTCCAGGCTGCCATCGAGACGCGGGTTGTCGGCAATGACCGCAAAGGACTGACCCTGAGGTACCGGGAGTTGCTGGAAGCGCGAGACCTGCGCAGAAAAAGGAGCGGCGCACCCTGCGACGGCCAACAACGCAACGGGAACAATGGCTTTAAACAAACGGAGCATGGCAACCTCGAAAATTTGCGATCTGACAGGTAGGTTTAAGCATTTGGCTTGAACGCTTGGTGAATGCATTCGTTTCGTCGTGATTTAGGATCGACCCGCCCGTTGGAGACCAAGAGCCTCGTATGCGGCTTCGAGCGTTGGTCGGGCGATGTCAGCCGCACGTTGGGCGCCCGCAACCAGCAGCGCGTCGATCTCAGATGATCCTCGCAATGCTTGATACCTCGTTGCAATCGGTGCCAGCGTTACAACCAGCCGATCAGCAAGTGCGGCCTTGAACGGCCCAAAATTGCTCCCCCCGTGCTCGGCCAGGACTTCATCGGTCGAGCGGTTGTCCAGCGCAGCCATAATAGCTACCAAATTTCGAGCTTCGGGTCTGTTTGCCAGGTCTGCCGCTTCGCTCGGCAGTGGTTCCGGATCTGTCTTGGCCTTCCGTACTTTCTGCTGAATTGTTTCGGCGTCGTCCGACAGGTTCACTCTGCTCATGTCGCTGGCGTCGGATTTGGACATCTTGGCACTCCCGTCGCGCAGGCTCATGATTCGGGCAGTGGCGGGCGGAATGATGGGATCAGGGAGCGTGAAAACCTCACGCCCGGTATCTGAGTTGAATTTGGTTGCGATGTCGCGGGCGAGTTCGAGGTGCTGCTTTTGGTCGTCGCCGACGGGCACGTGTGTTGCTTGGTACAGCAACACGTCTGCAGCTTGGAGCACCGGATAGTCGAACAGCGCAACCGATGCGCCTTCGCGGTTCTTTCCCGACTTGTCCTTGAATTGGGTCATGCGATTGAGCCAACCCATGCGCGCGGTCCCATTGAGCAGCCAGCAAAGCTCTGCGTGGGCGGGAACACGTGCCTGATTGAATAGGATCGATCGCTCGGGATCGATACCGCAGGCGACCAAGGCGGCTGTCATGTCACGCAAGGAATCGATTCTGACCTGTCGTTCGATGTGTTCGGAAAGCGAATGCAGGTCCGCCAGAAAGAAGAGGCATTGTCCGCCTGTGGCAGTCACCTCGTCCTGCATGCGCACCCAGTTGCGAATAGCACCCAGATAATTGCCGAGGTGAAGGCTGCCAGTAGGCTGGATGCCGGAGACGACACGCATGAGGTCAGGCTTTCCGTTTAAATTGTCTGAAGAGTTCATTGAGACTGGCCCCGCCGAGGAGCAAGAGAGCGGCGGCATAAACTGCGCCGCCGAGACCGCAAAGCAAACCGAGGGATGTCACCCGTTCTGTCCAGCCGCCACCCATATGAGGATCTAGCCAGGGGTTGAGAATGAACAGCGCGATACCCAGTGCGATGCTGGCACCGATGATGCGCACGGCCTTTGCTTTGAAACGCGCATCGAATTGAAGGTGATCGCGTCGGTGAAGCGAGCCGTAAAGGAGCAAGACATTGACCCACGCGGCAACGGCGGTGGACAGCGCAATGCCGACAAAACCAGCGTTGAAAACCACCACCGACATTAAATTACCGGCGAGGTTGACGAGCATCGACACCACGGCGAGCCGGACCGGCGTTTTGGTGTCCTGCCGGGCATAAAAGCCTGGAGTCAGGACCTTGATCAACACATAGGCAGGGACACCCACCGAGAAGGCGGCAAGGGCGCTGGCGGCACCGATCGTGTCCTTGGCCGTGAACGCGCCGTGCTGGAATACGCCGCGTACGAGCGGGATTGCCGATATGACGAGCGCGACCGCAGCGGGCAGGGCGAGCAGCAGGGCGAGCTCCATGGCGCGATTCTGAGTATTGCGCGCGGCAGCCGTGTCGCCGCCGCCGATCTGGCGTGACAGGCTTGGCAGGATGGCCGTTCCAACACCAATTCCGATCAGTCCAAGCGGCAATTGGTTCAGCCTGTCGGCATAGTAGAGATAGCTGACGGCGCCCTGCGGCAGAAAGCGTGCGGCGAGTGAGGTCGAGATGAGGAGGTTGAACTGGATCGCGCCTTGGCCCACGGCTGCCGGCCCAATCAACCATAAAAGCCGCTTTACATCGGGCGACAGGCGTGGACGCGAAAGGCTGAGCACAACGCCCGCCCGGCGGCACGACCAGATCAACCACAACAGTTGGAGAGCTCCTGCGACGGTCACGGCAATGGCTTGTGTTTCAGATGTTTCAATTGCGTTTCTGCCACGAAAAAACAGGATTGCGGCGATCATCGCAACGTTGAGCAGGACGGGAGCTGCGGCATTGACCCAAAATCGATTGAGCGAATTGAGGATGCCGCCAAGCAGCGATACCATGCTGATCAACGCGAGATAAGGGAATGTGATCTGCGTGAGGTGAACCGCCAACGCGAACTTGGCGGGACCACCATCGGGAAATCCGCCCGTCATGGCTAGCACGACAGGCGCGGTCGCCGCCATCATGAGGGTCGTAAAGACAAGCAGGAACGGCAACAGGACCGAGAGCACTTGTCCCGCGAACACATTTGCCGCAGCTAAACCCGATCCTGACGCCTGCCGTTCCGCCTCGGTCATGCGTCGGTTGTACATTGGCACAAAGACGGCCGCGAAGGCCCCTTCGGCGAACAGGGCACGGAACAAGTTTGGCAATCGCCAAGCGATCAAAAATGCGTCTGACGCAAACCCTGCACCGACATAGCGAGCCATCAGCATGTCGCGAACCATGCCGAGGACGCGGCTGACCAGCGTCAGACCGCCGATCGATGCGGTGGCGCGAACAAGGTTCATCGTTGCCGTTCCTCCCCTTTCGGGAGAGGCCGGATCAAGCCTGCCCGACTGGCGCGCCGAGCACGTCGCTCTGTTCGGCCTGAGTGACATAAAGCTGACCGAAATCGATCGGTTCGAGCAGCAGCGGCGGGAATCCGCCATCGCGAACGGCATCGGCGAGAACGCGACGCGCAAAGGGAAAGAGGATCCGCGGCGCTTCTGCCAGCAGGAACGGCTGTAGCTGATCGTCAGGAATGTTGCGGAGCGCGAACAGCCCGGCATACGAAAGCTCAACCTGAAATGCGACCTTGTCGGCGGCGACAGCCTTGGCCTCGATTTTGAGGATGACTTCAAACGCGTCGTCGCCGACCTGGCCCGAAGCGATGTTGAACTGGATATCGATCTGCGGTTGGCCTTGCCATTGATAAACTGCGGGCGCGTTTGGATTTTCGAACGATAGATCCTTGACATACTGCGACAGCAGGCCGGCCTGAGGGGCGGTATCCACGCCGTTGCTCAGCGGTTCAGTGGTTGTGGTTTCGGGCGCGGCGTTGTCGGCCATCGTCATTGGTCTTTCGTCAGGTGAATGAAGGTGCGAGCGCGGTTACATCGCTGTGACGGACAGAGCAAGATACGACGAAACGCGGACGAACGAATGCGCGTTTGAAGTGTTGGCCTCCTGCGCCTATGTTGAGAACAAAGTGATGGAGTTTGCGGTGTCGGGTATGATTGAAATCGTGGTTCTGGCGATGGTAGCAGGGTTTCTTGCGTTGCGGCTCTATTCGGTGCTTGGCAAGCGCACCGGACACGAACAACCGCTCGCGCCCGTCGAAGATCACGCCGCCGCGGCACCTGCACCCGCCTTTGCGTCTCCGGCACGTCCGACAATCGCCGCCAGTGATTCGGTGTTTGAAGACGGCGCTGCGACCGGCGTGCGCGCTGTGGTTGCCACCGAGCCTTCGTTCGACGTCGGGCGGTTCATGGAGGGCTCAAAGGCTGCCTATCGCATGATCCTGGACGCCTACTGGCGTGGAGAAGCCGGGGCTCTTGAAGGACTTACGAGCAAGGAAGTCCGAACGGCGTTTGCCGGTTCGATCGCCGAGCGTTCAACGGCCGGTCACGTGCTCGACAACCGGCTCGTTACCATTGAAAAGGCGACGATTGTCGCTGCCCGCGTGGAGGATCGCGTGGCTCACCTGACGGTGCGCTTCGATGCTGATATTGCAGCTGTGACCCGCGATGCGGAAGGAACGGTGATCGCTGGCTCGTTGACCGACGCCGTGCCGACCGTCGATGTGTGGACGTTCACGCGCACGCTGCGCAGTGACGATCCCAACTGGATATTGACCGGTACCGACGAATCGGCATGAAGTTCGGTTTTGGGCTGGCGGCGGCGCTGACCCTGTCGGCGTGCGCGGGAGGAATCGTTCCGCGGGTTGGTCCGCCCACGACGCGCCCCGGCCCCTTGAAACCGGGGCCGGGTCCCGCGCCCACAACGACATCGATCAAGCCCGATACATCGTCGGCCACAACCTCGCGTGCCACCGCACAATTGACGGGCGTTGTTGCCGGTCCGCAAGTGGCAACCTTCCCGATCACTCCCGACCAGGCAGCGCGTGCGCTCACCGCTTTTCGCCTTGGTTGTCCCGGGCTGTTGCGGCGGGTCGATAAATCCGGGCTCACCCAGGCCGATGATTGGGCGCCTGCCTGTGCAGCTGCGGAAACGGCAACCGACACGCGGCGCTTCTTCATCGACCAGTTTGAAGCCATCCAAGTCGGCTCGGGGCAGTCCTACGCGACTGGCTATTACGAGCCGGAAATTCAGGGAAGCCGCACGCGCGACGCCGCAAATCAAGTCCCCGTCTACGCCAAGCCTGATGACCTTGTCGAAATCGATCTGGGGACATTCACAGAGACGCTCAAGGGTCGACTGATCAGTGGGCGCGTAAGTGGACTGAAATTTGTTCCCTATTACGATCGGGGTGAGATCGACGATGGAGCGATCGCGGGGCAGGTGCCGGTCATTGCCTGGGCAGCCGATCCGATCGAGTTCTTCTTCCTGCAGATCCAGGGATCTGGCCGACTGAAGCTTGCTGACGGATCGGTCATGCGGATCGGTTATGCCGGGCAGAATGGCCGCGATTATGCCAGCATCGGCGCGCTCATGCGCGACCGGGGCTTGGTCGTGCCGGGACAATTGTCCATGCAGGGCATTATGGCATGGCTGCGCGCGAATCCCGAGCAAGGCCGTGCCATCATGCGAGAAAACCAGAGTTTCGTTTTTTTCCGTGAAATCATGGGTGAGGGACCCATCGGCGCACTGGGCATACCCGTGACGGGGAGGGTTTCCGTGGCAGCCGACCCTTTGTTTGTGCCGCTTGGCGCGCCGATGTGGCTCGATCTCGACCGTCCTGAGGCAAGC
Source organism: Sphingomonadales bacterium (assembly GCA_025352685.1). GTDB lineage: Bacteria > Pseudomonadota > Alphaproteobacteria > Sphingomonadales > Sphingomonadaceae > Sphingomonas_O. The sequence goes on from JANXSN010000064.1 coordinate 100,639, forward strand.
GGTCTGTGGATCGCGCAGGATACTGGCGGCGCGATCAAGGGCGCGAACCGAGTTGACACTTTCTGGGGAGCAGGCGACGAGGCCCGCCGGATAGCGGGGGGCATGTCGGGACGTGGCGCCGCCTATATTCTCGTTCCGCGCGGGACGCTTGCCCGCCTCGGCGATGCCGCGCACTCTCAGCCCTGAAGAACGCGCGCTTTGGCGGCGCGTAACGGCGGACCTGCGCCGAGATCCATCGGCGCACGACCCCGTGCCAACGCCAATGCTTCGCCCGGAAAAGGCGTATCGCTCGTCTTTGCCACGAGAGCCGGTCGTCAGTCAGAAGCGCCTTAGTCCTGCCGCCACACTCGATGCACGTTGGGATCGCCAGCTGGCGACCGGCGATGTCGCGCCTGATCGAACTGTCGATCTCCACGGATGCACCTTGGAAACCGCACACCGGCGCGCGATCTCGGCGCTCCAATCCGCTGTACGCCATGGCGACAGGGTTGTGGTGCTCGTCACCGGCAAGCCCCCGAACACGGATGCCAGTCGGTTGGAGACACCGCTGCGCGGCGTGATCCGAGCGTCGATCGGTGACTGGATCGCGGCGTCTCCAGTCGCAGGCCATGTCGCCGCAATCAGGCCAGCCCATCGCCGGCACGGCGGGTCCGGAGCCCTTTATGTTGTTTTGCGACGCGCAAATCGCTCGATTGCATAGATTTTCTTAACGTCCCTCGTGCCATTGTCGAAGGGGGCTTCGCCGGGACAGCGATACCCCCTCGATAGACGGAGTGAGACCGAGGCAACATGCAGGGAGTAACGCTCAAATCGCGCGCCATTGCCTTTGCGTTCTGCGTGGGGGCGGTAGCGTTTATCCTTTCGGTTACGGCGGCGTCCGCCCCGATCTATGATTCGAACGCCATTGCGCGGGCCCTGATCGCCGCCATCGTGTGTGCTGTACTCAGCTGGGCCTCGGCGGAACGGGCGCTGTCGGCGGTTGCCGATGCTGTCGATGCCGCCATCGACCGCGTCACCGCCGCAGCCGAGGGCGATCTGACAAGCCCGACTCCGCTTGCAGTTGGTCAGGCGCTCCCGTTGCTCGCCATCGCACTCAACGGAATGTTCGATCAGGTCCGCGGCAATCTCGAGCGGGCAACGACGATGGCATTGTTCGATCCGGTCACAGCGCTTGGTAACCGGACTCATTTTCGAAACGAACTTGACAGAGCGCTCAGAGCTCCTCCCGGCCCCGGAATTGGTGCGCTGGCGTTCATCGATCTGGACCAGTTCAAGGCGGTAAATGACAGCCTCGGCCATGCCAGTGGCGACCAGGTCCTTGCCACAGTAGCCAACCGGCTCAGGGCGGTAAGTGCTGTCGAGACTGCGCGGCACGCGGGCGCAGCGGGCGAAACAATCGTCGGTCGGCTCGCCGGCGACGAGTTTACCGTTTATTTTCCGCGGCTCCGCGATCGTTACGATGCCGAGCGGGTCGGCGCGTCGTTACTCGATGCAATTGCTAAACCGATCGTTCTCGGTGACCACCATATCGCCATTCAGGCATCCATTGGCATTGCACTCTGGCCAGACCACGGCAGTACGCCCACGACCATTATGCGCGCGGCCGACGTCGCAATGTATCACGCCAAGTCGCAGGGACGCGCCCAGTGTCGGTTCTACGAAGACTCGCTGGCTGAGCGAATGGCGCGCCGCACGCAGCTAGAATGCGAGTTGCGCGCGGCTATCGAGAATAACGAATTTTTGATCGTCTATCAGCCGCAAATCTCGCTGTCCGATGGACGACCGGTCGCGGTTGAATGCCTGTTGCGCTGGAACCACCCGCTCGATGGCCTTCGCACGCCAAACAGCTTCCTGCGCTGCGCCGAAGAAAGCGGATTAATTTTTGAAATCGGCGATTGGGCGATCGATACGGTGACGCAAAGGCTCTCGACGTGGTCCGAAGATGGGTTGGCACCGCGCATGGCCGCCAATCTCAGCCAGCGGCAAATATCGCGGCCGGATTATTTTGTGAAACTCAAGGCTGCGCTTGCACAGCAAAAAGTCGATATGTCGCTGCTCGAATTCGAGATCAGTGAATCGGTGCTTATGGATTGCGGATCGGCGACGCTCGAACAAATTGGGCAGCTTCGGCAGGGCGGAGCTCGCGTGTCGATCGACAATTTCGGAGCGGGGTCATCAAGCCTGTCACAATTGCGGTCACTGCAATTCGATACGATCAAGCTCGATGCGAGTCTCGTCGCCGGCATTGAGCACGACAACGCGGCGCGGGAGATGTTGCAGGCGGTCATTGCCCTCATTCACAGTCTCGGCGCAACGGCGATAGCAGTTGGTGTCGAGACTTCGGGTCAACTCGATGTCCTTCGTATCATGGGGTGTGACGGCGTGCAGGGTTATGCGGTTGCTCCGCCGATGACCGAGGCTGATTGCCGCGCCTGGATGTCGAATACCCTCGACAGTATGGTCGCGTAGATTTCAACCAGTGCCGTTAGATCTCGGAGCGCGACCGCCTCGTCGAGTTTGTGCATCGATGCGTTGCACAGCCCGAATTCTACTGTCGGGCATATTTTCGACAGGTAGCGCGCATCCGATGTGCCGCCAGTCGTCGAAAGATCGGGCTCGATTCCCGTTACATCGCGCACAGCATCGGCAACAAGGGTGCTCAGAGCACCTGGGGGCGTGAGAAATGCCTCGCCGTAGGCGCGCGCCGTGACGGTTGCGCGAACGCTCACCGCACTTGCGACAGCTCGGATGCGCTCGATCAGGTCGGTACTATTGTGTCGATCGTTGAACCGGATACTGAGCCGCGCGACGGCCTTTGCCGGAATGACGTTGGTCGCTGGGTTGTCGACATCAATAGTCGTAATCTCGATGTTGGATGGTTGGAACCAGTCGGTTCCTTCGTCGAGGAAAATCTTGTCGACTTCGGATAGAATTCGAATGAGCGGCCCGATCGGATTGTCGGCCAGGTGCGGGTAGGCAACGTGACCCTGCGTTCCCGCAACCTCGATCCAAATGTTCACCGATCCGCGTCGTCCTATCTTGATCGTGTCGCCAAGGCGCCTCGAAGAAGTCGGTTCACCAACGAGGCACCGCTCGGGCATGAGCCCGCGTGACCGCATTCTCTCGATAAGCGCGACGGTGCCAAAGGTTGCGGGACCCTCTTCGTCTCCCGTGATGATCAGGGTCAGGCGGCCGGCGTGGTCCGGGATTCGTGCGGCCGCAGCCGCGAAAGCGGCGATCGAGCCTTTCATGTCCACCGCGCCGCGCCCATGGAGTAACTCGCCCCTGATGGTCGGTTCGAACGGATCTGATGTCCAGCCTGCGCCGGGCGGCACCACGTCAAGATGACCGGCAAACGCGAAATGCGCGCCGCCGTCGCTCCCTCGCGTGGCGAGCAGGTTTTCGACGGGGCCGTCCGGCGCATCGCCAACGAGAAAACGGTCGACCTCAAAGCCCTGCGCTGCAAGCGCAGTCTCAAGAACATCAAACACCGCACCCGTTGCCGGGGTGATGCTGGGGGCCGCAATCAAGGCCTTGGCTAGCGAAACAGCGTCAGTCATGATGTCCCTCATGCCCAAACTTGACCTCGATGCAATCCCTGCAACCAATGCCACCGATTACCCGGCCCCCTTCGACAGCGAGGTCGCAGGTCGTTGGTACCGGCGACTGAGCCCCGCCAGCGGCCTGAGCGACTTCGGAGCCAGCCACGTCGTCCTAAAGCCTGGCGCGTGGTCGTCGCAGCGGCACTGGCATAATGGGGAAGATGAATTCGCCGTCATGATCGCAGGCGAAGCCGTGCTTGTCGAAGACGAAGGCGAAGTCATCGTCAGCGCGGGAGATTGCGTCGCTTTTCCCAAGGGCACGACCAACGGCCATCACTTGATAAATCGCAGCGATGAGGACTGCATTTTTGTGGTCATCGGCGGCGGGCAGCCAACCGGCGGCGGCTACGCCGACATCGACATGTTGTTCACTGCCGACGACCGATATACGTGCAAGGCCGGCATCGATTACGAGCGCAAGTGCCGTTAGCGCAAAGTCGCTTCAAATACAGCGGCGCGCAGCGCCGCGATGCCCATCCCTTTCTCACTCGATGTTGCGATGATGTCTGGATGCGCTGCGGCTCGCTTGCGGGCGACGTCAACTGTGCGAGCGGTAACGTCTGCCAGGTCGGTCGCTTTGATCTTGTCGGCTTTTGTTATGACGATGCGGTAGCTGACAGCTGCAGCGTCGAGCATGGCCATGATCTCCTCATCGACCGCTTTCACGCCGTGGCGCGCGTCGATGAGGACAAAGGCGCGGCCGAGCACCTGACGTCCGCGCAGATAGTCGTTGATCAGGAAACGCCATTTCCTTACGACGTCCTTTGGCGCTTCGGCGAAGCCATAGCCTGGCATGTCGACAAGCCTGAAGCGCAGCGGGTCGCCAACATCAAAGAAGTTAAGCTCCTGGGTCCGCCCCGGCGTGTTCGACGTGCGTGCCAAGCCATTACGGTTGGTCAGCGCGTTGAGCAGCGACGACTTTCCGACATTCGAACGGCCCGCGAACGCGACTTCGGGCACTTCAGGCGACGGCAAATGTACAAGCGACGGTGCCGACTTCAGAAACACGATCGGGCCCGCAAATAGCTTCCGTGCAGTCTCGACAATGTCAGGATCGACCTCCGTCATGCCACCGTCGGTGCAGCGGGCGAGTTCTTCAGCTGCGGGTAACGAGAATACAGCCATTTCTGCTGTGCAATCGTGAGCAAGTTCGATGTGGCCCAATAGAGCTGAAGGCCGGCAGCAAACGGTGCCATAACGAACATCAGAACCCACGGCATGATCGAAAACATCTGCGCCTGAACTGGATCCGGCGGCGGTGGATTCAACTTGAACTGGATGAACATCGTCACGCCCAGGATGATCGGCAACACACCAATCGCAATGACATGCGGCGGGGTGAATGGCAGCAGACCGAACAGGTTCACCGGCGTCAACGGATCGGGGACCGACATATCCTGAATCCAGCCGACAAATGGCTGGTGCCGCATTTCGATGGTCAACATCAGGACTTTGTAGAGCGCAAAGAAGATGGGCATCTGGATGAAGACGGGCAAACAGCCTGCGAGCGGGTTGATCTTTTCCGTCTTGTAGAGCGCCATGATTTCCTGCTGCTGGCGCGCCTTGTCGTCCTTGTGGCGTTCTTGAATTGCTTTCATCTTCGGCTGGACAACTCGCATTGCAGCCATCGACTTAAATTGCTTTTGCGCGATGGGAAACATGAGACCGCGCACGGTCAGAGTGAGTGCCATTATTGCGAGACCGAAGTTGCCAATGAGGCCGAATAGCCAGTGCAGGTAATGGAAAAGCGGTTTTTCGAAAACTTCGAACCAGCCCCAGTCAATCGCCTTGCCGAACAACGGGATCTTGAGGTCTGCCTCATAACCGTCGAGTACGTTGATCTGCTTGGCCCCGGCAAAGAAATGCGTGACAACCGACGCCCCGCGCCCCGGCTGCACGGTCACAGGCGCGCGCGCAAAATCGGCTTGATAACTGCCTTCGCCCGCGCGGAATGATGCATCGATCTTGGCGGCACCTTGGGGAGCGAGTGCGGTCAGCCAGTATTTGTCACCGAAGCCTAGCCATCCGCCGGTGCTGGTCGCCGAGTTGACGCCCGCGACTGCCTTGGTACCAAACATCTTGCCGAAGAAACTCGGCTCCTTGCCTGTCATGTTGTCGTAGGTGATATCGTAATCGACCGCCCCATTGAGCGCGCCGATGGGGCCGACATGCGCAATCCAGTTGTCGGGGTCGGTGGGCTTGTCGGTGCGATTTACGACCGCATAGGGCCGTGCGACGATGGGTACTCCGCCGATATTGGCTACGCGCTGATCGACCGTAAACATGTACTGGTCGTCGATCGCCATCTTCAACACGAAGACCTGACCCTGACCATTGTTCCAGCGCAACGTGACGGGCGACGTGGGGGTTAGCTCCGCGCGGTCGGCAGTCCACAACGTATCGGCGTTGGGCACGGCAACACCTGTGCCCATCCAGTCGAAGCTCGCGAAATAGGCCTGCGGTGCACCTTGCGGTGACAACAGACGCACATTGGGCGAGTTCTTGGCGATCGTTTCGCGATAGGCATTGAGCACCAGGTCATCGATCCGGGCACCCTTCAGATTCATTGAGCCGCTGACTTTTGCGTTCCGGATCGCGAGGCGAGGCGAGGACGCGATCATATGCTCACGCGATTGCCTGGCGACCTGAAGCGCGGGGGCAGGCAGAGTGCCAGGTGCAGGAATTAGCGTCGTTTTGCCGCCCTGAATTTTGGTTACGGGAGGATTGGCGGGTGGAAACCAGCGGCTAGCTAGGGTACTCCATCCCAACAGGATAAGGCCCGACAGGGCGATGGCGAGGATGAAATTGCGCTGTTCGGACTGCACGAGTGCGTTGCTTTCGCTAGGACTTGAAAAAATAGTTCAGGGAACCGGATCGTAGCCGCTGCTGCCCCACGGGTGGCACCGACCAAGGCGACGGGCCGACAACCAGCTCCCTTTGAGAGCTCCATAGCGCCCCAATGCTTCGATCGCATAGGCCGAACATGTCGGCGCGTAACGACAACTCTGCGGCAATAGGCGCGACGGCCCGATTTGCCAGCCGCGAGCGATCAGAATGAGCAGGCGGGCTATCACCGCTTTACCTTATCGAGCGCCTTGCGCAGTTCGGTCTTCAGGGCCGCAAAGGAACGCTCAACACCGCCAGCCCGACCAATCAGAACATGGTCAGCGCCGGGCACGGCGCCTTCTGCCAAGGCTTCGCGTGCCAGAGCACGCAACCGGCGCTTCATGCGGTTACGCACGACTGCGTTCCCAATCTTCTTGGTAACAGTATAGCCCACACGCGTCGCGCAATCGCCGTCAGCTCGGTCTCGGACCAGCAGAACAAACCCGGGCATCGGCGCGCGCCTGCCAGCGTTCGCCGCGATGAAATCTGCGCGACGGGTCAGCATCGGAATTTTAGTTGTGACGATCTTCAAGTCGGTAGACCGAGGGCCCACCTCGAAATCGCTCAGGCCGACAGTTTGTGACGGCCGCGCGCGCGGCGGGCGCGGATCACGGCACGGCCACCCACAGTTGCCATCCGGTGACGAAATCCGTGACGACGGGCCCGTACGAGGTTGCTGGGCTGGAAAGTGCGCTTCATCGCTCATGCCTTCGAATTCGGAACAAGAAAAAGGCCGCCCGACGAACGGACGACCGCCAATGAGATGTCACGTATCGGGAGAGGGTGCCGAAGTCAATCAGCTTTGCGAGCTGAGGGAGCCCCGGGTTCACGTCCTCGCTTGTACAAACACTCTCCCGCCGCGTGCAGGATTGCTGATGCCGCTGGTAGCGTGCGCGCAAGGCCGATACACAATGCAAAGGGTTGGAGCGATCGTCTGCAGGCACGATCAACCCGATAGCGAAGCAACGGCCCGACAAGGAGTGAGACCGAATGGAATGGATGATCATGCCACTGCGTAAATATGTGCAGTTTAGCGGGCGTTCCCAGCGGGTGGAATTCTGGATGTGGGTGCTGTTTATCTTGATCGTTTCCACGATTTTGCGGGTTATCGAACAGCTCTTGGGTATCGGTCCCGTTCTAGGATCTTACCAGAATAGTAGCATTCAAGCTGGAGGTAATGGTCCAATTTCTGGCTTGTTCGGGCTGGTAATCTTCGTTCCTGGATTAGCTGTCACTGTCCGCAGATTGCACGATATCAACCGCTCCGGTTTCTGGCTCCTGGTTCCCTTCGGCACATTGGTTATCGGTGTTGGCTTGATGATCAGCGCAACGATGAATGGCGCACTTGTCAGCGGTTTCATATCCCTTTTTGTCGCTATTGGCGCTTATCTGCTGAGCGTCGTCGCCTTGATTGTATTTATGTGTCTCGACGGCACGCGAGGTCCTAACCGTTTCGGCTCGGACCCGAAAAATCCGGACGCTGATCTTAAAAGTGTGTTCAGCTAAGTCTTGCAGGCAATGAGGGCACGTCGTAAACGGCACGCCGCCTAGCCGTGCGGGCGTGGTGGAATTGGTAGACGCACGGGACTCAAAATTGCATTTGGCCTAAAAAAGTAAGCCAAAAACCCCGTAAAACCAATGGTTTGAGCAAGGACGAGACCTCCAAAAAGACTTACACATGTCTTACACACTTTGGAGTTCTCGCAATGCCGATAGAAAGCCATCTGCTGATGGATGGGGCGCTGCACGTCTATCGACGTGAGAACAGCCGCTACTGGCAATGCTCGACCTACCTTGGCAGCCGTAATCACCGGCAGACGACCAAGGAGGTCAGCCTTGCTGCCGCAAAGGATTTCGCGCGTGATTGGTTTATGGAGCGGTGCGTCGAAGATCGCCAGCGCCGACGCGGTGGCGTTCCTTTGCTGGGCAGCCCTGTCCAGCCTCTAATCGCCGATACCGGCGCGCCGATCGATGGCCGGCGTCGGCGGACGCCAACCGGTCCCAGCTTCGAGGACGCAGCCAAAGCGTTTACTAGCGAGTTCGAGGTCATCACCCTTGGCGAACGCAATGCCGGATATGTGAAATCGAAGGCCGACATCGTGCGCGTCCACCTTATGCCGTTCTTTGGCGAGACCGCGCTTGAGGACATTACGGCTGGCAAGGTGCAGGAGTATCGGGCGCACCGTCAATCATCGCGGCTCGATCCCAAGACCGGCAAGCCGAAGAAGCCCGCCCGCGCGACCTTGCATCACGAGATCGTGACGCTCCGTCAGGTGTTGAAGACCGCCAATCGCAAGGGCTGGATTGCGGCAATCCCGGATATGTCCGCACCTTACAAGACGTCCGGCAAGGTAGAGCATCGCGCGTGGTTTTCGCCCGAGGAATACAAGATGCTTTATGAGGCCACGCGCGAGCGGGCCAAGAACCCGCCCAAGCCGCGCTGGCGTGAAGTCTGCGAGACCTTCCACGATTATGTTCTGTTCATGGGCAACACAGGGCTGCGGCCCGATGAGTCCGCACGGCTTGAGCTGCGGGACGTCAAGATCGTGAACGACGAATCGACCGGCGAGCGCATCCTGGAGATCGAGGTGCGCGGCAAACGTGGTGTCGGTTTCTGCAAGTCGATGCCCGGTGCGATCCTTCCCTTCGAGCGCGTTCTCAAGCGCAAGCAACTCAAACCGACCGATCGCATCTTTGGGAAATCGCCGCGCGAATTGATGAACACCGTCCTTGACGAGCTGAATCTGAAATTCGACCGCGATGGCCACATCCGCACCTGCTACAGCTTGCGGCATACCTATATCTGCTTGCGGTTGCTCGAGGGTGCGGACATTTATCAGGTCGCCAAGAACTGCCGCACCTCTGTCGAGATGATCGAGAAGTTTTACGGTCGGCATTTGAAGAACAACATTGACGCATCAGCCGTCAATGTTCGCAAGGCCAAACCCCCGAAAGTCGCCGCCCGGAAGAAGGTCGCGATGCCAACAACATAAGCCAAGTAGCTGATGTTTGACGTTGCGTGTTTTGGTGGCGGCGCTATAGGCGTCTCGCAACGCGGGCGTGGTGGAATTGGTAGACGCGCGGGATTCAAAATCCCGTTCCGCAAGGAGTGTGGGTTCGATTCCCACCGCCCGCACCATCCAAGATAGCAGGCTCTGTAAAGTCCACCGCACGGGGGGACAGGAGCCTGCATCAGCGGACGCCCAAAGGCCGCACGGCCCGCGCTCCGCTGCGCGAAATGACAATCGGACGGCATTGTCATGCTGGCACTTGGCAGCCCATCCGGGGTGCGGCCATCGCCACAAATTGACCGCGCGACGCGACAATGTGCCTTTGATGATTGATTGGCTATCGCTTTATCAATCATAATTTGGCAATATAGTGATTGATAGAAAGGCGTCCTATCCATCATGCGCTGGAATTGGCAACTTCCCGACTGGCCAGTATTCCGCTTCGACGCGGATCGCATACGCGCGTCAGAAGAGCAATTCCTGAAAGGCTCTGGCGTCGTGATCGGCGCGCTCCACCACCTCGACGCTGATGAGCGCGATGGCCTGACCATCGAACTTATCTCGCAGGAGGTCGTCGACAGTTCTGCCATTGAGGGAGAAATCCTCGACCGCGCCAGCGTCCAGTCGTCGCTCGCACGGCATCTGGGCTTTGCTGCCGACCAGCGCCGCGCAAGCGCGGCTGAGGCCGGGGCCGCCGAACTCATGGCCGATGTTTATCGC
>JANXSN010000074.1 GCA_025352685.1 Sphingomonadales bacterium
CTCTTTTCGAGCATGCTGCGATCGGGTGATATCGGTCCACATGTGTCTTCTCCGTCAAAGTCTCGCAACTTCGACTGAATCACATCTGGCTGATATTGCCCAACTTTTTCTGTCACCTCAATTTCGGGTCAGACACTTAGACGGCTCGCTCGCGGCTCAGTACTTCGACGGGATCGAGAGTGCGGGTCTCAGGCCGCTAAAGCTTATTTTGTCCGCAGCCGAATTTTGGGATTTTCTGGGAAAATTGCGGCATAGGCGCCCAGTCAGTGTTTGAGCTTTCGGGGAATTCGAGATGACCGTTCTTGCCTATGGTGCTCACACGGCGAAAACGCCTCTCCAACCCTTGCAAATCGAGCGACGGGCCCCGGGATCTCACGATGTGCAGATCAAAATCGCTTTTTGCGGTGTCTGTCATTCAGACCTTCACACCGCCCGTTCTGAATGGGGCGGCACATTATTCCCCTGTGTGCCCGGCCATGAGATCGTCGGTCACGTTACAGCGGTTGGTTCTGATGTCACCAAATTTCAGGTGGGTGATACCGTTGGGGTCGGCTGCCTGGTCGACAGTTGCCAGCATTGTTCATCGTGTGACGCGGGCCTCGAGCAATATTGCGAAAACGGATTTACAGGCACGTACAACGGGGCCACGTCCGATGCCCCCGGCCACACGCTCGGTGGCTACTCGCAGCAGATCGTTGTGAGCGACAAATTCGTGCTGCAAATCAGACATGCGGCCGATCAACTAGCAGCGGTAGCGCCCTTGTTGTGTGCGGGAATAACGACTTGGTCGCCTCTGCGTCACTGGAAGGTCGGACCGGGCATGAAGGTCGGAATTGTCGGGATTGGCGGACTTGGACATATGGGCGTTAAGCTCGCTCACGCCCTCGGAGCCCACGTTGTTGCATTCACTACGTCCGAGTCCAAGCGGCAGGACGCGCTTGCGCTCGGCGCAGACGAAGTCGTCGTGTCGCGCAACGTGACAGAAATGAAAGACCACAAGAACAGCTTCAACTTTATTCTCAACACCGTAGCGGCGAGCCACGATCTCGATGCGTTCACCGCGTTGTTGAAGCGAGACGGTACGCTGTGCCTCGTGGGCGTACCTGAGCACCCGCACCCGTCGCCGACCGTTTCAGCATTGATATTTCGTCGCCGCACAATCGCTGGTTCGTTGATCGGCGGTATCGCCGAGACGCAGGAAATGCTCGATTTCTGTGCGGACAAAGGGATCGTGTCGGATATCGAAATGATTTCGATCCAGCAAATCGATGATGCCTATGACCGCATGCAACTGAACGACGTCAAGTATCGCTTCGTGATCGACAACGGGTCGCTCGCCGCCTGACGTCCGGGGCCGACGTCGTCGCCAATTCTACGGATAACCGGGCTCATTCCCCGGGGTTTACGCCGACGCGTTCCCCGAGGTCGAGAGTAGCTTCGTTGCTGACGCATGGATCAGCGCTCTTTAATCATCGGGAGAGGTCAGCGGGTCGGCATTGCCCCAAGAGCCATTAGGCGCGCCTCCAGATCGGCACGCCAAGCCGCCTCTTTGGGAGTCCGCGCGAGCAGGCCGCGCCAGACCTGTCCGGCTTCCTCAGCGCGGCCGGACTTGGCCAGTGCGAGCCCCATAAAGAACGGCGGCGCAGGATGTTCGGGAGAAATCTGGGCGCCGCGCTGGAACGCGAATTCGGCGGCCGGTGAAAACATGCCGCCGCCATGCGCAACCAGCGTATTGCCGAGGGCCACCCATAGATCGACGTTATTGGGTTCTTTTCTAAGACCAGTTTTGACTGCGATCACGGCCTCGCGGGTCAACCCCATCCTGTCGAGCGTGTCGGCGAACTCCACAACTTGCGCCGCATCGCCGTAGCGATTCATCGTTGCGCCCCGGGCGATCATCAACGCCTTGTCGGGTGGGGTCAGGCTGGCCTGTTCCCTCGACAAAACGGGCGATCCTGCTTGCGTCGGAGATCCCTGCCAGACGTATCCCGCAAAGCCGATGAACGAGGCTGCGAGTGCCAGTTCCAGTCCAGCGCGCGGGAGCCTAGCGAACCGCCCGACCAAGAGCAGCGCCGCCAACGCAAATACCAGAGCAAAGAGCCACGCCATCAGCTCCGCCTCCGAAAACGGCCTCTGGCGAGGAACAACCCCAGACCCAGGAGCACCAACGGCGTCATCCACAGCGGTGCCGTCGCCAGATCGAGCGGCGGATCATAAGTTACCCACTTGCCATAACGTTCCACGAGCCATTTACGAATAGCCTCCGGCTTTTCGCCTGCCGCTACTCTGGTTCGGATCATCGAGCGCATGTCGGCGGCCATTTCGGCGTCGCTGTCGGCGATGGACTGACCCTGACAGACCAAGCACCGGATCGAGAGCATGAGATCTTTTGCTGCGACTTCCTTGGCTGGATCAGCGAGCTGTGTATTCGCCAGGGGCGCCTGTGGCATAAGCGAATCTGCAAGGACGGGTTGCGAGAAAACGAGCAAGACGCCCACGAAAGTCCTGGCGTTCATCGCGCCGCGCTCAACTTAGCGAGAATAATGCCGACGTCGGTGGGTTCGATCGGTCCGATATGCTGATAGCGAATCGTGCCGGTGGCATCGACGACGAATGTCTCCGGCACGCCCGACGATCCCAGCGAAATCTGAACTTGTGAAGCAGGATCGTCGCCGATCGCCCGAAATGGATTACCGTTGCGTGTGAGAAACCCAGCCAAGTCCTGCGGTCGATCCCTTATGGCGATACCATCAATCACAACGCCCTGTCGCGCGAGCTCACCCAGTAGCGGCGCCTCGGTTGCACAGGGGACGCACCAACTTGCGAAAACATTAACGAGCCGGGGTCCGCTCCGGAAGTCACCGCTGGTGAAACCGGGCCGCCCTTCGGCTGCGGGCGGTAATGAAAAGCTGGGCATCGGTTTGCCGATAAGCTTCGACGGATGGGTTCTGTCATCGGGACGGTAGAGGCTGACCGCAAACACAGAGAACAGCAGCACGAACGCCGCCAGCGGCACCCATAGCCAAACGCGCATCAGCTGTATGCCTTGCGCATCGCGATGCCCGATTCCTTGCGAGCACGCCCCAATAGCGACAGCGCACCGCCAACGGCGATCAGCGCGCCGCCGAGCCAGATCAGCGTCACCATCGGTTTCCACCAGAGCCGCAACTGCCAGCGCCCTTCATTGTCGGGCTTGCCGAGGACAACGTAAAGTTGTCCGTCGAGCCGGGTTGCGATGGCGGATTCATTAGTTTCGGTCGGCGGATTCGAGAACATCCGCGATTGCGGGCGCAGGGTAAAGGGCAAGCCATCACCGCGCTGAGCAACCAGTTCGGCCTCCAGCGCCGTCCAATTCGGCCCAGCAACAGGCTCAATCGATCTCAACGTGACCGTGTACGGGCCAACGTTGTGCGTTTCGCCCATTTTCGATGCCACGAGCGTTTCCTTGATGAACGCGCTCTCGGTGGCCATGCCGGCAAGGCTCACCGCAACACCGAAATGAGCGAGAACCATGCCATAGGTAAACATCGGCGTGCGGCGGAGGTTTCTACCCCAAAGCGGCGCGAGGCTCGCCGCACCGAGGCCGATTGCAAATACGATACCGAGAAAGGACAGAATGTGAATGCGGGGGGCGTACAAGGCCATCGCAACGAAAGCTAACGACGTTATGAGTACCGGCACCGCAATGCGGCCGATCACCGCCTTCAACCGATCACGACGCCAGCGACTGACCGGACCGAGCGCCATCACAATAACCAGCATCAGCGTAAGTGGTCCAGCCGTGGCGTTAAAATAGGGTGGCCCTACCGACAGCTTGTCGCCAGACACAGCCTCCGCAAACAGCGGGTACAGCGTCCCGACGAACACAATGCCGAGGATCGCTGAGAGCAGCAGGTTGTTCATCACCAGCGCACCTTCGCGGCTGACAAGGTCGAACTGCGTACCTTCTTTAACTGTTCCAATTCGGATCGCGAACAACGCAAGCGCACCGCCGATATAAATTGCGAGGAGCGCTAGAATAAAACTTCCGCGCTGTGGGTCGACTGCGAAAGCGTGCACGCTTGTCAAAATGCCCGAGCGCACCAGGAAGGTGCCAATCATCGACATAGAGAAGGCAACGACCGCGAGCATGATCGTCCAGGCACGAAGCCCGTCGCGGGTTGCTAGCACGCTGACTGAATGCAGCAGCGCCGTCGCGGCGAGCCACGGCATCAATGAGGCATTTTCAACGGGATCCCAGAACCACCAACCTCCCCAGCCCAGCTCGTAATATGCCCAGTAACTGCCCGCGGTGATACCAAGCGTCAGGAAGATCCAAGCCCCCAGCACCCAGGGCCGCATTGCACGAGCGAAATCTCGTCCGACATCGCGCGTCACAAGCGCGCCCACGGCAAAACTGAACGCAACCGACATGCCGACATAGCCGATGTACAGCGTCGGCGGATGGAAGGCCAAACCTGGGTCTTGCAGCAAGGGATTCAGGCCTTGCCCGTCCTCGGGTACCGGGAACGCCCGCGCGAACGGGTTCGATGCAAAGAGCAAAAAGGCGTAAAAGCCAAAAGAGATCAGTGCCTGTGCGCCGAGCGTGGCGGTAAGCGTCCGTTCGACAACGCGGCGTTCAACGATCGCTACGGCGCCACCCGCAAGGCCGAGGATCGTGACCCATAGCAGCATCGAACCCTCATGGTTGCCCCATGTCCCGGACAGCTTGTAAAGCCAGGGCTTCAGTGAGTGACTGTTTGCGACGACGAGCGCGACCGACATGTCGGAACGCAGAAAACAGGTCACCAGCAGCACAAATGCAAGCGCTACGAATACTCCCTGAACGACGGCGACTACACGAACGCCGTAACGAAGATCGGCTCGCGTATCGCTCAAACCGAGACAGGCCAGCACGAATTGCAGCAACGCGAGCGGCGCTGCCAGCCACAGGGCTGCAAGACCGGCTTCAGCGATCATTGTTGCGCGAGTGTCGTCGTCTTGTGCTGCTTGCCGTCCATCTGCGGTGGCATATAGCGCTCGTCATGCTTGGCGAGAAGGTTCGTGGCGACAAAAGTCGTCCCGACAAAACTTCCCTCCGCAACAACTCCTGAATTTTCCTTGAACAAATCAGGCGGGATGCCACGGAACCGGACGGGCACCGTGGCTGGACCATCATGCACAAAGAAGTTGATAGTTACGCCATCTGCGGCCTTTTTAATACTGCCCTTGGTCACCATGCCACCGAGGCGGATGGCTTGGCTGGGCAGCACGCCTTGCCTTGCAATATCAGCGGGCGAGTAAAAAAAGCTAGCCTTGTCGCCGATCGCAGACATTGCGAGGAATCCCGAACCCCCAATCGCCACGAGTGCGACGATGCCAAGGATGAGGCGTTGTTGCTTGGGTTTCATCGGTTGCGAAGGTCTTCGACAGCGCGTTCTGCGCGTCGCATCAACAGCCAGGCCCAACCCGCAATTGCTGCGGCGCCGCCGAGCGTGATGACGTAGGCGGCAATGACAAACGGCCAGGGATTCATGCGGCGGCAAGCCTCGCCATGCGGGCTTCGACCTTGGCTCCCGCAAGGATGGCGCGCATGCGCATGAGCACAATGGCACCGAACAGGAAGCTGAAGCCGACTACGGTAAAGCCCAATGGCCACAGCAGGTCAGCCGAAATCGCCGAGCCGCGCAACGTGATGGAGGGAGCCTGATGCAGGGTGTTCCACCACTCGACGCTATATTTGATGATCGGAAGATTGATCGCGCCGACAAGGCCGTAAATTGCAGTCACGCGGCTGACGCTGCCGCGCTCTGCAGAGTTGGCGGAAAGGGCAATGTAGCCGATGTAGAGAAAAAGCAGGACAAGCACCGATGTCATGCGGCCGTCCCACTGCCAATATGTGCCCCAAGTCGGACGACCCCAGATAGATCCCGTTAAGAGGCAGATCGCCGTGAACATTGCACCCGGCACGGCGATTGCTCGTGCAGCCACACCAGACAGCGGATGTCGCCAGACGAGCTGCGCCAGACTCGCAAGTGTGATCCCGCTCCATCCAGCCATCGATAGCCAGGCGGCGGGGACGTGGATGTAAAGGATCCTCACCGCGTCGCCCTGCAGATAGTCGGGCGGTGTCATGACCAGCCCTGCGTAGCTGCCAAAGGCGATCAACAGTATGCCTCCGATGCCGAAAAAGATCGTCAACGGTCGGGCGAGCCGCAAAAACCGGGCGGGGTTTGCTAACGCATGCATCCTGCCGCGCGTGTTAGCCCAGCTTTCGCCCACTTGGGAAGATGCTTTACCTTCATACCCGCCCAATGAGTTTCTGCGCCATGCGGTCGGCCACGTGTGCTGGCGTATCCCCGGTCGCCGCGCTCTCGCGCCAGATCGCTTCGAGGCGACCCGGAATGCCGTCGATCCGCGCGTTGACCTCGGCGTCCCCGCCCTTTCCCAAATGGCGCAGCACATTAATAATGCCGCCTGCATTGATGACATAATCCGGCGCATAGAGAATGTCATGTGCAGCGAGCTCGGCTCCCTGCGCCTCGGTTGCGAGCTGGTTGTTCGCTCCCCCTGCCACTGCCGCCACGCGCAAGGCTGCGATACTTTGCGTAGTCAGGACTGCTCCTAGTGCGCATGGGCTGAAGACGTCGGCTTCAAGCGACATAATCACGTCGACGGGCACCACCGCGGCGCCAAGCTCATCGGCGAGCACCGCCGCGCGTTCATCATCGACATCGGCCACGGTCAAACGCGCACCGTCCGCCGCCAACAAGCGCGCGAGCCCGCCGCCAACACTGCCGACACCTTGGATCGCGATATGAACGCCGCGTACACTCTCCCGATTGAGCGCCTGTTTCACGGCCGAACAGACGCCGAGATAGATGCCGCGCGCGGTCGAGGGGCCGGGATCGCCGCCCTGCCCCGGTAGACCCGCAACGTGCGACGTTGTTTGCGACAGCGTCACCATGTCGGCTTCACTCATTCCAACATCTTGCGCAGTGATATAGCGTCCGCCGAGGCTGTCGACGGCCCGCGCAAACGCTGCGAGAATCTCGGGGCTCTTGGTTCGTTTGGCATCCGCCAGGATGACCGCCTTGCCCCCACCCGCCGGAAGCCCGGCCATCGCGTTCTTGTAACTCATGCCTCGAGAGAGGCGCAGTGCATCTGTCACGGCATTGCTGCTCTCGGCATAGTGCCAGAACCGTGTCCCGCCCGCAGCAGGCCCCAGCGTGGTCGAATGAATTGCGATCACAGCCGTCATGCCGGTCGCCCGATCCTGAAAAAGGTGGATTCCTTCATGCGAATCGAAATCGGGCAGGTCGAACGGAGAGGGCATGGCGCAGACTCGTTACAAAATTACCGTTATTCGTTATATTGTTACGCCCATGCTGTCACTTGAAAAAGAGGCGGAGCCGATGCTTCGCCACCTGACCGCGCCTCGGAGAAGCATAGCTCAGTTTCGTGTGTTGCCCCCTCGAGGCGGTTAAGCTGTCGAGAGGTAATTGCTCAGGGGGTTGGCTTGCGGCGACCTGCTCAGGCGACCGCGAAGTTGCCGTCGACGAGGTCGCGAATGGCGCCGAGGGCGGATTGTCCGGAGAGGCGCGCGGTGCCGGTGACGGAGCGATACCCGGCGTGGATT
>JANXSN010000015.1 GCA_025352685.1 Sphingomonadales bacterium
ATTTGTTATGCTGGTTCACGTAAACGGCAAAGACAGCGACAGCGTCGTCAGCGCCTTAATCCGACAGGTCCAATATCTACCTGAAGGCATGATGTCGTCGCTGACTTGGGATCGTGGAACCGAGCTGGCTATGCACAAGCGTTTCACTCTGGCGACAGATGCCGATGTTTTCTTTTGCGATCCCCAAAGTCCCTGGCAGCGAGGCAGCAATGAAAATACGAACGGCTTGCTGCGCCAATATCTACCGAAGGGCTCCGACCTGTCAGGCTACTCTCAGGACGATCTCAACGGGATCGCGCTCAAACTCAATACACGACCACGAAAAACTCTTAGCTTTCGCACCCCTGGAGCTACATTTGCCAATGCCGTTGCATCGACCGGTTGAACCCACCGTCGCTTTTTTTAAGATGTCGCGCTCCATGCGCACCCGCGACAGCTCGGCCTTCAGCCGCGCGATCTCCATCTGTTCAGCGGTCACGGCTTTGCCACGGACATCACGAAGGCGACCGGCCGCCTCCGCCTTGACCCAGTTATCCAGCGACTGACCTGACACGCCCAGCGTCCGGGCTACCGCCGACACCTTCTCTCCCACATGCACAAGCCGCACCGCCTCCCGCTTGAACTCAAGCGTATAACGCGCCTTCACTCCGTCCTTCATCCTGATACCCCTTCGCTGATCGGTTCCTATCAGCCAAGAGAGACGTCACGCAGGGGCAAGGTCAACAGAGACACGAGACACTAAAGTGCTCATCTTCGCGCCTAGCGGGGGTCGCTCGTGAGCATGGACAATCGCGTGTCATCGCCCAGCGGTATTTCGGGATCAGTTGGGACGTCGAGCGGGGTTTCGGCAGGATTGGCAACTGGAGCGGCAAAACGAGCAGCCGGAATCGCACCATACATAAAATTGCGCCAGATCTGCGCTGGAACGGTCCCGCCGTTAATTCCTTTCAGCGGCGTGTTGTCATCGTTGCCGACCCATACGCCGACTACCAAGTCGCCCGCGAATCCGACGAACAGCGCGTCGCGGCTGTGTTGGCTGGTCCCTGTCTTGCCATAAGCCTCGATCGCAAGATTGGCCCGCCGCCCCGTGCCTTCGGTCACCACCGTCCGCAACAAGTCCAAGAGCATATCGTGCTGGGTATCGCCGAACGTCCGGTGATACGCGAGCAGGCGGTCGAACAGTCCGGGTTCAGCCTGTTCGACGGCGTGTGGTGACACCGGCCATTGCCCGGCTGCAACTGATGCATAGGCAGAGGTAAGCTCAAGCAGGCTGACCCCCGAGGATCCCAGCGCCAGCGTAGGGTCGGCGGTCAACGGGCTGCGGATGCCCAGATCACGTGCCGCCCTTATTACCTTTTCCGATCCTAGCTCTTTATAGAGCCGAACTGCTGCGACGTTGCTCGACCGGGCAAATGCTTGGCGCAGGGTGATTTCGCCGCGATAGTGTTCGCTACTATTTTTCGGCCGATAACTACTGTTGACGATCGGGCTGTCATCAATTGTGGAATCGGGTGTCATCCCGGATCGTAACGCGGCGAGGTAGACGAACAGCTTGAACGTCGATCCCGGCTGTCGCCGCGCTTGTGTCGCCCGGTTGAACGGCGACACATCATAGCTGCGCCCGCCGATCATAGCGACGACATCGCCGTTGGTCCGCATGGCGACCAATGCGACTTGTGCCTTACCCAGAACTGCGCGTCCCACCGCGGCGCGCGCCAATCGCTGCAAGCGCGCGTCGAGTGTCGTGGTGATCGTCGCGTTGCCATAGGCGTCTTCTACAGTTGAACGCGCCTGAGGCATCGCCCAGTCCGCGAAATAAGTGCCAGTCGGAAGTTGTGTCGGATTGTACAAGTTTAGCGTCGCGGGGTTAGTTGTCGCAGCGCGCTCGGGCGTAATAGCGCCGGTTTGCGCCATTGCCGCCAAAACCAACCGCGACCGCGCCTGAGCACCCGCCAGGTTGCGCGAGGGGGCCAGTTGCGACGGTGCCTTGACCATCCCCGCCAGCATCGCGGCCTGCGCCAGGGTCAGTTGCTCGGGCTGACGATTGAAATAATGGCGCGATGCAGCGCGCAGGCCGTACACATTGTCTCCGAAATAGGCGTTTGACAGATAGCGCTCGAGGATTTGGTCCTTGGTCAGCCAACCTTCCAGCCAGAACGCGATCAGCACTTCGCGCGCCTTTCGCGACAGATTGCGATCGGCAGTGAGGAAGGTCATTTTCGCAAACTGCTGCGTGATCGTGCTGCCACCCTGCGTTCCGCCGCCGCGCGCATTGTTCCATGCTGCCCGTGCGAGGCCTCGCGGATCGAGACCCCAATGGCTGTAGAACCGCCGATCCTCGATCGCGATAAAGGCTTGTGGAACATGCTTGGGCAGGGCCGCGAGCTTGACCGGCTGGGCGACGATGGCCCCGTTGCGCGCGATCGCTTGTCCATCGGCGGCGAGCAGCGTGACACTGGGGGGCACCATCGGCTGGAGCGACTTCGACAGCGGTGCGGTCAAAGCCAGCCAAGCAAACAGTACGATGAACAGTAGCACTAATGCCTGTAACTCTCGCTTTACCCACCGCCATCGGCGGCGCGGTTTAGGTGCTGCCTCCTGTTCCGGTGGGGGGGTCGGCTCCGAAAGGGCAGACGGATCGGCATTAGCCTGCTGACGGCCCAGCGCGTGGGCGGACAGAGAGCCTAGAATGTCCGCCCGGTCGATCATCGTGACAAGTGTATTATAGTACTATGACACCGAGGGCGAGTAGATTCGCGACATGCCGATGAGGATTGTGCCTAGCTCTGTCAGATATCGCGCAGGATAAAAGACGTTCCATCTGCCACCTGTTATTGTCCTGTTATCCACCTGTTAAACGACTAAATGGCACCTGTTATGTTACAGCTAGTTGACGGCAGAGACCCCAAAAAGTCCGCCGTTTTTGGCATCGCTGCAAACAGAATGACGAGTGATTCAGGCAACTATTTCAAAATAACAGGTAGAGCAGGAAGAAAGAGGCGTGGCGAGACCAGCTCGGTCATGACCGCCCACACCACCAGTTCAAAATCGGCTGCGATTGACTTGTACCCTGCCCGGTTACGCATTGCCATTGACCTACAAACCGCGCAATTTGCGCAGTCGTGGAATCATCCAGCATGGATCTGGATCGACTGAGAGAGAGACTGATCATGGCGACCGCCTTCAAGCAGCTCGAGGACGAGGCAATCGAAGTGGCCCGCTCGATCGCCTATTCGATGCCGATAGAAGACATCGACATGACCGACTCCGCGCGCTTCGTCGATAATACACATTGGGCGTTTTTTGAGCGGCTACGTAAGGAAGCCCCGGTGCATTATTGTGCCAATGGCCGGTTCGGGCCGTTCTGGTCGGTGACGCGCTACAAGGACATCATGGCGGTCGATACCAACCACGCCGTCTTCTCCTCGGAAGCGCATCTCGGTGGAATTACGGCGAAGGATCAGGATGATGATTTCATCCTGCCGATGTTCATCGCGATGGATCAACCCAAGCATGGCGTGCAGCGCAAGGCAGTGTCGCCGATCGTTGCCCCGGCCAATCTGGCCGTGCTCGAAGTGCTGATCCGCGAGCGCGCTCAAAAGATTTTCGATAACCTGCCGATCAATGAACCGTTCGACTGGGTCGACCGCGTCTCGATAGAACTGACGACGCAAATGCTCGCCACGCTGTTCGATTTCCCCTGGGAGGACCGGCGCAAGCTGACCTATTGGTCCGACGTGACGACCATCGACGTCAGCGCGCCCGACGCCAAAATGACCCGCGACGAACAGCGCGCGATCCTGATCGAATGCCTCACCTATTTCACCGCCCTGTGGAATGCGCGCGTCAACGCGCCCCCGGCGGGCGATCTGATCTCAATGATGGCGCACAATCCGTCGATGCGCGACATGCAGCCGATGGAATATCTCGGCAATTTGTTACTGTTGATCGTTGGCGGCAATGATACCACGCGCAACTCGATTACCGGCGGGCTATTGTTCCTTAACGAGAATCCGGGCGAGTATCAAAAGCTCCGTGATAACCATGCGCTGATCGAATCGATGGTGCCTGAGATCGTCCGCTATCAGACCCCGCTCGCGCATATGCGCCGTACTGCGCTTCACGATACCATCCTGGGTGGGCAGCATATCAAGAAAGGCGACCGCGTCGTGATGTGGTACGTCTCGGGCAATCGCGACGAAACCGAGATTGAAAATGCGGATGCGTTCATCATCGATCGCGCCCGCCCGCGTCAGCATCTGTCGTTCGGGTTCGGCATCCATCGCTGCGTTGGCAATCGTCTGGCCGAAATGCAGCTGAAGATCGTCTGGGAAGAAATCCTAAAGCGCTGGCCGATGATCGAGGTGATTGAGCCGCCGGTACGGGTGCAATCAGCCTTTGTTAAGGGCTATGAGCAGATGATCGTGCGGATTCCGCGCTGAACCACCAGTGCTCTAATGAGCTACCAAATTACTGAATATTCGGGGGACTTCATGCCGCACGTCACGTTCATTGAACCCAACGGTACCGAACATCAGGTGGAGATTGCTAACGGCTATTCGGTTATGGAGGGCGCGCTTAATAACAGTATCCGCGGGATTGATGGCGATTGTGGTGGCAATTGCGCGTGCGGCACCTGCCATGTCTATGTCTCGGACGAATGGCGCGAGCGGACCGGCACGCAGAGCGAAATGGAGCATGATATGCTAGAATTCGCTGAAGGCGTGCGCGCGGATAGCCGTCTCTGCTGCCAGATTGAAATGTCCGATGCGCTTGATGGTCTGGTTGTGCATATCGCTGATTCACAGCACTGATCGGATCACCGTTCTCAGGAACAGCCAAGGTCTTATTCAATGTCGCCGGTGAGACCAGTAGCGGGCCAACCACGCTGGGCCAGCGAAAGCCTGCCTCTACTGCCGCCGCACCCAAAATCCGACGGTCGCCAAACCTTTCTCAAAGAGAAAAGCTGCCATTCGGATTTCGGGAGCGATGCTAGGACTGTGTGAGGGCAATATTTTCGTCGGAAGCGGCCGCGGTCGACTGGAACCCAGATAAAGGACATTAGCGTGAGCATCTCCGTGGCTAATCATGGCCGTGGAGAAGAACGATGGGATATTCACACTACGACCCCGCCATGCAGAACCGGCCTGCATGAAACGCAGATAAGATGGTCGGCACCAAACGGCCACTCACGCAGAAGCAGATCTGGGCGGTACAGTTTTTCCTGGACCGCGAAGAGCGGCTTCGCGATCGGGTACTTTTCGACCTCGCGCTCGACAGCAATCTGCGTGGCTGCGACCTGGTCAAGATCAAGATCGGCAATATCGTCTCCGGTGCCGAGATCAAAAACAGATCGATTGTCATCCCACAGAAGACGGGCCGACCTGTTCAATTTGAGCTGACGGCGGGTGTCCGCGCGAGCCTGCTTGCGTGGCTGGAGGGGCGTGGCGGCGCGATCGACGATTATGCTTTCCCAAGCCGGGTCGATCACATGGGCCATCTAGCACGCGGCAATATGCGCGCCTCGTCGATGAGTGGGTCACCGCCATCGACCTGCGAAGCGCTGGATATGGGACGCACTCCCTTCGGCGCACGAAGGCGGTAATGATTTACAGGGCCACCGGGAACCTCAGGGCCATACAAATCCTGCTCGGACACACGAAGATCGAGAACACCGTCAGATATCTCGGCGTGGCCATGGAGGACGCGTTTATACTCGCGGAGAGGACGGAAATCTAATCCTGGCGGCCCATCAGCCACTCTGCTGGGCCGCGCAGCCAGCCGGGCTACTATACGCCCAAAATCCGTCATTCAATTATGCTCCAGACAGCCCCAAAACCCGCCATTAGTTCATCGGCGACGCGACCTCGTTGAAACGCTCTGTCCGTTGGCGATGTGTGCACACAGGCGCGGGCCTAGGGGCACGCCTGCCGGCCGCTCAACGCCGCCCCGGAGCATAAGCGCTGCCCCTTAAGTGCCATCTGTGCCAGTGGATATTTGTAATGCTCAGGCCAGTGGGCTAACTTAATTTAGAGTTTGTCTCTCAGCAAAGCAGCATTCGATGACCGAACCCATTTTTCGCAACGCCGATCGCCTAACGCCGAAGTTTCGGCCTTTCCGGGCCTTGCATCACTTTCGTAAGCTGCTCGCAGATAAAGAGGATACCGAGCAGGTTTTCCACATATTTCAGTGCCTGCCGCGGCTGGCCTTCGTCGACGAAGCAAGGGCCTTTGTCTACAGCGAGGTAGGCGAGGCGCTTCGCGCGAGCGAGCCCTATCTTCCCGACCTGCTCGATGACCACGTCCGGTTACGAGCAATGCCGCACGGCAGCGTTGCCCATGCTTATGTCGACTTTATGGAGCGCGAGGGCCTGAGCGCTGCTGGCCTGGTTGCTGAATATGACAGGTTTCAAGGAGGTCGTCGGTTCGGCGATCTGATCGAATGGTACGGGAATCGGCTGCGCGACACGCATGATCTGCTGCATGTTTTGACGGGCTATGGCCGCGATGCGCTGGGCGAACAGTGCGTACTGGCCTTCGCCTACGGGCAGAACCCAGCCCCTGGGAATATCTTCATCGCCTATTTGGGCGGCCTCAACGTAAAGCGCACAACCCGCAGCAATGCACCGATCCTTAAGGCAATCAACGAAGCGCGGAGTCTAGGGCGGGGCTGCCCGCGTCTTGTCGATCAATCCATCACGTCCTTGCTTGCAGAGCCACTGGCCGCCGCACGCAGCCGTCTTCATATCGCCACTCCTCGGTTTTACGAAATGGCCCATGACCGGTTTCGGGCGCTTGGGCTCGACCCTTATGACTTGTGGGGCAGTGCGGCTACGGCCTGATCGGCGAAGTTCTAATCATTCTTAATAATTGCTGCCCGCAATGCCTTTGAACGGCCCAACAACGTCGGGGTAATTCAGCCTCCGTAAAAGCCACCAGGCTGCGAAATGACGACAAATTCATCGACGAGACACTGGTCGAACGGCGCCGCGTAAAAGGTTAATCGGAAGATTTTCGGCGGCTATGCGCCCAAATCTCGTCATTCCGAACGATCTCGGACAATGCCAAAACCGGCCATTCGTCTATCGAGCGTGTGAACTTGGTTGACACTCCACCCGGTGATCGCGCTAACCCGGATGCGCCGCCTCCGTTAGCTCTGAAAAATATTTAGGAGATGAAAATGCTGTTCCACACGATGGTTGGATCGAACGATATTCAGCGATCCAAGCGGTTCTACAATGCTGTGCTTGGTACCATTGGGGCGAGCGAAGCGACGATAAATATGGCAGGCAGTGGCCATACCCGGCTTTTTTACCGAAATCCGACTGGTACGAATTTCATCGTAACAGAACCTATCAACGATGAACCCGCGACTGTGGCCAACGGTAGCACTGTGGCTTTTTCTTGCAGCTCGCCTGACCAGGTGCAGCAATTTCACGATATCGCAATTGCGAACGGCGGGACCTCAGTCGAAGATCTGCCGGGGCCACGTGAGTCTGCGATGGGGACGATCCATTTGGCTTATATGCGCGATCCCGATGGCAACAAGCTGTGTGCGATCTACATCCCAGCATGAAAGGCCGAAATATTAACCGCGCCGGTAATAGCATGGGTGAAGGCGTAGCCATTGTTACCGGTGGCGGGACGGGGATTGGGGCGGCGGTTGTCCGAAGTCTCGCTGAGCGCGGAGTAAAGTGCGTAATCAATTACGCTTCAAGCAAGGACGACGCCGAGTTGCTTGCTGCTGAGATTGGTAACGGCTCAATCGCCGTTCAAGCCGACATTGTCGATGACACCGCGTGTCGCGAGCTTGCCAAGGCGGCGGTGGACACATTCGGTCGGCTGGATTTTCTCGTAAACAATTCTGGCCGCACGAAGTTTGCTAATCACGAGGATCTGGAGGCGTTGGATGCCGAAGACTTTATTGATATTTATCGGCTCAACACGGTTGCGGCATTCCAGATGATCCGCGCTTGTGCGCCTGCAATGCGCGAAGGGCCAATGAGCGCGGTCGTCAGCGTAGCTTCGGTCGCTGGCGTGTTCGGAATGGGGTCATCCGTTGCGTACGCCTGTTCCAAAGGCGCGTTAATAACGATGACAAAGAGCCTAGCTCGTGTGCTCGCCCCTGCCATTCGTATAAACGCCGTCGCTCCAGGTTACGTCGGCACGGGTTGGTTCGAGAAGCGGCTGGGCAACGAAGGCTTTGCTAAGCTGAACGAAAGAGTGGCGGAGAGCGTCCCGATGGCGATGGCGACGATGGCGTCGGACGTTGCCGGGCCGATCGTTGGTCTGCTCGACCCCGTAATGCGCAGCGTAACCGGAGAGGTCACCTTGATCGACGCAGGTGGGCATTTGGACGTCGCGCTCAGCAGGAGGCCCGGCAAAGAGCATTAATTCCTTAAAGCCGAGAGTCGGATGGCTTCACTCAGTCACGACGGAATGCCAGGCAGCAACGCGCCCAATCCTGGGCACAGAGAAACCCGATAGCATGTCCCGCAACCCCCCGTTCGTGGAATTTGCGCAACACCCATCCTGAATGGCTCGGTCGCTGGACCTTGGCGACTGTTCGGAACCAACAGGGCGTTCCCGGTCGCCCGACATTGGAAATGGCGCCGGCGACGCGACAGTGTTCGCCGACGGACCGGTCGTCGAACCGGTTGTCCGAGCGGCTCAAAATCTGTGCTTCTTTCATGAAAAGGCGTTGGGTACAGGTGGTGGTAGGCATGCTGTAATTCTCTTGCATGTCACAAGGAGATGCCTCTGCGCGCACCACGCCCTTGAAGCTCGCAACGCCAATCGGTTCCGAAACAATTGGCAATCACCTCATCACGAGGCATGCTGCCTGCCAAGGAGAGATGCATGGTTTCGAAAAAGGAACCGAACGGGGCCGAACTCCGCCTGGTGATTGCGGCATCTGCCGCGGGCACTGCGTTCGAATGGTACGACTTTTACATCTACGGCACGCTCGCCCCGCTATTCGGCAAGATGTTTTTTCCCGGCAGCAGTCCGGCCGCAGGGTTCCTGCTGGCGCTGGCGACATTCGGCATCGGCTTTGCGGTGCGTCCGTTGGGTGCGGCTTTGTTCGGCACCTTCGGCGATCGCTATGGTCGCAAAGCCACCTTCCTCGTCACGATCACACTGATGGGGCTCGCCACGACCGCGATCGGCCTGCTTGGGACTTATGCGCAGTGGGGCCTCGCCGCGCCAGTCCTGCTGGTCTTACTACGCGCGCTGCAGGGCCTGGCGGTCGGTGGCGAATATGGCGGCGCGGTGATCTATGTCGCCGAGCATGTTTCGGTCAAAAAGCGCGGCTTTTACACCGGGTTCATCCAGATCGGCGCGACGAGCGGGTTCTCGCTCAGCCTGCTGGTGGTGCTGCTGACCAACACGCTAGTAGGCGCGGCGGCATGGGAAGCCTGGGGCTGGCGCGTGCCGTTCCTCCTCTCGCTGGTGTTGTTGGCCGTGTCGCTTTGGATGCGGCTCAAGCTTTCGGAAAGCCCGGTATTCGCCATGATGCGGGAGGCTGGCGAAGTCTCCCGGCAGCCACTGCGCGAGGCGTTCGCCACGCCGGCGCGGGTGCGCCGCCTGCTCGCAGTTATGCTCGGCGGCGCGGTGGGGCAAGCGATTGCGGGCTATACCGGCATGATCCAGCTGCTCAATTTCCTGCAAGTCTCGGTTCATGTCGATCCCGTGGTCACCCGCGTGCTGCTGATCGGCGTGCTGGCCAGCCTGGCTATGGGCAATGTGCTGGCGGGCTGGCTATCAGACCGGGTGGGGCGCAAGCCGGTGGTGCTTGCAGGCTATATCATGTTGCTGGTGGTGCTGTTTCCGATGTTCCATCTGATTGCAGATCAGGCCAACCCCGCACTGGCGCGCGCGGCCAGGCAGCACCCGGTGGTTGTTACGGGGCCCGATTGTGCGTTCAACCCTTTTGCCCAACATGGCCAGGCCAGCGCCTGCGGCACCGTGCTCGATACGCTGACCCGGATCGGCGTGCCCTATACCAAGCAGGCCGCACCCGCCGGAACGCCGCCCATCGTGTCGATCGGCGGGGCGCCGACCGACCCGGCGCGGCTGGCGCCTGCGCTCAAGGCGGCGGGCTACACGCTCGATCCGGTCACCCCGCCGCCGCGCAATTTGGCCATCATCGTGCTGGCCATGCTGGTCATCGCGCTGCCGGGGGTGCTGGCCTATGGGCCGATGGGCGCATGGATGGTCGAACTGTTCCCGGCAAGGACCCGTTATTCCTCGCTTGCCACCTCGTACAATTTTGGCGTCGGGATATTTGTAGGGTTCATGCCGTTTATTGTGCAGGCCATCGTCGCGACGACCGGCAACATCATGACGGGGTTCTGGTATCCGTTTGTCATGACGGTCGTCGCACTGGTAGTGGCGCTACTAAGCCTGCCGGAAACGGCGGGCAAGCGCTTGACCGAAAATGCAGCGGCTTGACCAGAATGATCTGACCGGAGGGGTGCTCGTCGATGAGGCAAGCAGATGACTGCGCAGCAACTTCATGCCGACCATGGTCGGAACCAGACGTTCCGGCCGGTCCAACTAGCGCTACAGTTGCGCTTCACCTGAAACTCCGAGTCAATGCCTTACCATGGTTGGGAGATCGTGGATGGCGGGCGCATCGATTGAGACGACGCTGGAGCTTTGGGCGTCGTCGCTCAGGGAGGTGAAGGCGGGGGTGCGGGGACTGTTCACGCAAGACCGCGTGGCCGCATCGGCGGGGCTGTTCCTGGACGGGTTGCTGGGCGACGAGCGGCGCAAGACTGGCTGGATGCGTGCTGAGGCGGCGGGCAATCCTGGCCCCTGGCGGCAACAGGCGATTCTTGGCCGTGGCCGGCGGGATGCGGACGTGCTTTGCGACATCGCGTGCGACTATGTGGTCGAGACGCTCGGTGCCGACGATGCGGTGCTGGTCATCCACGAGACCGGGTTCCTGAAGCAGGGCAAGGCGTCGTGCGGAGTGGGTCGTCAGTACACCGGCTCGGCGGGTACGATGACCAACTGCCAGATCGGGGTGTTCGCGGCTTACGTGTCGCGCCGTGGTCACGCTTTTGTCGATCCACATAGCATTCCGCAATGCGAGCGCCATATCAGTCCTCGGGGGCGAAAAACTGCTCATGCCGTTGCTCGACTTTCGGACAGTGCAGTGCGACGACGAACCTAAATAAGCGAGCGCCCAGGATCATAGATGCAAGCAATCCAACGTCTCTCAAACCGGCGGCGGGACTAGGCCGATCAGACGTAGCACGACGGCCTGGATCAGCATCACGCCCAACCAGTGGCAACACTCTACCAGTGCTGCGTACATCGTAATCGCGCGATAGCGATACGAGGCGACCAAAGTCGGCACGACAAAACCGATCCAGATCACAAACGCGCTGCCGAGCGTCATCGTCCACACGCTTCCTTTGGGTGGTGCCAGGATCAGTGCGCCAGCAAGGATCGCACAAAGCCATATCTCGGCAACGAAAGCTGTGACGAGGGCTCCACGGACACTGTTGGCACCCGCGCGCCCACGCCGTGCGATCCCGTAATAAAGCGCACCAAACGCCAATCCTGCCAACGTTGCCACCAATATCGCGGTTGCATTCAAAACAATGTAGATCATTGAGCCTCCTGACCGGTGAGCGTAATATCGGCTTAGAACAACACCAGCGATATTAATGCCGCTCCATTTCAAACCGAAAGGGCCGTGGCGGTTTTGTCCATCCCGCACCAGGCTCGCGCATCGTAACGATTGTAGATCGCTTTGTTCGAATCGTTATCTGTTAGTTGGACCGAGATGCAGTTCCGCAAGCGCTCATCAACCACTCGCTTTCGTTCCAATGCAGGCAACAAAGACCCCGTTTCCTACTGATCGATGCGCGCTGCACCAATTCCCAGACGCCATCACCCCTCGCCCAAATAGCGAGTGCGGCGATTGCGGAGCGATGATAAGTGAACCGCCCCGGGAACGCCGGAGGCCATTTGGTTTAAGTTACGCGGCCATGGGGATTTCGTCCAGCATGGCGTAGTAGCGTTGTTCGGCTTCAGCAGGTGGAATGTTGCCGATGGGTTCAAGCAGTCGGCGGTGGTTGAACCAGTCGACCCACTCCAACGTGGCAAACTCGACAGCTTCAAACGATCGCCACGGTCCTCGCCGATGAATAACCTCGGCCTTGTAAAGGCCATTGATCGTCTCGGCCAAAGCGTTGTCATAGCTGTCGCCAACACTCCCGACCGATGGCTCGATTCCGGCTTCGGCAAGGCGTTCGCTGTACTTTATGGAGACGTATTGCGATCCGCGGTCGCTGTGATGAATGAGACCGCCGCCCTGCGTCGGTCGGCGATCGTGTAAAGCCTGCTCCAGGGCATCGAGGACGAAGCTGGTATGCGCCGTCCGGCTGACCCGCCAGCCAACGATATAGCGGGCGTAAACGTCGATCACGAACGCGACATAAACGAAGCCGCCCCACGTCGAGACGTAGGTAAAGTCCGAGACCCACAGCCTGTTGGGCGCTGGTGCATGGAACTGACGGTTGACGTGATCCAGCGGACAAGGTGCCGCTTTGTCGCCAAACGTGGTGCGCACCGGCTTGCCCCGGATGACCCCCCGCAAACCCATATCACGCATCAGCCGCTCGACGGTGCAGCGGGCAATGTCGAACCCTTCGCGCATCATCTGTCGCCAGACCTTGCGGACGCCGTAAACCGCGAAGTTCTCGGCGAAGACGCGCGCTATCTCGGGCTTGAGAGCGATATCGCGCCGCGCCCGCGCCGACAGGCGCAATGGATCTTGTCGCTGCGCGATATGCTTGTGATAAGTGGATGGGGCGATCGGCAGAACGTTGCTGATCGGCTCGACCCCATGAAGCTCACGGTTATCGTCGATAAACGTAATCATCGCTTGAACGGGCGGTCGAGCTCCGCCTGCGCAAAATATGCGCTCGCCTTGCGCAGAATCTCATTGGCCTGGCGCAGCTCGCGGTTCTCGCGTTCGAGCGCCTTGAGCTTGTCGGCCGTATCCGTCGGAATGCCACCGCGCTTGCCGCTGTCGACCTCAGCCTTCTTCACCCACTCGTGAAGCGTCTGCGGCACGCAGCCAATCTTCTCCGCGATCGAAACCACTGCCGACCAGCGTGACGGATAATCGCCCTGATGGTCCAATATCATCCGCACCGCTCGGGCACGCACTTCAGGTGAAAACTTGTTGGTTGTCTTGCTCATAACGGCTCCGCCTTTTCAGGAGTTGGAGCCTCCGACAATCCCGGTGCGGTTCACATCGAGGCATTTTCAGCATTTCAGTTAATTGCTAAAAAATTCAATGCCGGAGGATGGGGTCGACCGGCCCAGCCTGCCGCCGATCGGCACCATCCGGGTCAATCAACGCGCGCAGTGTTAGGACTTCGCTCACAGGCCCAGGTTGCAAACCCCGCATTTATT
>JANXSN010000028.1 GCA_025352685.1 Sphingomonadales bacterium
CAAGCTGGCCGGCACCGGCTTTGAAACCGCCAACACGATGCGCAAGATCGCCGCCACTTATCAGCAGACCCAAGGCACGCTGCCCGACATTGGCTATGCGGTCTTTTCGGGCTTTCTCGTGGTGATGGTCATCGTCGCCACCCTGCTCTGCGCCGCCATCGGCTTTGTCATCAGCGCGTTCGGACTGTTCGCCCTGGCCCTACTCGCCGTGGTCGGGCCGCTGTTTGTTGCGGCCCTCCTGTTCGAGTCCACGCGCGGCTATTTCTTCGCCTGGCTCGGAGCGTGCATCAACTATCTGATGCTGATTGTCTTCGCGCTCGTGCTGACGCTGTTTCTGACCCAGACTGGCGATACGATCATCGCCACTATCTCGGAGAATGACGAGATAGGCATGGCCGCGATCAAGGCGTTGGCCTTTTACGCGCTCGGCTTCTTCTTTTTCCTGCAAATCCCGATGCTCGCCGCTTCGCTTGGGGGCGGCGGCCCTGCCCTTGCGAACCAGTTTGCGTCGGCAATTGCAGCAGCAGGCGGGTTTGTGGTCGGGCGCGGCGCAAGCGGTGCGCAGGCGACCAGCCGCGCCATCGAACGCGGCTTCGCGCGCGGCATCGCGCGGATGCGGACATCGGGTTCAGTCAGTCGCGGGGCAATGTGAGGGAGCAGAGTATGCGTAAAGACATCATGGGTCTGGTAATGGTGTTGGCGATCGCCATGCCCACCAATGCGATCACCGCCGCACCAAAGTCGCCCAAGCTGGCACGGTGCGATGGACACCATCGCCGCCCGGCCAACCCTTACGGCTCAATATTGCCGACGGTCGATCCGCAGACCGGCACGTCAACGCACGCAGGCCAGACGCCGGGCAACCCCGGTGTAGAGCTGTTCCCCGGAAAAGCGCCGGCACCGCCGAAGCCGTCAAAACCCGCCGAAGTGGGAGATAAGGCCTCCCCGCAAGTGCCACCGATCAGTTCCGCGCAGCTCCAGACCACCTATCAGAGTTGCTGAGCGATGGCTGGCGGCGTCACCGATGGGGATGATCTCAAAGCCTATTTTGCCGAAGCCGCAAGCTGGGATCGCGACCGTTTGCTTAGCGCCAACCGCTCAAAGCGGCTGGCATGGATCGTTGCCGGTGTGGCGAGCGGGCTTGCCATAACCGGCGTGGCAGCGGTTGCGATGCTGACCCCCCTCAAGACCGTCGCACCCTATGTCATCACGGTGGATAAGGCGACCGGCGCAAGCGAGATTACCGCGTCGATGTCTGGCAACCAGCCGATCACCTATAACGAGGCGGTCGCCAAATATTTTCTCGCCGATTATGTCCGCAACCGCGAGGGCTGGATTCCGCAAGCGCGCAAAGAGTTCTTCGAGGGCGTGCTGGCAATGTCGTCGCGCGACGAGCAAGCGCGCTGGACGGTCTTCTACGCACATGACAATCCCAAGTCGCCGCAGAGCGTTTTCACCGATCTCGATACGGTGTTCATCGCGATCAAGTCCGTGACTTTCGTTTCAAACAACGTCGCGCAAATCCGCTTCACCAAGACACTCCAGCACGGCGCGGTTGTGACGGACACCCCGGCTATCGCAACCGTGACCTATGACACCACGGACACGCCGACGACCGAACAGCAACGCTTCAAAAACCCGCTGGGACTGGAAGTGCAGACTTACCGCGCCGATCTGGAGGTGACACCGTGAAAGCAGCACACTGCATTGCGGCTATCGCCATGATGATCGCTGCCAGCCCCGCGCTTGCAGACGAGAACCCACGCCCGACCGCGCAAGACAGCCGTATCCGCGAAGTCATCTATAGCGAAGGCCAAGTATTTCGTATCGTCGGCGTGTTCCGGTCGGCAACGCAAATTGTCTTTTCAGCAGGCGAGCGCGTTGAGCATGTGGCGCTTGGCGATACCGTGTCATGGGAAGTCGCCCCGGCCGAGAATTCGCTGTTCATCAAGCCGCGCGAACTGGCGGGTGCGACCAACCTGATCGTAATGACCCGTTCGGGTGCGGGCATTCGAAACTATACGTTCGAGCTGACCGCGCGGCGCGGCGGCATTGGAGCGCGGACCCCTGATACTTTCTTCAAAGTCGCTTTCCGCTATCCGCGCGAAGAGGCCGCCGCCGCCCAGGCTGCCGCGACCCAGGCCGCCTATTCGCGAGCCGTCGCGCTCCAGTCGGGTGCGATCCGCTCGGCGCTCGATCTGGGTGTTCTCGAAGGCAGGCGGAATCTCAAATATACCGTGCAAGGATCATCGGCGATCCAGCCCTCCGAAATAACCGACAACGGCCAGTTCACAGCGCTGCGTTTCCCGAACAGACAAGAGCTTCCCGCCTTCTTTGCCGTCAATCCAGACGGCAGCGAGAGCATCGTCCCCTTCGATGTCCGCGACGAATTCGTCGTGATCCACGGC
>JANXSN010000079.1 GCA_025352685.1 Sphingomonadales bacterium
TCATCGACGCTCTCGATGAAGTCGCGGCAAAAGCCGAAGGTGATCCCCTGCATAATGTCCTGAAGAAACTGGCGGAGCTGGGTCGCCCCCGTTTCGTTCTGTCATGCCGGTCGGCTGAGTGGCAGGGCGCGTCGGCAAACAGGGAAATTGCTGACGACTATCAAAAATCGGCGATCGAGATGTGGTTCGAGCCGATTGGTCCGCACGATGCGGCAGCATATCTTGCCAAGCATAAGGACGGCTCAGAGGCCGACCGTATAATCGCGGTGCTGGGCGATCAGGGCCTTTCAGACCTCTACGCCATACCGCTTTTCCTGAAATTGCTATCAAAACTGGACGAGATTCCCGGATCGCGATCACAGCTCTACGCACTTGCCGTTCGTCAACTGCGGCAAGAACATAATGACGAGCATCGCAATTCTCCGCTCGCCAACCTTCCGGAAGACGAGGCGCTGGATGCGGCAGGCGCAGCGATGGCGATATGGCTGATAACCGGCAAGGACGCGATTTCACGCGCAGCGCCGGGTACGGTTGATCCGCGTGATCTGCACCATACAGATGTTATCGCGCTACCGGGCGGAGCGGCGCTGCTAGCTGCCATGCAGAGTAATCTGTTCAAAGCCGCAGAACATGATGCGGACAGAATGGTCCCGCTCCACAAGACGATCGCTGAATATCTGGGCGCGCGCTGGCTGAGCCGCCTGGTCGATCAAAATCAGCAAAGCCGACGGACTGCTGCGCGGCTGCTCGGCGCGATAAGCGCCGAAGGCGGCGTGCCCGCTTCGCTCCGTGGTCTTCATGCCTGGCTGGCCTATTTCAGCACTTCACTGGCACCGCAGGTCATAGCGACCGATCCATTCGGTGTGCTTCGCTACGGTGACGCTGCTGGACTCAGCCCCGAACAAGGGCGCCAAATGCTGAGTTCACTGCACAGACGTGAACAGAATGACCCGTATTTCCGGGCCGGAGACTGGCGGCCAGTAAAGGCAAATGGACTCGTTCAGCTAGAGCTTCAACCAGACCTGTCAGCGCTTTTGACCGACCATGATGTTGGGCCGCAACTGAAGACCTTGCTGCTCGAAACGATCAGATCCACGTCCGTCGCCAAAACTCTCAAGAATGAGATTCAAGGGTTGATGCTGGATACGAAGGCGCACCGCGATGTCCGTATCGACGCTATCAAAGCGCTCGCTGCACTTGATCACACTAACATCGACTGGCCAACCCAGGCCTGCGCATTCGTTGAACAAGATAGCGAGGCCTCCGCAGAGCTTGCCGCAGCCGTCGTTACGAATGTCGGCATCGACCATTTCGACGATAAACTGGTTGCCAGCGTCGTGATCGCGCGAGCGGGATTCAATCTCGCAGGAAAACAAAATCATCGTACCCGCTCGATCGGATCGCTCTACCGAATGGGAGAATCCGTTCCCGATGATCGCTTGGCAGCAGTCGTGGACGCAATCTCCGAACTAATGCTGCCGCACTACGATCCGGCAAATGTCTGGTCCCAAGATCAGTGGGAAGCGCGCCATGAGATCGCGGATTTTGCAAATTCGTTGATCGAGCGGTTGCTCCAAGTGCAACCCGAAACCATCACCGCATCGAGGCTCTGGGCTTGGCTTCGCGCTATCGGTCGCCAGCCTCAAGGGCGCGACCATCAGCCTGCCATTGCCGCCCTACTCGTAGATAATGACACACTACGGCGTGAGGTTCAGCAGCTCGCTAGAATGGAACGGAACGTGCATCTGGAGTTCCACCGCTGGCAATTCCACTTACCCCATTTCTCATCGGGGTTGCAGCTCACGAACGAAGATGTGGTTTTCTATCTTGGCGAGTTGGTCAGGCACAACGCGCCCGGTGATCGCGATGACTGGATGTGGATGGTCGCCAATTTTCGCGGACCGGAAGGGATTAGAGAAGACATCAAAAATCTTGCGAGACCCTACGCGCTAGGGGACGCGGAGTTGCTGAAATTCCTTCGTGCCAAGCCTAGCAAGAAGATGCCTGATTGGGAGCGTCGGCAACTGCAACGTCAGCGGAAAGCGGATAAGAAACGGGTAGCGGAATTTGTCAAAAGCCGCGCGGCGTTCGCTGAAAATATCGATGCCGTGAAGGCCGGCGAACTGGGCTGGATGTATAACTCCTCACTCGCCTATTTGGGTCGATTTCGCGATCTTGAACGCGAAGGCCTTCCCGGTGATCGAGTCATCGAATGGCTGGGCGAAGATTTGGCGAGTGCCGTTTTCGAGGGGTTCGAGAGTGTCCTGCATCGCGATGACCTGCCAAACGCAACCCAGATTGCCGAAAGCTATGCCCAATCGAAAGTCTGGAACTTCATCCATGCGATGATCGCGGGTGCAGCCGAGCGCCATTTGTCTGGAAGAGGGTTCGATGGCCTTAAGCCCGAGCTGATCTCCGCCATTACGATGGGCGTCCAGCATTCATATTTCGATGAAAATTCCGGCCTCAAAGGATTGGGGGAAGCGCTGGAAGCGGAACTGATGAAAAGTCCGCACGATTTCGAAATTCACCTCCGAACCAAATTCGAGCCTCAGCTTCGCGCGAAGCTCACCCATGTCGATGGACTCTACGCACTCGCGCGGTCGACCGAATATCGCTCGTTATCAACCAGACTCGCTGCCGAATGGCTTGTCGCATATCCAGACTTACCGGCCGAAACCGAAAGTGAACTCGTCGATTGCCTCATCCGTGCGCCTGAATTCGAGCGTGACTATGCCACGACGCAATTGAAACAAATTCTGGCAAGCCGTCGCGCGGCTTCGGACCTGGATGACGAACGCCGGAGCATTTGGTTGGCCGTGGAATATACGGTGGATTTCCCAGCAATTTCCTCTACCTCCCCCAGCGTCTCGTCCGACAATCGCACACTTCTTTGGTCTTTCAGCCGGTGGTTCTACCAGCGTTTCAATGGCGACCCAGAAGACTTGATGGCTACGCCTGCCCAGCTTGCATATCTGGTTCGGACTTTCACGCCATTCTGGCCCTATTGTGAGCGGCCCGGCGGCGTAACCTCTGGCGACAAAAACCCCTGGGACGCTACCGATCTCCTGAATTGGGCGATTGGACGCCTTGGCGACGATCCCTCTGATCACGCAGTGGCGGCGTTGACCGATCTGCGTTCCGAAGTCGCGGGGCGGTATGCTATCAGTCTGCGATCCGCGATCGCCAACCAGCGACGCATTCGTGTCGAAGCCCACTTCCAGCCGCCATCCATCCAGGAACTTCGCGCGATATTGGCTGATCGAGCGCCGCAATCGGCCGCGGACGTTCAAGCTATTGTCTTGGATGTAATGGCCGAACTGAATGGACGATTGCGCGGCGATCCGACTAATCCGGTGAACAATTTCTACGACGACGCTGGCGCTCCTCGTGAGGAAAATGCCTGCCGTGACCAGATGCTCATCGCGCTTGGTACGCTTCCCTACACCATCACCTTTCTGCCGGAAGTAGCCGCACCGCAAGCGAAGCGATGTGATGCGGCCTTTTCATATGGACATTTTCGCGTCCCACTCGAAGCCAAACGGCAATGGCACAGGGAGCTATGGAACGCAGCCTCGTCGCAACTGGATGCGCTGTACGCCAGCGATCATGCGGCAGACGGGAAGGGTATTTATGTCGTTTTCTGGTTTGGCCCCAATGTCGCCGGTGGCCATCGGATTCCGCGACACCCGGAAGGCCAGCCTGCGCCAACAACACCGCAGGAGTTGGAAACGATGCTGCAAGCATTGCTACCAGCAGGCCGAGACAGCGACATCGCGATCATGGTCCTAGATTGCACCAGACCGATAAAAGCCTCTAAAAAATGAAGCGCGATATCGTCAGGGATTTATCCGACCAGATACGCAAAAAATTCGAATCGGTTGACTGTGTCGTCCTTCTGGGACCGCGCCAAGTCGGCAAGACTTATCTCTCGCGGGGGCTCATTAAGGATAGCGGCCCACACGGTCAGTATCTCGACCTTGCAAGCGGCGCGGCAGATCATGTGGTTGCTAATCTCGGCACCTATCTCGACGAAAATGCGGGACGTCTCATCGTCCTCGACGAGGCCCAGGCCCGCCCGGAACTTTTCCCAAATTTGCGCCACTGGCTAGATCAGCCTCGACCGCCTGACCATATCGCGCCAAAGATACTCCTTCTTGGTTCTGCGTCGGCGTTTCTCCAACGACTTGCCGCCGAGAGTCTTGGAGGCCGCTATGCGTTTGCCGATCTCACTGCGTTTCAGTTGGGTGAAATAGAAACGGCAAAGCCAGACCTTGCAGCAGCAAGCGAAATCGGAACTGTCTCAGAAGTCGCTACCGTAGAACTTTCGGGAGACCAGGACACCACGCGGCTTTGGCTGCGCGGTGGGTGGCCGCTGGCATATTTCGACGAGGACGATCAGGTCAGTATCCAGAGGCGTCAGGACTTTGTTCGTTCCTACATAGAACACGACATTCCTGCTTTCGACGTAGCGGCTGGTAGCGACAAGATCGGGGAGTTCTGGAACGCTATTGCTCGCAACCAAGGGCAGCCATTTCATTCCGGCGGCTTCGGTGCGATGCAGGTAAAGGCTGAAACAGCGGAACGATACATTCGATGTCTCGAACGATTGCATCTGCTGCGGCTTCTCAAGCCGTGGTTCTCCAATATCGAAAAGCGCCACACAAGGAACCCGCGCGCCTATGTTCGCGACAGCGGGCTGTTGCACGCGTTGCTCGGACTATCGACCCATGAGGCGCTGATTGCCGACCCTCTGGCTGGTAAAAGCTGGGAGGGTTTCGTGATCGAAACTCTGGTCGTGGCGCGAGGCCGTGACGATGCAGCCTTTTTCTATAGAGATGAAAATCAGAAAGAAATTGATCTTGTTCTGGAGTTCGAGGGGAAACGCCGTTGGGCCATCGAAATCAAGCTGGGTTCCGATCCCGATGTGCGGGCTGGGTTTCATGCCGCTGCTGAAGCTGTCGGTGCCGAACGTCGTGTGGTCGTGCTCGGCGGGTCGCATTCGTCAAGCCAATCCAAAGACATTGATGCGATGACTTTGCAAGATGCGATGCGGGAAGTCAGCGCCCATTCCTAATGCTTTCTACGGAAAATTGGGTGAAACACTTTGCGGTGCACGGACGAGGCGATGGCCACTCCCGAACAACCTCTTCCGTTGACAAAGACTATTACTTGGCCATCAGATCAGTCAGATACTCCGAAGCCGGTTCAACACCGGAAACTATCAAACGATCCCGTGCACGGGTGCAGGCGACATAAAGGAGACGGCGCTCGGTTTCATAGATGTCGTCCATTTCGGCGTCGTCGGCAGCGTCTTCGATCCGCGCATCGAGTGGCAAAACACCCTCGTCGCAGGCCATCACTACGACCGCCCGAAATTCCAGACCTTTCGCAAGATGCATGACGTTGACTGTCATGTCGTCGGCTCCGGCAATTCCCGCAACACTGGATTTGGCGCGATCGACCAATCCAGGTGTTCGGACGAAGATACCGATCTCCGTTGGCAAAATGCCGTCGGCGATGGCCGCTTCAACAAAAGCGCGAACCGCAGCGATTTCGTCAGCTTGCGATACGGAAACCACAACTGCCGGCTCCGGCCCATCAAACACCGAAATCGTGCCGCGCCGTTCATCCTCGATGCCGTCAACATCGCGCAAAACGAAGGGTAACAGTCGGTCGGCGGATTGGCGGATTTGTTGCGAGGTGCGGTAACAGACTTTGAGGGTGAAAGACCGTCCGCGCACATCGACGCCAAGGCTCTTCCATGAGTACGGATGCTGGAAGATTCGCTGCCCAAGATCCCCTGCGAGAAACAAGGCATCGGCATGATCTGGAGCGATTGCGGCGAAGAAGCGGAGTTCGGATGGGCCAAGGTCTTGCGCCTCGTCGATCACGATATGATCGAACGGCTTTGTGGATTTGCCCGCAAAACGCGCCGCAAGCAGGGAGAAAACCGCTGCCCAGGTCGTGTATCGCTCGGCCTGCAACGCCGCGCGCACCGCAGCAAAGATCGGCCACAGCCGTTCGCGCTGCTTGGGGCCGAGCCTGCTCTTGCGCCCCATGCGTTGCACGGCGACATAATCATCGAGCGTCCCGATGCTCCAGGCGTCAACGACGTTGACCCATTCGGAAAGCAGAAAGCGATCCGAAAATCCCTTCACATCGGCGGCGGAAGCCGCAGCCATGATCCGGTCGCGAAGCAGCGTCTCCGATGCAATCCGGGGACGCACGCCAAATTCGAGCTGATGCAACTGATCGGCGATGCCCTGAAACGAGGCGGTCGTGATACGCGGAACGATGGTGCCGGTATCGGGCGCAAGCACCGATACCTTCGCAGTCAGCGCGTCAGCGAGCGGCTGAGAAAAGCTCGCCAACAAAATCCGCGCCGCTGGGGTCTCCCGTGCCAGCCGCACGGCGCGGTGCAGCGCGACAACGGTTTTGCCCGTACCAGCCGAACACGCCACGCGCGCTGTGCCAGCATAGCGGCGCTCGACAATCTCGCGCTGCGAGGGGTGAAGAAACACCCCCCATTTTTCCCACGGATACCTTGGCCACCGAAGAACCGAGACCACCGAGCGCATCTACGCTCGGTACACGCCTTCATTTATGAAGGATGCCGCCGACGCTTTGGACTGGTAACCGGTACACACGTACCGGACGCCCCCTGTGGGGGAATATGCTAAGGCATTGATTTGTGTGGTGGGCGTGGCAAGGATTGAACTTGCGACCCCTGCGATGTCAACACAGTGCTCTACCACTGAGCTACACGCCCACACGGGGGGTTAGGCGGCGTCCCCTAGCGTCGTCGATGCGGGTACGCAACCGCCTAAAGCGACACCCCCTAAAGCGAGTCGGCGTTAGCCCCGGCAAACATGCGGTTGATCTCGAGGACGAGGTCGCGAAGGTGGAATGGCTTGGACAGGACTTTGGCCTGCGGCAACGTCTGACCCGCCCGCAGCGTCACTGCCGAAAAACCGGTGATGAACATAACGCGCATCTCAGGCACGAGGATCGAAACTTTCTGGGCCAACTCGATCCCGTCCATTTCAGGCATGACAATATCGGTCAGCAGCAGGTCGAACAACTCGCCCGCCACAACTTTTTCAAGGGCAGCCGTCCCCCGATCAACCGACTCAACGGCATAGCCCGACCTCTCCAGCGCACGCGCCAAGTAGACGCGCATCGCTTCGTCATCTTCGGCCAACAATATCCGAATCATCGCTTGCCTCGGTGTCCCGTCGACGCCAACCGCCGATCCGAATGCTTTTATGCGCTTCCAAGTTAAGATTTTCCAGTGCGCCCAACCAAATGACGCGATAGGCTCGCAACGGTGAAAAGAATTTTCGAGCACCATAACGCCGGTCCGACCACCAAGGCGCAACGGTCAGTGTGCCTGTCTGTGCCCCACGCCGGTCGGGAGTATCCCGACTGGGCGGCAGATGCCTTGAATGTGCCGATAGCAAAAACAAGACCGCTTGAGGATCGTTATGCCGATGCATTGGTCGGTCAAGCGATCGCTCGGGGTTACACGACCCTTGTTGCCCGAGTCCCGCGCCTGATCGTCGATCTCAACCGCGCAGAGACCGACTTCGAAGCGGCCACGGTAAGCGGTCGGAGCATCTTGGCCGCTCGCCCGTCGGCACGCGCCCGGAGCGGTCTTGGCCTGGTGCCTGACCGACTCGGCGCTGTCGGCCAGTTATGGAAGGTCCGTCTGTCCGCAAGCGACCTTACCGCACGAATTGCCAAATTTCATCGACCGTTTCACCGAGCGCTCGATGATGCGCTGGATGCCGCGCACGCGTGCCACGGTTTTGCGGTCTTACTCGATGTGCATTCGATGCCATCGCTGCCGGGCGAACACCCCGCCGATGTCGTGATCGGCGATCTTTACGGGCGTGCCGCTGACCCCGTTCTTGCGACATGCGCAAGCGAACTACTGTCGGCGCATGGGCTGCGCGTCAGCCACAATCAGCCTTATGCCGGCGGATATATTCTCGAACGCCACACGCGACCAAAGGCGGGGATCCACGGCCTGCAGATCGAAATTGACCGGCGGCTCTATCTTGATACCAAACTCGATTTGCCCGGCGAAGGCGCAGCCCGGATTGCCGGAATTATCGCCGACCTCGCCGACGTCGTGTCCCAACGCACGGCGTGTCTACGGCGCTGGCCCATCGCCGCCGAATAAAGCGCCACCATGTGCTTTCGCACATGGTGGCCAGGTTCAGGGAGGAGACACGCAGCTGGACAAAGTCCGAGGCGTGCCAACCGGGCGCGAAAGGGGGGACGCGCCAGCAGTCGTAGCAAAGATAGGCCCCAGCAATCGAGACTTCAAGACCATGCGTATTGCGGCAGTGCAATATTATGAGGTTACGCGGCCACCTGGGCGGGCATTTTGCCCTGCGTCATCTGGCGACCAAAGATATCACGCATCAGTTGCAGAGAGAATAAATGCGCGTGGACCAAGGGGAGCATGCCCGACTGCATCATCTTGCGCACCACATCGCCGCGTAAATCACGCAACTTCTGCTCGTCGACCATCTGGAACCCGCGGTAGATGAAGGGCGGGCTGTCGGTTTCAGTCTGAATGGACACCTCGCCTTCCATAAGCAATTTGTGCTCGGCAAGTTCGGCCATGAACTGACCGGTCTTAATCCCGGATTGTTCAAACTCTTCACAGAATCCCAAGATGCGGGTAATCGCGGCTGTCGGTTGACCACCCTCAAACAGCGCTTCGCCGCTCTCGAACTTGCCGATTACCGTGCTCGTCGGATCAAAGCACAAAGAGAGCTCCTCGGCATCGGGCCGCAGCTTTGCGAGCAGGAATGGATAGCGCCGGACATAGGCGGGTAAATATACACTGTCGGTGATCTTGCCGTCCGCATCGACGAAGGTATTTACACCTTCGTTCAGGCCCATCAACGCCAGCGGAACCGGGTTATCGCCCGCCGAAAAGATGATGGGAAAATGGCGCTGGACCATCGCAAACTCATCGACCGTCACCGGGATCGCGTGTTGATCAGCCAGAAATTTGACGTCGCTCATTTCGGCGACTTTCCAGTCGGCATGATCGATCGACGACAAGGGAATCAGCTCTTTAAACAGGAGCGGTAAATTAGCGTTCTGGGGGGCCTGGCTGGCCATCATTTTCTCTCCGACAGGATGGGGTATAAAGTTGCGCGCTGCCCTATGGCGGACCGCGCGCGGGCGCAAGGTCAGAGCAGCTTGCCGGGGTTCATGATGCCACGAGGATCGAGCGCGCCCTTGATCGAGCGCAGCACCGCCATGCGCACAGGATCGGAAAGGCGCGCCAGCTCTTGGCGCTTCATCTGCCCGATGCCGTGTTCGGCAGAGATCGAGCCGCCCGCCGCGTCAACGAGATCGTGGACGAGACGACTTGCCGCGTATCCGACATCCCGACGCCACGCATCGGCATCTGTGCCGGCAGGGGCGCGAACGTGGAAATGGACATTTCCGTCGCCGAGATGACCGAACGCGCTGGCAACCGTTCCCGGAAAGGCAGCTTCGACTTCGCGCGCCGCGTCGATCATGAAGCTTGGCATCGCATCGACGGGGACCGAAATATCATGCTGCATTGCAGGACCAGCCGCGCGCTCCGCCTCCGAAATAGAATTTCGCAAATGCCAAAAGGCGTTGGCCTGTGTCTCGTTGGCGGCAATGGTCGCGTCGCGGATGAGCCCTGCTTCGAACGCCGAGGCGATCAATGGTTCGAGCTCAGTAACAGCATCGCGCTCGGCGACGAGCTCGACAAGGACGTGCCACGGATGCCGTTCGGCCAGGGGAGAGCGCGCGCCCGGTACATGCAAAAGCACAAGAGCCAAGGTATCCGCCGGCACGATCTCGAACCCCTCGACGCCGCGCGTC
Organism: Sphingomonadales bacterium; assembly: GCA_025352685.1. Classification (GTDB taxonomy): domain Bacteria; phylum Pseudomonadota; class Alphaproteobacteria; order Sphingomonadales; family Sphingomonadaceae; genus Sphingomonas_O. Next base: position 9,886 of record JANXSN010000079.1, read on the forward strand.
ACGCGCTCAAAACGACGCAGTAGCGTCAAGGCGACCTGCGGCGACTCGACCGAAATCCAGGCGACCGCGCGATCGCCGACCGCCGGAACCAGTTTCAGTGTAGCGGCCGTTATCACGCCCAAAGTGCCCTCTGCGCCGATCAGCAGCTGATTGAGATCATAGCCGCGGTTATCTTTCTTGAGCACATCAAGCCCGCGCCAGATACCCCCATCAGGCATGACCGCCTCGAGGCCCGCGACCAGCGACCGCATGGTTCCAAAGCGCAAAACCTGAGACCCGCCTGCATTGGTGGAAACCAGTCCGCCGATGGTCGCAGAGCCGCGGGCGCCGAGCGTCAGAGGAAACCGCAACGCGTGCGCCGCGACGGCTTCATGAAGCGTCTGGAGCACGACCCCGGCATCGACGACGGCAAAACCAGCCGCCGTGTCGATGACACGAATGCGATTCATCCGCCGCAACGACAAGAGCAAAGCCGAGCCGTCCTCGGGCGGCGTTGCCCCGCCGACCATGCCGGTGTTGCCGCCTTGCGGTACCAACGGGACGCCGTGTTCCGCCGCCAGCGCGACAACTGCCGCCACTTCGTCGGTATTCGCCGGAGACAGGATGGCCGCTGCTGCCCCGGTGAAGCGGCCCCGCCAATCGGTCAGCCACGGCGCGATGTCGTGTGGCGAAACGGCCACACCTTTGACGCCTAATCTTTGAAAGGCCGCGGTAATCACCGCCTCGACAGCTTTACTTCGCAAGATTAATCGCCTGTTCAACCCGATGACGCCAACGCTTGAGGCTCAATGGATACCCCTGCGTGACACCTTTTGCCTATGTCCTGCTCGTCGCGGCGACAAGTGTTGCGCCGACGCCCGGCGCTGTTGCTCTCGCACACGAGGGCGGGTCGCGCGTCGAAGTCACGCAAATGACGATCCAGCAGCGCGTCATCATACGTGTTCCCGCCATGGTCCCACCCCCCGCCCCGCCCCGCCCGATCAAGTGGAAGGAGCGCAAGGGCCCCAAGTGCATTGCGCTCAATCAGTTGGCCGGAGCGGCAATCACCCAGAACGACAGTGTCGACTTGTTTCTGCACGGCGGAACGCGCCTCCGTGCGGTGCTCGACGACGACTGTCCGGCGCTTGATTATTATTCGGGGTTCTACATCCGTCCAACCACCGACGGTCAGATCTGTCAGAAGCGCGATATGCTTCACACCCGATCGGGCGGCCAGTGCCGAGTCGAACGCTTCCGGACGCTGGTTCCTGACCGCTAGAAGTGCCCCATTGGCTCGCTTTCCCTTGACTTCGCGCCCCCCTCGCCACAGGCGCGACCGATGAACTTTGCCGACCTCGGTCTGTCCGACGAACTCCTGCGTGCCGTGAACGAGTCCGGCTATACCGAGCCGACTGCGATTCAGGCGCAGGCCATTCCGAGCGTCCTCATGATGCGCGACCTCGTTGGCATTGCGCAGACCGGCACCGGCAAGACTGCGTCGTTCGTGCTGCCGATGATCGATATCCTGGCGGAAGGCCGCAGCCGAGCGCGCATGCCGCGCAGCCTGATCCTCGAGCCGACGCGCGAACTTGCTGCGCAAGTTGCCGAGAATTTCGAGAAGTACGGCAAATATCACAAGCTCTCGATGGCGCTGCTCATTGGTGGCGTGCAGATGGGCGACCAGGTAAAGGCACTCGAAAAGGGGGTCGACGTCCTGATTGCAACGCCTGGCCGCCTGATGGACCTGTTCGGGCGCGGCAAGATCATGCTCAACGATTGCACGTTGCTGGTGATCGACGAGGCTGATCGCATGCTCGACATGGGGTTCATTCCCGACATCGAGGAAATTTGTACGAAGCTGCCCGCGAACCGGCAGACCCTACTTTTTTCGGCAACGATGCCTGCGCCGATCAAGAAACTGGCCGACAAATTCCTGTCGAACCCAAAACAGATCGAGGTTGCTCGACCGGCCAGCACAAACCTTCAGATCGAGGCGCGGATCGTCGAGTGCACGGCCAGAAACAAGAAGGACGTTCTGATCGACCTGCTGCGCGCCGATGACATGCGCACCGCGATCGTCTTTTCGAACCGCAAGACGACGGTGCGTGACCTGTCTCAGAGCCTTTCGCGCGTTGGCTTCAAAGCCGGACAGATCCAAGGCGACATGGATCAAAGCGAACGCATCCGCGAACTCGACCGATTCAAAAACGGCGACATTACGGTCCTGGTTGCGTCCGACGTCGCTGCCCGCGGTCTCGACGTCAAAGGCGTCAGCCACGTCTTCAATTATGACGTACCCTGGCATCCGGACGACTACGTCCACCGTATCGGACGGACGGGCCGCGCCGGAGCAACAGGAAAAGCGTTCACACTGGCGACGGCCGACGATGCGGAGGCTGTCGCCAATATTGAAAAGCTGACCGGTACCAAGATCGAACGGGTCAGCGGTGGTCAAAGGGCTGCGTCTGGCTCGGATCCGCAACCTACGGACGAAAAACCAAAGCGCGTGCCGCGAGCCAAGGCAGAATCAAAAGTGCCGGCGGCGCCACGCGCCAAAGCGGAGCCCAAAGCCCCCGCTGCTCCTCGCACGGAACGACCCGAGCCTTCGTCGCGTCCCGTCGCACGCATGGTGCACGACGAGGAGCCGGATGACGGCTGGAATGGCCCGCTGCCCGGATTTTTGAGCGTTAAATTAGGCAGCTGAAGGCGGAGGCAGCCTTCCCCGCCTCACGAGCCTGAGCCGATTGCGACTGGTATTTACGAAGCGCTGCCTGTTCGTGCGTCGCGCGACTCCATCATGGCCACGAAGGGAAGGATTGTCTCCTCGCCGTCGTGTTCGTCAAACAGGCCCGCTCTTCGCTCCACGAACCGCGCCGCCGCGCGTGCAGAGGCGGCCGCACGGGTCGCCCGTTCGGCGATCAGTCGCTCGGGGTCGATTGCGGCGTCGAACTGAACGCCGATGCGCCCGTCGCGCGCCCAGACAATCTGGCCGACGAAGCATCCAAGATCATGGATTGTTATGGTCACGCGCCCGTCGAGTTTGGGTTCAGGCGGCACGACGGCCATCAACCCTCCGGCCGAGATGTTGACGACCCGCACGAGGACCGGTGCCGCAAAATCGGCGCCGACTACGTCGGCACGCAACACGACGCTGTACCGCTTTTCGGTCGCAGCGTAGCCCCCAGCTTCGGGCAAATCGAGCGATCTTACCAGCTTCATCATGGTCAACTCCCGCGTGCGACCACATCGGCTGCGCACAAGAAGGTTATCGGCATGGAAAGCATAAGGTTTAGTTATAATCGACGCGCGACCAGCAGATTGTTGGTGATGCGCAACGATTTTGTTGCGAAGCGCTACGGCCGCCAGCGTAGATTTTCCCGTGAGAGCTCGCGGACCGAACGGACGCCCATGAGTTTCATAGCGCGCTCGATCTCGGCCTGAAGCAGCGCTACCGAACGCCCGACGCCGGGATACCCCGCAGCCGCCAACGCGTACAAGTACAGCCGGCCACCCGAGCAGGCCTTGGCTCCAACGCTCAGCGCTTTCAACACGTGCGTTCCGCGCGTGACCCCGCCGTCACAGATCACGTCGATCCGATCGCCCACAGCATCGACGATTTCGGCAAGCTGATCAAAGGGTGCGCGGCTGCCGTCGAGCTGGCGACCGCCGTGGTTCGAAACCATAATTGCCGTCGCACCTATATCGACCGCCCGCCGCGCGTCGGCGACGGACATCACGCCTTTGAGACAAAATTGTCCGGCCCAGTCGACGCGGATTGCCTCGGCAACCTTCCAGTCCATCGATTGATCGAGGGCAGTCGAAAAGTAGGTGCCAATCGAAATCGGTTCGCTCGTTCCCTGAGCGATATGATCCTTCAAATTCGATAATTCAAACTTTGTGCGAAACAGATAGTCGAACGCCCAGCGCGGCTTCATCGCGATACTTGCAAGGCTGGCAGGTGTCAGGCGCAACGGCGACGTAAATCCGGTGCGCAGATCGCGTTCGCGCCGCCCGCCAACGATGGTATCGACGGTCAGCGTCAACGCATCGAACTTGGCGGCCTTGCACCGGGCGACCAGCGAGGCGTTCAGCCCCTTGTCTTTGTGAACATAGAGCTGGAACATCTTGGGGCCCTTGAACGTCGCGCCGACCTCCTCGATGCTGATCGTGCCGAGCGAGGAAATCCCGAACCAGGTGTTGTGCGCTTGTGCGACAGCGCCAACCGCCGCCTCACCATGCCGGTGGAACATGCACTGAAGCGCCGTTGGCGACAGAAACAAGGGCATGTCGATCTGGTGACCCATGACGGTCGTTTTCATATCAATGGTTTCGACGCCGGCGAGAACATTCGGGACCAGATCGCAGCTCTCATAAGCTTGCGTATTGCGCCGCCGGGTCACTTCGTCGTCGGCCGCCCCGTCGATATAATGAAACACCGGGCCCGGCAGCCGCTTGCGCGCGAGCGTCCGAAAATCTTCAACATTATGGCAATCGCTCAAGCGCACCGGCGCACTCCGTCGGAATTGGGTGGGACTGGCGCCACCCAACGCGATTCGCAGCAAAAGCGCAAATGAACCGTCTCCCTTTTTGCTGCCAACCCGCTATCGAACCGCAGTGCCTTTTTCCCCGACACTCTGGCGCGCCGAGGCGCGTGCACTGTTCGCACTTGCGGTACCGCTTATCCTGGGAAATCTGGCGCAGTCGATGATTTATGCGACCGAACTCGTTTTACTGGGGCGGTTGAGTGCCGACGCGCTCGCAGCCGGATCACTGGCCGTAAATATCTATGGCCCCTTCATGATGTTTGGTACCGGGCTTTTGTCTTCGCTCGCCCCGATGATCGCAAGCGAGCGCGGACGTCGCGCCCATTCCGTACGCGATGTGCGCCGCTCAGTGCGCCAGGGATTGTGGGTGGCTACCAGCATCACGATCCCGAGCTGGTTGATCCTGTGGCATGGCGAGGCCCTCTTGCTCGCATTGGGGCAAGACCCCGCACTTGCTGCGATGGGCGGTGTTTTCCTGAAGATCTTGATGTGGAGCCTTCCTGCCTATTTCGGGCATCTCGTGCTGCGCTTCTACATCTCGGCCATGGAGCGCGCTTTTGCCGTATTCGTAGTCCTGTTTGCTACCGTCGTCGTCAACGGTCTGGTCAGCTGGGCGTTGATGTTTGGGCATCTGGGACTGCCGGCTCTGGGTTTTATCGGGGCACCGATTGGCAGCACGATCTCAACGCTCTTCTTGTGCTTCGGCCTAGCCACCGTCGTCGTCACCGATAAGCATTTTCGCCGGTACCGGCTATTCGGATGCTGGTGGCGCCCCGACTGGCAACGCTATGCCGCGATTTGGAAACTGGGCCTGCCGATTGCCATCATGATCCTGCTGGAGATCGGTGTGTTCAACGCCGCTGTCTTCGTCATGGGCCTGATTGACCGGACGTCGCTCGCTGCGCATGCCGTCGCGATCCAGATCGCCGCTTTTGCGTTCATGGTTCCGATGGGGATCAGTCAGGCTGCAACGGTACGCGTCGGCCTTGGATTCGGCGCCGGCGACCGAGGCCTCATCACCCGCGCGGGCTGGCTCGCGCTTGCGATGGGCGTAGGCTTCATGTGCACGACGGCGCTTACACTGGTGCTGTTCCCGCGCGCGCTCGTCGGGATCTTCCTCGATCTCAATGATCCGGCAAACGCAGCAGTCGTTACAACAGCTGTGTCCTTCCTTGCGATCGCGGCGCTGTTTCAGATCGTCGATGGCGCGCAGGTGGTGGGCGCCGGCGTGTTGCGCGGGCTGCATGATACGCGCTGGCCTATGGTCTATGCTGCCGTCGGTTACTGGGTCATCGGCATCGGGATTGGCATAACGTTGGCCTTTCCCATGAAGATGCGCGGCGTGGGTATCTGGCTGGGCCTGGCCAGCGGTCTGGCGGTCGTGGCGGTCCTCGTGCTTGTTCGCTGGATGCGGCGCGAACAGCTGCGGCTTGTTCCCGATCAGAGATAGTCAGCAAGGCTGAAACGCTTCGTTACCGGCTAGTTGGCGGCGGCGTTTTTCCGCCACGGCGATGCCGGAGACAACGGTCCGGTCATTCATGATCGAGGCCGCAGATTGCAGAACCGTTGTAGTGCGCGCGAAACTGGGCTGTCCAAGCCCTCAGCGATTCCGACGCGATTGCAGTCCTGAGCCCATCCATAACCTGTTGATAAAACCAAAGATTGTGCTCAGTCATCAGCATTGCCCCCAACATCTCGCCTGACCGAACAAGGTGATGCAAGTAGGACTTGCTCCACCCCGCGACTGGGGAGCCCGGATCGAGCGGCGCCTGGTCCTCAGCAAACCGGGCGTTGCGGATGTTGATTGGGCCGTCCCAGGTGAACGCCTGTCCGTTTCGCCCACTACGCGTCGGCAAGACGCAGTCAAACATGTCGATGCCACGCTCGACGGCGCCCACGATGTCGTCAGGCTTGCCAACGCCCATCAAGTAGCGCGGTTTGTCGGTGGGGAGCATGGGCACCGCAAAGTCGAGAACGCGGAACATTTCTGCCTGCCCCTCGCCGACAGCAAGCCCGCCGACAGCATAACCGTCAAAGCCGACATCGATGAGAGCGGTGGTGGAGGCGATGCGCAAGTCCTCGAACATCGACCCCTGTTGGATGCCAAACAACGCAGCGTCGTTCATCAGCGCACCGCGCGAGCGTCGTGCCCACCGCATCGACCGCTCCATGGAAGCCTTGGCAACCTCATGCGTTGCCGGAAACGGCGTGCATTCGTCAAAAGCCATCACAATGTCAGCGCCGATTGCGGTCTGGATTTCCATTGATCGTTCGGGGCTGAGCATGTGGCGCGAGCCATCGAGGTGGGACTTGAACGCGACCCCCTCTTCGCTCTTTGTCGTCAGAGCGCCAAGCGACATGACCTGGTACCCACCACTGTCAGTCAGGATCGGGCGATCCCACCCCATCCAGCCGTGCAGCCCCCCCAGTTTAGCGAGACGTTCTGCGCCGGGCCGCAGCATCAGGTGATAGGTATTGCCTAGAATGATATCGGCGCCCAGTGCGCGCACATCGGCAGGCTTCATCCCCTTGACGGTACCGGCCGTGCCGACCGGCATGAACGCGGGTGTACGGATCTCGCCCCGGGCCGTGTGGATGGCGCCCGTGCGCGCAGACCCATCCGTCGCGGCAATTCTAAAATCAAACTTAGACAAAATGAAAGCCCGGCCTCGATGGGTTTGTTGCGCCTGTCGATCTCGACATGCGCTCAACCACGATCGGGTTTGGTGCGCGCACGCCAGTGCTTGGCGCCTGTTGGAACCGAATGCGCGAACGCCGTTGGTGTGCACACTGGTGCGCTGTTTGCCATTGTCGCACGCTATCAGCGGCTCAGCCAGGCAGCAACAGACTCGCATCGCCGTAACTGTAGAACCGGTAGCCGGTTGCAATCGCATGTGCGTACGTCGTTTGCATCCGATCGCGGCCCATCAGCGCGCCAACAAGCATGAACAGTGTCGACCTGGGTAGATGAAAATTGGTTACAAGACCGCCAACAGCCTTGAAACGATAACCCGGAGTAATGAAAATCGCGGTATCTCCCTTGAACGGGACGATCGTTCCATCGGGTTCTGCAGCGCTTTCGAGAAGGCGCAGTGACGTTGTTCCCGCAGCGATGATTCGCCCGCCTGCCGCACGAATTGCGTTCAGACGCCCGGCTGTCGCGGCGTCGATATGACCCCATTCGGCATGCATGACGTGCGCATCCGTGTCGGCAACCTTGACAGGCAGAAACGTCCCTGCACCTACATGGAGCGTGAGCGTCTCGCGTCGAACACCAGCCCGATCCAGTGCCGCGATCAAGCCAGGGGTGAAGTGCAGCGATGCAGTCGGCGCAGCAACCGCGCCGTCCTTTTGCGCAAAGATCGTCTGATAATCCACAGCATCGCGTTCATCGATGCCGCGTTTGCTCGCGATGTAGGGAGGCAGGGGCATGGTTCCCGCGCGCGACAAGAGTACCTCGACCGGTTCGTCACCTTCGAAGGTCAACAGCGCGCTGCCGTCATCCCCCCGTTCGGTGGCCGCCGCCGCAACGCCCGCGCCAAAATCGATCAGGTCACCTTCACGGACCCGGCGAGCATTCTTCAGAAAGGCCCGCCAACCGCGCTGTGTCTCCCGCTTGTGCAGCGTCGCCCCGATGCGGGCCTCGCCTCGCCGCCCGTTGAGCTGGGCAGGAATGACGCGGGTATCGTTGAAGACGAGGCAATCGCCCGCGCGCAGAAGCGACGGCAGGTCGGCAACATGTCGATCATGCAATCCCTCACGGTCGACGACAAGCATGCGCGCGGCGTCGCGCGGTGTCGCCGGTCTCAGCGCGATCCGGTCTTCCGGTAAATCGAAGTCAAATAGATCGACGCGCACTATTTTCCAGGCGGCGCTTGCGTCGGCCCGTCAGTGGCAACCGGTTTGGCCGGGGCGGCACCGGCCGCAGGCGTCGTGAGCGAAATCGCGGGCAACGGAACCTTCGCTGCGTCCGGCCCATCGGACTCGATCCAGGCGTGGACGATCTTCGACGGGTTGGCTGGCGGCTCGCCACGCTCGATGGCGTCGACGAAGTTCATGCCTCCGACGACGCGACCAAAAGCGGTGTAATTGTGATCGAGACGCAGCACTGGCATCAAGACGATAAAGAACTGGCTATTGGCACTGTTGGGCTCGGTGGCACGCGCCATCGACACAGCCCCTCGAACGTGCGGCAAGTCGTTGAACTCAGCCTTCAAATCTGGCAGCGAAGATCCGCCTTGGCCGGTGCCCTGCGGATCGCCGGTCTGAGCCATGAAGCCTTCGATGACACGGTGGAACAGCAGACCGTCGTAGAAGCCAGCGCGGGTGAGCGTCTTGATCCGCGCAATATGCGTAGGAGCCTTGTCGGGCCGCAGCTGAATCACGACGGTGCCGCCGGTTGAAAGGCTGATGTGCCACAAGTTGTCGGGTGTCGGAACCGGATCGGGTACGACGGCGGCAACGGGTGCGGGTACGACCTTCTTGGTTTTCTTTTTCGCCAAGGCAGGACTTGCCACTGCAAGCAGGGCCATAAACGCTGTCAGGAAGGTCTTCAAAATATTCGACTCCGTGTGTCTGTTGGCTGTGCCACTAGAGTGTGATCCGGTTAGGTGGAAGCCGATCACGCTGTACATCGACCGACTGACCACTGGCTGAACGTCAACTCCCTTTACGACCGATTTGCTTGACGCGCGCCGCAACATCAGCGGCGACGTTGGATGATACGAATTTGTCGATCGCCCCGCCATAGAACGCAATTTCCTTGACGAGGCGGCTGGCGATCGGCTGCAGGGCGACATCGGCCATCAGGAATACCGTTTCGATGCGGTCGTCGAGCTGGCGGTTCATTCCTGTCAGCTGATACTCATATTCGAAGTCCGTCACCCCGCGCACACCCCGAATGACGATGCTGGCACCCTGTTGTTTTGCAAAATCCATGAGCAGCAGGTCGAAGCCGACGACGCTTACCCCTTCGATACCGGCGCATTCGCGTGCAACCATAGCCAGGCGCTCATCGGTGGTAAACATGGGCGATTTCGACAGGTTGGTGGTGACGCCGATTATCAGGCGATCGACAAGCCGGGCGCCACGCTCGATGACGTCCATATGGCCGCGCGTAATGGGGTCGAACGTACCAGGATAGACACCCACCCTCACCGGTCGCGCTCCACCGCATAGCGTGCAATCGCGCGCAGCAGATCTGCCTCATGCCCATAGCTGGCGAGATGGCCAATCGCCTGTTCGACCAGCATTTCGGCCTGGGCTCTCGCCCGCTCGATGCCCAGCAATGACAGGAACGTAGCCTTGCCCCTCGCGTCGTCCTTCTTCAATGCTTTCCCCGCCAGTTCCTCGTCGCCTTCAGCGTCGAGCAAGTCGTCGGCGATCTGGAAGGCAAGCCCGATATCGCGCGCATAGCCGCGCAATTGGGTCCGTGCCTCTGCAGGCATACGGCCCATGATCGCGCCGGCCTCAACCGAAAAAGCAATGAGCGCGCCCGTCTTCATCGCCTGGAGCCGCGTAACGGCAGCCAGATCAAAGTTCGACGTCTCGGCCGCAATGTCCATCATCTGTCCGCCGGCCATGCCGCCGGGACCCGAGGCGCGTGCAAGCCCGTCGATCAATTCGAGTCGGACGAAGGGATCAGCGTGCGTTTGGCCGTCGACGAGAAGTTCGAACGCAAGGGCATGAAACGAGTCCCCGGCCAACACCGCGGTCGCCTCACCGAACGCCTTGTGCACCGTCGGCTTGCCGTGGCGCAGATCGTCATCGTCCATGCACGGCAGGTCGTCGTGGATCAGTGAATAGACGTGGATCGCCTCGATCGCACAGCCGACGCGGACCGCGGCCCCATAATCGACATTGAACAAATTGCTCGCCGCCACGACCAGCAAGGGACGCATTCGCTTGCCACCGCCGATGCTGGCATGGCGCATCGCATGGAACAGCGGTGCACGCGCGTCGTCGGGCACCTTCAAGATATGGTCGAACGCGCGATCGATATCGCGAGCGATGTCGGCAAGCGCCGCACCCAGTATCGGTGTCACAGCGCCCATCCGATCCTAGCTGCCATCGAACGGTACGGTGCCGGCCGGGTTGCCATCCGAACCGAGCACAATCTTGTCGATTTTTTCCTGCGCCGATTTCAACCGCGCCTCGCACTGGGCGCGCAGCTTGGCTCCCTCTTCGTAGAGCGTGATCGATTCATCGAGACTGGCATCGCCGCTTTCGAGGCGTTGAACAATCGCTTCGAGCCGCCTCAAGGCGTCTTCGAACGACAGGGTGGAAAGGTCGTCGGGCACGGACTGCGCTTGTGACGAGCGCGGTCGCAGGGGTCAAGCGGCGGCCTTCGCTCGCTCCTCGGCGATTAGTTCTTTCCGACTAAGCTTGCCGACCAAAGTCTTCGGCAATTCCATCCTTACGTCAACCGCTGCGACGCGTTCGTGCTTGCCGAGCTGGGGATTAAGCCAGGCCTTCAGCGTCTCACCAGAACCATCGGCTCCCTCGTTCAGCGTGACAAACGCTTTGGGCATCTCGCCGTAGTAGGCATCGGGAATGCCGATCACGATCGCCTCCTTCACAGCCGGATGACGGTACAGAACACGCTCGATCTGACTTGGAAAAACCTTGAACCCGCCGACAGCGATCATGTCCTTCAATCGGTCGACGATGCGAATGTAGCCCTGACCGTCAATGGTCGCGACGTCTCCCGTGCGGAGCGCGCGGCCTGTCGGGGTCGTAACGAAATCGCCGTCGCGCCCAGCCCCCCCCCAATAGCCGGCCATGACTTGTGGCCCCTCGACGACGAGTTCGCCCGGTTCGCCTGCGACAGGGGGCATCGTCGGATCGTCGCGATTGACGAGGCGGACAAGTGTTCCCGGTACCGGCTGCCCGATCGTACCGTCTACACCAGGATCGTCGTACGGGTTGCAGGCAACAACGCCCGCGACCTCGGTGAGGCCATAGCCCTCGACAAGCTTCGCGCCCGTCACAGCCTCGAACTTGCCCTTTAGTGTCTGCGCAAGTGGTGCGGCGCCAGAAATGCAGACACGAAGCGACCTGAAATCGGTCTTCGCGCAATCTGGGTGGTCGAGCAGTGACTGGTACATCGTCGGTACGCCCGGCAATGCCGTCGCCTTTACGCGCTGGATTGTCTTCAACGTGTCCTTGGCGGCGAACCGCGGCAGCATCGCAATCATCCCGCCCGAGAGGACCGTGCGGTTGAGCACGCAGGTATTGGCGAAAACATGGAAGAACGGCAGAACCCCAACGATCCGGTCGGGAAGCTCGGGATGCGGATCGATGGCGCGAACCTGACGCGCGTTTGCGGTCATATTGGCGTGCGTCAACATCGCGCCTTTGGGCAAACCCGTGGTTCCGCCGGTATATTGGATCAGGGCAACGTCGTCGGGCGCGATGGCCACCGGCGCCAAGGGCAGGCTTGCCTCGCCCACAAGCGTCATCAACGATCGAATACGGGAGTCACCGGTCGGCACGGCGGCGATTTCTGTCGAACGAAACAGCCGGAACAGCGCGCGCTTGATCACGGGAAGCCAGCCCGAAAGCGACCCGATGATCAGCCGATCTACGCTGCCCGCATCAAGCAGAGCGCGGGCATGGCCGTAAAGCTGCGGCACGTCGCTGGTAACGATAATCCGCGCCCCGCTGTTCTCGATCTGGTGCGTCAGCTCTTCGAGCGAATAAAGCGGCGACATGTTGACGATAATCGCGCCGGCCATCAGCGCACCATAGTAGGCAATCAGGTAATCGGGCACATTGGGGAGGAACAGGCCGACACGGTCACCCTTGACAAGCCCTTGCGCCTGCAACGCCGCGCCAAAGCGCTCGGCATCGTGCGCGATCCGGCGATAGCTGAGCTTGGCGCCCAGAAAATCGGTCAGCGGACGGTCGGGAAAGCGTTTGACGCTTGCTGCAAACATTTCTGGCAGCGTCATCGGCACATACGTCACATCCCAGGCGCCGGGATGGATATAACGGCTGCGCCATATGTCAGTGGGATCGGTCACAGTTTCGGATCTAAGCGGTGACGGGTTCACTCGCAATCAGATTGCGCAATAGTACCGCACGCCGTCGCGCACCTCGAATCGGGCGCGCCCGGTGACTTCCAGATGTCGCAGATGAGCAAGCGCCTCGCCCGTCGCAAGACCCAAGATGCTCTCATCAATGGCACGCCCAAACAGCACACCAAAACAATCGACGGCACGACGAGGCTTTTCCGTCAGCAGGGCGTGGAGCCGGTCCAGGCTAGTCAAGTGCCCCTCTTCCAGCCGGTCAAGCCGGGCGTGTAGGCCAAAAAAGGGCTCGCCGTGCGCAGGGAGCACAAGCAGGTCGGCGGGCAGTGCACGAAATTTCTCGATCGAGGCCAACCATTCGCCCAGCGGATTCCCCTGCGGTTCAGTAATCGTCATGGACACGTTGCTTGTGATACGCGGCAAAACCTGGTCGCCAGCGATCATCACCTTGCCAGCAAAATCAATCAGGCAAACATGTTCGGGTGTGTGGCCGCTGCCGATCCAAACGGTCCAGTCGCGGTTGCCGACACGGACCACGTCACCGTCGCGCATCGGGATATGGCCGACAGGCATTTCAGAGACGACGCGCGCAAAATTGCCCCAACCCTGCGCCTTCATCGGCGCAATCTGTTCCGGCGTCCAGCCAGCGCCGACCAGCTGCGCGACGGCCTCGACCGGCGGTTCGGCGCGTTTGTCGGCAATCAGCATCCGGGCAAGGAGATATTCGGTTCGGTTCATCCACAGCGCGACACCATGTTCACCACAGAGCCACCCTGCGCAGCCGAGGTGATCGGGGTGGAAATGGGTGACCAGTACCCGGGTCACCGGACGGCCCGCCAGCGCTTTAACCCAGGTCTCCTTCGACGAATCGAGCAAGAGCCCGGTGTCGACCACTGCGACGCCGCCAGCGTCCTCGAGCAGCCAGACATTGATATGCCGCAGTGACCCCGGCACATAGAGGCGCGTCCAACCAAGCCCGTTACCGAGTGCGTGCACCACGCCGTATTCCGGCGCAAACTTGCCCATAGGATAGGTCAGGCCGCGTGCTTCGAGCGGCTCAAAGCCGTGGTCGACCAGACTCATGTCAGGCGCAGGCGCGCGGGCGACGTCGGGCGGAGATGCAGTTGCCATTTGCAACCCTTGGCACGACGCTCGGCCTGATACCAGTGGCGCTCGACATCAAACTTGGGGCAACACCGCTTCGGCTCACGCAAAGATTTGGGTTCTGCGCGCCTTTCGAACAACGGCACGCCGAGATCCGCGAGCGGGTTCGAGTCTTCCATCGCCGCCAGACCGGCAGATCGCAGCCAAGCCGATCGGCTCGCCGGCTCCCGCCGCTCGGGTCTCAGCGTTTGAAGGGATCGACAAACCCACCAATCATGGCAGGCGCTTCCATCTCGCCGTTGGCAATCGCTTCGGCCACGCGGGCCGCCTCGACGCGCTCGTGGCGCAGCTGGTCGATGAGCGCCTCGCGGTCGCCCTCGAGACGGGTATCGACGATGGGATCGAGGCCCGCGGCCTTGGCAGCCTTCGCAACGATCGCGTCGAGCTCACGCTGCGAGCACAGGCCCAGTGTTACCGGGTCTTTGGGCACGATGTTCGACATATTCCAGTGGCTCTTGTCGCGGATCGCCGAAATGGTGTTGCGCGTCGTACCGATCAGTTTGCCGATCTGGCCGTCACTAACTTCCGGATGGTTGCGAATGATCCAAGCGATGCCATCGGGCTTATCCGACCGCTTGCTGACGGGCGTGTAGCGCGGGCCTTTCGTTCGAGTCGCAGCTTCAGGTTCACGGTCCATCTTGAGCGCATATTTCGGATCGGCCTGACCCTTTTCGATTTCAGCCATCGTCAGCTCATGCGCACGGATCGGGTCGCGCCCGGTGAGCTTGGTCGCGGCGGTGTCGTCGGCGATTGCCTGGACTTCAAGAATGTGAAGACCACAGAAATTGGCGATTTGTTCGAACGAGAGCGACGTGTTGTCGACCAGCCAGGAAGCGGTCGCATGGGGCATAAGCGGCTGGGCCATCGTTCAGGTCTTTCTTGGCAATAATAAAAGGGCCGCCCCTTTCGGGACGGCCTGTTCCCCTGTTGGCTTAGTCCGAAGGCGCTTGAAGGGCAAGCGCTACGCGGCACGCACCAGCGACTGAGCGGAAGGAACCAACGCCGACACGAATTGTACAGCACTTGTGGCCCAGGTGTATGTCTGTCCGTATTGCGCACATTCGTCCCGGACCCGGGTCAGCGCAGATGCGATGGCTGCGTCCAGATCGTCGTCGAGTGCGCCGGTGGTGGGCGTGACGATGTCGATGGGTCCGCTGACCGGAAAAGCGGCGATTGGTGTGCCAGACGCAAGCGCCTCGATCATGACCAATCCAAACGTGTCGGTGCGGCTGGGGAAGACGAAGACATCGGCGCCGGCGTAGCTGCTCGACAATTCAGCACCCGACAGCGCACCAAGAAAGACGGCCTCGGGGTAAGTCGCCTCGAGCATTGCACGTGCGGGTCCGTCGCCGACAATGACTTTTGTTCCCGGATGAGCTGAGCGCAGAAACGCTTCAATATTCTTCTCTATCGCGACACGCCCCACATAAAGCTGAATCGGGCGCTGCAAGCTCGCAAAGGCACGGTGCGGCGGCGAGGCGGGCGAAAATGCGTCGAGATCGACACCCCTGCTCCACGGAACACTATGATCGATGCCGTGATCTCGGAGCACCTGTCGCACCGACGGCGTCGAAACCAGCACGGCGCTCGACGCCGCATGGAACCAGCGGAAATAGGGCCACACCCATCCGGCATCGATACCCGTACGCGCAGCGAAATAATCGGGAAACTGGGTATGAAAGGCAGTCGTAAACGCCTGGCCCTGCCGCACGAGCCATCGCCGCGCAGCCAGGCATAAAGGCCCCTCGGTCGAAAGATGGACCGCATCCGGTGCAAATGCAGCGAGCCGGTCCCCGACGCTGGTCGAGGTCGCAACGGCCAGACGTATTTCGGGATAGGTCGGGCACGGCAAATTCAGATAAAGATCGGGCGAGACGACCACCACTTCGTGACCCTGACGTTCAAGCTCGACCCTTGTGGCCGTGAGCGTGCGGACGACGCCGTTGACTTGCGGGCTCCACGCGTCGGTGACGATGGCGATACGCATCGTGCGTCTCCCTAAGCGGCGATTTTCAATATGAGCTGCTCGGCTTCGCGCGCGGCCATCTCATCAACCCAGTTCAGGATTTCCATGCGACCATCAAAATGTTCGACCAGCGCGGTGCACCCCTCCACCCAGTCGCCGTCATTGTAATAAGCGACACCGGAAAGCTCGCGCAATTCTGCGTGATGGATGTGGCCGCACACGACCCCATCGACGCCGCGCGCGGCGGCCTCGTGCGCGACGGCGTCCTCGAAACGACTAATGAACTCGACAGCGTTCTTGACCTTTTGCTTGGCAGTCTTGGATAGCGACCAATAGGGTTTCCCCAGCCAGCGGCGAACCTTGTTCACCGCGTGGTTGCACCGCATCAGCGTCGAATAAGCCTGGTCACCGAAGAACGCGATCCACCGGTGGCTCAGCATGATTGCGTCGAATTCGTCACCGTGCACGACCAACAGGCGGCGGCCGTCGGCCGTCTTGTGAATTGCTTGTCGCTTGATCTCGACCCCGCCGAAACTGAGCCCCGAAAACTGACGAAACATCTCGTCATGATTGCCCGGCACATAGACGACGCGGGTGCCGCGTTTCGCCCGTTTCATGATGCGCCAGACGATGTCGTTGTGCGTCGCCGGCCAGTAGAATTTTTTCTTCAATCTCCACCCGTCGATGATATCCCCGACCAGATACATCGTCTCGCTATCGGTGTAATCCAGAAAATCGATCAGCAGGTCGGCGGCGCAGCCACGCGTTCCGAGGTGGACGTCACTGATCCAGATCGTGCGGAATTTGCGCCGCGACTTGTCGCCGTCGGGCTCGGGAACGGTCGGAGACGATGCGGAAAATTCGTGGAGCTCGGAATCAAACGGTAGACGTATAATCGAGTCCATGGACCGCTCCCTCGGCGATTTCGGGGCTTCGCTTCCGCGCCTATGGATCGGTAGTGTTACAAATTACCGCACTTCGTGTGCACTTATCGTGACATGCTATGCCCCGATCGTGACATGCCCGGGTTGAGTAGCGACCCTGGCCAACCAGCGCACGATCGCGGGATAACGCGACAGCGTAAATCCGCCCTCATGAGCGACGTGGGTGTAGGCATAAAGGCAGATGTCGGCTAGCGTCAGCCTTTCACCGACAAACCAGTCGTGCACCTCCAGATGTTTTTCCATCAGGCACAGCGCTGCCTCCCCCGCCATCCACTTCGTTTCGAGCTGCGCGCGCTGACCGTCATTCAACTTTTCGAGCCCCAGAAAGGACTTCCAGAAGCGCATCGTGGCGACGTTGGGCTCGTGGCTGTATTGCTCCCAGCACATCCAGCGCAGCACATCAGCCCGGTCGAAACGGCCGTCGGGCAGTAATTGTGACCCCTCTGCCAGATACCAGCAGGCGGCATTGCTTTCGGGCAAAAACTTGTCGCCGATCTGTAACACCGGAATCCGCCCATCGGCGCTGACACGAGCCAAAAACGCAGGCGTGCGCGTCTCACCCTTCATGATGTCATATTCCCGCCGCTCAAGCGGCAAGCCGAGGTGCGCGGCGGTCAACCGGATTTTGTAGCAATTTCCAGACTGGGGATATTCGTGGAGGATGAGGGCGTCGGCCATGGCAGAAAGTTTGCGCCGAAGTCCTGTCCGATGCAATCAGCGCGTCGGCCCTGTCGCCAGCGTGCATCACGGCGCTCACGCCCGACCTTGACGACGCGCGCACCGCTAGCCGCCCTGACCTTTGCGCCTTTGCGCCTTTGCGCCTTTGCGCCTTTGACCGCGACTGGACTGGACTGGACTGGACTGGACTGGACTGGCGCATGATTGCGGCGCCGTTTTTAGTGCAGCAAGCAGATTTCCTTCGCGGCAGGCGATCGGTACAGACGTCCGATCCATCCCGACCCGACGCGCGGCCAGCGTCCGGTGCCGTCACGATGTCCCCGAAAAAGGCCCTCCTTTGCGCATGAGACAGGGGAAGTTCGACAATGACCTGACAAATGTCAGCATCGCTGCTATGGGTGCGCACATGCTCAATTTAAATGGCATTACAGTGCGCCTTGGCGGGCGCACCATCCTCGACCGTGCGACCGCCGCACTGCCGACCGGCGCGCGCGTGGGACTGATTGGGCGAAATGGGGCCGGAAAGACCACGCTGATGAAGGTCATCACCGGTCATTACGACCCCGACGATGGCGGCATCGATATCCCACGCAAGAGCCGGATCGGTTATATCGCGCAGGAAGCGCCGTCAGGCACCACAACACCCTTCGAAACTGTACTGTCGGCCGATGTCGAGCGCGCCGCCCTGCTCGACGAAGAAACGCACACCGGCGACCATCACCGGATCGCAGAGATCCACGAACGGTTGATCGCGATCGACGCGCACGCAGCCCCTGCCCGGGCCGCACGGATTCTCGTGGGCCTCGGTTTCGACGAGGCGATGCAACACCGCCCACTCGACAGTTATTCGGGTGGTTGGAAAATGCGGGTCGCACTCGCCGCGCTGCTGTTCAGCGAGCCCGATCTCCTGCTGCTCGACGAACCGTCGAACCACCTCGACCTTGAAGCGACGCTGTGGCTCGAGAATTTTCTCAAAAGCTACCGCGCAACGATGGTCGTTATCAGCCACGAACGCGACCTGCTTAATAACGTCGTGGACCACATCCTTCATCTCGAAGGCGGCAAGACCACGCTCTACGTCGGCGGCTACGATGCGTTCGAGCGCCAGCGCGCCGAGCGCATGGCACAACTTGCGTCAGCGCGTGCCGCCCAGGAGAATCAACGCGCCAAACTGCAGGACTATATCGCGCGCAATTCAGCGCGCGCATCGACCGCCAAGCAAGCGCAGTCGCGGCAAAAGGCGCTCGCGCGGATGCAGCCGATCGCCGAGATGGCCACTGACCCCACGCTGGCGTTCGATTTTCCCAGCCCCGACGAGCTGAAGCCGCCATTGGTCACGCTCGACATGGCAGCGGTGGGTTACACCGAAAACAAGCCGATTCTGCAAAGACTGAACTTGCGCCTCGATCCCGACGACAGGATCGCGCTGCTTGGGCGGAACGGCAACGGCAAGACGACGCTCGCGCGCCTGCTCGCAGCGCAGCTTCCTGCGATGGACGGCGCAATGAATGCGGCGGGCAAGATGCGCGTCGGATATTTCACGCAGTATCAGGTTGAAGAACTCGACGGTGCCGACACCCCGCTGGAGCACATGACGAGGGCCATGCGCGGCGAGACCCCTGGCGCCGTGCGCGGTCAACTGGGGCGTTTCGGCTTCTCTGGGGCCAAGGCGACAACACAGGTCGTTAAATTGTCGGGCGGTGAAAAAGCGCGGCTGGCACTGGCGCTGATCACCCGCGACGCGCCACACATGCTGATCCTCGACGAACCGACCAACCACTTGGACGTCGATGCACGCGAAGCGCTGGTGCAGGCGCTCAACGCTTATGACGGCGCCGTCGTTCTGGTGAGCCACGACCGCCACATGCTGGAATTGACGGCAGACCGGCTGGTTCTCGTCGATGACGGCACCGCGCGTGAATATGCCGGCACGCTCGACGACTATACCGACATGATCCTGGGGAAAACGCCTAAAGCCGAGGGCGGTAAAGGCAACCGGAAAGAAGACCGCAAGGCCGCTGCCGCTGCCCGGGAAAAGGGCCAAACACTGCGCAACGCGGTCAAGACGGCTGAGAGTGAAATGGCCAGACTCACTGCAACCCGCAGCGCCATCGAGCGCGCCATGTTCGATCCCGCGACCGCGCTCCCCGAACATGCCAAACTCACAATGACCGACTTGATGAAACTGCGCGCGAGCGTGGAAGCAAAACTCGAGGCCGCAGAATCCGCGTGGGTGTCGGCGACCGAGGCCCTTGAAACCTCCGCCTAACGCAGGAGCTGAAAATCCGAATATACCGTGCGCGTCTTCAGCGTTTGCGCGCCACCCATAAATGATCCGGCAAACTCGGTTGCCGTGGTTTCCGGCACGGGACGGCCGTCCGGCAACAGCCGATTGGTCGTTGTCACGACGAAACGCTGAACGTTGACGACCAGCATCATCCGAAATGATTTGTTTGACGTGAAGCGGGCAATTTCGACGAAGGGAACGCGTCCGGCAATGTTCACCACCGCTTCGATTGACGTGTGGGTCGATGCATCAAACGGCCCCATCTTGACGGCGCCCTTGGGCAGATGGGCAAAATGATAGGTAACAGTCGTTGGCGTCGTCGCAACGCGGGTCGCCGGAGCGCCGAACCAGTCGGCGATCTGGGCATAGGATGGCGGCCGCGCCTTGGCCGACATTTTGGCAAAATCGGTGATTTCCTTGGCCGCCGGTGCGTGGTCGTCAACCTTGACCAACTTCCACGAAGCCGTGCCGCGACGGGGGTCGTAGCGTTGAACGACCTGTTTGGTGGGCGCGCCGGTCCGTTCAAACCTGACTGCCTGGGTAAACGCAAAATCGTTCGCCGTTACGCTCCTGGCAGCCTCCAAAACCTGAACCTGCAGCGGGTCTGCATTGGCGACACCAGGAACAACCGTCGCCAAGGCGACGGACGCGATCACCGATGGGTTCACCCGGCAACGTCCAACACAATCTTCCCGACATGGTTACCAGCGTCCATCCGGGCATGGGCACCTGATGCGTCACGAAGCGCAAAGACACTATCTATCACGGGTTTGAGCCGTCCGGCTACCACATGGGGCCACACGGTACGCACGATCTCATCCGCAACGAGCGACTTGAACGATAACGACCGCGCGCGAAGCGTCGAGCCGGTCAGCGTCAAGCGGCGCTGCATGACCAGCGGTATGAATATTTCTGCCTTGGGGCCTCCAAGCACGGCGATCGAAACGTGGCGGCCATCGTCGGCCAGGCATTGCAGGTTGCGCGGTACATAGTCGCCGCCGACCATGTCGAGCACGGCTGCGCACCCTCGTCCGTCAGTCATTCGTGCGATTTCCGCAACGAAATCGGCCGTTTTGTAGTTGATGGCGAACGCGGCACCTATTTCCAGCGCCCGCGCGCATTTTTCGTCGCTGCCGCAGGTCACAATAACCGTCAGACCGAACAACCGTCCCAGCGCAATCGCCATGGTCCCAATGCCGCTTGTCCCGCCGTGGACAAGAACCGTGTCGCCCTCGGCGGCGTAGGCGCGCTCGAACAAGTTGGTCCACACCGTGAACAGCGTTTCCGGGAGCGCGGCGGCTTCGATCATCGTGAGCGACGCAGGTACCGGCAAGCATTGGCCGACGGGCGCTACGCAATATTGCGCATACCCGCCGCCTGCAACGAGTGCGCACATCGGTTGACCGAGTAGTTCGGGCAATACTCCTGTTCCAAGCGCAACGACGTCACCTGCGATCTCCAGCCCCAAGATCGACGGTGCGCCTGCGGGCGGCGGATAAGCGCCCCTGCGCTGGAGCACGTCGGGGCGATTGACCCCGGCAGCGGCGACTTTGATCAGTACTTCATGGGGGCCCGGCACAGGTACCGGGCGCTCGACCCCGACCAAAACATCGGGCCCGCCTGCGCTTGCTGGATCGATTGCCTGCATCGTCGCTGGAATATCGGTCATCTACGTCCCCGGTTGCCTGAACTGTGCTGTAGCGGAGCAAAGGGGCAAGTGTCAGCACCGGAATGCGATTGCGGGATCGCTAATCGACAGTTCTTGACCAATGCCTGTTCCGCGCCCACGACCGTTAAGCTTTTATCACATTTCGGATATCCGCGTTGCCGCCACATTTTTTTTATTGCGCTTCCCAATCGGGACAGCGTTGGGGGATCACCTCGTGAAACCCGTCCAGCGCATTCAACGAAACTTACTTGCCGTCGGGGAGCGGCGTTTGTTGACGTGGCTGGCCGAGCGGATGCCCGCCTCGGTCACGCCGGATCGGCTGACCTCTGTCGGGTTCTTGGGTGCGTGCACCGTATCTGCCGGCTATGCGCTCAGCAGCTGGCGGATCGAGTGGTTGTGGGTCGTCATAGCTGGTTTCGTTATTAACTGGTTTGGCGATTCACTCGACGGCAGCCTTGCCCGTTTCCGCAAGATCGAACGCCCGACGTTTGGCTATTTCATCGACCATAGCACCGATGCGCTTGGCAACCTGATCATCATGGTCGGTCTGGGTCTCAGTCCTTTCGTGCGACTCGATGTCGCATTATTCGGCCTTGCGTCGTATCTGTTGCTCTCGATCCATACATTTATTGCGGCAAAGGTCGTTGACGAATTCCGCATGTCTTACATGGCTGGTGGCCCGACAGAATTGCGACTCGTGCTGATAGCCATGACGCTGTGCATGTTCCTGCTGGGGCCTGATACAGTGCTCGGCACAGTTTTTTCTCCCTTCGACTTGTTCATCGGTGGCCTCGGCATCACCCTGATCGGGCTGTTTATTGGCCAAACCGTCGCTACGGCGCGCGACCTTTTGCACCGGGGCAATTAGCGACCTGACAGAGAGGGCCGGTGTGACGGTTGACACCCGCGCCGCCGCGCGCGAACCTTTCACCATGGACACCGACGACATAGCCCCGCCGCCTCGTCCACGCGACCCGTTGAGCCTTGCCGTTCGGCAAGATCTCGACCCGCTGTCGGTTGCCGAATGCGACGCGCGGATCGCAACACTCAAAGCAGAAATCGTTCGAACACAGGCGCGGCGCGACAAAGCCGTTAACCACCGTGCAAGCGCAGATTCGATTTTCAAGCAATGAACCGGAGTATGCCTAGCCCGGTTGAGTGCATCGGAAGCGGTGGGGTCTTGTCGGCGAGCTTCGGGCATCCGACATATGAGTCAACCAGGAGCTGCGCCCGTTGGCTCCGGTGTAGGAAAATCTGATGCCGTCCTTTGCCCGCAATCTCGAAACCACCCTCCATAACGCCCTGGCTGCAGCCGCGAGCCGCAAGCACGAATATGCGACGCTCGAGCATTTGTTGCTTGCGCTGATCGACGACGAAGAAGGCAGTGCTGTCATGGTGGCATGCGGTGTCGATACCGGGGAGTTGAAGGCGACCGTTACGCATTATCTCGACAGCGAGCTCGAAGCGCTCCGTGTCGAAGGACAGACCGATCCGTCACCAACGAGTGGATTCCAGCGCGTCGTGCAGCGCGCGATCCTCCACGTCCAGTCTTCTGGTCGCGATGAAGTGACGGGTGCCAATGTGCTGGTGGCGTTGTTCAGCGAGCGCGAGAGTTATGCGGTTTATTTTCTCCAACAGCAGGACATGAGCCGCCTCGACGCAGTCAGCTATATAAGCCACGGCGTCGGCAAAGGTGCCGGCGCGCCCGAAGCCTCCACGCCCAAGGGCGCCGAGGACGAGAAACCAACCAAATCCGAAGGAGGCAAGAAGACGGAAAGCGCACTCAAGCAATTTACCGTCGACCTGAACGAAAAGGCGAAGAACGGCAAGGTCGATCCCTTGATCGGCCGGTCGGCCGAGGTTGACCGCACGGTGCAGATCCTGTGTCGTCGCTCGAAGAACAATCCGCTGTATGTGGGCGACCCCGGCGTCGGGAAAACCGCCATTGCCGAAGGGCTCGCGCGCAAGATTGTCGAGGGTGACGTGCCCGAGGTGCTGCTGCCCGCCGTCATCTATTCTCTCGACATGGGCGCGTTGCTTGCGGGTACGCGGTACCGTGGTGATTTCGAGGAACGGCTGAAGGCTGTTGTCAACGAGCTCGAAAAGCTACCGGATGCAATCCTGTTTATCGACGAAATCCATACCGTGATTGGCGCCGGGGCGACCAGTGGTGGCGCCATGGACGCATCGAACTTGCTCAAGCCCGCACTGAGCGGCGGCACGATCCGCTGTATCGGCTCGACCACGTACAAGGAATTCCGCAACCATTTTGAAAAGGACCGAGCGCTCCTGCGCCGATTCCAGAAGATCGATGTCAACGAGCCGACGATCGAGGACACGATCAAGATCCTTGCCGGGCTGCGTTCGGCATTCGAGGGACACCACAAGGTCAAATACACGCCGGACGCGATCAAGTCGGCCGTTGAACTATCGGCACGCTACATCAATGACCGCAAGTTACCCGACAAGGCTATCGACGTGATCGACGAGGTCGGTGCGATGCAGATGCTGGTTGCGCCAAATAAGCGAAAGAAAGTCATTACGCCCAAAGAGATCGAGCAGGTTATCGCGACGATGGCACGCATTCCGCCGAAATCGGTCAGCACTGACGATACCAAGTCGTTGGCCAGTCTTGAAACCGATCTGAAGCGGGTCATCTTCGGCCAGAATGATGCCATCGCGAAGCTCAGTAGCGCCATCAAGCTCAGCCGAGCTGGACTGCGCGACCCTGACAAGCCCATCGGCAACTATCTCTTCACGGGACCCACAGGGGTCGGCAAGACCGAGGTTGCCCGTCAACTCGCGTCCATCATGGGCATTCCGCTGCAGCGCTTTGACATGTCCGAATATATGGAACGCCATAGCGTGAGCCGCTTGATCGGAGCCCCTCCGGGTTATGTCGGGTTCGATCAGGGTGGCCTGCTGACCGACGCGATCGACCAACAGCCACACAGCGTGTTGTTGCTCGACGAAATCGAAAAGGCACACCCCGACCTGTTCAACATCTTGTTGCAGGTTATGGATCATGGTCGTCTGACCGATCAGCACGGCAAGTCAGTCGATTTCCGCAATGTGATCCTGATCATGACGACCAACGCTGGTGCAAGCGATATGGCGCGCGAGGCGGTCGGTTTCGGCGCGATGACGCGCGAGGGCGAGGACGAAGAGGCGGTGAAAAAAATGTTCACGCCCGAATTCCGCAACCGCCTCGATGCCATTGTCCCGTTCGGCTATCTGCCGACCGACGTCGTCGCCCGCGTCGTCGACAAGTTCATCCTGCAGCTCGAACTCCAGCTTGCCGACCGCGAGGTCCACATCAAGCTCGATGACGATGCGAAAGCGTGGCTCACGTCGAAGGGGTACGACAAGCTTTATGGCGCACGCCCGATGGGCCGCCTGATCCAGGAAAAGATCAAGCAGCCCCTCGCCGAAGAACTGTTGTTCGGCAAGCTGGTTCACGGCGGCGAAGTGATGGTTCATATGAAAGACGATCCCGAAAAAGGAAAATCCTTGGCGTTCGAAGTTACTCCCGCGCCCCCGAAAAAGGGCAAGAAGGGTGGGAAAACGAAGGTCGATCTGAAAGCCTGACGATCTAGCCGTCACGCCGCGGCAGCGGCGTGACGGTCGTCCGTTGCGTTCGATCAAAGAGAAAACTCATTTAATTTCTTTGCGTTGCACGACGGCTGGCGCATCACAGACCGATCGATAAACGTGGGGGCTCCGCCGCATGATCCGCTTGCTTTTGCCGTTGTTTCTCCTCGCGTCAGCTTCACCTGCCCCTGCCCCTGCCCCTGCCCCTGCCGAGGAAGGCCCGACGCGAGTTTTCACGGGGGCCGATCTGTTTAACCTCGAAATGGCAGGTGACCCACAGATCAGCCCCGACGGTACAAAGGTTGCTTATGTACGCCGGTCGGCCGACGTCATGTCTGACCGGATGCGCCCGACGATCTGGCTCGTGGACGTAAGAAGCGGGCAACAAACACCGCTTGTCGCATCGCCGGGTAACCACAGTTCGCCGCGCTGGTCGCCCGACGGCACCCGCCTCGCCTATGTCTCGACAGGTCCCGATGGACAGTTGCCCCAGCTCTACGTACGCTGGATGGGCACTGGCGAAGCGGCACGGATCACCGGTCTGCCGCAAAGTCCCAACAGCGTTACCTGGTCGCCCGATGGACGACAGATCGCCTACATCATGACCGTGCCCCGCGAGGGTCTGAAACTCGGCTCTGCTCCGCCAAAGCCCGACGGTGCCAAATG
Source organism: Sphingomonadales bacterium (assembly GCA_025352685.1). Classification (GTDB taxonomy): domain Bacteria; phylum Pseudomonadota; class Alphaproteobacteria; order Sphingomonadales; family Sphingomonadaceae; genus Sphingomonas_O. The sequence goes on from JANXSN010000079.1 coordinate 35,404, forward strand.
GGCAGAGCCCCTGGAGATCATCGATCGCGTCACCTATCGCGCCGACGGAGACGGCTATATCGCGCCCGGCTCTGATCATGTCTTTGTGGTTGCGGCCGATGGCGGGGCACCTCGCCAGCTGACTTTTGGTGTCTATGATCACGGCGGACCAATCTCGTGGTCGCCCGATGGAACGACGCTGTACCTGACCGCTATCCGCCGTGCCGACTGGGAACGCGAACGCAACAACTCCGAAATCTATGCGCTCGACGTGACGAGCGGCACGATCAACCCGCTGACCAACCGCTATGGCCCTGATCACGGCGCAGCCGTGTCGCCCGATGGCAAGCTCATTACCTATACCGGCTATGATGACACCCGCCGCAGCAACGAAAATGACAAGCTTTATGTCATGAACCGGGACGGCACGGGTTCGCGGGTGCTGACGGCTGGGCTCGATCGCAGTATCGACGATGCGCAATGGGCATCCGACAGTCGCTCGATCCTCGTTGCCTATGACGATCACGGGTCGAGACAGGTCGCGCGTGTGACGCTCAACGGGCGTGTGACGCGCGTTGCGGGACCGCTGACAGGCAGTGGGCTCGACCGGCCCTACACCGGCGGATCATTCAGCGTGTCGCACGGCGGCACGATCGCCTACACCGGCGGGGACGCCCTGCGGCCCGCCGACGTGTTTGTGAACGGCAAACGGCTGACCCGGCTGAACGAGACGACGCTTGCAGCAAAGACGATGGGTGAGGTCAAAATGGTGACCGCCAAGGCCGCGGACGGACGGACGATCGAAGGCTGGCTGACGACCCCGCCTAACTACCAGGAGGGGCACCGTGTTCCAATGATCCTCGAAATCCACGGCGGTCCCCATTCGGCCTACGGCCCAAATTTCTCGACTGACAATCAGCTTTACGCGGCAGCAGGGTACGCCGTGCTATCGGTCAATCCGCGGGGGTCCACGTCTTATGGCAACGATTTTGCAAACCTGATCGACAAGAAATACCCCGGTGACGACTATGGCGACCTGATGGCCTCGGTCGATGGCGTTATCGCACGGGGAATAGCAGATTCCGCCAATCTTTTCGTGACAGGCGGGTCCGGGGGCGGCGTGCTGACGTCGTGGATCGTTGGCAAGACCGATCGGTTCAAGGCGGCAGCGGCGCAAAAGCCCGTGATCAACTGGATTTCCGAAGCGTTGACGATGGACGCATCAGGCTTCACGTCTCGCTACTGGTTCCGCAAACAACCCTGGGAAGATCCCATGGAATACTGGAACCGCTCGCCGCTCAGTCTGGTAGGAAATGTGAAGACACCGACGCTCGTCATTGTCGGCAGTCAGGATTATCGCACACCAGTCAGCGAATCTGAACAATATTATACTGCGCTGCAGATCAGAGGGGTTCCGACAGCGCTCGTGAAAGTGCCTGGTGCCAGTCACGGCGGTCTCACCGCACGCCCGTCGCAATCGGCAGCCAAGGCGGCGGCGATCCTTGCCTGGTTCGAGAAATATCGAACCAGGGTCACGCCGTAACGTCGGGAATCGTACCGTGACCGGGCCCCGCGATCGCAAACGAGATGCACTGTTGTTCAGGAACGCGAAAGCCTTCCGATCCCACTGTCATGCGATGAAACTCGCTATATTTCTGGCGCTTGCCTTTTTGCCGACACTGGGCGCCGCTGAAACGATCACGCAGTGGACCCCCGAGCAGGTCGAAGCCGCCAAGGAAGAAGCCGCCGTCAGGAATATGAAAGCGGAGAACCAGATTGCCAACGGCATTACACCCCCTCGCAGTGTCCATGGTGAAGTCGGCATAGCGGTCGGCACCGGCGGCTACAGCTCAATATTCGGCACAGCTGTCATGCCGCTCGGCCAGAACGGCGCCGTTGCGCTGTCGTTCGAAAATACACAGAACGACCCGCTGCGCTATTACCGCCGCCGTTAACGGGCGTTTGCCGCTGGCGTCACATGGCGACCTCATTGTGGTTTTGACTGGGGTGTGAAAACCAAGCGCTCCGCTCGCTGGTTTCGGGTGAGGATTAAATCGCTCGCTCAACCCGTGGCGCTCCAACAGCGACGGCAGCGCAGCGTTAGCGACGCTTCGTGCCTCGAAAGAGCGCGATGCGCCTTCGAAGACTGCGACACGGGGACGGCGCCAACGCTGGCGCTCCTTTTACAGTGTTGAGCAGCCATCTGGTTCGCTTGGAGCCGCCAATTGCCGTCCGCGCCTTGCTCGCTCTCGCCGCGGGCGTGCTTGCAGAAGTCGAACTGGCCGATCGGTGCCACGCTTTTGACGGTTAAACGTTTCGTCCCGCGAGTCCGGCAACCCGCCGCGTGAGGCTTTCCCGACGGGACTCCCGCCGCCACACACACAATCATAGAGTTGGGGAAAACGTCTCATGGGGCGCAGCATCAAGTTTTTTGCAGTAGCGGCGTGCGTGCTAGGCACAGTGGCCGGGGTCCCCGCTCAAGCGCGCAGCGGATGGCAGTGTGTCACTTACGCTCGCACAATCACCGACGTATCCATTCGCGGTAACGCAAACACCTGGTGGGGTCAGGCCGCCGGCCGCTACGAACGCGGCAACACCCCGGTCGCAGGCGCCGTCCTTGCTTTCAAATCGAGCCCCGGCATGCGCGCTGGCCATGTTGCTGTGGTTAAGGACGTTGTGAGCGACCGCGAGTTGATCGTCGATCATGCCAATTGGACCCGTCGCGGTGGGGTCGAGCGAAACGCGCATGTCGTCGACGTGTCGCAAGCCGGTGACTGGAGCGCCGTCAAGGTCTCCCTTGGCAGTGGCATGGGAACCCGGGTCAATCCGACGTTTGGCTTCATTTATCCCGGCGTCGTCGACCATAACGATGCACCAAACCATGCGTCGGCGCCTCGTCTGGCCCCGTTAAGCGCCGAAATCGCCATGCTGGCACGCGCTGAAATGGATTCGGGCCGCTGAGCGAGGTCGCCGCGTGCGACTTTGTATCCTTATTCCCGACGACGCCGATCTGACGCGCTATGCTGACTGGCGCGAGCAGGCTGCCCAAATCGATCCGCTGCTCAAGAGGCGGGGGATTATGCCCAGCTATCGGCCTTGGACTGACGACCCGCCGTCGGATACCGATCTTGTCATGCCGCTCATGGCTTGGGGCTATCACCGGAATACGGCGCGCTGGTATGCACAGCTCGACCACTGGTCACGCCTCGCATTCGCCAATCCGCTGGTCGCGCTGCGCTGGAATACTGATAAACGCTATTTGCTCGACTGTGCGGCCAAGGGCGTACCCATTGTCCCGACACAGTTCTACGCGGCAATCGCTGCCGCCGATCTCGACGCCGCGCGCGTCGCCTTCGCAACGGAGACCGTCGTTGTAAAGCCGCCGGTTTCAGCAGGGTCGGACGATACGTGGCTTCTGAAATCGCCGCAGACTCTGCCCGTTGCAGCGCTCGGCCGTGCCATGCTTGTCCAACCGATGATGCCCTCGATCCTTACCGATGGGGAACTGTCACTCTTTTATCTCGGCGGAACGCTCGCCCATGCCATCGTCAAGCGCCCGACCGGTGACGACTTTCGTGTGCAGCCCCAATTTGGCGGGCAGTCCGAATCGATCATTCCGCCTCCCGCTGCCGTGGCGGTTGCCGAGCAGGCACTGGCTGCGGTGCCTGGCGAAGTGCTCTACGCACGCGTCGATCTTGTTGGCGACGGATGCAGCGGATTCGTCGTGATGGAGCTTGAGCTGATCGAACCCTGGCTCCATCTCAACCGCGCGGCTGACGACGGCGCCGCCTTTGCCGACGCGATCGCCTGTGCTTGTCTCTAAAGCGGGATCAACCGCGCCGTCAGTTGCCCAGCAGTCCGATCGGCCTGACAAGAGCGTGATTGAGCACCGTTCAGTCTGTCTTCGCTCGACTAGGCTGCGATCTTTGCGCGGCTCGCGCGCTTGCGCTCGTTCGGGTCAAGGTAACGCTTGCGCAGACGGATCGACTTGGGCGTCACTTCGACCAACTCATCGTCATCGATATACGCGATCGCCTGTTCGAGCGTCAGGCGGCGCGGAGGGGTCAGGCGAATCGCGTCGTCCTTGCCGCCGCTTGCACGGAAGTTGGTCAGCTGCTTGGCCTTCATCGGATTGACTTCGAGATCATCGGTCTTTGCGTTTTCGCCGATGATCATACCCTCATAAAGAACCTCCTGCGGGGCGACCATCAGGATGCCGCGATCCTCGAGCGGACCGAGTGCATAGGCATTGGCCTCGCCTGCACCGTTCGAGATGAGAACGCCATTCTTGCGTCCCTCGATCTTGCCTTTGTGAGGACCATATCTCTCGAACAAGCGGTTCATGATGCCCGTGCCGCGCGTGTCGGACAGGAATTCGCCGTGATAACCGATCATGCCGCGCGACGGGGCACTGAAGGTGAGGCGCGACTTGCCACCGCCGCTGGGACGCAGGTCCGTCAGCTCCGCTTTACGGATGTTCATTTTTTCGACAACGGTGCCCGAATACTCCTCATCAACATCGATGATGACGGTTTCATACGGTTCGGTCTTCTTGCCGTCCTCGTCCTCCTCGAAAAGCACGCGTGGGCGCGAAATGCTCAGCTCGAAACCCTCGCGACGCATCGTTTCGATCAGCACACCGAGCTGCAACTCACCGCGCCCGGCCACTTCGAAGCTGTCCTTGTCGGCAGCCTCGGTGATCTTGATCGCAACGTTGCTTTCGCCTTCGCGCAGCAGGCGGTCGCGGATCATGCGACTGGTGACTTTGGTTCCCTCACGACCTGCCATTGGGCTGTCGTTGACGGCAAAACGCATCGACAGCGTCGGCGGATCGATCGGCTGCGCGTGCAGCGGTTCACTGACACTGGGGTCGCAGATCGTATTCGCCACGGTTGCCACAGTCAGGCCGGCAATCGAGATGATATCGCCGGCATTGGCCTCATCGACCGGCACCCGCTCGAGTCCGCGAAATGCCATGATTTTTGAAGCGCGGCCGGTCTCGACGATCTTGCCGTTCGGATCGAGCGCATGAATTGCCATGTTGGTCCGCACCGAACCGCTAAACACGAGGCCAGTCAGAATGCGTCCGACGAAATTATCGCGGTCGAGCAGAGTCACCAGAAATTTAAACGGACCGTCCGGATCGGCCTTGGGCGCAGGGACGTGACTGATGATGGTCTCGAACAGCGGCGCCAGCGTGCCTTCGCGCACGTCGGGATTGTCGCCCGCGTACCCGTTGCGGCCCGACGCAAACAACACCGGGAAATCGAGCTGATCGTCGCTGGCGTCGAGGCTCACGAACAGGTCGAAGACTTCGTCCAGGACTTCTTGGGCTCGGGCGTCCGAGCGGTCGATCTTGTTGACGACGACAATCGGGCGCAAGCCCAATGCCAAAGCCTTGCCGGTCACAAACTTGGTCTGTGGCATTGCGCCTTCGGCAGCATCGACGAGCAAGATCACGCCGTCGACCATCGACAGGATACGCTCTACTTCCCCGCCAAAGTCGGCGTGGCCAGGGGTATCGACAATGTTAATACGCGTGTCGATGCCGCCGCCATGCCATTCGACCGACGTGCATTTCGCCAGAATTGTGATGCCCCGTTCCTTTTCGAGGTCGTTCGAATCCATCGCGCGCTCTTCGATGCGCTGATTGTCGCGGTATGTGCCCGACTGGCGGAACAGCTGATCGACGAGAGTGGTTTTGCCATGATCGACGTGCGCGATGATGGCCACATTTCGGAGGCTCATTGGTAATCCTGGATGCGAGCTAGAATAGCGCGCGCCCCTAGCCGAAATGCGGCGGCGCAACAACCTTTCGTGTCATGCTCCTTTCGGTCGTGCATTTTTTACGCAGCAGTCGAGAGAGGCGACAGGCCTCGTGGATCGACGGAGGCCTGTGCTGACAACCCACAAGCGCAAGGCAAACCATCTCGATCCGGGTCGCCCATAACGTAGTATGGCGCCCGACTGCCCACGGAGAGCCGGGGCGCGCAGCCATGCCCATCAAAAAATAGGGCGAGCGCGGCAACAACGCGACGACGCGGGGCTTGAGGCCGACAGCCATGCCTTCGCTTCGCGGATCAAAAACCAAGCCACACAGTCGATTGACGCGCTCGCCAGCACCGCGCAACCGTCGCCTGTTAAGTTGACGAAGGCGGGGCGCTAGGCCTTTAGCAGCATCCTGATGGGCCAAGCTACGGTCACGAGCAGCAAGACGCTGCCGGCCCAGATCGCGGCAAACCATCCCAGTTTTTTAATGATCGTGCGCACTATAGCTACCGGTGCCGACTTTGCCCCGAAACACCCAATAAGCCCAAGCGGTGTAGCCCAGAATCAGCGGGAGCATGACGGCGACCCCGAACAACATGAAGATCTGACTGTCATAGGGAGCCGCAGCTTGCCAGATGGTTACGCGGCCCGGGATCACATCGGGCCAGATCGAAATGGCAAGACCCACCATCGACAGCCCAAAAATTACCAGCGACCACAGGAACGGCGCGTGATCCTTGTCATTACCGACCGCGCGCCAGAGCATGATGGCGGCACCACCAACCAGTAGCGGCATTGGAACAGCAACCAGAAGTCCGGGAAAGGCAAACCAGCGTTGCCAATACTGGCCCTCTAAAAACGGTGTAGCGAGACTGACGAGGCCCAGCACAGTCAGGAGCGCGGGCGTGAGAAATTTGGCGAACCGACGCGCATCGTCGTGCAGCTTGCCCTCCGTTCTCCAGATCAACCAACCGGCACCCAGCAATGCATAGCCGATCAACAGGCTGAAGCCGCAGAGCAGGCTGAACGGCGTCAGCCAGTCCCACCAGCCGCCACCATAGTGCCGCCCTTCCACTTTAATGCCCTGCAACAGTGCGCCCAGCGTGATCCCCTGCGCGAAAGTCGCGAATACCGAACCCGTGCAGAATGCCGCATCCCACAACTTGCGGTGCGCGGGATCGCGCCATCGGAATTCAAACGCCACGCCGCGGAAAACGAGGCCGAGCAACATCGCGATCAGCGGCGCGTAAAGCGCCGGCAAAATGATCGCATAGGCCAAGGGAAAAGCGGCAAGGAGACCGCCGCCGCCGAGTACGAGCCACGTCTCGTTCCCGTCCCACACCGGCGCGATCGCATTCATCGCCATGTCGCGTTCCTCGCCGACCCGAAAACGCAGAAACAGGATGCCGATGCCGAGATCAAACCCATCCATCACGACGTAAAGCGCAATGGCCACCGCGATAATCCCAGCCCAGATTACAGTGAGATCGATCATGTGCCCTCCATCGCGGGCACTGTGCCGGCCGTGCGGATTGGGGCCGGGACGCTGTCGGGTTCGCCGGAGTGCGGCGGGCGTGCCACGAGCCTTAAAATGTACCAGGTCCCCGCTGAAAAAGCTGCAAAGTAGACGATGACAAACGCCGTAAGCGAGCCAATCATTCCGGGCGTGCCAATAGATGACGAAGCCTGCGCCGTACGTAACAGCCCCGTGATCGTCCACGGCTGACGCCCGACTTCGGTTGTCGCCCAACCCGCCAGCACCGCCACGAAACCCATCGGCCCCATCGCGACAGCCGCCCGGTGGAGACCTTTCCATTCATATAGCTTGCCCCGCACCCGCGCGAACACGCTCCAAAGCCCGAGCCCGAGCATCGCAAACCCAATGCCGACCATGATCCGGAACGTCCAGAATACGACCGCTACTGGCGGCTGGTTTGCGCGGGAAACTGTATCGAGTCCTGCGAGCGGCGCATTCAAATCATGTTTCAGGATCAGCGATGAAGCCTTGGGGATTTCAACGCTGTAGCGCACCTTCTGCGCGACTTGATCGGGAATCCCGAACAAAATGAGCGGTGCGCCTTCCGGATGGCTTTGGAAATGGCCTTCCATAGCCATGATCTTGACGGGCTGGTATTTCAGCGTGTTCAGCCCGTGCTCGTCGCCGGCAATAATCTGGATGGGTGCGACGATCGCGGCCATCCACATCGCCATCGAAAAGCTCTTTTTGACTGCTTCAGTGTGGTTGGCGCGCAACAAGTGCCACCCGCCAACACCACCCACTGCAAAAGCGGTTGTCAGGTAAGCGGCGATGACAGTGTGAACGAGGCGATAGGGAAAGCTGGGATTGAAAATGATTGGCAGCCACCCGCCAGGTCCCGGCACGAACTGCCCGACATGGTTAACCGCCCAGCCGCTTGGCGTCTGCATCCAGCTGTTCACGCTAAGGATCCAGAAAGCCGAGATGAAGGTGCCTAGCGCAACCATCAAGGTTGCCGCAAAATGCAGTTCCTTGCCCACTTTCTTCGCGCCGAACAGCATCACGCCGAGGAACCCGGCCTCAAGAAAGAACGCCGTCAGAACTTCATAGGCCATCAGCGGTCCGATAATCGGCCCGGCCTTGTCGCTAAAAACCGCCCAATTTGTTCCAAACTGGTAGGACATGACGATGCCCGAAACGACGCCCATTGCAAACGCGATCGCAAAGATGCGCACCCAATAGCGGAAAAGGTCGAGATAGACTTGCTTCTTTGTCCACAGCCACAAGCCTTCGAGCACGGCGAGATAGCTCGCCAAGCCGATCGAAAAGCTCGGAAACAGGAAGTGGAAGGAGATCGTGAAGGCGAATTGAGCCCGCGCGAGGAAGAGGGCGGTTTCAGTGGTCTCCATGTCGGCGCAGTTCTCCTTTTTACGCTCAACGCCCAACAGCCAAAATCGGCGATAAGGATGCAGGAATTGCATGCGACAGGACACAGCTGCTCTGTATCACTTGAATAATACACGCGAGCCGTCTTATCTAGGCAGCGAGCTGGAGGATTGTGCATGGCGACGACGATACCCGACACGGCTGATATGACGCTGACTGCACCTGGTCCGGTTGCCGCGATTGCCGCAGAAAAGGCCGCCGGACTCGTGCCGCTTGAGGATGCGCAGAAAACGCAGTTGGAGGCGAAAGCCGAGGCCTTTGTCAGCGACCTTGTCGCGCAGGACGCGAACTCGCCCGAGTTTGGTCGCCGGGTCGATCTGATCGCCGACATGGGCCGTAACGAAATCGCGCAGGCGGCGGGCCAGTCGAACCGCTTCCTCGATCGCCCGGTGCGCTCGATGGACAAGGAAAGTGGTATCGGCAACGATCTTGCCGAATTGCGTCGGACGATCGAAGATCTGGACCCGGGCAAGCGAGGCAGCCTGACGGCGCCGAAGCGGCTGTTCGGGATCATTCCCTTTGGCAACAAAATGCGCGATTATTTCGACAGCTACAAGAGCTCGCAGCAGCACATTGCCTCGATTTTGACGCGCCTTGCGTCAGGGAAGGACGAACTGCTCAAGGACAATGCCGCGATCGCGACCGAGCGGCAGTCGCTTTGGGCGGCGATGGGGCGTCTGGAGCAGATGATCCATGTGTCGAAGGCGCTGGACGGCAAGCTGGAAAGCAAGGCCAACGAGATCGAGACCTCGGATCCGGTGAAGGCCAAGGCAATCCGCCAGACTGCCTTATTCTACGTTCGACAACGCACTACCGACCTGCTCACCCAGATGGCGGTCAGCGTGCAGGGCTATCTCGCGCTCGATCTGGTCAAAAAGAACAATGTCGAGCTGATGAAGGGTGTCGACCGCGCATCGACGACGACGGTGTCAGCGCTTCGAACGGCGGTGACGGTCGCGCAGGCATTGACCAACCAGAAACTGGTGCTCGAGCAGATCACCGCGCTCAATTCCACCACAGCAAACATCATCGACTCGACCGGGACGCTTCTCAAATCGCAGACGGCAACAATTCACGAACAGGCCGCATCAAGCACAATCCCGTTGGAAACCCTCAAGAGAGCATTCCAGAACATCTACGACACGATGGATCAGGTCGATGCCTTCAAGGCCAAGGCGCTGGTTTCTATGAAGACGACGGTGGACGCCCTGTCGAACGAAGTCGAAAAGTCGAAGGGTTATATCGCCCGCGCCGAGGGCGCTGCACAAGGACGCTTGCCCGGGCCGGCCCTCGACAACCCGCTTGCACCGGTATGATCGACGCATGACCGCCGACGAAATCATCGCCAAGGCCGACGCGCTCATCCAGCGCCATTCCGCGTCTCGCCGGTTTCAGAAACGCGCAAGGGAACGAATGCGCCGTAACATCGCGCGGCGGATTTCGCGGATGACCGTTGCCGCCTCGGTAATTCTGTTTGCCGTAGTGGCGATCGGGCTGGCGGGCTTTCCGGTCGGAACTACTGGCGTCATGCTTGCTGGCCTTGCCGTCGTCGCCACATGCCTGTTGCTCGCGGTGTTTCCGCAGGATTACGAACCAAGCGCCGAAGCGCTGCCAACAACCCAACTGGCGCTGTTGCCACTCAAGACCGAGGAATGGTTATCAACCCAGCGCCTCGCCCTGTCCGCGCCAGCTGCGCGGTTGGTCGACGGGATCGCGGTAAAACTCGAAGCCTTGGTGCCACAGCTTGCGACACTCGACGAGCGTGAGCCTGCCGCTGCTGCCGTGCGGCGCCTGATCGGCGACGAACTACCCGAACTGATAAAGGGTTATACGCGCGTGCCGACGGCGCTGCGCCGGGTCGACACCGACGGGATCGTGCCGGAGAAGCAATTGTTGGAAGGGCTTGCCGTCGTCGACACCGAACTGTCGCGCATGAGCGAACAGCTTGCACGCGGCGACCTCGAACGTCTGGCAACGCAGGGCAAGTATCTGGAGCTCAAGTACCAGGGTGGCGACATTTGAGCGTCAGTTGTTCAGCGGGGCGGTCGACGGGTCGCGCTGGATGATCCAGTCGTGATCTTCTTCAAGATACGATGATACCGGATGACCAATTCCATCGCGCGCCGGACGGAATCGAAACCGTTCGGTAATAAGGCGGCACGTGGTTTGGTCCAAAACGCTTCTACCGCTTGAATGCGTGATCCTGCAGTCGGCGACGCGTCCGTCAACGCGGACAAGATAGCGGACGGAAACGCTGCCCTCGAGTGGCGTCCCGTCCGGGGCCGCTGGATAATCCGAGTTGCGGATCTTTCCCTTGATCTGAACAGGTCCAGCACCGTCACCGTCTCCATTGCCGGCGCCGCCACTTCCGCGCCCCTGCCCCTGGCCACCTGCACCCGTTCCAGGTCCTGCGACGGGCGCGGCTCCGGCGTTTGCTGCATTGCCATGCGCTGAAATGGGCGCGGCCACGACGGGCACCCGGATCGGAGGCAGTATGGGAGGGGGAGCGACGATTTCGACAGGTATTTGCTTCAGATTAGGCGGCGATGCGGCGCCAGCACGGTTGCGATGTTTCACCGCAGGCCGTGGCCGGGGCACAGTTTGTGGTGGCGGCGCAAGATCGAGCAGTGCGAGCGTCTTGTCTCGAACGGACAGCGCGTGTCCCCCGTGGAGCGTGAAGAGCGCGAGCAAAGCAAAAAAGTGGAACATGATTGCCGTAAAGGCAATGATGCCACGCTGCCGTCGGGAGAGCGATCCGCTCCATGCATTCTGATCTTCCATCTGCATCAAACGACTGAAAGGCTCGCCTGCTCCATCCCCGTTTGCCACGTCAGCGCTTGCAGGCGCGTATGGCCCCCGGCTCGGGTCGCCTGCCGCTTGGCTCGAATGCCGCCAAATACCCACCCGCCGACGGCATCGTCTGAAAATCAACCTGCTTGTACCCCACGGCTGCGAACTCACATTTCAGCAACTCAGGTGGGGTGCCGTGCTGATTGGTGGGCCGGTTTGCGTCGACTACGATGACACGGCCGCCCGTTTTGGTTGCAGGACGCAGGTGCCAGAGGAAGGCGTAGGGGCTGTTAATCTCGTGGTACATGTGGACGAGGAACACGCGGTCGAAGCTGTTTTCAGGCAAACCCGGGTCGTCGGGCGTGCCGAGTTTGACGCTGACGTTGTCGAGCCGCTCGCGGGTAACCCGCTCGGCGAGCGCATCGCGAACGTCGGGTAAGATGTCCTGCGCGAGCACCCGACCCTTGGTACCGATCCGGGCCGCCAGCCGGATCGTGTAATAGCCTTCGCCTGCACCGATGTCCGCCACTGTCATACCAGGCGTCACGCCCGCGCGATTCATCACCTCGATCGACTCGCCCGCCTTGTCGCGGCTGTCTTCGTTAGACCAGCGCGGCGATACGATCGTTGCGACGGGGCGGGCGGCCGCGGGGAACGCCGACGGTTTTGACGTCGGCGCAGGCGCTGAGGGGCTGCAGGCCGTGAGCGCGAGCAGGATTACGCCTCCCCGCAACGCGCAGAACGGTCCCCACGTAGCGGATGGCGCTGTGCGCAGCGGTCGAGTCGCGTGCGAGGCGCTCCCCGCGTCAGCCGGCCCCGGGCGCCTGCGCGTTGCTGACACGGATCGTGACGAGATCGTCAATCGACATCCTCCACAACGACCTTTTCGCCGGTCACCCGCTGGCTTAGCGCTGCCGCCATGAACCGATCGAGGTCGCCGTCGAGCACTTGGTCTGGTGCCGTAGAAACGACGCCGGTGCGCAGATCCTTCACCATCTGATAGGGTTGCAGTACATACGACCGGATCTGGTGTCCCCAGCCGATGTCAGTCTTCGACGCGGCGCTGGCGTTCGCTTCGGCCTCGCGTTTCTGCAGTTCAGCCTCGTACAACCGCGCGCGCAACTGATTCATCGCCTCCGCCTTGTTCTTGTGCTGGCTGCGCTGGTTCTGACATTGGACAACGATGTTGGTCGGCAAGTGCGTGATGCGGACCGCTGAATCGGTTGTATTAATGTGCTGCCCGCCGGCTCCAGAAGCCCGGTAGGTATCGATGCGCAATTCGCTCTCGACGATTTCGATGTCGATGTTTTCATCGACGACGGGATAGACCCACACGCTGGCAAAACTGGTGTGACGCCGCGCGGCGCTGTCATAAGGGCTGATGCGAACGAGACGATGCACACCACTCTCGGTCTTGGCGTAGCCGTAAGCGTTCTCGCCCTTGAGCATCAGCGTCGCCGACTTTAACCCTGCCTGTTCGCCCGAATGGCTGTCGATAAGTTCGACCTTCATGCCGCGCCGTTCCGCCCAGCGCTGATACATGCGCGCCAGCATCCCAGCCCAGTCTTGGCTCTCAGTCCCGCCAGCACCTGCGTTGACTTCGATATAGGTGTCGTTGCCGTCTGCTTCGCCCGCCAGGAGCGCGGCGACCTTGTCGCGTTCAGAGCGCTCTGCAAGCTGGGCGAGGCTTGCGACGCCCTCGTCAACCATCCCGGCGTCACCCTCGGCCTCGGCCATATTCATGAGCTCGACCGTGTCGTTGAGTTCGGTCTGGATAGCGCGCGTCGCATCGATCGCTTCCTCAAGCCGGCGACGCTCACGCATCACCACCTGGGCCGCTTTGGGGTCGTTCCACAACGCCTGGTCCTCGACCATGGCGTTCAATTCCTCAAGCCGGGCAAGCGCCTTATCCCAATCGATAAAACGTCTCAGCAGCGCGAGGGCGGACTTTATTTGGTCGACGTGAGCCTGCGCTTCGGCGCGCATAATCTATCCTTCAGTTGGTCGACACCCCAGCCAAATCAGGGGTCTCAAGCGTTTAGAGAGCGCTCCATCCGCAACAACCCCCAGCTTGCGCTGGGGTGACAGTAATACCTAGTAAATCCCGCCCTGCCTTTGCAAGAAATCGCTGTCTTGTCGCGATTGCGTGTGCGCCTTGGGCACAGCCTTTTTTACGACGAGGGGGAGTTCGTCGCTGCGAATCGAACGACGAGGTTCGCTTTCTGGTTTGAACGCTTCCCAGATCACGGCCGGTTTGGGATCATTGTCGTCGGGCCAGGTCCCATAGACGCGCTTGCCCGATTTGCGATCGATGCGAACCATTCGAATGCCCGGCGGCGCGCGGAACGGGACGATCGGCATCCCCTCCATTGCGGGTTTGGCAAACGCCTTGAAAATGGGCGCCGCAATGACGCTCCCCTGCGCGCCACCGCCCATGCTACGCGGCCTGTCGTAACCGACGTAGACGCCGCCCACCAGGTCGGGAGATCCACCGACGAACCAGACGTTGGTCGGACCCGACGTCGTTCCAGTTTTCCCAAACAGCGGGCGGTTGAGGTCGCGCAGGACCGTTGCCGTACCCCGCTGGATGACACCTTCAGTGATGTGCACAACCTGATAGGCCGTCATGGCATCGATCACCTGCTTCGTGCGACTCGGCGGGCGTGGCATCGCCTTGCCGTCGTACTCGGCCATGTTGCACCGTTCGCAGGGCCGCGTGTCGGCGCGAAAAATCACGGTTCCACTGCGATCCTGAACAAAATCAACCAGCGTCGGCTTCGTCGCGCGGCCGTTACTGGCAAGGATCGAGTAGGCGTTGACCATCTTGGACACCGTCGTGTCCCCGGCGCCGAGCGCAATCGCAAGCACCGCCGGAAAGGGCTTGCCGGGGTCACTGATGCCGACGGCCTCCGCCATTTTCACGACGTTATCCATGCCGGTCTGGCTCGCAGCACGCACCGTCATCAAATTACGTGACTGTTCGACGCCCCAGCGCATTGTCTGCGGCCCCGAACCGCCGCCACTGAAGTTGCGAAAGCATTTTCGACCAAGCCGAGCTCCTTGATAAACACAGAACGGCCCGTCGACAATAATCGAGGCCGGCGTCATCCCGTGATCGAGCGCGGACGCATAGACAAACGGCTTGAAGCTTGATCCCGGCTGACGCAGTGCTTGGGTAGCGCGGTTGAAGCTGCCCAACCGCGAGTCAAATCCACCCTGCATCGCGAGGATCTGTCCCGTGTGGGGGTTCTGAACGACCATGCCACCCGAAATCTCGGGCACGCTGCGCAGTGACCAGCCACTGCCCTCAGGTGCCACCACGATCACATCGCCGGGTTTAATCAATTCGAAAGCCGCACCACCGCCCTTGCGCGGCATCGAAGCATTTGAGGACAGCAATCGCCCCTGCGTCCCATCGACGAACCCAAGCTGTGCCGCGTCCCCGCCTTTGGCGAGGACAACGGCTGTGCGCCAGTCCTTGTAAGCGATGCCAAGGTTTGCTGCGGTAAAGGCCTGTTGCCAATTGTCCGAAATGTCCACCTTGCCAGACGGCCCGCTCCATCCGTGGCCGCGATCAAACCGAAGCAAACCTTCTCGTAAGGCAGTTTCAGCGTAGCTTTGCAGTTTGGGATCGATCGAGCTGCGCACCCACAACCCGCCGGCATAGACCGAATGCGGACCATCATTGGCGTTCTCGCCGAACTTGCCGATCAGCTGCCGGCGCACTTCTTCGGTGAAATAGCCGCCAATGACGTCGTCCTTTACCTGGACGCGCGGAATGGTGCCAAGCGGTGTCTGGACGGCGGCGTCATGCTGCGCTTGATCGATAAATCCGTTGCGCAGCATTTCGCGCAGCACCCAATTCCGGCGTATCATCGCGCGATCGTAATATCGTTCAGGGCGATAGTTTGACGGTCCCTTGGGCAAGATGGCCAAATAAGCCATTTGGGGGAGCGTCAAATCCCGCGCGTCTTTGCCGAAATAGGCGAGCGCGGCCGACTGCACGCCGAACGCATTACGCCCGAGCGCAATCTGGTTGAGATAGAGTTCCATAATCTGCTGCTTGGTCAGCGCTGCCTCAATCCGGTAGGCCAACAACGCCTCCTTGACCTTGCGCGAGTAGGTAACCTGGTTCCCGATCAACAGATTTTTGGCGACCTGTTGCGTGATCGTCGATGCACCGACCGGACGGCCCGACCGGGTCATGTTGGTAAAAAGCGCTCGGATGACGCTTGGATAATCGACGCCGCCGTGTTCGAAAAAGGTGCGATCCTCTGCCGACATATACGCCTTGACCAAAAGCGGCGGGAATTCGTCATAGCTAAGTTGAACCCGACGCTCGCGGGCGTAGGAATAGACGGGCGTTCCGTCGACCGAGCGGATGTTGGTCGGGAGCGGCGGCTCGTATTTCAGCAGCGCCGTCGCGTCGGGCAGACCGCGCGCAAACGTAAACCAAAATGCGCCATAGGCCAGCAACACGAAACCAGCCGCGATCAGCGCGCGCCGCCCCCATCGGCTCGACCAGCTACGTCGCGCGAATTCGATCGCGGCATTACCCTGTCGGTTCAGGGTCAAACGGAGGTTTGCAGGTTCGGCAGCGTCGTTCATTGCCGCCGCGTGTAATGTGCGAACACGCTTGGGGAAAGCGGTCTGTTAGCGCAACGCCATCCGTCGGGCGAAATGAACCTCGACAGCACGGCGTAGTGATTGAGCGATGGCCCGCTTTCCCGCGACCGACGTCAGCCTCGCGACGTCGGCGACGCTGCTGATATACCCTGCCTCAAGAAGGATCGCAGGAGTGTCAGGCGCCTTCAGCACCGCAAATCCGGCCATCTGGTGATAGTCGTGCTTGAACGGAACGGCGCGCCCTTCTCTTTTGACAAGATCGGCGAAACGCGCCGAGGCGTTCATCGTTTCGCGTTGAGCGAGGTCGATCAGGATCGACGACACGTCCGAGCTTTCGGTGCCCAGATTGACCCCGTTGATGACATCGGCGCGATTCTCGCGCGTGGCCAAAGACGCGGCGTTGCGGCCTGAAGCCACTTCGGAAAGCGTGTAAATTGTTGCTCCGGACGCATCTGATCCCGGCGCGCTGTCAGCATGGATCGAGATAAAGAGGTCAGCCCTTATCCCGCGCGCAATCTGGACGCGTTCCTGCAAGACAAGGAAACGGTCGTCCTCGCGCGTCAGTGCGACGCGCACGCGGCCTCCCTTAAGTAATTCGTCGCGGATGTCCTTGGCGAGCACCAGCGTCAGGTCTTTCTCGAGGATCCCCGCTGCACCTGTGGCGCCGGGATCGTGCCCACCATGGCCCGCATCGATTACAACCAACGGCCGCCCGGTAGGTCCCATGATGCGCGGGCGTGGCAAGCCCGGGCGCGCCGCTGGGATGTCTATGGTGACGCTGAAGCGACTTCGGGGGGGCGCGGCGCGATGGGCCACGTGCGGCAAATAAAGCTTACGCGGGGCAGCGATTGCAACGATGATTGCATCGCTGCCGTTCGGTGTCGACGCGAGCGTCAGCGACCGCGTGTCGTCGAAAAGGCGGTTTTGGGTGACACTGTGCGGCGTTGCCAAGTCGAAAACGAACCGGGCGGTTCGGAGACCATCTGGAAGATGACGAACGCGATCTGCCGGACCGCTGCCGACGTTCGCCGGATCCGCGTCGACGCGAGCAATATCACCTGTACGATCCAGCAACAGCCGATCCGGTCCCATCAGCCGAACGCGCGTTTCGACGACGCGATCGAACTGCACGGGGATGCAGCTCTCGGCATTATCGACGCCTGCTATTTGCCCTGCCAGGGCTGGCGTCGCGATGCCCATGAGGATCGGCAAAAGTGCGGACACGCCTACTCTTTGCCGCGCAACACCCTGCCTGGTCCAGCAACTTCGCATGGTTAACACAGTTTTTTGCCAAAAAATCGCTGCAGTCGGCGGGAGCGTCGCCGTCCAGCGTCCAAATTTCGTCGAATCCGCTGGATCGACGAAAACGGGGTCGGTTGGTCGTTGCAACAGACAAATCCGTCGCGAGCCGTCGCCACCCTTTTTGTTGCCGTCGGGTGACGAGACTGCTAACCCTAGAGATTGGGGCATTCCAAATTTTTCCGGACCGCTCTTTCTCAGGTCGCGCGGTAGTTGCGTGACCGATCAGGTTGACGCTCGCATGATGCATGACATTCCGATCAACGCTTTCTTCGGCCATCTGGCCGAGGGGCGCGGTCGGACGCTTTTCTGGTCGACCCGACCGGGCATGAATTGCGGGCAGACGCACAAACGCTCTTTCGACACCAACAACCCGTCGACGACGGCGCGCCCGGAGCCGCGCCCATGAACCGTCCGACGACATCAGGCGCGCGCCCTCAAAGGCTGCGTTCCCGGAGATATTTAAATGACAATGCGTATGCTGATCGATGCGCGCCACCGGGAAGAAACCCGGGTCGCGGTCATCAAAGGTAACCGAATCGAAGAATTTGATTTCGAATCTGCCGAACACAAGCAGCTCAAGGGCAACATCTATCTGGCCAAAGTGACGCGGGTCGAACCCTCGTTGCAGGCGGCGTTCATCGACTACGGGGGTAACCGCCACGGTTTCCTCGCGTTCAGCGAAATCCACCCGGATTATTATCAGATTCCCAAAGAAGACCGCGAAGCGTTGCTCCACGAAGAGGCGGAACACGCCGCCGAGGAAGAAAGACTGCGCGCGGGCGATGACGATATGGATTTAGACAGTCATCACGACGATGACGGTCAGGACCATGATCGGCCTGACACCGATCCCGCAGACTACGACGAGGACGCACCGCCGCCGCCCACGACAACCAGTGGCAACGGGATCGATGAAAAGGCTGCCGACGCGCTCCGCCAGAAGCGGATGAACCTGCGCCGCCGTTACAAAATTCAGGACGTCATCCGCCGTCGGCAGGTACTGCTGGTACAGGTCGTTAAAGAAGAGCGCGGCAACAAAGGCGCGGCGCTGACGACCTATCTGTCGCTTGCCGGACGATATTGCGTGCTGATGCCCAATACGTCGCACGGGGGCGGAATCAGTCGCAAGATTTCGAATGCAGCGGACCGCAAGCGGTTGAAGGTCATCATGGCCGAACTCAACCTCCCCAAGACCATGGGTTGCATCGTGCGCACCGCCGGCCTGCAGCGGACCAAGGTCGAGATTCGCCGCGACTTCGACTATCTTGCCCGCCTGTGGGACGAAATCCGTGAAAACACATTGGGGAGCGCCGCGCCAGCGCTGATTTACCAGGACAGCGATCTCATCAAGCGGGCGATCCGCGACATCTATAACAAGGACATCGAAGAGGTCGTCGTCGAGGGCGCCGAGGGCTATGCCCACGCCAAGCAGTTCATGAAGTTGCTGATGCCCAGCCACGCCCGACGCGTGAAGCCTTATGTCGACACCGTGCCGCTGTTTCAGCGCAACCATGTCGAGGATCAGCTCGCGGCAATGTATAATCCGGTCGTCCAGCTGAAATCGGGCGGCTATCTGGTTATCAACCCGACCGAAGCGCTGGTGTCGATCGACATCAACTCGGGCCGTTCGACGCGCGAATACGGGATCGAGGCGACCGCTGTAGGCACCAATCTTGAAGCCGCGCACGAAATCGCGCGACAATTGCGGCTGCGCGACATGGCGGGTCTCGTCGTAATCGACTTTATCGACATGGAGAACAATTCCAACATCCGTAAAGTCGAAAAGGCCATGAAGGGTGCACTGACCGACGATCGTGCACGAATTCAGGTTGGCCGGATTTCGTCGTTCGGCTTGATGGAGATGAGCCGTCAGCGGCTGCGCACGGGCGTACTTGAAGCATCGACACGCCAGTGCCCGCATTGCGAGGGGACGGGACTCGTCCGCACAGCATCATCAGCAGGGCTTTCGGCACTGCGCATGCTTGAAGATGAGGCTGGCCGTGGGCGCGGATCGAGGCTCGTGCTGACCGCCAGCCGCGAGGCCGCACTTTATGTGCTCAACCGGAAGCGGGCCGAACTCGCCGAGATCGAGGAACGCTATGGTGTCGTGATCGAGGTTGCCTCCGACAACGAAGAAGAGGGCGCGCGGATGGCGGTCGAAGTCAGCGGCCCGCCACCTGCCTTCACGCCGCGCATCGAAGCCCCGGTATTCGAAGAAGACGAGGATGAGGCCGTCGAGGAGTTTGGCGACGACGAGCGCGACGAAGAAGAAGACAGTGAGATTGCCGCGGGCTCGCGTGAACGTTCGGACGAAACCCGCGAGGGGCGTGAAGATGGCGAAGCCGGGCGGGGCCGCCGCCGTCGTCGTCGCGGCCGTCGCGGTCGTCGTGATGATGAGCGGCCCGTCGAAACAGCCGAAATCGAGCTTGTCGAGACAGGTGGATCCGAAGCCGAAGCCGAAGCCGAAGCCGGTGACAGCGAACTGCAGGCATCGGGCGGTGGCGAAGAGGCAGAGCGCAAACGCCGCGGTCGTCGCGGTGGACGCCGTCGGCGGGGTCGCAGTGGCTCGGATCGCGAGACGCAAGCCGAAGGCCAGCTGCCCAACGAAACCGGCAGCGAAGCTGATCTTGATGTCGCGGCCGAGCCTCCCGTAGCGCAAGAGCCCCCCGTCAAGCCCAAGCGTGTCCGTAAGCCCAAGGCCACCGAGCCCGAAGCCGACACCGTCGCCGCGCCAGAACCTGAAGTGGTTGCTGAAAAACCCAAACGCGTGCGCAAGCCAAAGACGGCTGCACCGATCGTCGCGTCTCCGGGCGTCGAAGAAAGCGCAGTCGTAGAAAAGCCAAAGAGGACACGCAAGCCGAAGGTGGTGGAATTAGCCGCATCAGTTGAGACCACCGAGGTAGTGCCTGAAAACGTGGACAACCAGAGCGGTGGCGAAAAGCGTGGCGGATGGTGGCAACGCACATTCGGCGCGCAGGATTGATCATGGGGGCGGTAGCCGCGCGGTGTTTCACGCGCCGTTCATCTGCCGCCCGCAAAACCTGCCTGTGATGCGCAGATTTACCCGACTGGTCGCGGCTCTCATCGCGGCAATTCTCATCGTGCAGCCCGCGATGGCTCAGTCGATTCTGCGCGACGCAGAGACAGAGGCGCTATTCCGCGAGATGTCTGCGCCGATGATCACAGCGGCGGGGCTCAATCCCAAGAGCGTTGACATCGTGATGATCGGTGACCCGTCGATCAACGCATTCGTTGCGGGCGGCCAGGTTGTCTATATCCATTCGGGCTTGATCCAGGCGGCCGACAACGCCAACGAAGTGCAAGGCGTGATTGCGCACGAGCTGGGCCATGTAGCGGCAGGGGACGTGATACGGTCCAGCGCCGGTGCGAGCGAAGCAACGGGGATCACGATACTCAGCCTTTTACTGGGCGCTGCGGCGATTGCCGCTGGTTCGGGCGACGCAGGAGCCGGCATCCTGATGGCCGGGCAGCAGGCTGCCATGGGAAAGTATCTGGCGTTCTCGCGCTCGGTTGAAGCCGGGGCTGACGAATCAGCACGGCGCTACCTGTCAAAAAGCGGTGTGAGCGGGAAAGGAATGATCTCGTTTTTCAAAAAGCTGCAGCAAGAAGAGTTCCGGTACAGTCAGGACAAGATCGATCCCTATGCCGTAACCCATCCTTTGAGCGGAGACCGTGTCGCGGTGCTCAAGGACCGTATGTCCGAAGATGCTGCATGGAACACCCCAACCGACCCCGCGATCGAAGCACGATTCCAGAGGGTGAAAGCCAAATTGTTCGGCTATATCAACGAGCCTAACGACACGCTGAACCGCTATCCGCTATCAAATACTTCGGTTCCGGCACATTATGCTCGCGCCTATGCGTTTCACAAACAGGCCTTCGTGGACAAGGCCGTTGCAGAAACTGACGCCTTGCTCGCAGCCAAGCCCGGTGATCCGTATTTCGAGGAGTTGAAAGGCCAGATCCTTCTGGAATCGGGTCGGCCGAGCGACGCACTTGCCGTTCTGCGCGACGCCGTTCAGCGTACAAACTACGACCCGTTGATCGCCGCCCTGTTCGGGCACGCCCTGATTGCAACCGAGGACAAGGCAAATTTCGCCGAGGCTAAAGCAGTCCTGCGAAACGCCGTTCAACGCGACCGCGAGAACCCCTTTGCCTGGTATCAGCTCGGGGTCATCTACACGCAGGAAGGCGATCAGGCGCGCGCTGCTCTCGCGAGCGCCGAGAAGTACGACCTCGAGGGACAAGCGCCGCAAGCCCTTCGCAATGCAAATGTCGCCATGGCCGGCCTTCCCAAAGGAACGCCCGATTGGCTGCGCGCGCAGGACATCTCGCTCGTCGCCAAAACTCAGGTCGATGCGCAACACCATAAAGGCGGTCGTCGCAAACAGCTCGCCGACCGATAAGATATGCAGATCAAGGGGCGTGATATCATGATTGGACTGATCGCGGTGGTTACCGGTGCTGCGGCAACCGTAGCTGCAACAAGTATGGGTACCCCGGTATCAGCGTCAGACAAGTCTGCCGTCGAAAGGGTCGTGCGCGATTATATCCTCGACCATGGCGAAATCCTTCAGCAATCGATCGAGCGCCTGCAGGCGCACCAGATGGCCAAGGTGATCGATGGCAATCGAACGCTCATTGAGACGCCTTTCTATGGCGCTTGGGAAGGCAATCCTAACGGCGATGTCGTGCTCGTCGAATTCTTCGATTATGCCTGCGGCTATTGCCGGGCGAGCCTGCCCGACGTCGATCGGCTGCTCAAGGACGATCCCAAGCTCAAGATCGTCTATCGAGAAATGCCTGTGCTTGGGCCTGACAGCACGGCCGCTGCAGAACTGAGCCTTAGAGTTGCCAGGAAAGGAAGCTACGCAGCCTTCCACCGCGCGGCCTATCTTGCACGCCCAGATGCCGCAGTGCGCGCAAAATTGGCCCGACAATTCGGTGTTGACGCCGCCTCTAAGGACGACGAGGCGACCGAGGAAATCGCCACAAACCTCCAGCTTCAGAACGCACTTCGCTTGACCGGCACGCCAAGCTGGATTGCAGGCGACAAGATCTTGTCGGGCGCCGTCGGTTACGACGCGCTAAAGGCGGCGATCGCCGACGTGCGGGCTGGCAAGAAATAGGCGCCTCTCATTGTTACTTTAACGAGGACGCTTTCGCTGCGACTGCCTCAATTTCAACAAGGAAATTGGGGCTGGCGAGGCCGGCCACCTGAACGGTCGAACGCGCAACGAGGTTGGGGTTCTCGGACGTACCGAAAAATTCTTTATAGCCCGCGTTGAATCCCGCGAAGTCCATCTTCCCGCCCATTTTCGGATCACCTGCAACAAATGCCGTCAGCTTTACCACGTCCGACATCGAATAGCCGAGCTTGGCGAGTACTGCCTTCATCTTGCTGAACGTGCTGATCGTTTGGGTCCTGGTGTCACCGAAATCATCCATCGTCGCCGTTTTGGTGGGATTGATCGGCGAGGCCACCTGGCCGCTGAGCAGCACCAATTCGGCGCCCGGCGGAATCGTTACCCCGCCTAGAATCAAGGCCGGCGGAGGATTGGTATGACGCACAATGGGCGCAGCCGATGCCAAAGCTGGGCACAGGGTCGCGGCGAGCAAGACACAAGACTTAAGCAGAGCGGTCATGAAATCTCCCCAATTTTTATGTTGCTTGAGGACCCTGAAGCACACCTGTCCCCGTCGCGTCGTCCGTAACACGTCGACTTGAAGTTTACCCGACCAGCGCTTTGGCCGTCGTGACTCCCAAAGGGCTGAACCCCACTTCGCGGGGCGACGCGCGCATGTGTCGCATAGTCGTGATCATGAGATTTTCACTTTTGTGGTTTTTCGTTCAACGGCATGTTGCCTCGCCTGCATGTAGAGCGTGTCTTCGAGCAGGGTCATCGGCAACTGCTGATTGCCAAGCAGAACCCTTAACGGCGTTGGCTGGGGTGCAGTTTCGAAACTTGACGGCCCGGCGCCCGGCGGCGTGTCGAACCCCGCACGCACGGTACCCCCGAACGCGAAGCTATCGTCAAAATCGCCCTTAAATT
This sequence comes from Sphingomonadales bacterium, assembly GCA_025352685.1. GTDB lineage: Bacteria > Pseudomonadota > Alphaproteobacteria > Sphingomonadales > Sphingomonadaceae > Sphingomonas_O. The sequence goes on from JANXSN010000079.1 coordinate 58,867, forward strand.
TAGGGAGCGGAAGACACTTGGCTTTGTCCTCGGGCAAGAGGGCTTGGTCAAGCGAGCCTTCAATAACTGCCTTTGGCCAGCAACTCGCAAACATGACCTCGCGTATCATTGATCGCGGTGCGCATCCGCAATCTGTCGCCGTTGTTTGCAACGACATACGCCGACCGGCTCGAATTGATCTCGACCTCGGGCGGCACGCCGAATTGGCGCGCATAGCCCAAAATATGGTGGTGAAAGCCTTGGCAAACGCGCCGGACCCGCATTGAAATAGATGCCCTCGGAGAGTTTTGCGGTCTGCGTGTCTTCGCCGATCATCTCGACTTTATCGCCGTTCCGCACGGTCCATGCTCGGCCGCCGACCCTCCTCTGGCGAACCTCGAGCACTGTTTCAGCAAAGCCTCGCTGCTCGAGTTCGTAAGCCGACACGAACCCGGAAATGCCAGCTCCAAGGACGACCACTGATTTATCAGTCCCAAAGCCGGCGCCCGTATCGGGAAGAGGGGTTGCAAAGGCGACCCTAAACGTACCCATTGCCCGCATGGCACTTGCCGTTGCTGCCACGCCCCCGCTAGCGCCAAGCCGCTGCAAAATCGTCCGACGCGTAATCATCAAGCTCCCCTCGACGATGCAACGTTTCAGGCGTCCCCGACCGCACAATTTCCCTCATGTGTTCAGTTGTCGGCGAACTAAGCTGATGGCGACCGCGCGCCCGCACGCAATCTGGTGAGACACACCATCGCTTCTAAAACCGCCTCGTGTCGGCAGTCACTCCAGCCGCCCAATCCATGACAGTTCAAAACGGACGGGCGCGCAATTGCATTTTTTGCGCGTCTCGTTGCTGCGCAACCGCACCCGACCATCAGAATATATTGTGGGGTTGCACTCGACACCATCGACGTTCGCGCCGATTCAACAACCGTCACACAGAATAATGAGTAGGGCATAGGAAAAATGGCACTGGCACCACATGCGGACAATGCGGGCGCAACGGGCGAAGGTATAATTGCGCCTGATCTCCAGCTTTTCGTGTTTGCATTATTTTTCATCTTTGGTGGGATTACTAGCCTCAACGACATCATCATTCCCAAGTTGAAGGACCTGTTCACGCTCACCGATGCGCGTGCGATGCTCGTGCAATCTGCATTTTTTTTCGCGTATTTCGTTATGTCGCTGCCGGGCGCAGCGATTGTGCGGCGCTTTGGCTACATGCGTACGGCGGCGATCGGGCTGTTGACGATGACTGCAGGCTGCCTGCTGTTCATCCCCGCGTCCCAATCGGGACTTTTTGGACTTTTCTTGTTCGCGTTGTTTGTGCTCGCGAGCGGGATTACGATCGTGCAAGTGGTTGCCAATCCGCTGATCTCGCTGCTCGGGCCGCCACGTACTGTGCATAGTCGACTGACATTTGCGCAGGCGTTCAACTCGCTCGGTACAACGATGTTTCCCTACGTGGGCTCAATCCTGATTCTAGGCGGCCTTGCACGTATCAACCCCAAGACGCTCTCGGCCGCCTCCCTTGATGCCTATCGAACGGCTGAAACGCAGACGGTAGCGCACACTTATCTCGCGCTTGCCGCCGCTTTGGTCTTTGTCGCCGTGATCGTCTGGACTCGCCGGAAGCGCCTCAACGAGGTGCATGATCATACCAGATCCATGTTCCACGCTCTCGACCTTCTGAAGCGTCCCCGCTTCGGCTTTGGTGCTGCCTGCATATTTTTGTACGTGGGGGCAGAGGTCGCGATTGGCTCAGTGATCGTCAATTATCTGATGCAGGCAAATGTCATGGGTCTTGCCGCAGAAGATGCAGGTAAGCATGTCCCGTTTTACTGGGGTGGGGCGCTGATCGGTCGATTCATTGGATCAGCGTTATTGCGCGTCGTTTCACCTGGCAAAATCCTGGCGAGCGTCGCGAGTATCGTTGTGCTCCTGCTCTGTACGTCGGGGAACACGACGGGCGCCTTGGCCGGGTGGTCGCTGCTTGCCATCGGCCTGTTCAATTCAATTATGTTCCCAACAATCTTCAGCCTAGCAAGCGAGGGTCTGGGGCCACGCTCGGCTGAAGGTTCAGGTGTGATTGCGACCGCTATCGTGGGGGGTGCTGTCGTGCCCCCTCTCATGGGTCTCGTCAGTGACGCGAGCACGAGGAGCTTTGCACTTATTGTGCCCGCACTCTGCTACGTCTTGATCGCCGCCTATGGGCTTTACGCTCGACGACCCGCAGTAACAACGACGAGCAGCGGCGCGACGCCGCGTAGTTCATCGCATTAGCCATGGACCCGAAGGGCCGGCACGCTTTGCCAGTTAATCCGCCTCGCCGCCGCCGTTAGTCATGGCGGGTATCGCTTTGGTATCCCACTCGGTACCGGAGAAAGGGCAAACGATTCGGCTTGGCCAATCCGGGGTTCGGCATCGACAACGACACTGACGTGCTGATGTAGAGCGAGTCCAAACTGATTCCGGCAATGCGTCGGTCCGGCGGGCAAACGCGCCTGACCCTGGATCCCGACACCGGGCACGTGAGTGCCACGTACAAGAGTGCGAGCCGGTTCAACTGGCTTTTCGAGCATCGTCGGGCGCATTTACGATTAAGGGCGCTAAACATTGGAACGCGCTGCTTACCGATCGTTCAAGGCGCCAGCCCAACCTTTGCGTGCCGCGGCACCGTAGCAAGGCTCGTCGCGAACGCGAGTATCAGACCCGCTCACCGCCCGCCCTCCCGTTCATGAAGTGCGATGTTGTTTACTTCGATGACGACACGCGCGAGCGCCTTACCTCAAACACTGTCCCGCCGCTCCAACTCCAACACGGCCAACGTCGCGTCGGGAAAGAGCGCGTGCGAGGAAACCAACTTGCAAACTTGGTTCCAAGGGGACCGGCGTATCGTTTTGGACGAGCAGGCCGTCGGCCTGCCTGGGGGCGTACGGCTTCACCGTTACTGTTTTGACCAGTGACGATTTGCCGGATGATCCTGACGAGGGCGAGGATGAAGAGCTTCAGCTGATCGAGAATTACACGCCTAAATTTGCGTATGGCCGCTAGCTTATAGAAAGGCGCGTTTAGGATGCCGACCGCTTCATGCGAGATGTCACTCAAAGCTACCTGACCCCAGTTGTGGACATTCGACATACTACCGCAACAGCCCGGAAGCTGCCGTTCGTGCGGCGTCGGCGGCAACACTCGGGTGCGTCTATTTCCGGAAACTTAATTGTTGGTATTCGCGGCCGAAAATCAGATTTGACCGTGCGACCTCCGCCGAGGTGGCGCAAGGACTAGCATGGAGCCGGGTGCGAGGACGGCTGCCGTCACCTTCGCCACCCTTGGTTTATCCCGGCACAGACGCAACGGTCGATTTGCGTATCTTGCGTGCGTCCAGATAAGCCTCAAGCTTACGCGCCAAAGGCTCGCCGCCGTGCATGCCCAGCTTGGTCCGGCGGTCCAGGATATCGGCCGCTGTTTGAGCCCACTCCTGATCCGCCAGATAGATGACTTCGGCCGCGAATAGCCCTTCGCCGAACGGTTCGCCGAGATCGGCGATGCTCGACGCGGTGCCCAGCACGCGGTCGATGCGGGTGCCATAGGCATGCGCCATTCTATCCGCCATCTGCGCCGGTAGAAAGGGCCAGCGCGAGCGGACCGAGGCGAGGAACTGGTCTAAACTTCCGGGTAGGTTGCCGCCGGGGAGGGGCGCATTATCGGTCCAGGCCACTCCCATCGCTGGCAGGAAGGGCGCCAGCAGGGCGAGCGCATGTTCGGCGAGGCGGCGGTAGGTGGTGATCTTGCCGCCGAAGGTCGACAGCAGCTGGGGGGACTGGTCGGTGCCGAGGCGGAGGACATAATCGCGCGTGACTTCGGACGCATTGTCGGCGCCGTCGTCGAACAGCGGGCGGACGCCGGAATAGCTCGAGACGACGTCGGCGGGGGTGATGGGCTTGGCGAAGTAGCGGTTGACGCTGGCGCACAGATAATCGGTCTCGTCGGCGTCGATCATCGGGTTCGTGGGGTCGCCTTCGAACGCCTTATCGGTCGTCCCGATCAGCGTAAAATCGCCTTCGTAGGGAATGGCGAAGATGATCCGCTTGTCGTCGTTCTGGAGGATGTAGGCATGGTCGCCGTCGAACATCCGGAGCACGACGATATGGCTGCCCTTGACCAGCCGCGGCGGGCGTTCGGCGCGGGCGTCGGGCATGTCCTGCAGGACCTGGCCCACCCACGGCCCGGCGGTGTTGACGATCGCGCGCGCGGTCACGCTCGACCCGTCGCCCAATTGCGCGGTCCATCGATCGGTTTCGCGCCGCGCACCGACGAAGGCGGTGCGGGTGCGGATCGTCGCGCCGCGTTCCTTCGCGTCGAGCGCGTTGAGGACCACAAGGCGCGCGTCGTCGACCCAGCCATCCGAATAGACGAACCCGCGTTCGATCGGCTTCAACCCGGCGCCCCATCTGGTGCCGATCAGTCGCACCCCATGCGAGCGCGGCAGTCGCGAACGACCCCCGATGCGGTCGTACATCAGCAGCCCCAGACGGATCAGCCACGCCGGCCGCATGCCTTTCGCCAGCGGCATGACAAAGCGCATCGGGCTGATCAGGTGCGGCGCGATATCGAGCAATTTCTCGCGCTCGGCGAGCGACTCCCGAACCAGCCGGAATTTGTACATCTCGAGGTAGCGCAGTCCGCCGTGGATCAGCTTGGTGCTCGACGAAGAGGTGTGCGAGGCAAGGTCGTCGCGCTCGACGAGCAGCACTTTAAGCCCGCGCCCGGCGGCGTCACGCGCGATCCCCGTACCGTTTATCCCGCCACCGATGATCAGCAGGTCATAGTCGGCACCTTGCGCGTCGACGGCAACAAAAGACTCCCAGCTCATCGCGAGAGCGTCCGGGCAACGGCGTCCTGCCAGCCGGCGTTGAGCGCGACGCGCTTGTCCGCCGTCATCTCCGGCTTGAAAATCCGGTCCGCGCGCCACGTCGCCGCGATGTCGTCGGTCCCGCTCCACATCCCGACCGTCATCCCGGCAAGAAACGCCGCCCCCGCCGCAGTCGTCTCGATATTCGCCGGGCGCGCAACGTCGGTGTCGAGCATGTCCGCGAGGAACTGGCAGAACCAGTCGTTTGCCGCCATCCCGCCATCGACGCGCACCTGACGCAAATCGCGCGCGCCATCGGCGTTCATCGCCGCGATCAGGTCGGCGGTCTGGAACGCCACTGATTCCAGCGCCGCCCGCGCCAGATGCGCGCCGGTCGCATCGAAGGTCAGCCCGCTGATCGTCGCGCGCGCCGCCGGGTCCCAGTGCGGCGCGCCAAGACCGACGAACGCCGGGACCATATAGACGCCATGATTATCGTCGAGCCGGGTTGCCAGGTCGTGCGTATCTGCGGCATGGCTAATGATCCCGATCCCGTCGCGCAGCCACTTGATCGCCGCCCCCGCGACGAAGATCGACCCCTCGAGCGCATAAGTCGTCCGCCCGCCCAGCCGATAGGCGATGGTCGTTAGCAGCCCATACGCGCTCGCCACCGCCTCCTCGCCGGTATTGAGCAGCAGGAAACAGCCCGTGCCATAGGTCGACTTGACGTCGCCGCGCGCGAAACAGGCCTGGCCGATCGCGGCGGCCTGCTGGTCCCCAGCCATCCCGCCGATCAGGGTCGGAGCGCCCAGCAGGCTGGTTTCGCCAAACTCGGCGGCATTGTCGCGCACCTCTGGCAGCAGGCTCGCCGGGACGGTGAACAGCCGCAGCAGCTCCTCGTCCCACACCCCGCGATGAATATCGAACAACATTGTCCGTGAGGCATTGCTGGCGTCGGTCGCGTGAATTCTGCCGCCCGTCAGCCGCCACAGCAGGAAAACGTCGATCGTCCCCGCCGCCAGCTCACCGCGGTCGGCCCGCTCGCGCACGCCAGGGATTTCGTCGAGGATCCATTTCAATTTGGTCGCGGTGAAATAGGGGTCGAGCAGTAGCCCGGTCCGCGCGCGCACCAGCGGCTCGCACCCCTCGGCCTTCAGCCGCGCGCACAACGCCGCCCCGCGCCGGTCCTGCCACACGATCGCGTTGTATACTGCCTCGCCTGTCGCGCGATCCCACACCACCAGCGTCTCGCGCTGGTTGGTGATGCCGATCGCCGCGACCCGCCCGCTATCGGCCGCCGCGGTCTCGGTCAGCGTCGCCAGCGTGTCGCGCCAGATATCCTCGGGGTCATGCTCGACCCACCCGGCCGCCGGATAATGCTGCGCGAATTCGCGGCGGACCGAGTGGCGCGGCACCCCGTCGCGGCCAAAGCTCATGCTCCGCGTTGAGGTCGTCCCTTGGTCGATCGCGAGGATGATGTCGCCTGTCATGCGCGGTCGAGAATGACTTGCGCCACGGCGTCGATGATCGCGCTGGCGTCGAGCCGATACAGCGCGAACAGGTCGGGCAGGTCGCCCGTCTGGCCGAAGCGGTCGGTGCCGAGCGGGCTGACGCGCAGCCCGGTGACTCCGCCGAGCCATGACAGCGTCGAGGGCGCGCCGTCGATGATCGTGACGAGATTGGCGCCGGGCACAAGCGCACCAAGCAGCTCCTCGGCATGGCTTTTCGTGCGCGGCTGCCCCGTCCAGCGCGCGGCCTGGCTCGCCGACCAGTCGCGGTGGAGGAGGTCGGGCGAGGTCACCATCAGCAGCCCGAGCCCGGGCGCATCTTCGGCCAATTCGTCGGCGGCGGCGAGCACTTCGGGCGTTACCGCGCCGGTGAAGGCGACCGCGAGGTCGGCCTGGCCAGAGGGCGCCCGCAGCCAGTAACCGCCCTTGAGCGCAGGCTCCTGCCAGCTGTCGTCGGCGCGCTCGACCTGCGCGATCGACCGCGTCGTCAGGCGCAGATAGACCGATCCGCCATCGTCCGCCTGCAAATGCTCGAACGACCAGCGCATGATCAGCGCCAGCTCGTCGACGAACGCCGGTTCGAAATAGGTCAGCCCGGGCTGGCCGATGCCGATCAGCGGCGAATTGATCGACTGGTGCGCCCCGCCTTCCGGCCCCAGCGTCAGACCCGACGGCGTCGCGACGAGCAGGAAGCGGGCATCCTGATAACAGGCATAATTCAGCGCATCCAAACCGCGCGCGATGAACGGGTCATAGACCGTCCCGATCGGGATCAGCCGCGTCCCGAACAGCGGCCCGGCGAGTCCCAGCGCGGCGAGCATCAGGAACAGGTTGTTCTCGGCGATCCCAAGCTCGATGTGCTGGCCGGCATCATGCGCCGCCCATTTCTGCGCGGTCGGGATCTTGGCGGCGGCGAAAATGTCTTTCAGCTCCTGCCGCCGGAACAGCCCGCGCTGGTTCACGAATGCGCCAAGGTTGGTCGATACGGTGACGTCGGGCGAGGTAGTGACGATGCGGTCGGCGAGTGGGTGCTTCGATTTCGCCAGATCAAGCAGGATCCGCCCGAACGCCGCCTGTGTTGCCTGCTCCGCGCCATCGGGCACTGGGAGGGCGTCGGGCACGGGCACAGGCGCGGCCTTGGCCATCGGCTTCGCCGTCGCCAAGGGACTTGCCTCGACCACCGCCCGCGCGGCGGCGGCGGCATTGTCGCCCATCCCGCCATAGGGCGCCCACTCGTCCCCCGCCGCAATCCCCATTGCATCGCGCAAGCTCTCGATCTGGCCCGGATTCATCAGTCCCGAATGATTGTCCTTGTGCCCGGCAAACGGCAGGCCATTGCCCTTGATCGTATAGGCAATGAACAGCGTCGGCCGGTCGTCGTCGCAGCGCTCAAACGCCTCGAGCAAGGTCTCGATGCAATGCCCGCCGAGGTTGGTCATCAACCGCGCCAGCGCCTCGTCGTCGTGCGCCGCAATCAGCTTCAGCGACTTGGGGTTGTCGGCAAGGTCGCGCGTCAGCCGCTCGCGCCAGGCCGCGCCGCCCTGATAGGTCAGCGCCGCGAATTCGGCATTGAGGCAATTGTCGATCCACTCGCCGATCGCCGCGCCGCCTTGTTTTGCGAAGGTCGCGCGCTGCAGCTTGCCCTGTTTCAATGTCTCGACCCGCCACCCGCACGTCTCGAAAATATCGTCGAAGCGGCGGAACATGCGGTCGGCAGTGGTGCTGTCGAGGCTCTGGCGGTTATAGTCGACGATCCACCAGCAGTTGCGAATGTCATGCTTGAAGCATTCGATTAGGCATTCGTAGATATTGCCCTCGTCGAGCTCGGCGTCGCCCATCAGTGCGATCATTCGCCCGGCGTCAGCCTCGGCCATGTCGCCGTGCGCGATGAGATAATCCTGAACCAGGCTGGCGAACGCCGTGACGGCGACCCCCAGACCGACCGACCCCGTCGAAAAGTCGACCGGGATCGCATCCTTGGTCCGCGACGGATAGCTTTGCGCCCCGCCCAGCCCGCGATAACGCTGCAGCGCGTCGAGGCTCTGCTGGCCGAGCATGTAGTGGATCGCGTGGAGCACTGGCCCGGCATGCGGCTTGACCGCGACCTTGTCGTTGGGCCGGAGCGCGCCGAAGTAGAGCGCGGTCATGATCGCGGTGATCGAGGCGCATGACGCCTGGTGCCCGCCGACCTTGAGGCCATCGCGGCTGTCGCGCAGGTGATTGGCATTGTGGATCGTCCATGATGACAGCCAGCGCAGCCGCGCCTCGATCGATTCAAGAACCGCAACGCGTTCGGGCATCCGCCGGCCCAGGGCGCTGGCGAGAGGGGCGTGCGTCATCATGTCCATCCCTTGACCTAACGCGGACCGAAAATCATCGCGAAAAGAGTTTCGGCATGGCGGCAGTCGGTTTGGTTATAGCGCTTCGATCATGTCGCCTGCGGTTAGTCGGTCGGCCTCCTGCCGCGCCGCGAATTGGGCGATCAGCCAACTGCGCACGATGCCGATCACCGGGTCCGACAGATCCTCAGGCCGCAATTTCAGATAATAGCCAAATCCGTCGTCGATAATCGCATCAAAAGGCGCGCACAGCCGCCCCGCCGCAATTTCGGGCGCGAACATGTCGATGTCGGCGAGCGCCACCCCATCGCCGGCCAGGGCATAGCTCACCGCCAGCGAGGCCGTGTCGAACGACAGTCCGCGATCGGCCTCGAGCTCGATCCGGCACTGGTTGGCGAAGACGCTCCACAGCAACCCGCGCGGCTCATTCTCCAGCTTAACGTGGAGCAGGTCGTTATCGGCCAGGAATTGCGCCAGCGGCTTGCCCCGATGAGCGGCCGCCACGTCGGGCGAACAGACCGGCGCGACGCGCACCATCCACAAAAGGTCAGTCACGCGGTCGTCGATATTGGGGCGGTCGAATACGATTGCCATATCGGTCTCGTTGCTTGGCAGCCCGGTGACGTGCGAGCTTGAAATATCGATCCGGATGTCGGGATGTTCGGCGTGAAACGCCTTGAGCATGGGCATGACAACCTGTTGCAGCAGCGACGGCGGAATATGGATGCGAATCGGCCGGCTGGCGTTGGGGTTAAGGCAGATCGAGTTGATCGTCTGCTCCAGCCGGTCGAACGACTTGCTCACTTCGGGCAGCAGCGCGCGCCCCGCAGCAGTCAGGACCAGCGTCGCCCCCGAACGATCGAACAGTTTATGCCCGAGCAATTCCTCAAGGCTTATGATGTGGCGACTGACTGCGCTTTGCGACACATTGAGCGCATTGGCCCCGGCGGTGAAGCTCAGCCGCTGCCCGACCGCGTCAAACGCGCGAAGGGCGTTGAGTGGCAACCAACGCCGGTTGACGGGCTGCGTTCTTGGCAAGGTCGAATTCCCCCGAGCGACATTGAACAGGCGCACACCAAGCCCGCTTTTTACGATGCGCGCAATGCACTGCGAATCTTCGGCAGTCATCAGGTCACATTTGGGCATCCCCTCATGCGAAATTACGATTTTCAGTTTCGGCCCTGCTCATGCGAACAGAGTTAAAGGAAGACGGGAGCGAACAGTTTGGACCTTGGGCAGATATCGGCGCAGTTTCGCGCGCGCCCGGCGGGCCATTCGCTGCCCCAGCTTCTCTACAACAGCGCCGAAGCGTTCGACTTCGACTTAGCCGCGATCTTCGGCCGAAACTGGCTGTTCGCGGGGTTCGCGGTCGAGGTAAAAGCGCCAGGCGACTATCTTTCATTCACTGTCGGGCGCTGGCCGATCCTGATCATGCGCGACCGGGGCGGCGAGCTCGCGGCCTTCCACAACAGCTGCCGTCACCGCGGATCGGTGTTGTGCCAGCCGGGCAGCGGCAAGGCGGCACGAATCGTCTGCCCCTATCATCGCTGGACCTACGGGCTCGACGGTCGCCTGCTTGCTGCGGGCCGGATGCCTGACGATTTCAGCAAGGCCGACCATGGATTGAAGCCGATCCGGCTCGAGCTCGTCTCCGGGGCGATGTTCATCTGCCTTGCCGACGACGCCCCCGACATCGAAACAATGCGCCGTGAGCTGACGCCCTTGCTCGCCCCGCATGGCATCGAGCGGTCGAAGCTCGCCTTTCAATCGACGCTGGTCGAGCACGCCAATTGGAAGCTGGTGATGGAAAACGCCCGTGAATGCTATCATTGCGCGACCGGCCATCCCGAGCTGTCGCTGACGTTTCCGGTCAATGCCTCGGCCTATTTCGACATCGACGCTGGGACGTCGCGCGCGTTCGAAGAGCGGATGGCCGCCGCCGACCTGCCGATGGGCCCGGCGGGCGAAGAGTGGTGGCAGGCAGTGCGCTTCCCCCTCAACGAGGGCACTGTCGCGATGACCACCGACGGTCAGTTCAACGTCAAAAAACTGATGTGCGAGGCCGCAGGCGGCGCCAGCGGATCGATGCGCTGGGCGATCGAGCCCAATGTCTTTTGCCACTCGACCAGCGAATATACCTTCGCCTTTACCGCCTGGCCGGTGTCGCCAACCGAAACGCACGTCGTGTCGCGCTGGCTGGTCCATGAGGACGCCGTCGAGGGGGTCGACTACGACATCGACACGCTCGCCGACCTGTGGACCAGGACGAACCTGCAGGACAAGGAACTTGCCGAGAACAACCAGCGTGGGATCTGGTCGCCGGGCTACACGCCGGGGCCCTACAGCCCCGACGCGGAATCGCTGACCCTGCTCTTCGTCGACTGGTATTGCGCGACGGCCGAGAAATATCTCGCCAGGGCAGGCGCATGACCGCGCACGACGATCCCAGCTGGCGGCCCGAGACGCTCGCGGTCCGCGCCGGCTATGACCCCGCCAGCGCGGGCAATTCGGCCAAGCCGCCAATCACCATGACCTCGACCTTCGCCTACGCCTCGGCACGGCAGGCCAAGGATATCCACGAGGCCTATTTCGACGGGACCGGACCCGAGGCGGGCGGCAGCACGAAGCATATCTACGCGCGGCTCGGCCATCCCAATCTCGACATGGTCGAAACGCGGTTGGCGGCGCTCGACGGCGCCGAGGCGGCGGCGGTGTTCAACAGTGGCATGGCGACGCACAGCGCGATCGCACTGGCGCATCTGGTTCGCGGCGACAGCGTCGTATTCAGCCGCCCGATCTACGGAGGGACTAACGGCCTCCTCACCGGGCTCATGCCCAAGTTCGACGTCCATCACGCCGCCTTCACCGACGGCTGCGACCGCGCCAATATCGTGGCGGCAGTTGAGCAGGCGCTCGCCAAGGGTCCGCTGCGCCTGATCGTCATCGAGACTCCTGCCAACCCGACCGCCGCGCTGGTCGATATCGCGCTCGTCGTCGCCATCGCGGACGAATTCGGCGAACGCACTGGCCAGCGCCCGCTGGTCGTCGTCGACAATACATTGCTCGGCCCGCTGATGCAGCGCCCGATCGCCCTCGGGGTCGACCTGTGCATGACCTCGCTTACCAAATATTGCGGCGGGCACAGCGACCTGCTTGCGGGCGGCGTCTCGGGCAAAACCGCGTTGATCGCCCCGCTGCGGCTGATCCGCACCACGCTCGGCAGCCACCTCGACCCCTACACCAGCTGGCTGCTGCTGCGCTCGATGGAAACCGTCCACCTGCGCATGGAACGTGCCAGCGACAATGCCCGCAAGGTCGCCGAAACCCTGCGCATCTCGCCCAAGGTGGCAAGCGTTACCTATCTCGGCTTCTTGCCCGAGGGCTCCCCCGAACGCGCCATCTTCGACCGCCAGTGCAGTGGCGCCGGATCGACCTTTTCATTCGCGCTCCACGGCGGCGAGGCTGAGGCGTTCCGCTTTCTCGACGCTCTTCGCCTGCTGCGCTTTGCAGTCAGCCTCGGCGGCTCCGAGACACTCATCACTCATCCCGCCACCACCACCCATTATTCGCTGACCCCCGAGGAGCGCGCGGCGGGCGGAATCAGCGACGCGACGCTGCGCCTGTCGGTTGGGATCGAGCATGTCGACGACCTTGTCGCCGATGTCGCACGCGCGCTCGACGTGATCTGATGGTCACCGCCAAATGACCATCGACGTCCATGCCGTCGACGGGAAAATCCCGCCCGCCGACGAGCGGTTCGACGTGGTGGTGGTCGGTGCCGGATCGGCCGGAACCCGGGCCGCGATCGAGGCTGCTCAACGTGGCGCGACCGTGCTCCTGATCGACGAGCACCCAGTCGCGCCCGCCCTCATCGGCACCGACGTTCCGCTCTATTTCGGTGGCCGCGCGACCGCTGCGGTCCAGCAGCCGGCGCGGATGATCGAGCAGCTGTTTGCCGCCAACCCTGACCTCGAGGCCGCGTTCGACGCCGGGGTCGACGTTCGCCTCGGCACCTGCGCCTGGGGCCTCTACGCCAATGGCCCGGCGATGCGCGCCATGCCCGAACCCATGCTTGCCATCGCCAACGCCGAGCGAGCGTCGATGATCGGGTTTGGCAAGCTGATCCTCGCTACCGGCGCGCGTGATGTAGTGCTCGGCTTCACCGGCTGGGACCGTCCTGGCGTGATGGGTGCGCAGGGATTCGCGATGCTGCTCGCGCGCTACGATGCGCTGTCCAGCCGCCGGATCCTCATCGTCGGCGGCGGCGAACTGGCCCGCGCCACTGCCGCGCTCGCCCTCGACCGCAGGCTCGACATTGCGGGCATCGTCGACATTGGCGACAGTGCCGCGTTCGGCGACGTCCCCCATTACCCGCGCCACTCGATCGCCAGCGCCCACGGCGGCATCAATGGCGTCGAGCGCGCGGTCCTGGTTTCGCTCGACACCGGCGCGACCATCACCGTCGAGTGCGATACGATCATCCTCGCCGTCGCCGCCGCCCCCGCGACCGAACTGCTCGACGCCGCCGGACTTGGCGCCAGCGAGACCACCACCCTCATCGGCGACTGCGCCACCACCCCCACGCCTGACCCCGCCCTGCTCGCCGCCTGGTCGGCCGCGCTGGGCACAACCCCCGACACGATAGTCTGCCAGTGCGAGGAAGTTTCGCGATCCGACCTCCTCGGGGTCCAGCCCCCGCGCTACCTCGACCGGTCCACGTCCATGGCCGCGCGCAGCCTGGCGACCCTCATCGCAGACGGCCCCGCCCATCCCGACCAGATCAAGCGCCTGACGCGCGCGGGCATGGGCCAGTGCCAGGGCCGGCGCTGCCGCGAACAGGTCGCCTGCCTCCTCGCCGCCGAGCAGGGCACGACCGCCGACCGTGTCCCCGTCGCCAGCTTCCGCGCCCCCATCCGTCCCGTCCCGCTGGCCATCCTTGCCGACTGGAACGAGCGCGCCGACATGGGGGAAGGATGGGACGTGTGGTTCGGAATTCCGACCCAATGGACCCCCTATTCGGTCATCGGCACGCCCGAGGAAGCGGCGCATTCGTCGGGCAACATGCATGTCTGAGCTGCGCGAGTCCGCACTTCCGGCCGGCTCTTCCGTTGTTGTCATCGGTGCGGGCGTCACGGGCCTCAGCGCCGGCTGGTGGCTCGCCCGCGACGGGCACTCCGTCACTGTCATCGACAAGGGCATCGTCGGCTGGGAAGCCTCGGGCCGCAACGGCGGCGGCTGCTCACACTATCAAAGCCCGCTGTTCGCCGAGGAGCAGCGGCTATGGCCGCTGATGGACCAGCTGCTCGGCTATCCGACCGAATATCAGCGCGAGCGGATCATCATCCAGCGCGATCCCCACCTGCTCGATCACTACCGCGCTGTCGGCCGGATGTGCACTTCGATGGGCTACCCCGTCGACGACCTCGACTCCGCCCAGGCGCAGGAGATGGTCCCGCTGACCGACGAGACCTGTCTCGGCGGTATCCACCTCCGCTTTGGCGGCCACGCCAACCCCCAGCGCACCGTGCAGGCCTTTGCCTGGGCGCTGCAGGATCTGGGCGGCAGAATCTTCCAGCACTGCCCCACCCTTTCGATCGAAGTCGCTGGCGGCAAAGCCGTCGCGGTCCACTCCCCGCGCGGCCGGATCGAATGCGACGCACTGATCGTCGCCGCCGGGCCGCAGACGGGCATGCTGCTCGAACCGCTCGGTGTGACCTTCCCAATTACCTCGGCGCGGGCGGAAATGATCGTTACCGAGCCCGCTCCGCTGATGCCGATCGGCGGGGTCGACGGCAACGGGCTTTACGGCCGCCAGACGATGCGCGGCAACCTTGCCTTCGGCGGCGGCCCGCACGAATGGATGGCGATGGAACCCGCCGGACCCGCCGCGCGCCCCGCCTCGCCGCTCGCCCGCAACCTCGCCCGCCGCGTCGCTGAAATGTTCCCCAAGGCCGCACATTTGAACGTCATCCGCAGCTGGGCCGGGGTGATCGAGAACACGCCCGACGGCCGCCCGATCATCGACCGGCTTGCGAACCCGTCCAACGTCACGGTCGCCACCATGTCGGGGGTCGGCTTCGGCCTGTCCCCCGCCAGCGGTCACGCGATCCGCGATCTCGTCATCGACGGCGTATGTTCTTTCACCGAATTGTCGAAGCTCGGTCTCGCGCGCTTCGCGACCCTCGAACCCGACTGGCGCGCGCAGCGCGGGTGGGCCGCATGACCCGCTATTCCGCGCTCGCGCTGCTCAAGGCGGGACTCACCGGCCAGCGCAACTGGGACCGCGCGTGGCGGGATCCCGAGCCGAAGAAAAGTTACGACATCATTATCATCGGCGGCGGCGGGCACGGCCTGTCGACCGCTTATTACCTCGCCAAGCATCATGGCGTGAAGTCGATCGCTGTGCTCGAAAAGGGCTGGATCGGCGGCGGCAACACCGGCCGCAACACGACCATCGTCCGCTCCAACTACCGCCAGCCCGCGCTCCACAATTTCTTCGAATTTGCGCTCCGGAAATGGGAGCGGATGAGCGACGAGCTTAACTTCAACGTCATGTTCAGCCCGCGCGGGGCGCTTATCCTCGGTCACAGCGACAGCGACATGGTGCAGCTCGCCCAGCGCGGCGATGCGCTGCGCTGCGACGGGATCGACGCTGAGCTGATGAGCCGCGCCGAGGTTGCTCGCTTCGTCCCCCTGCTCGACATGTCTCTGCACGCACGCTTCCCGATCGCGGGCGGCATGATCCAGCGCCGCGGCGGAACCGCGCGGCACGACGCCGTTGCCTGGGGCTATGCCCGCGCGGCCGACGCGCTTGGGGTCGATATCATCCAGAACTGCGACGTCACCGGCCTTGCGATCAGCGGCGGGCGCATCACCGGGGTCGAGACCTCACGCGGCGGGATCAGCGCCGACCGTGTTGCGATCTGCGTCGCGGGCAACAGCGGTCCACTTGCCGCCATGGCCGGGATCAAGCTTCCCGTCGAAGCCCAAACCCTCCAGGCATTCGTCACCGAAGCAGTCAAGCCGATGATCGACACTGTCATCATGTCGCACTCTCTCCACTGCTACATCAGCCAGTCGGACAAGGGCGGGATCGTGCTGGGCGGCGACCCCGACCAATTCCCGAGCTACGCCCAGCGCGGGCTTCACCCCCGCCTCGAGAAAGCCGCCGCCGAAGCACTCGCGCTGGTCCCTGCCTTGGCGCGCCTGAGGATGGTGCGCTGCTGGTCGGGCACTACCGACATGAGCTTCGACGGCTCCCCGATCATCTCGGCGTTGCCCATCGATGGCCTCTATCTCAATGGCGGCTGGTGCTATGGCGGGTTCAAGGCAACCCCCGGTTCGGGTGCGGCCTATGCGCAATTGCTTGGCACGGGCCAGCCTCATCCACTTGCCGCCGCCTTCACTCTTGATCGCTTTGCGCGCGGCGCGACGATCGACGAAGCGGGGGTCGGCCCGATGCCGCAGCTTCGCTAGATGATGCAGATCGACTGCCACCACTGCGGCCCGCGCGCGCAGGCCGAATTTCTCTACGAGCGCACCCTCGATTCGATCGTGACGATCGACATGGCTACTGACGAAGCGGTCCGTCGCCTTTACGAACGCGCCAACCCCCGCGGGCTCGACGAGGAACTGTGGCGCCACGCCGCCGGTTGCCGCCAGTGGCTCGTCCTCACTCGCCATCGCACCACCCACGTGATCGAGGCGGTCGCCGCCTTCGACCCGGCGCTTCACCGATGACCGGCCCCCAGCGCATTGGCGGCAACGAGGGCGCGAGCTTGCGCTTCCGCTTTGACGGGGTCGGTTATCGCGCCCGCGAGGGCGATACGCTTGCCGCGGCGTTGCTCGCCAACGGCGTCGGCGTTGTCGCGCGAAGCTTCAAATATCACCGCCCGCGCGGGATTATGGGGGCGGGGGTCGAGGAGCCCAATGCACTCGTCACCGTCGGCGAGGACGGCCGCGCCGAGCCAAACACCCGCGCGACCGATGTGTTTGTCTACGACGGCCTCGTTGCGGCGAGCCAAAACCGCTGGCCGAGCCTGTCGTTCGACCTCGGCGCGGTCAACGGGCTAATAGCGCAATTCTTGGCGGCGGGCTTCTATTACAAAACCTTCTTCGGCCCGCCGTCGCGCTGGATGCTGTACGAAAAGTTCATCCGCCGCGCCGCCGGCCTGGGCCGCGCACCGACCATGCCAGACCCGGATCGCTACGAGCATCGCGCAGCCTTCTGTGACGTGCTGGTGGTAGGCGGCGGCGCCTCGGGGATTGCCGCCGCGCGCGAGGCAGCGAAGGCCGGCCAGCGGGTTATTCTGGTCGAGCAGGATCGCCAGCTCTCCGCTCCAGCCCCCGAGGGCGTGCGAACCCTCACCCGAACCACCGCTTCGGGACTGTGGGATCATGGCTTCGTCACCTGTGCCGAGCGCCTCGTCGAGCCGGGTCAGCCCCCTGTGCCGGGCCAGCCTGCGCAACGGCTGTGGCAGGTGCGAGCGAGGCAGATCGTCCTCGCCACTGGTGCGATCGAGCGGCCGTTGACTTTCGCCGGCAACGACCGCCCCGGGGTGATGCTTTCGACCGCGGTCCGCGCCTATGTCGAGCGCTTTGGCGTACTTCCCGGCCAGCGCGTCGTCATCGCGACCAATAATGACGATGCCTACAAAACCGCCGACGCCTTTGCCAAAGCCGGCGGCGAAGTCGTCGCGATCCTCGACAGCCGCGCCGCGTTAAGCCGCGCCGCGAGCAACGCGAAGTTGCGTTTTCCCGTGTTCAACAACGCCTTCCCGCTCGCGACGAATGGCGCCCGTCACCATCTCCGCTCGGTCAAGGCAGACGTCTGGACCGAACCCGTTACGTTCCAAGCCGACCTCCTCGCCATCTCGGGCGGTTTCACCCCGACGCTCCACCTCCACAGTCAAATCGGCGGGAAGATCGACTGGCGCGCCGATCTTCAGGCGTTCGTGCCCGGCGAGACTTTCCAGCCGGTCACGACGATCGGCCGCGCAGCGGGCGACATTCCGGCGATCGATCCTGACACACGCGACTTGCCCGATCCCAAGGCCAGCTTCGTCGACTTCCAGAACGATGTCACCGCTGCCGACATCGATCTCGCCTGGCGCGAGGGCTATCGCTCGGTCGAGCACCTCAAGCGCTACACCACGCTCGGCATGGCGACCGACCAGGGCAAGACCAGCAATATGGCGGCGCTCGCCCGCCTCGCTCACGCCGCTGGGGTGGACATACCCGAGGCTGGACTGACCCGCTTCCGCCCGCCATACACGCCGCACACGCTCGGCACGCTCGCCGGGCCCGATGGCGGCGGCCATGCCGCCCCGCGCCGCCGCGTCGCGCTTTACGATCGACACCAGGCTGCAGGCTCGCTCTGGCAACCGCTTGGCCTGTGGGAGCGCCCGCGCGCCTACCTCCGGCCCGGCGAGACGCTCCATTCCGCCGCCCTACGCGAGGCGCGCGCCGTGCGCACCGCCGCCGGGATGGTCGATGTCTCGACGCTCGCGAAATTCGCCGTCGCCGGCCCCGACGCCTCCGCCTTCCTCGAGCTCGCCTGCGCGACCGGTGTGGCCAAGCTGGCGGTCGGGCGCGGCCGCTACACATTCATGCTGCGCGAGGACGGCATGGTGATGGACGACGGCACGGTCTGGCGCCTCGCCGAAACCGCCTATCTGCTGACCAGCTCGACCGGCGGCGCCGACCGCATGGAGACCCACCTCAGTTACATCCGCAATGTCCTCGCGCCGCAGCTGCACGTGTCGATCATCGCCCAGCAGGAGCATTATGCCGGCATCGCGCTCGCCGGCCCCAAGGCGGTCGCGATCCTCACCGCGCTGATCGGCGAGACGCCGCCCGTGCATATGGGGCTGATGCACGCGACACTAGCGCTTATGCCCGTCCTGATTCTTGCCGCCAGCTACAGCGGCGAGCGCGCGTTCGAAGTCTACGCGCCGGGGTTCGACGCCGCGGCGGTGTGGGACGCGCTCGACGCCGCCGTGCGCGCCGAGGGAGGGTGCCCCTATGGCCTCGAAGCGCTAGAGTTCCTTCGCATCGAAAAGGGTCATATCGTTATCGGAGCCGAAGCCGACGGCCGCACTACGCCGCACGACCTTCGCCTCGAGAAGATGGTGCGCAAGGCGGGCGGCTTCGTCGGCGCGGCTGGCCTATCGCGCGCGGCCTTGTCGGCTTCGGGCCGCGCTGAACTCGTCGGCCTGACCAGCCCCGATCCAATCCCCGAAGGTGCGATGTTGATCGCTCGGGACGGCGCTCCGGTCGAAGGCCATGTCACCTCCGCCACAAGATCGGTGCTGGGTGAGGATTACATTGCCCTCGCGCTGCTCAAGGACGGTCGGGCAAGGGCAGGAGAGTCCATCCTCGCCTCCTCCCCGACGCGCGGCCAGCACGCCCAAGTCACGATCGGCGACCCGCTGTTCTACGACCCCGAGGGAGCGCGCTATCGTGACTAGCGTCCATCTCGGGCCGACCGGCAATCTCGTCGTCGTCGACCTGTGGAGCGGCGAGGATAGCCTGTTTGGTGACCTCGCCCGCATCCGAGTCGAGCCCCGCCGTTGGTGGCTGTTCGACCCCGACCCTGCACTCCTTGCCGAGCGCCTCGTCGAGCATGGCGCGGCGGCTCCGATCGGCGGCGGGCTCGTCCGCGCGACCATCACCGGCCCTTGCTGGCGCGCGCTGCTGATGGTTGCCGGGCTCTTCGATGCCGAAGATCCCGGCTTCACCACTGGCTCGATCGCTTCGACCATCATCCACCACGTCACCGTCCGCATCGCCGTCACCAGCGAAGCCTCGTGCGACGTTTATTTCGCGGCCAGCTTCGCGCCGACGCTGATCGCGCTGTGGACAGCGGCGAGCGATGCGCCGACGCTGACGATGGCTCCAGAACTTGGCCTGTTGGGGGATACGACATGACAACACAGACGCTCGATCCGCTGCTGGGCGTGGCCCGGTTGGACATAGTCCCCGTCACAGAAGTCACGCTCGACCCAATGCGCTATTATGTCGTCCTGATCCTCGGCCTCGTCTACGCGCTCAATATCGCCGATCGCTACGTAGTCTCGACCGTGCTCGAACCGATTCGCCTCGAATTCAAGCTTAGCGATAGTGGAGTCGGCTGGCTAACCGGCGTGTCTCTTGCCTTCTTCTACATCACCGTCGGCATCCCCATTTCGCAGCTCGCCGACCGCAGCAACCGCCGTAACATCGTCGCCGCCGCGATGGCGACCTGGTCGGCGATGACGGCGCTGCTCGGGCTCACCCAGAATTTCTGGCAATTTCTGCTCGCCCGTATCGGGGTTGGCGTCGGCGAGGCTGGCGGCACCCCGCCCTCGACCTCGATCATCGCCGATTACTTCCCGCGCGAGCAACGCGCCTTCGCCCTCACGCTTTACGCGCTCGGCCTGCCACTCGGCGCGTGGCTCGGGTCGAACGTCGCGGGGCAGATCGTTGAGCATTTCCACAGTTGGCGCGCCGCCTTCATCGCGCTCGGCGTGCCCGGCGTGGTGTTCGGCCTGATCATCCTTCTAACGATCCGCGAGCCCAAGCGCGGCCGCTTCGAAAGCCTCGCCGTCCCCAAAGCGCCCAAAGTCTCGTTGTCCGACACGCTCCGCTTCCTCTGGTCGCAGCGTTCGGCATTCCACATCAACGCCGCCGGTGCGATCATCTGCCTGTGGGGCTGGGGATTGATGTACTGGACCCAGACCTTCCTCGAGCGCGCCTATGGCCTTACCACCGCCGAGGCCGGCGCACGATTGGGAACCATCTATCTTTGGGCCGGGATCGCCGCGACCATCGCCACCGGGCTTATCCTCGCGCTTCCCGCGATGCGCGAGCCCAAGCGGATCGCCTTCTTCCTAACCGCGGTCGTGGTCTGCTCGACCGTTCCGTCATTCATCATTTATTATACCCACTCGCTGACCGTCGCAACCGCGATGCTGTGGATCGTCGTCCCCGCCATCTACCTCTACGTCGGCCCGACGATGGCGCTGCTGCTCAACTTCCTCCCAGCCTCAATGCGCGCGCAGGGGATGGCGGTCAGCCTGCTCTCGGCCAACATCGCCAACCTCATCGTCGCCCCGGTCGTCGTCGGTTTCATAAGCGATCGTCTTGCCGGACCGCTCGGCAGCAACGCCGAGTCCCTCCGCTACGCGCTGATGGCGCTGTCGCTGACGGGCTTCTGGGCGGGCTATCATTACTTCACCAGCGTGCGAACCTACGTCGTTGACGACCAGCGCATCCGAGACCTTTCAACCGCCGTTCCGGAGCCTGCATGACCGACTACTTGCTGACCGTTTCGTGCCACGACCGCCCGGGGATCGTCGCCGCCGTCTCAAGCCATTTGTTCCAGACGGGCGGCAATATCCTCGAATCGAGCCAGTATAACGATCCCGAGTTAAATCGGTTTTTCCTGCGCATCATCTTCGCGATGGCCGACGGCCGCGACGTCGATCATTTGCGAAGCGGGATGGACGCGCTTGCTCAGCAGTACGGCATGGAGGTAGTCCTTCGCACCGTGAGCGACCGTCCGCGCGTTCTGATCCTCGTCTCCAAGTTCGACCATTGCCTCGTTGACCTGCTCTACCGGATGCGGATCTGCGAGCTCGAGATGGAGATCGCGGGGATCATCTCGAACCACCCCGCCGACCCGCACCTCGACTTGGGCGACATCCCCTTTCACTACTTGCCAATCACGCCCGCGACTAAGCCCGCGCAGGAGGCCGAGATCGAGCGGCTGTTCGTGGAAAGCGGCGCCGACCTCGTGATTCTCGCGCGCTACATGCAGATCCTTTCCGACCGGCTAGCCCAAGTTTTCGCCGGGCGCTGCATCAACATCCATCACAGCTTCCTGCCCGGATTTAAGGGCGCCAAGCCCTACCACCAGGCCCATGCTCGCGGAGTGAAGGTGATCGGGGCGACGGCGCACTACGTCACTGCCGACCTCGATGAAGGGCCGATCATCGAACAGGATGTCGAACGGATCAGCCATGCCGACACCGCCGAGGACCTCGTCCGCAAAGGCCGCGATATCGAGCGGCGCGTTCTATCCCGCGCGGTTGCGCTCCATCTGAGCGGCCGCGTCCTCCTCGCCGGCGCGCGCACCATCGTGTTCCGCGACTGATGCTTTGGCTCCTTGCCGCCGCCGCGTTCAGCGCGCTCCCAAACGACTATGCCAAGTCGAAGGACTGGCTATGCCGCCCCGGGCGCGCCGACGCCTGCGCCGAGGACATCGCAGTCACGCTGGTCCCGGCAAAAGGTAAGCCGAAACGCGAAGCCATTGGGCGAACCAACGAACGCAGCGCGGACTGTTTTTACGTTTACCCGACCGTCTCGATGGACCCGACCCCTAACAGCGACATGATCGCGGACGAGGGCGAACGCGGGATGGCAGCGTCACAGCTCGCGCCGTTCCGCTCGGTGTGCCGCACCTTCGCGCCGATGTATCGGCAGGTCACGCTGACTGCCCTGCGCGCCATGATGGGCGGTGCGGCAGACAAGTCCGACCATGACCTCGCCTACCGTGACGTGCGTGATGCATGGCGCGACTATCTCGCGCGCGACAATCACGGTCGCCCGTTCGTGCTCATCGGCCACAGCCAGGGCTCGCAATTATTGAAGCGCCTCATCGCCGAAGACATCGACGGCAAGCCGGTTCAGCGTCGTCTGCTGTCCGCAATCCTTCCGGGCACCTCGGTGCTCGTGCCTAGGGGAAAGTCGGTTGGGGGTGACCTCAAGTCGATCCCGCTGTGTCGCGCCGTAGGCCAGACCGGCTGCGCCCTCACTTGGGCAACCTACCGCGCCACCCCCGGCCCGCCCGCCAACGCCATTTTCGGCCGCTCGAACGACCCCGCGCTCGAAGCTGGCTGCACCAATCCCGCGCGGCTCGCGGGCGGAGCCGCTCCGCTCGACGGACTGCACGGCCACCCGTGGTGGAAAGGCGGCGTGGCCCAGTTCGCCCGACCCGCAAACTGGCCGCTCCCTACCCGCTTTGCGCGGATAGCCGGGCTGCTCTCGGGCGAGTGCGTCAGGCGCAACGGGGTCAGCTATCTCGCCGTCACGGCCACCGCGACGACCCCGCTGTACGAAGTCGCCGTCGGCCCGGCCACGATCGGCGACACGGCTTATCCCGACTGGGGTTTTCACGTCGTCGATATCGCGATCGTCGAAGGCGACCTGATCCGCCTCGTCCGCTCTCAGGCGAAAGCGTGGCGAGCGTACCGCTAGGCGCGCTCGCTACCCGATTTAGAACTTCACCTTGGCGCGCAGGCCGACCGTCCGCGGCCGCGCATAGTTCACCCGGTCGCCGGCCTGGTACAGCTTGTAATAGGTCGCCCGGCCGATGTCGGTAATCTGGACCCCGTTGGTGAGGTTGTTGCCGAACAGGCCGATTTCGAGCGGCCCCTGGTCATAAGTGATCGATGCGCTGACATTGTTCGTCGCAGGAATGACCGCGAAGGTCGAGCTTGGCCCGTTGGTGACGAGCGTGCCCGTGCTGCTGGTGTAAATCGTCGAGAAATTGTTGAAGCGGGTGAACTGCTTCGACTGATATTGATAGCTCGCCTGGAGGTGGATCGAGCCCGCCCCCATCGGCGCATCGTAGAAGCCCATCACCGCCGCGGTATATTTCGGGAAATAGGGTGTCCGATCCCCGTCGAACGCGCCGACCGTCGGGATATTGCCCTTCGCTCGCGAATTGTTGATTGAACCGCTCGCCGACAAGGTGACTTCGGGGGAAACCTTGACCATGGTCTCGAGTTCGACGCCCTTGCTGGTGATCTGCCCCTTGTTGTCGGTGAAGAAGTAGGAACAGTTCAGCAGCAGCCGGGTCTGCACGTCCTTCCACTCGATGTAGTAAGCGCTGGCATTCAAGGTCACGCGCCCGCCGGCCAGCTTGGCCTTCTCGCCAACGGTATAATTCCACAGATGGTCTGGCCCAAAGGTCAGCGGAGCGGCATTGTAGCCATAGCCGGCGAGGTCACGCGTACAGCCAGCCGCGATCCCGCCGCCCGCCGCGGGGACGGGCGGCGGCACCGTCGGCACCGGCTGGTTGGCGCCGCCATAGCGGAAGCCCTTCGCCGCTTCGGCATAAAACATCAAGTCGGGCGTGGCATGGAAGCTGATGTTGGCGCGCGGGTTGAAGCCATGCGCCTTCTGAGTAGCGCGTAGTTCGAGCGGGACGTGATTGATCACGCCGTAGACGCCGCTTTCAAAGAGGTAATAATCTTCCTTGAAGTTGAAGTAGCGAACGCCCGCCGTCAGATCGAGCTGGCTGGTCGCATGCCATGTGCCGTCGGCATAGGCCGCGAATTGGCGCTCGCTCGTGTCCTGCAGGCCGGAGAAGATGTCATTCGAATTGAACGCCTTGTCGACCAGCTTGGAGTCATAGTTGCCAGTGGGAGTTGCGAACGGACCATAAAAATAATTCATGTAGGACAAGGTGTCGAAGCCGGGGGTCGGAATGTCCTGGACCAGATGGCGATTCTGCTTCTCGTAGAAGCCGCCGACGGTCCATTTGAACGGGCCATCTTCATTCGACACCAGCCGAGCCTCGAGCATCGTGTCATTGAGCTTCTGGTCGATCGTATATTTCTCGGCCGGAAGCAGGTTGGCGATCGTCTGGCTGTAGCTCGACGGTGCTGTGAACAGCGGATAGGTCGTCGTGCTGACCGGGCGGCCGGACCCGTAATCCACGAAGAAATAGGCAATCTGCGGCTCGGGGCTGGCATTGTAGCCGATCTTGCGGTCGGTGTAGGCGCCCGACACGATCAAGTGCGCAGGGCCCAGGTCCCAGTCGCCAGCCAACGTGTAGAGTTTGAAATTGTCGCTTGTGCCCTCTGGGCTGTTGGTCGACACGGTGTAGGGGGCGAGCCCGCTCAGCCCCGAATTGAGACCGTGCGCTCGGCTATGCTCGTAGGTGAAGCCCGCATCCAAGGTGAAGTCGGATGACGGCTGCCAGCGCAGCGCGATCCGGCCCTGCTCGGTGTAGTTGGAGTTGGCGTTCTTCTTGTTGACCTGACCGATGTTATCGATGAACCCGCCATCGTTGCCGATGTAGCCCGTCGCACGGATCGCCAGCTGGTCGGTGATCAACGGCAGGTTGATCATGGCGCGCGCATTCTCGCTCATCGCGCCATGCTCGGTCGAGGCGAGGCCCGCCTCGAACGTGCCGAAGGTTTGGTTGAGCACTGGCTTGGCGGTCACGAAGCGTACCGTCCCTGCCATCGACCCGGCGCCGAACAGCGTGCCCTGCGGCCCGCGCAATATTTCGACCCGCTCGAGGTCGTAGATCTTAAGGTCAGGAGTCTGGCCTTGGACCGAGATGGGCGTGTCATCGAGATAGACGGCGACCAGGCTGCGGTCCGATGTATCCGAGGTGCGGTACCCGCCGGTCGAAAGTCCGCGCATATTAAACTTGTTGAAGCCCGGCGCGCCTTCGGTGATCGACAGCGAGGGCGTGAACTTGGCGAGATCGGCGAGGTTGCCTTGGCCCGACTTGGTGATCTGGTCGATGTTGACGACCGACACCGCGATCGGGACGTTCTGAAGCGCGGTCGCGCCTGAGCGGGTCGCGGTGACGACGATATCTTCGAGCTTGTCCGAAGACGCGGGCGGCTGCGATGCGACGCCTTGAGCCATGGCCGGTACGGCAACGAGCATGGTCGAGCTCATCAGCAATGCCATGGCCGCGGAATAACGGTCCGAAATCCTGTGTCGTGCGTTCATCCAAAGCCCCCTTTGCCGGTTGTTCCCGGATGTTGACGGTTTGCTCTCGCCGCCGACTATGGTCGGCTTTTCCGAGAGCAATGGCCCGTTCTCCAAGGTTTGAACGTCTGCCGAAACAAAGAGCGCGCAAAGCAAAATTATCCGATGGCTTCATGCCCTCTAGTCATTGGGCGTGGCCGCGTGAGGGCCGAGCGCGTCGATCAACGGCCCAAGCCAGGGTCGATAGGGCCGCCAGCGATCGAGCCCGTCACGGTTGAGTGGTCGGCGAACCTGTTCCGAACTTGCCGTCCTGACCGCGCGCCGGCTCTCGAAAAAGCGCAGGCACCGGTGTTCGTAGGGAAGTGCGCAATGATCGAGGATACGCCGCGTCTGGCCCTCGAGATCGTCGACAAGCTCCTCATAGGAAACCCGTAGCACGCGGCCCGGAAGGACCGTGTCGACATGCTCCATCAGCCGCACATAGTCCGTGAACATGTGACCAAGGTCGGTGAGGTCACTGCTGTACGCCTGCCCGCTCGCGAATCCCTGAGTGAACAGCGACCAGCAGCAGGCAAGAGGTTCCCGCCGGACATCGATGATCCGCGCATTGGGCAGCATCAGATGGATCAGCCCGACGTGAAGATAGTTGCCCGGAAACTTGTCGACGAAACAGGGACGCTCGCCGCGCCGCGATCGGGTCCGCTCGAGATAGTCCGCGCCAAGTTTGGCGAAATCATCGAGCGGCAGGTCCGGGATCAATTCAGGATAGCGCCCGTCGACCGCAAGCCCGGCTGCGATCGCGGTGATGTCGGGCAGTTCCGATGCCGCTTCGATCATACTATGGCTGGCAAGGATCTGTTCGACAAGAGTCGATCCCGAGCGCGGCAGGCCGACGACGAAGATCGGATCGCTCGACGGCGATCCTGCTCCGGCGCGCTTGGCGAACAGGTCTGCTGACCAAGCCTCGTTGGTCCGGGAGACAAAGGCAGAATGGGCCACTCGGTCGTGCGGATGACTCGCGCGGTTCAACGCGTTGGCCGCGCTGAAGGCGTCAAAAGCATCGGCGAACCGGCCTTCGTCGTCCATCGCCTTGCCCAGCGCGAAATGAAGCCATGTCCTGGCGTCTGAGGGGAGGCGCCGGTTCGCCAGGCTGTTCCGCATCGCCGCGATATCGTCGCCCGAAAACCGCCAGGTCTTGAGGTTGGCAAGGCTCCACCAGGCTTCGGTGAAACCGGCGTCGCAGGCAATCGCCCGGCGATAGGCGGCGACCGCTTTCGCCTGCAGCCCAACGACCCGCAGCGCATGTCCAAGACCATGCCAGAGCGGCGCGCTGTCGGCGCCGATCGCCGTGGCAGCGCGATATTCGGCGACACTTCGGTCCGTCTTTCCAAGCTGCATCCAGACCGCTCCCGCCAGCGCGCGCACTGCCGAAACATGCGGCAGTTCGGTCACCAGCCGCTCGATCGTCACTTGCGCTTCGTGATCGCGCTGCCAGCGATGTAACAGCGCGGCGCGATGAAACAGGGCGGGCCAGAAGTCCGGCGCCAAGGCGATCGCCCGGTCGAGCCATCGCTCGGCCTCCCCGTCGTTACCTGCGCGCGCTGCCGCGTCGGCCCGCACTCGAAGCCACGCGATATCGTTAGGGTCAAAACCGGTGTCGCCAATCCATTCTGCGCACTTTTTCGTCGCCGCAATTGCGTCATCCATCAGTCCCTGCATCGCGAGTTGATCGGCGAGCGCATGCCAGGCAAGCGGCGAACCAGGATTTAGCACTGTCGCGCGCTGCAAGGCGAGAATCGCGCCGGCCCCGTCACCGAGGCCGGCGCGGGCCATTCCGTCTTCGAACGCAACGCCCCACGCCTTTGGCAACGCAATGGCCAGTGGCGAAAGATGTTCAAGCGCGCCGGCGCTATCGCCTTGTCGCCGGAGAGCCGCCCCGGCAATGAATCGCGCTTCGGCGCTTTGTGGCGATATGACGAGTTCTTGCCGAGCGAAGCTTGCGGCTCGATCCGGCTCGGACGAGAGACATTGTCGCGCCGCCTTGAGCCTCGACAAATTGGTCCCTCCCTTGGCAACACTCGATCATTGTAGATGCAAGCCCCATTGGGCCATACCAACATTCGGTTGAGTATCCAATTATCTTCGGTGCCTCCGCGAGCGTTAAACGGGTAACTCCGCGGCGCAGTAACCGACCGAGACGCGTCGAGTGTTAGTTCGGCGGGTTCCGCAAAGCGCGGGCGTCTGGTTACTCGTCGGCCCCAAGAACGCTGAGGCGAGTGTGGACAGGACCGGGACTATCGCCTCTAATAGAGCTGACAATTTACGTTATTATCAGCGCTGCAACACTGGCGGCTAATAGGCGCGGTGCACGCTCGGGAACTATCTTTTGCTCAAAACGAATCGACGACAAGCCTCGATCAGTGTTTCGACATGCCTTTACTGAATGCCCGAGCGATCGAGGCCGATGTGTATGGCTTGGTAATGACCGCCGTGAGCCGATGCTCCACCGGGTAGTTGATACCATCACCATATCCGGTGGCAAATATGTGCGGCACTCCGAGCCATTGTAGGCGCGTCGCGATTGGCCAACTGCTCTCCCGGCCAAGATTGACGTCAAGCAAGGCAAAGCTCGGCGTTTCGAGGTCAATCAATCGAAGCGCCTCGGTGACGTTGCTCGCGATCACCACGCGCTCGGCGCCCAACTCGATCAGGACATCCTCGACATCGAGGGCAATCAGGACATTGTCTTCGACGGCCAGAACCAGACCCGACAGGCGGGACGGCGCTCCCGGGACCGGCGCGGCGATCGGCAGCGACTGAGACTCAGGGTCGCCGACAATGTGCCGAGACGGCAGGACGAACTGCGCGTGAAGGCCTGAAGGCGCATAGTCCATCGTCGCTTGTCCGCCGAGCTCGTGGGGGATTGATTGCCGGATAATGGTCGACCCGAAGCCTTGTCGGGTAGGCTTCGCGACGGGCGGCCCGCCAGCCTCGTTCCAGTCGAGCGTGACATCTCCTTCGCCATCGCGTCGCCACGCGATGGCGACCCGCCCGGCATTGCCGGCCAACGCGCCATGCTTGACCGCGTTGGTCACCAGTTCATGGATGACCAGCGCCACAGACGAAAATGCCTGGGGCTGCAACTGTATCGCTGGACCGCTGGCATCGATCCGCGACACGCCCTCGCCGAGGAATGCCTCGGCTTCGGTGGCGATCAGCGCCGCCAGCGAGCTTGGCCCCCAGTTCTTCGCAGTGATCTGATCATGTGCGCGGGCCAGCGCCTGAACCCGGTTGCCCAGGATTGTGGCAAAGGTATCAACATCAAGGGCGCTTGTGCGGCTTTGCGATACCAGGCTGCGGATCAGGCCAAGAATATTGCGAACGCGGTGGTTGAGTTCGGCGACGATAAGCTCGTGCCGCTGCGTCGCAGCCCGGCTTTCGATCTCGTTCATGCCCGTGAAATGGAGCATTGCTTCCAGAAGCGAGGCCCGCAGAAGCTCCGACACTCGCAGCTCTGCATCGCTCCACGGAGCCGATTGGCCGCGCTTGAGTTCGCGCCAGGCCTCGAAACTCTTGCGCGGCGTCAGCCGCGGGCCATTCGGCCCTTCAACGGTAAGTTTGCCCGGCTCGCCGGCCCATGACACTGAACGGGCGATCTCGTGCCTGAAAAATATCACATAATCGCGGGGTGCTCTCGAAATCGGCACGACCAGCATCCCGGCCGCGCGCTCGGCAAAGCCATCCGCTGGGGCATGAAATTTTGCCAAGTGATCGGTCGAGAAAATCTGACTTGCAGCCGTGCGGTCGAGAAGAGACCGCAGTTCCGCCAATTCCTTAAGCGACGGGGTCGTACGCCTTAAAATTACCTTGTCGCCGATGCAAACTGCCAGCCCGTCGAAGGGCACGAGGTCCCGCAACTGCTCCGCCATATCGGCAATTCTCTGCTCCGGCGCGCCACTGCGCAGCAAGGCTACACCAAGCTGACGCTGCAACTCGCCCATGCGCGTCTCATATGTCGCCAGTTCGGCGCGTTCCTGATCGGCGATGAGGAACGATAGAAGTTTTCCAAATAACTCGACAGTCGTGCGCTGTTCAAAGCCCACATGTCGTGCGGACATATGGTGGCAGGAAATCAGGCCCCACAAGCGACCGTCGCGGACAAGCGACACTGTCATCGTCGCGCCAACTCCCATGTTTTTCAGATATTCGATGCACATGATCGAATGGGCGCGAAGCGTGCTCATGGAGAGGTCAAGAGGCTCATGATTCGCATCAAGCTGGGGGACGACAAGGATCGGCGGAGCATCCACATCGGCGAGTAACCGCACGATATTGCGAACAAGCAAATCACGCGCCTGCCGGGGAATGTCCTCGGCCGGATAGCGAAGGCCGAGAAAAGGAGCCAGTCCGGCGCGTGCCCGTTCGGCGATGACCTCGCCAGAATCGTCGGCATGAAAGCGGTAGATCATCACGCGGTCGAAACCAGTCACGCTCTGGACTAGGCGCACTGCTTCGCGTGGCAGGTCCGTGTGACCCTGCATCCGAGACATCATCGAACGGACCATCGCACCGGCATTTAATTTACCGGAAGCCTCACTCGGCTCTGCCTCGATAATAATCATTAAGCCCGAAATATGAACGGCGATGTCAAAAAGAAGCTTGCCGTTCTGAAGTGCTATTGCGAAAATGCACTCAACCGCGTCTGGGCCGCGCAGCATCGTCACGCGATTGCGAATGGTGCGGACCGCCTCCGGGAGAAACACGTCCCGAAGCGGCGTTCCCACCAATGCCTGAATGGAGCTACCCAGAAAGTCAAAAGCATTCGAGGATACGCGCGAGATCAGCCAGTCGGACGTAGTCGCGATGAGAAAGCCAACTGGTTGGATCGCCCCAATCTGGTGAATCGGCTCGAGGTCACAGCTGGTCAGATCGACCTTAGCATGAGCCTGCGTAACTAACTCTAGCGCTGTCACAACAATGGCTTTCGGTGCCGATGTTAGGGCTTAGACTGCATCGGCCAACAGAAGTATATTGCTATGCGGTCGCAGGCGGGGCGTCAATGACTTCCCAATGAAAGGACAGACACTGGAATTGCACTCTACCGAGGGACTCCGCATAGCTGGCAGCAATGGAGCATGAATTATTAACCCTTAGCCCTGGAATTCCCGATCCACTCACGATCGTTCTTCTCTTGGGTGAATGCCGTGGTTCACCAGATTCCGATTAGGACGCAGACGGACCGCTTCTCGCCACTGCTCTTACCGCGTTGGTGCCATCCTCAGCGTCCGCCCATAGTAGCTTCTCGATCACGATTGGATCTGGCTATGGCAATGGCTATTCGAGCTACGGCTAGCCGATTTACGGCTACGGGGATGCGGGAAATTCCCAGCATGCTCGCCACGAGCAGCAGCCTGACGACCTCAACGACGAACATGGCGATGTCCATGATCAGATTGAGCAAGAGCACGCCCAAGCTCATGCGCAAGGTCTAGATCCCAGGCGACATGCGCAGCTTTATCGCCAGCTGCAAATCAGCACGACTATGCTCATTATTATCTTGCCAAGAGCGCGCGATAGCGGGCTTTCCAGATTTGAGCTCGAAGGTCCGAAATCCGCGCTCCTCCGCCACATCGCCGCACGGCCCTCATTCGGGCATCATATACTCAAAACCGCGCGCAAAGCCGAAAGGGCATTGGCGTGTTTGGCGGAGTTGGCCACCTTGAGCTTGCGGATATTGGCCAGTTTGAATTGCACCGCAGGCAGGCGCTCCAGTTCGGCCATGCCGGACAGCTTCCAATCCGGTTCCCCTGCCTTGAAGCTGAGCAGCAGAGCTTTATCGTCCGCAGTGAGCGCCGCGCCCAGTTGCGCGACGAGGCGCTGCCGCGTGGCTTCATAATCGTCGTAGGTGAATGGCAAAAAGGCCATGCCCGCAAACTGACCGTCCAAGGCGTGGCGCTGATCCTTGAGCTTGGGTGAAAGCACGTCGGCTAAGGGCCGCGGATGGCTGAGCAATGCGGCGATCAAGCCGTTTCTGATTTCATCGGTGATGCCCTCGGCATCCAGCAGCAGCTTGACGTCGAACAGGTCGCGCGGGTGTTGGCGATCAAGCGCCGCACACAGCTTGCCTCCATAGAGCTCTCCAGCGGCAACAACCTTCATTTCGAGGAATAAGCCAAACTCCTCCTGCACCTTTTGCGCGCAATCGAGCGCGCGCGACGCGAACATATGGCCGCGCATCGTCGTATTGACTTCGATTTTAACCTGGGTGCGCAGAAGCTGACAGTGCAGCTTGGCTTCCGTGCCGTCGCTCTGGGCAACAACCGTCACCGTGATGCCGGGAACAGACTTTTCAATATTGCCCTTGATCCGCGTCAGCGCGGCCGCAATGTTGGCGAGCGCGGTTTCCCGGTCATCGAACGGCAGATAGGTGAGGTCGATGTCCACCGACAGGCGCGGGAGATTGCGTTCAAACAGGTTGATGGCGGTGCCACCTTTGAGTCCAAAAACCTCCTCCCGAGCGACGGATGGCAGGATGCGCAGCAGCAATATGACCTGTTCGCGGTAGCGATCAGCCATTGTCCACTAACTCTCTTGGAAGCGTCAGCCGGGAACCGGCGTGATATACGCCGCCTTTGACGATGCTGCGCGCGCCCGATCCAAGATCTATCCGGGTGAGGTCGAGACGTTTCAGCACCGGCAAGGCGTTTTTCTCGGCAACAAACAGGAACAGTCGCCGCACCTTTATCGAATTGCAAGCTTCGAGGAGTGTCTGCATAAGGTCGGGTCTGAGCGTCAGCAGCCCTTGTGCGACTTCGACGCTTTCCATCAGGTCGATACGGTCAGGGCTGAGATACAGGCATTCTAATATGGCGCGTTCCGGGGTGGATAGGGTGAGCCGATGACCCTGGACATCATCAGCGTGCAGCCCAAGGCCATCTGGCAACAGCTTGGTTGCGACGTGGCGGATTGCCGCCCCCCAGTCCCGGCTTTTGAACCATGCGGGCAACACAAGATCCGGCGCTGAAAACAGGAATACCGCTTCATGCCCGAACCGGAGATATTGCTGATGGCCCTGCACGGCGAGCGCGCTCAGCGCCCCGACATGGACACCCATCTTCAATTGGGTTTGCAGACTTTCCACCGCGCCGGGCCAGCTTACGCTATCATTCGGGCGCTTGAAGGCGCCGACCCCGACACGATCCATCCAGCCATTTTTGACATAGTGCCGCGCAAGCCCGTGGGATATGCCTAGGTCAGCAAGGCGCGCGGAGGTCATCACGACATGGGCGGGCCATAGATCGAGGAGGCGCTTTAATTTTCCTGTCTCATGCGCAGTCATGGTGCATTTATGCCGGGAAATTTAATGGACTTCAATGGGTGGTGACGCCGATTCATTAAAATATCTGTTAAATCTGTATCATGGGTGCATCCCTAAGCCAATTTTCAAATTGGCAGCCTGCACTGGTTCAGCGTCGCCAATCGGACCTGACCACAACATTTTGTGACTTAAGCGCGGCCTATCGCAACTTTTTGGGGTTTACTCCCATCTGATGGGATGCCGCTAAGCGCGGCGTCCAGTCCTCCGGCGTAGGCAACCCAAGGGGACTACGCGGTTCACTTTGGCCTTTCTGGCGCAGATTACCCGCAGCCCGAAGAGCATATATAGGGGAATAATGGTCGTATAAGAGGTTCGTCTGTATTCGACGAACAGAATGTGAACGGTTGTCGCTGATGATAATCCGGGATGATGCGAGCGTCAGGACTTTGCTTTGCGTTTGACCAGCTTGCCGGGTTTGCGCCCGAGTCCGATTTGACCGCGATGGCGCAGCGATCAGGGGTAGCGGTCCAGGTCCTTGATCGTTCTCCTGTGGCACTTGAGGTGATGCTTCATCAACCGGATGTCATGGAAGTAATCCTGTTCCTGCTGAAATTCGCAATCTGGATCGATGTGGAAGGGGTTGCGGATAAAGCACTCGAACAGATTGATGCCATCATAGGTGTCGATAACCCGTTCGAGGCTTTTCGCCATATGATGCAAAGGCGATCCTGGCTCGTTTGCATCCCTGATCTGATGAAGACGCAGGTGGATGTGCTGCAGCAGGTCTGTCCGCATGTAGCTGTTCAAAAGCATGAGGGAGTGGGCTGGCGTCTTCGGGACTGCGAAGCCCATCTTGTCTTCCGGCGGCAGGTCGGCGCCATCCTGGTGGCCGCAATTTTTAGTCATCACATTTCGCCCACAAGAGATTTCGCGCCAATGCCGATGTGCCGATGACGCCGCTAAACACGTGCCCGGCCTTTCCAACAAACCCCGGTTTGATGCGAAGGCTGTCGCTGGCGCCGTGGTGGCGCTTGAGCCTTCTCATATTTCCCAAAAACCCGCCCAGAAGCCTGTCGCCAATAACCCCTGCCCAGACTCGACCACAAGCATGATCCGCGCGCGGGCACCTTCAGCACGATGTTTCCCGGCTTCGCGATCTCGACCATGTAATCGAGGGCGCGACATTATTGGCCGCAACTGGCCGCTTATGCGGCTGCGGGGGAGGCGATAAGCCGGACACTTCCCGCCGCCAAAATTGCTACCTGCTCAGAGATTCCCAAAACCCGCCAGTCCGCTAAACGGCCATTTCCGATCGCCGCGAACGCCCCTCGTGGACGCGCATGAACGTCAGCTATCGGTGGGCGATTTGAACTAGCCGATTGGCCGCTATTGAGCGGTTGCCGTCGATAGCAATCAGCGTGAACGGGAGCCTCATCCTTTTGATATCGATCACTCGGCGAGGAACCACGCCTTCATAATTTGGGTTCCATTACGCGCAGTACCGAGACAGAATTTGCATTGCGAAGCGGAAAATAGACCCGGTGCGTGACATCATCGACGGCGACGACATGGGCGTTGTCGGCTAGCTTGGCCTCACCAATCTTGCTTGGCACCGATCCTGTGATGTCGAACACCGACACGATTCCGCTTTCGCCCGCGACATAGAGCCGCTTCATCGCAAAATCGGCCGCCATCACGTCGGGTCCCGCGCCAACGGACTGGAGGTCGACCAGTTTGTGCTCGGCAATTGAGAATGTCGCCAGCTTCGCATTATCTTCGCACGCAGCATAGGCAAGCTGGCGCGAAGGATCGAGCTGGAGGCCGTGGGTGCCGACGCATCCGGTGAGTTTCCAGCGCCCGACAACAATATCCTTGGCGGGATCGATGGCGACCAGTTCATTGTTGGTCTGGTCGTTGGAGTAGATCAGCCCGTCGGCGCTGTTAAACTGCGTGTTCCCCACCTCGCCGCCGATAGGGATCAGCTTCAACAACTGATTTTTGGCGACAGCGATCGCCGCAATGGTCTTGCCATGTTCGTCGGAGACATAAATCTTGTTAAGTTGCGGCGTCCACGCGAGGCCATCCGGATAATGCCCGGCGGGCACGCGCTGGATTATTTCGAACGTGGATTCGTCGATGGTGACCAGTTCGTTGGTGCCGGTCGCCGTCGCATAGGCCCGGCCCTGCGCTGGCACGGTGATGACGCCATGGACATGCATGATATTTGAAATCGTTTTGATGAGCTTGTTCGTGTGCGTATCGAAAACCAGCACCCGGCTTTCGGCGAGGTCGGCGATGAACAGCAGCCCGGTTTTGGGGTCAATGCTTTCATAATCGTAACGGGATGTCGGCTGACCGAGCGGCACGTCGGCAACAAGGCGAAGTGGCAACGGTTTGACGGGCGGGCCCGCCTGACAGGCGGTGCTGGCAAGCAGCATCGCCGCAAGTACTACGCGCCGACCCACCAACATCATGCGGCAGCCCTTGCAACCGCGAGCATGGCAGCGCCGGTCAAGAGATCGCGGCGGTCGAGTGTCGGTTTAGTCATAGCAACGTCTCCTGAAAAGCGGACGATAGACAGTCTATGCGGCAGTCACGCGACGAAGCCGACTAGAAGTAGTGCAATCCCCGCTTCCGACGCGCCGCCAAGCGCAGTGAAGGCACTGATCTTGAGGCGAAGACCGCAAGGATGGCGAGTGCTGAGATCAACGCCAGCCACCACTGGGAAGTCAGACTGGATCGGTCCCGCCGCAAACGCCTTCACGGTCCGAACGATCGAGCGGATCGCAAATCAGCTGGCGAGATTCAGAAACACGCCGACAACGGCTGCCGTAATTTCGGACAGTGCGCCGGTCAGCGCGACATTGCCGCACATCCGCTCGATGAACGGCGCGCCGGGGTTCCGATAGGCGCCCAGCAAGCCGACGAATTGCAACACCATGATGAGCGGACCCGGCGTCGTCTCCGCCATCCAGAGGCCATTCAGCAGCTCACGCGGCGAAAGCCAGTTATAAGTCGTGACCGCCTGCTGTGCGACATAAGCGAGCACCGAATAAGCTCCACCGAACGTTACCACCGCCATCGTCGAAAAGAAGGTCGAGATCAGCGCTTACTGGAAAGTTGCTGGTGCGGAGCGGGAACGCCGTTGGCATGTTTTGGAATGGAGGTTTCCACCAGCCACAGGTCCATCCCCCCAAGGCACCGCGGCCAAAACGACCGCCTGCAGGACCAACTGTTTTCGTGTACATCACGGAGCCCGGCGCGAGATCGGCGCTGAAGCCTATTCTTGCGACGCCGTTGCTCCCGCCTTTGCTGGCTAGGTCCCAGACCCTCGGCCTTCACCTGACCCTATCCCGGCGCCAGAGCCATTTAGAAGGGCGCTGAGCCATAATAGATAGCACTACCAACAGGCTCTGGAACACTATAGCGCCCTCTGTGGTGAATTGGCGGGGCGTTATCTTGGTCACTTGCAGGTCCACAGACTCCTAGACGGGCACGGCCAATGCGTTGAGCTAGCCATCGTTGAGCAACAAGCCGAAGGCATGAAACCAATGGTTCAACCCAAACCCCGGCGTGACCAGCACAACGACAAGCTCCGGGATCATCGCTATCGGCGACTGCGCTAGGCGACGCACTCCATTGGTTACAATCGTACTGTTGCCCTTGCCGCAACAGACCGCGATCTAATTCGGACGAGATTCGGTCTGCTGACGATGGCAGCGCTTTTCACAATTGGCGCCGTTGTCTGGCCAATCGTGCTCGGCGGACTACTCATCCTGGGTATTGCCTATTCGACGAGCGTGACGCCTTCGGGCCGCTTACTCCGCCGCTCTGCCAACGCCGAAGATCGTCCCGCTTTGTTTGCTGCCCAGTTCGCGCTCAGCCACGGTTTCTGGCCAATTGCCTATCCCCTCGCGGGCCAAATCGGCGCTCACATCGGCATGAAAGCGGCATTTGCGGCGCCGGCCGCCGTCGCCAGCATCGGCATCGGCATCGGCACAATTACTGCATTACGGCTATGGCCCGTTAGCGAGGCTAACATTGTCCCGCATACCCACGACGAATTGCCTGCCGATCATCCGCATTTGCGCGACGGGCATAAATCCCAAACGGGTCACCATTTCGTGATCGACGACTTGCATACGAACTGGCCTGCCGTGCCCCGCTCAATGTCAGACGGTTGAAAGATCCGTAGGATATTGGTCTGCTCGTCAGGTGGCGGGTTGATTTCCCGAGGGCGTGCCGTCGTATGTCGGCTCGATTCCTTATGATGAACAACGGCTAACGATGTCATTCAGAGTCGGTGCACTGCGGGTGTGCGAAATAACCGACTCGTGAACAGGAAGGTCGTTCACATGAAACGTAAATCTATCATTACAGTTTTGGACGTTGCAGCTGTGGCAGCACTGATGCCGACGGTCGCATCCGCTCAAGGAATATTTTCGGTCATGATCGGCTCCGGATCTGGTTACGGCTATGACGGTTACGGCTACGGCGGATATTCGAACAATGATCGCCATCACGATCAGCATGAGCAGTTAGCCGACCAGCACGGCGATGTTCACGATCAACTCGATGAAGAGCACGCTCGGGCGCACGAGCAGGGCTTGGACCCCTGGGAACACCGCCAGCTTCACCGCAACTTCGCTACCAGCACGCTCAGGAACATTATCAAATCGCCCGTGAGCATCAGCGCCAGCACTACTACAACTATCGGCGCAACTACCCGCGCTACGGAAATGATGGATATTACGGGTACTGAGCTCGCTTGAGATTTCTAGACAACAGCCGCTCTACTCTGGAGCGGTGCTTCGAACCTTGGCTCGGATCTGGCTCATGAACCAGCCGAGCGCGGGCACTTACCAGAGCGCGGGGCCATTGTAGGAATTCGAAATGCGTAGATTATTAGCAACGACTGCGAGTGCAGCAGCGATGATTGCTTTTGCAATTCCCGCGGTTGCTCACCCGACCAACAGCCACGACGCTCAGCATCAGCAGATCGATCAGCAACATAGTGACGTGCACGATCAACTCGGCCAAGCTCACCAGGATGCGCACGATCAGGGTTTGACCCCGGAAGAGCATGATCGGCTGCACCAGGATCTGCAGTATCAGCACGACCAGGCTGATCGACAGATCGCTCGCGAGCATCAGCGGCAGCACCAGTACAATCGTGGCCCGCGCTACGATCGTAATGGTCGCTACAATAACAACCGATACAATCGCTACCACAACGGCAACAACGGTTATTGATAGACGGTTTATCTTAGCCTGGCCGCCGCCATTAAATGTTGAAAGCGGCGGCCACGTTAGTCCGCCCGCAAAATAGGAGTTTCATTATGCGTATCGCCCAAATCATTCCGACATTGGCTTTAGTCGCTGGCTTAGCGGTTAGTGGTACAGCCCAAGCCCATCCAAAATTGCTGAGCACGTCGCCAGCAGCAAACGCCTCGGTGGCAGGGCCGAACAAGCTACAGCTAAAGTTTAGCGAGAAGCTCATCGGTTCGGTGACCTCGGCTGATGTGTTCATGACGGGAATGCCTGGTAACGTGCGTCATAAGCCGACCAAAATGAACGGCTTCACCGGTGCCTTGGGTTCCGACGGAAAAACACTGACGCTCACGAGACCACGAGCACTCCCAACGGGGACTTACCACGTCGATTGGCACGCAGTTGCCGTCGACACTCACCGCGTTTCGGGTACCTTCAATTTCGCGGTGAAATAAATTCTGGAAATACCGGTTCTATTTGACAACCGGGACGATGTTAGATGCGGCTTGCGGTGACGCGCGGCCGCAGCTGGCCACCATTCAGAACCAGATCCTCACGCCTGCAACGACCCCGCTGTTAGTTGCATCCTCGCCAGCCGCCCGTGCAAACCGTGCAGTCGCACCCACTTTGCGATCCCAGGAAACGCCAACATATGGCGCGAACTGTCGCGTGATTTCATAGCGTAGACGCAAGCCGAGTTCGGCATTGGACAGCCCTGCTCCGATCCGATTTTCTCGGACGTCCCGAGCTGCAAGATTGAGTTCGATACGTGGCTGAAGGATAAGGCGCTGCGTGATTCGCTGATCGAAATAGCCTCCGAGCCGCCCGAGCAAATCGCCCTTGTTCGACAGGAACAATGCGCCTTCGACCTCGAACATGTACGGCGCAAGGCCTTCAAAGCCGATCGTGGCATAGGTACGACGTGGCCCCTTGCCGAGATCCTGACGGACACCAACCTGGAGATTGAAATAGGGGTCAATCGCGCGCGAGTAGAGTGCCTGAAGCTCGGCAGTTTCAACGCCGTCTCGAAATTTACCTTCACCCTCTGTTTTCAGAGCCAATCGGTGGATATCTCCACCATACCAAGCTTGCCCATCCCAACGAAAGCCATCGCCGTTGCCGCGCGGCTGATATTCGGCGAGGTTGAACATGACGAAGGCCAGTTTCTGCGCCCCGGACTCTTGCATCATGGCGTCGCGTGATCGCCGCATCTCAAGAAACGGGAAAATTCGGTCGGCATAGTTCGCCATCGGAGGCGCTGGCGCGGGTGCGCTGCCCGCGGGCAAATCCGTGCCGCTTTTTGTCATTCCGGACGTATTCCCCGGCGTTGTCATCGCCGGCATAGCGCCGCTACTCGCTGGCATTGCCATACCCGGCATCGCTTTTGCGTCGCCGGTCATGTCCATGCCCGGCATCGACTTAGTGCCCGCGGACATATCCATGCCCCGCATCGCTTTAAGATCGATGCCGTTCATGGACCCGTGATCCATGCTTGGCATGTGGTTACCTTTAGCAGCAGGTGCCGCAGTAGCGGAGGCTTTGTTCATATGCTTGGTCGGTTGGGCCGCAGCCCTCGAACGGGTTGGACCCACCGTACGCAGTCTTGCTTTAGTTTTACCCGACGCGCGCGGTTTTAACTTTGTTGCCGGTGTTGCCGGCATTTTCATACCACCCATGTCCATGCCCTGCATTCCTTGAGCGAAGGCTGGCGACGCTAACAAAAACGCGGTCGCCGCCAAGAGCGATGCAGTCGAGCGTCTCACGCTGTGGCTCCGCGCGGTCGCACGCTGACCACGCGCATCATCCCGGCATACATGTGGTAGAGCAGGTGACAGTGAAACGCCCAGTCGCCCACGGCGTTGGCCGTCAAATCGAACGTCGCCTTGCCGCCCGGCGCGACGACCACCGTGTGCTTTCTAGGTGCAAAATCGCCATGCCCGGTCACAAGCTCGAAGAAATGACCGTGCAAGTGAATGGGATGGGCCATCATCGAGTCATTGATCAGGTTTACGCGAACGCGTTCGCCTTCGATGAATGGGATCGGCGCCACGTGGTCAGACATTTTCACACCGTCGAATGACCACATGAACCTTTCCATATTGCCCGTCAGATGGATGTCGAGCGAACGTTCCGGCGCACGACCATCGGGGTTGCGGTCCAACGCCACCAGGTCGCGATAGGTGAGCACCTTGTGACCCACGTCGGTCAATCCCTGGCCCGGCTCACCCGTCCGATCCATCGCCATCGGCGAGATTGTCTGGACTCCGGGATCCCGCTTGACCTGCGGCGCATTCTTGAAGTCGCGCATGTTCATCGACATTCCACCAGCACCGCCGCTCATGTCCATGCCAGCGGCCGGTTTCGTTGGATCGGCGGGTGCCGACATGTCCATGCCTGCCATGCTGCTTCCGCCGCTCATATCCATGCCCGCCATCGAGCCATTACTGCCCATGTCCATGCCCATGTCCTTCATGCTTACAGCGGGACGCGGACGTAACGGCGGGACCTCGGCCGCCATGCCGGCACGCGGCGCAAGCGTGGCGCGCGTAAGTCCCGAGCGATCAACCGCCTCGCCAACAAGTGTATAGGCGCGATCGTCCGTGGGACTGACAATGATGTCGTAAGTCTCCGCAACGCCAATCTGGAACTCATCGACTTCGACAGGACGGACATTGTTGCCGTCGGCCTGAACAACCGACATTTTGAGTCCGGGGATACGAACGTTGAAAATTGTCATCGACGATGCGTTGACAATGCGTAGCCGCACACGCTCGCCCGGCTTGAACAGCCCGGTCCAGTTGTCGCGTGGGCCGTGGCCGTTGACGAGGAATGTATAGGTTGACCCGTTGGCATCCGAAATATCGGTCGGGTCCATTCGCATCTTGCCCCAGTCGATGCGCTCTTCCAGCGGCTGATCTTTCCCTGCAAGCAGGCTAGCGAGCGTCTGCCGCTGATAGTTAAAGTGCCCCGGATCGACTTTCATATCGCGAAAGATAGCTTCGGGTGACAATTGGCTGTGATCAGACAGGACGATCACATGCTCGCGGTCAGACTGAATCGGATCAACCCCCTCGGGATCGACGACAATCGGTCCATAATGACCGAGCTGTTCCTGCAAGCCCGAGTGGCTGTGATACCAATAGGTACCCGACTGAATGATCGGAAACTCGTAAACAAAAGTCGAACGTGGTTTGATTCCCGGAAAGCTGATGCCGGGAACACCGTCGTACTGAAACGGTACCAGCAGTCCGTGCCAATGAATCGAAGAATCGACGTCGAGATCGTTGGTGACCGACAGACGTACCTTCTGTCCCTGTCGCAAGCGCACCAGTGGCCCGGGAACTGTGCCATTGATGCCGATTGCCCGCGATGGACGACCGTCGATAATCATCATCTGCTTGGCGATCGCCAGCGACACGTCCGGACCACTCACTACGGGAAGCGGTTTGACAATTCCAGGTGACACCGGTTGTGCCCATGCCGGGAACCAGGCGGCCAATGCAGCTGTTCCACCTGTTACAGCTGCACCGCGTAAAAGCATGCGCCGGTCGATTGTCGCGCCCGAATTCTTCATGAAACCCTCGATAGATCTCGTAAGGGCCATGATAGGCTTACCTACACTAGGCTATACGCATCCAAACGTCGCATCCCTCACATTGTTTCGCGGTAAGCCGACAATGTGCGGCGCGCACGGTAGAGACGCGTTTCGACGGACTTTTCGCTTATTCCCAGTGTTTGCGCGGTTTCCGCCTGCGTCATTCCTTCGATCGTGCGAAGCAAAAGGACGTCCTTTTGCCTCGCCGGAAGTTTTGCGAGGGCCGCACTGACACGGGCCAAGTTCTGGCGGTGAGCCGCAGCATCGTCGGGCAAAACCTGGTCATCGCGAACATCGACACCATCTTCCGGCATCGAGAATGAAAACATCCGCCTCACTGCGCGGCGCCGCGTCCAATCACGGCTCTTATTAAGCGCTATGCGCGCTATCCACGACCGGAAAGATCGTTGCCCGTCATAGCGGTCTAGCGCTGCAAAAGCTGCCACAAAGCTCTCCTGGGTTACGTCGACGGCTTCGTCTGAATCGCCCGTCGCGACGCGCGCCAAACGGTAAACTGCTTCACGATGGCGGTCGGCAAGGAGACGATAGGCCTGTTGCAGTCCGCCCTGCGCCAATGCGGCCAATTCGCCATCGCTGGCGTCATCAAGTTGGAGGCTCACCGCGCGTCGGCGGTGAGCGCTTTGACAACCGTGGCATCAAAGCGCGCGGTCTGCTCCGACTTCAATATTGAGCGCATCGCAAACACGTGCTGGAGCGTCTGCTTTTGCAATTCGCCCATTGCCATGTGCGATGCATCGATTGCCGCTGTTACACGAGCGCCATAGCCATGTTCTGCCTCGATCGCTGATGCGAGCTTTGCATTATCGGCGCGCAGTTCAAGTTCGGCCGCCTGCCGCCGCAAGGCAAAGTCGCGCTCGATAATTGCGAGTTGAGCTTTTTGGTGTGCATCGAGATGCATTTTTTCATGGAGTAGCGCATGCAGCTCTGCACCGGTGTGCGATGGCGCGGGTAACAACGCCCGTCCCGCTAAAACTCCCGCAATGGCTGCCGCAAAAGCGATGACGGCAACCGGCAAAGTGCGTCTCAAGTTGCTCATCACTGGCTTGTAAGCAATGTAGAAGGGGCAAGCGGCGTCGCCAAAGCAAACGGCGCAACGGCTGCCGCTTGCGCGCTCCCGGTCGGCAAAGCAGTGCTCGCGACGCCGATAAAAAGAGCCAGCGTTGCCGCGATGACACTCGCGTTGCGCGCTTCACTTTTGCGAGCTTTACCAATAGCGGCGAGCATCGCGCCGTCCATCTGTAACAGTTTCTCGGGCGTTTCTGCCGTTCGCAGCATTTTCAGAATTTCATCAATATCGGTCATGCCGTCCTCCGTCCCATCACCATCATACGCGGCCGCGACGAAATACCCTCATTTTAGTATCGGCGTGGTGGATCATTGAGAGGTTCGGCATTTTCTGACGAGGGTTTGCGCGAGCGGCTGCGTATTGTTGTTAGTTGTCCAAAGGAGTTCCAAATGACCAAGCTGCAATTTTTGACCGTTCTGGCTGGCAGCATTTTCGCTTTTGCAGGCACCGCTTACGCGCATACCAAAGTCGTCGCGTCGACGCCGGCAGCCAATGCTGCCGTGGCGCAGACGAATTTGATCAGCGTGACATTCGACGAAGCAGCGGTTCCGGCGTTTTCCGGCGCAGATGTGGTCATGACATCGATGCCCGGCATGGCAATGAAAAGTCCAATGAACATGACGGGCTTGAAGTCAAAGTGGAGTACGGATGGCAAAACGCTCAGCCTGATGGCAGGACGCCCTTTTCCCAAAGGAACGTATCAGGTGACTTGGCACACAGCGGATGCAGATACGCACCGCATGCAAGGCACATTTACTTTTAGGGTCAAATAACCCGATGACCGACGGGTTGATGATCGGCGTCAGGTTCGCACTCTATGTGAACCTGATGCTGCTGTTCGGGCTACCGTTGTTCGGACTTTATGCGCTGCGCGGTCCTGAGCGCACGCAAAGCGCCGTGCTGCCATTCCGCGGGCTCATCTTATGGTTATCCGCGTTTGCAATCGGCCTGTCCGTCCTCAGTATCTTTGCAATGACCGCTTCGATGGCCGGCGTGTCGCTCAGCGAGGTCGACCGCGCATCGGTCAACACGATGATCTCGGAAACACCGATGGGTAATGCCTGGCAGGCGCGCATCGCGGCACTGT
Source organism: Sphingomonadales bacterium (assembly GCA_025352685.1). Taxonomy (GTDB): domain Bacteria; phylum Pseudomonadota; class Alphaproteobacteria; order Sphingomonadales; family Sphingomonadaceae; genus Sphingomonas_O. The sequence goes on from JANXSN010000079.1 coordinate 102,628, forward strand.
TCATTACCTTTTTGCTCTCGCTAGTGCTTGGCGCTCGAAAGTCCGCTGCTTGGCTGCTGTTAGTCTCGATAGTGTCAGGTGCGGCGCTCGCGTCACTTGCCTGGACGGGTCACGGCGCAGCCACCGCGGGAGACTTGGGAACGCGGCATCTTGCCGCCGACATCGTTCACCTCCTCGCCGCAGGGGCTTGGCTCGGCGCCCTTGCCGCGCTTGTCGCAATGCTTTTCCGCCCCCTAGGTTCGACAACTGTCGATCAACTGCGGGTTCTGCACCAGATTTTGCACGGGTTCTCGCGTGTGGGCGCGGTCATCGTGGCGCTTGTCGTCGCGTCGGGGCTAGTGAACAGCTGGATTCTTGTGGGTCCCGCTCACTTATTTTCGATGGCGTCATCGCTTTACGGCGGGTTGCTCATCGCAAAACTTGGTTTGTTTGGCGCGATGCTCGGGTTGGCAACCGTAAACCGCTTCCGGCTGACGCCCACTTTTGAACGGGCCATTCAATCGAACGAAACTTTGGCGGCAGTTCGACAGTTACGTAAAAGCCTCATCGCCGAAACGGGTGCGGCCGTGGCCGTCCTTGGCCTTGTCGCGTGGCTGGGAACGCTCGAGCCGCCGATGTCGATGTAGGGCACTAAGGGAGAAAAACCGTGACAAGTGCCGGGGAAGCGCCCCATTCCGGGCATCGTGCAACTTTTAGCCATCCCACAACCCCCGACGTGCCAACAGCGCTTGATCCTGTCTGTGGCATGACGGTTGATCCGGCAAAGACTGCTCATCATGCCCATCATAATGGTACTGAGTTTCATTTTTGCAGCGCAGGATGTCTGGTAAAATTTAAATCTGCCCCCCCCAAATATCTCGCTGGCGCGCCTCGCGCCCGAACCGGCGCTGCGCCAGGGGCGATATGGACGTGCCCAATGCATCCGCAAATTCGGCAGGAAGGTCCAGGGACCTGCCCGATTTGCGGGATGGCGCTCGAACCCGAAGAACCCTCGCTCGACGATGCGCCCAATCCCGAACTTGTAGATTTCACGCGCCGCTGGTGGGTGGCAGCAGGCCTCGCTGTTCCGCTACTCGCTCTTACAATGGGTACTGAATTACTCGGACTGCACCCGATGTCTCCCGGGGTTTCTCGTTGGGTGCAACTCGCGCTCGCGGCACCGATAGTGCTTTGGGCAGGCGCGCCTTTCTTCATGCGCGGATGGACCTCAATCAAGACACGCCATCTCAACATGTTTACGCTGATCTCGATCGGCGTGGGCGCGGCATTCATCTACAGCCTCGTTGCCACGGTCGCTCCCGGCCTTTTCCCGCCGAATTTCCGGACGATGGGCGGGATGATCCCGGTCTACTACGAAGCCGCCGGCGTCGTTATTGCGCTCGTTCTGTTGGGCCAGGTTCTCGAACTGCGAGCGCGCGCCGCGACTGGCAAAGCAATTCGTGCGCTGCTGAATCTCGCGCCGAAGACAGCACGCCGTATCGAGCCAGATGGCAGCGAAACTGAAATTGACCTTAACGGGGTTCAAGCCGGTGACCGTTTACGCATCCGTCCCGGCGAAGCTGTGCCCGTAGATGGCGTCGTGATCGAAGGCAAGTCTTCGGTCGATGAGTCAATGCTTACCGGAGAACCGCTTCCCGTCGCGAAGGAGACCGCGAGTGTGCTGACCGGCGGCACTGTCAATGGTACAGGCGTTCTGGTTATGGAGGCGCGCGCGGTCGGCAGCGACACGACGCTCGCGCGCATCGTCAAGATGGTCGCCGAAGCACAACGTAGTCGTGCGCCGATTCAGGCAGTCGCAGACCGTATCTCGGGATGGTTTGTGCCTGTCGTTATCGCTATCGCCGCCGTCACCTTCATTGTGTGGAGCCTCGTTGGACCCGAACCGCGCATCGGACACGCTTTGCTCAATGCCATCGCCGTACTAATCATCGCCTGCCCCTGTGCCCTCGGCCTTGCAACACCGATGTCTATCATGGTCGGTACCGGACGCGGGGCGCAAGCCGGCGTGCTCGTCAAAAACGCCGAAGCATTGCAGGGCTTCGAGAGCGTCGACACGTTACTCGTCGACAAAACGGGCACACTGACCGAAGGCAAGCCGAAGCTTGTCGCGATCATGGCGATTGGCCCGACCACCGAAGACGAGTTGCTTGCCCTGACAGCTGCCGTTGAAGCGCGGTCCGAGCATCCGCTTGCACATGCTATCGTCACTGCCGCCAATGAGCGAAAATTAGAGCTCGGCGAGCCCGAAGATTTCGAAGTTCAAGTTGGTCTCGGCGTGAGCGCAAAGGTGGGCGATCGAACGATTGTCATTGGCAATGCGGCGCAGATGGACCGCGTGAAAATCGACGCAAATCCGCTCAGTGACGCAGCCGAAGCCAAACGCCGCGAAGGCGCAGGCGTTATGCTCATTGCGATCGATGGCAATCTTGCCGGACTGGTGGCCGTGGCCGATCCGATCCGCGCCAATGCGCGCGCGGCCATCGAGGAGCTCCGCAAGCAAGGTTTACGCGTCATCATGCTAACGGGTGACAACGTGACGACCGCGCAAGTTGTCGCGGATGCAGTGGGCGGAATCGACGGCGTTCATGCCGGGCTCAAGCCCGAAGACAAGGCTCGAATTGTTCGTGATCTTAAAGCAGCGGGCGCAAAAGTCGCAATGGCAGGCGACGGCATCAATGATGCCCCCGCACTTGCCGCTGCCGACGTCGGCCTCGCAATGGGCACCGGCACTGACGTCGCCATTGAAAGCGCTGGGATCACGCTGACCAAAGGCGACCTTGCCGCAGTCGTACGCGCAAGAACGCTTGCCAAAGCGACTATGGCCAACATTCGCCAAAACCTGTTCTTCTCCTTCCTGTTCAATGGAATCGGCGTGCCCGTTGCAGCAGGTGTGCTCTATCCGGTCACCGGCCTGCTCATGTCGCCGATGTTCGCGGGTGCAGCCATGGCGCTATCGTCATTCACCGTCGTCATGAACGCACTTCGCCTTAACCGCGTGAATTTGTATTGAAAGTGGGGGTCATTCCATCCTCAACCGCTGCACCAGTCTTGGGGTGTGTTATTATTAGCGGGGGTCCCGCTGGGCACCCGCAGCGAGCAGATTACCTGATCCCGTTCCTATTTCGCCATCCTCAATCGGAAGGATTGCCCTGCTCCGTATGGCGTTCGATTGTGGGAGAGTGCTGGTCGGCGAGTTGCGATGGCGGTGATTACAATTCGCCCTGCCATCTCTAATGATGTGGAAGCACTTACCGAGCTTATGCACGGTTCGGCTGCCTATCGCGGTAGCTATGCAAGTATCCTCAACGGGTGCGCAGTTACATCCGCGCACGTCGAGAAGGACATTTTCCATGTCGCCGAGCGAGATGGTGAATTGTGCGGCTTCTACAGTTTGACCCTTGAAGGGGAGCCGGAACTGGATCTGATGTTCGTAGCGGATAGCGCTCAGGGCAGCGGTCTAGAGCGTCGCGCTGATTTTGTGAATCGGGAATTCATTTTTCCTTTGAATTGTAATTCAACCTGCTTGGAGGTGGATCAAGGGCACATGTCGGTCAGAGGATTTGCGTTTTCGCGTTGTTGAACTGGTGGCTTCGCGGACCTCACGACGCGCGGCGGCGGAACGTTTTGCGGTGAGTGCGAGTTCGGCGATCCGGTGGAGTCATCGCGATGAGCGTGAGGGCAGCCCGAGCGCGCGTAAACAGAGGCGGCCAGCCGGCAAGGGACCCTTGGTGGCGCATCTGGATTACCTGGTCGCTGTGGTTGAGGCCACGCCGGACATCACGATGCCGGAGCTAGCTGCGAAATTACAGGCGGAGCGCGGCGTCGTGGCCGCTTGGGCGTCACTCTCGAAGCTTTTGTGCCGGGCTGGGTTCACATATAAAAAAACAGCCGATGGCCTCGGAATGCGCACGCGCTGATGTTGCCGAGCGGCGCCGGATCTGGATCAATCGTAGGCAGCCCTGGATGCGACGCAAATCTGGCCGCCTGGTCTTCATCGACGAGACCTCCGTCAATACAAAGATGACGTGCTTGCGCGGTCGGGCGCAACGGGCAAAAGCGTCTCAAGGCGAATGCCCCGTTTGGTAAATGGGCTTTGCCACCGGCCTCATGGCCGATGTTTATCGTAGCCATGCCGCGCCGTTCGACGATCGGACACTCTTTGCGTGGCACGCCATGCTGATGAACGGGCGTCGCGACATTGCCGATGTCGGGCGCTACCGGACTCACGAAGATGCCATGCAGGTCGTTTCAGGCGCACTCCATGCGCCACGAGTGCATTTCGAGGCACCGGCGTCGGATACCGTCCCGATGTAAATGTCCCGTTTCATGGCATGGTTCATCGACAGCGCGCCATCGTCACCAAACCCGCTCCCGGCGATCACCCGTGCCGCTATCTCGCACCTGTGATTCGAGAGCATCCATCCTTTTGAGGACGGCAATGGCCGGATATGTCTCGCGATTGCTGAAAAAGCATTGGCCCAAAGCCTCGCCGCCCCGACGCTGACGGCACTCGCGGAAACGATCCATCGCCACCGCAAAGCCTATTACGTCGCACTACAGCTTGGCAGCCAGAGCAACGACATCAATGCCTGGCTGACATGGTTTGCCGATATTGTGATCGAGGCGCAGGCACGGACGCTCACCCGTATCCGCTTCCTGATCGACAAGACGCGGCTACTCGATCGCTTACGAGGAGAGATCAACGAACGTCAGGAAAAGGCGCTGCTTCGCATTTTCCGCGAAGGGCCGGATGGTTTTGCTGGCGGGTTGAGCGCAGGAAATTACCGGACGATCACTGAAGCTAGCCTTGCCACCGCGACACGAGATTTGAACGACCTGATCGAGAAGGGAGCGCTATTCCGAACTGGCAAACGTCGCTACGCGCGGTATCGACTTGCGCAGGACATAGTAGCGGAGCCCCACTAAACGGGACGACGATCCAGTGGGATGCTTGGAAATCCTTGTATCCTAAGCAAATCAGCCGAAATGCTGGCAAGACCGACATCACAACCGCTGCGCAAGCCGCACAGGCGCTGCAACCGATCGCCGGTAAGTTCGCATTCCTGCTCTTCAGCCTCGGCATCATCGGCACTGGTTTGCTCGCTGTCCCCGTTCTTGCCGGATCGGCCGCGTTTGCCGTTGGCGAATCACGTGGCTGGAAGGTCGGGCTCGATTACAAGTCGTGGGAAGCGACTGGCTTCTACTCCATCATCGGTCTCGCCACGCTTATCGGCGTGGCGATCGACTGGTCGCCGCTCGATCCGAACAAGGCGCTTTTCTGGAGTGCGGTCATCAACGGCGTCGTCGCCGTCCCGATCATTGCCGCGATGATGGTTGTCATCTCGAAGCATTCGGCGATGGACAAGTTTACCGCCTCGGCCCGCTTTTAATTTTGCGGTTGGGCGGCAACGGCGGTGATGGCAACAGCGGCGGTCGCGATGTTCGCGCTCGGGTAAGAAGTGGCCGAGGTAACAATAGACCTTCCAAATGTTCGTACGTGTCCATTGTGCGTCGAAAGCGATCTCCCCTGTTACGGTGAGCTATTCAATGTGTATGTTTGCTGGCGCGTTGCCTGAACAGGATGAGGCAGCCGGTAATGAAAATCGCCAGCACCAACGTCGCCAGCGGGCGGCTTAAATCGAGACCTCCCTTGGCGATCGGCTTGTCGAGAAAATCGCCGACGGTGGCGCCAAGCGGTCGGGTCAGGATGAACGCGGCCCAGAACAAGGCGACGCGTGACACTTTCGTCCAGAAATAGAGCGCAGCGAGAATGATCAAGGGAATGGCAAACACGACCGCACCGCCAAGGTAACCGACGCCCGGTTGATCGGCGACCCAGTCGCCCAGCGCAGTGCCGAGCGTCTGGGAAAGAGTGATCGTGATCCAGTAGAAGATTTCGGCTTTGGGCGTTGCCACGCTTTGCACCGAGATTGTGCCGAGCGTTGCGCGCCAAGTGATGAGCGACGCCGCGACGCATAGCGCCAACAGGATCGAACCGCCGGGATACCCAATGTCCAGCGACCGGTCAGCAAAATCTGCGAGTGTCGTGCCCGCTGTCGTCGAGGCAATGATCGTTGCCCAATACAGCGCCGGATGAAAGCGCGTGGCTCTGATCTGCAACACGACAAGCACGATGAGCGCGGTCGCGAACAATGCGGTTCCGATGAGGTAGCCGAGACCCATCGACATCGAGACGGTGTCGCCACCTGTCTCGCCGAGCGTTGTCGCCGCAATCTTGATGATCCAGAACAGCAGCGTGAGTTGCGGCACTTTGGCAGCGGCGTCGGTCAAAGCCGGAGATTTCATCCAATTGTCACTTATGTTTGCTGCAACCAAATGCCGGGACGCGGCTTTCGCCTCGCCCCGGCATTCTTACTAACGTTCGATCAGTCGGGGTGCGGACCCTCGGCCTTGTTTTCGATGACTGCGCCATTTGCGGCATCGACGCCGACTTCGAAAGTCTTACCGCCGCTCTTGATATCGAACGAATAGCGCAGGCCGCTGCCGCCGCCCTCGTTTTCAAGCTCGGCATCGGTGACCTGACCGGGATGGGCCTTCAGCGCAATCGCACGCGCCTGGACCATCGTTACCTTGGCTTTGGGAGCGAGCGATTGGCCCACATAACCATGCGTGGGCGCACCAATCGCCACGGCACCGGCACCAGCCAGCGACAGCGCAAGAATAGCAGATGCAACATATTTCATCGATTTTACTCCAGAGGGGAAAGAACCTCGACGCCGCTTCTAACCCCACGACCCTACGCTGAAGATGAGCCGAACATTGGCGATTGGTTATTTGTAATCTGAGGTCCGCGCGCGTCTAACGCGACTTAACCTTGGCAGTCCGCTTTGGTTCGATCGGATATCCTGTTTGAAGATATTGCTCCTCGAAGACGACAGCGCAACGCGCGAGCATATCCGGCGCAGCCTCGAAGCAGCCGGGCATGTTGTGGATGCGTGCGCCGAGGGGCGCGATGCCATCTTCCACGCAACCGGCGATGCTTACGGCGTACTGATTCTTGATCGGATGGTGCCGGGTGTTGATGGCCTGAGCGTCGTCAAGGCACTCCGTATCAGTGGCGTGACCACGCCCGTGCTATTCCTGACAGCGATGGGAGGTGTTGAGGATCGCGTCGAGGGGCTGGAAGCCGGGGGCGACGACTATCTCGTGAAACCCTTTGCGATGACCGAACTGCTGGCGCGCGTCGCAGCCCTCGGGCGACGACCACCGATTAGCGAGGCGGCGACAGTCCTACGTGTCGCCGATCTCGAAATGGATTTGATCAAGCGGACGGTGACGCGCGCCGGCCAGCGGATCGAGCTACAGGCGCAAGAGTTCAAGCTGCTCGAATATCTGATGCGCCATGAAAGTCAGGTCGTCACCCGTACGATGCTGCTCGAAAATGTTTGGTCGTTTCATTTCGACCCGCAGACCAACGTGATCGAAAGCCATATGAGCCGACTGCGCGCCAAGATCGATCGTGGGTTCGGAACCGAGCTAATCCATACGCTACGCGGTTCGGGCTATCGCCTCGATGCAGCTGTTTAGGACCATCCGCAGCGGGCCGTTCCGGCTCGCGCTGCTGTTCGCGGCAATCTTCGCAATCGGTTCGATTGCGCTGGTGATCGCAGTTGAAACGGCGGTGGCTTCTTATTCCCAGCAGGTAACATCAGACACATTGACCACCGAAGCTGGCAGACTTGCCATAATCGCGCGCCGATCCGGCACGCGCGGCGTTGCCATCGCGATCCTTGACCGCGCCGCTTCCCATCAACGCGCATTTCGATATCTTCTGACCGACAAGGCGGGCCAGCACCTTGTCGGCGACCTGCCCCAATCCGCCAATAATATCGGCTGGGCGACGATCAGCATCGCCGAGCCAGCGACCGGGGGAGATCCGCCTGACGAGCCTGCGCCAATGAAGACCTATGGTATGGCCCTGCCCGACGGTGGGCGGGTCGTCGTCGCGTCTGATATCTACGAAGTGCAGGAATTGCGTGAGTGGCTCGATACCGTCGCGCTGTGGAGCGGTATCGGCGTTACGCTCCTAGCCCTAATTGCGGGCTATGTGATCGCCGCGATTTTCACGCGGCGGCTCGAACGGCTTAATATGTCGATCAACACGATCATGGGTGGCAGGCTCAATGAGCGGGTGCCTGTGATCGGCATGGATGGCGAGTTTGATCGGCTGACGGAAAACCTTAACCGGATGCTCGACCGCATCGAAGCGCTGATGACGGGCGTGCGACAGGTATCGACTGACATCGCGCACGATCTGCGGACGCCGATAACGCGGCTGCGGCAACATCTCGAAAGCGCGGTCGCGGACCAAGGCACTCCCGTGCCGCAGTACGTCATAGAGGAGGCGCTGACGCAAATCGACGGCATAATGAATATCTTCACTGCCCTCCTGCGTATCGGCACGATCGAAGCCGGTGCCGGGCGCGCGCGGTTCCAGCCGGTCGATCTGAGCGAGATCATGGACCGCGTTTTGCTGGCCTATCAGCCCGTCGCCGAGGATGGCGGCAGAACAATCATCGGCGCGATCGATCCCAATATTTTGGTCGACGGCGATGCCGACCTGTTGGCGCAGCTTTTTACCAACCTGATCGAAAATGCGCTGATGCATACGCCACCGGGGACAGCGATAACATTGGCGCTCCGGCGCGAACGAGACGACATCATTGCAGAGGTCAGTGACAACGGACCCGGCATTCCGCTCGAAGAGCGCGAAAACGTGGTCAAGCGGTTCTACCGGCTTGATACCAGTCGCAATGAGCTGGGTGCCGGACTTGGACTGGCGCTCGCCGCTGCCATTGCCGATCTTCACGGTGCTAATCTGACGCTTTTCGACACTCGGCCGGGATTGGGCGTTAAACTCTATTGGCCGACCGTTCAGGGATAACCATCAACTCGGAGCATTACAGATATTCCATTTTTCGCGTCAAAAGCTGCTCCGTAGGCGTGGCATTATCGGACCGCATTAAGGAATTCATGCAAACATTCGGACGGTGTTTTTGGACGAGGAAGCGACTGAATCCAATTGCCAAATGCAAGCCGCACGGAACGTGAAAATCCCCAATTCCTTCTACACAAATCCCACACAGGCAAAAAGCGCCAGATTTTACACTTCTTTTTCAACTGGTTAAAGATATCCTAAGATGTGGCGCGGGTGAAGCCGCTCCTTTATAAACATACGTGGCTGAGAGCGGACGTCTAGGCAACCTGCTGCTTGGAGAATTGCCGCCTTTGGGACTTTCCCGTCGCTCCGCTTACGAGCGGCGGGGGTCGATAGCTATTCCGACAGCTTTCAGAGCGATGGCTCTTTTCACTATTGCGGTGAGGGCCAGCAGGTCGACATGCGGATCCAGCGCGGCAATTTGGCAATCGCCAACCATGCCGGCTTAAGCCGCGACCTGCTGTTGTTCGAGACGACGAACAAGGGCGGCCCCGTTCGCTATATCGGCCAGTTCGTATGTGCGGGTTGGTTCGCCGAGCAGTAGCCCGATACGAACGGCGACTTGCGGCAAGCGATTGTCTTCAAACTCGTGCCGCTCGCCTCTTTCGAGGCTGCGATTAACGATAATGTGCCAGAAGGGGCGCCCGACGCAGCCACTTTCAATGAACTTCGGATGCGTGCCTATGCGGCGGCGTCAATGACGAAAACCCCGCATGCAGTTTACACGACGCCGGCGGATCTCAGCTGCGAACAGTGGCCCGAACCTGTTCCACCAAAAGTGCACCGTCTCATGGCAAATGTCGACACCGCGTTCAGATAACAGATCATCAACCTTTCCGCAGCGACAGCGGGTACCAGACATACAGCATCACCGCCATGCGGATCACCTCGGGCGACGAGTTGAAACAGCGGAACGGATTGGCGGGCCTGGTCATTTTTCCGTTTTACCAGCACCCTGCCCCGACGGCAGTTTTAGTCTGACAAGACCCGTTTGTTGAGGTCATCAACCCGCCTACTGCTTACAATGAGGGGAGCCAAGCATGGTCGCCCGACATAAGCTGGCTTAATGTCGCCGACAGCGAAGCTGGCTTTCTTGCCGAAAAGCCGGCTTTCCTCGAACGCTATGTCTTGTCCGCAACGGTAACCGACCGACCACCGATCAAATCAGCGAATGCTTTAAAGTTTGCGTCATTGGGCAATCGCTTCCAAAGCGCGCTTCCGGGAAGATTGACTTGCAGCGTCACAGATTCGCCGAGCTCTTTTACGCGCCGCTGAACATAGGGCACGGCGAGACCGACCTTGCCTGCGAAGTTGCCCCAGTGACGTGGCTCGATCTCATCGAGCGTTGCCTTGCCCGCGATTTTCATAGCGAACTTTGGTGAGAGATCGGGATATACTACGGTCGAGAGCAGGTCATAAAGCGGCGCCAGCACAATCGAGCCGTCGCGGTGAAGCAGGCTAAAATTCTTAGCGTGGGCGTCGGAATTGCCGATAATGAGGTTGAAGATCGCCGCATCGAGCAGTTTCAATATGTCACGCGCCGGTCGCGTGGCACCTCGGCGCAACAGCCCAAAGCTGTCGGCAAATGTCGGCCCGCCTTCGCTGGCATATTTGCGCTGTGACGGGATGCCGAGCGCCTGCGCGAAGTCCTCCTGATGAAGGCGCTTCAAGTGTCCGGTTGCATCGCGGGTTCGATCATAGCGTTCGATGAGCAGAAACGACCGCCCTTCGACCATCCGCATTTCGACAGGTGCGACATCAAGACCGATCACTGCCGCGAGCGTCATGCAGAAGAACTCGTTTTCCGTGGTTCCTTCAAACCGGGCAATTGGCGGTTTCAGGATATGGCTTGTCGGCTGGCCCGGAGCCGGGAGCGCGACTTCGCCATCGATGACCAGCACCGGCAGCTTCGATTGCGCGCCCGCGAGCGAAAGGCGCAAGCCGCCTTCGCCCGCTAGCATCGGTCTGATCGGGAGGCGGTCGAGAAGCTGCAACAGGTGCGCGTCGTCGAGCAGATCGGGCGGCGCAGTGCTAGGTGACAACGGTTTCTGGCCTGCGGGGAGCAAGGTCAGAGCGCCAGCGACTTCGCCGCCCAGATGCTCAAGCAGGCGGAACTCGTTTTCTGCCGATACACCGAGTGCACGAGCGATCGCGATACGCTGGCCTTCTTCAGGTAAAATGCCGCCAAAGAATGGCTGGCATTCGCGTCGCCCAAATGGTTCGCGGCGCTTTGGCAATGAAAAGGAGAGAGCCGGAGCAGCGGGTTCGGACAGCCACTCGGGATCGTAAGCGAATTGCATGTCGCCGTTCGAATCAAGACCGAGTGAGCCGGTAACGCGGCCATCCCACCAAACCGCGAGTTCGCCGCTCATCGTGTCGATACTGGGGGAATTATCGTCATTCCCAAGCCCAGCGTGCGAAGCACCTGCAAAGCCTTTTCAAGCTGCACTGTCGGTTTGCCGGCTTCCAGATCAATGATAAAGCGCACACCGACGCCGCTGGCAGCGGCAAGTTCGTCTTGCCGCAGCCGTTGCGCTTTGCGCTCGCGGCGAACCGCTTGGCCAAGAGAATTGCTATCCATATTACCGATCGGGAAGATATGGCCTTCTACCGAGCATTGCAACGAAAAACTTCCTGATCGGTAAGTTTTGATCCACGTAACGGTTTGTGCGGTGAAACATTCCCGTTAGGGAAGTGCGTAGTCAATCCTAGGTATAACAACCTTATTCAATTGAGATAGAAAAGCGACGCCTGCGGGCGAACCCGCACCGCGCCCTATTTCTCAATCCCGTCTGCGCGGGCTCGCTCCACCGAGCCGCCTTTGGCGTCTCGGCCTGTCGGTGACGATCGCTGGCGCAAGGCCGGCCTCTTCGGCCTACTGGTGATGAGCGGGATTTTCTAAGGCCGCACTCTTTCCCGCTGCGCTCTTGAGGGTGCGGAGGGTGCTGTCAGTCTAATCGCAACTCGTCTCCGTTTGGCGCACGAGGGCCGAAAGTGGCCAACCTCAGGCGGCAAGCGAGTGCCACTCGGCCAGCGCAGCCGAGCGTCGGATCTTGTAAGTTTCACGAGCGACGAGGTGACGCTCCGAGTTAAAATGATTGTGAAACGAGGCGTGGACGGAAACGAATTTTTGTAACGTCGATGTACGACGAAATCGCAGCATTGCCCGCTCTTGTCGTCGGAATGGCAGGTGAGAATTTTCGGCCTGGTTGTTCTTCCATTGGCCCATTTCGCGGCTGG
>JANXSN010000080.1 GCA_025352685.1 Sphingomonadales bacterium
CGCAGCCTGCCTCACCAGCGTCGCATCAAAATCGGACCGAAGTGGAATGGGCATGGCAAACTCCAGCTGTTTGCCATCTTGAATCAGCCCGGAGCTCCTATGACAACCCCCCCGAGTCACGGTCATCGAGCTCTGGTATAAGTCGTTCGGATATCTGGTTACCGCCAAAACGGTTTTAGATGAATTAATGTATCGTAATCTGCACGCGCGTCTTTCAATATTGAACTACTTTTTCGCAGCGTACCTTTTCCGGTATTCCCGACCGTCACTCCGGGCAAGCCGAGCTCAGTCAACAATGCAGCTCCCACGACCCGATCATTCATATCGCCCAAATGCGTCTGGAGCGCGCGAAGCGCTTCGAGAAATGGTTGATGTCTGAGCGCTGCCTTCTTGTTGGGAAACAGCATGCCAAAAAAGTCGACGGCGTAACGAAGTTTTTTCGCCTGTATACGCAGTCTATGACGGCCCTTATCGTCGAGGCGTTTCCAGTGTCGCCCGCGTCGCTGCACATCTCGGCGACATGCGTCGAGTGCTACCACCGCGAAGGTTCCGAGTTTGTGATCGACAAGGTGATTTGAGCGCTCAGTTCGCCAACTACCTATGGTGATCCACTCGACAAGATCGAGCATTAAAGTCCGAAGACGGGACGAGACAAGCGCCGCTGATACTGTTGCATAGGCGTGTGCGCGCGCGATTTGCAGCGGTACCTGCGCGTTTGCCTCGGTCACGCGCACCAGTAACACGTCCATATTTCGCGCTCTGTCCAGTTCGCGGGTGACCCATCGCAACTCCGCGAGCAAATGTTTGCATCGGTAATCGATGACCAACGCTTCAAAGATTAAAAGTGTCGAGCGCAACCGGCGCAACGCTACGCGCGCTTGATGCAACGCTTCCGCACATTTTGTTTGCGTGAGGATCAACTGGTTGAGGCGGAATTGTCGAATACAGGCAAGAGCAATGGCCTCAAATCCCTCAGACGTAGTCGTCTCACCTGACAACAGCAGCGGTGTCCATCTTATCGGGAGCCCCCCATTTACGTCGAACATTCGATAGCCACTTTGCGATTTGGAAAGCGCGCTCAGCTGCAGCGGTGCAACAGCATCGAGTGTCCGGGCAAGCGCAAATACAGAAGCAGGCGAGCCTTCTTTCAGCTCGAGTTCAACCTCGCAAACTGGTGCGGTTTGGCAGTTTGCAACGATCTCGCCCTGGTCGATGACGAGTTCAATTCGTGTACCGTCCTGTCGGATATCAAAAGTCTGACGCGTCACCACAATCCGAAAGATTGGTTCAAGGCGGCGAAGATCGTGAGCGCCGATCAGCGAATGCAGCGGGTTGCCGTCGCCGTCGTCGATGACCGGCCGGTTTCTGGTAATCGACATTTCCCACTCCGGCCTAGCGAACATTCCCACCGCAGATACGCTTTCAGCTTTTACCGTCTGGATGCGCCGTTTGCCGATCGTGCGAATTCGCAGCGACAGACCGACCGTGCGCAGCGCTTGCTCCGGTGTGTCGAAGTACGTGGATGTTTGAGCCTGCTTGCGCGAACTGACGCCGGTCAAAACTGGTGCGGCGACGAGTTTATCCACATTGGCCGAACCGACGTTCAGCTTGAGCTCAATTTCGCGCCTGGTGACCATGGTCCGCCTCCTTCCGAGCGTCTTGCAAGCTTGGCTCTTCAATTCGGCCGGTTCTGCCGCAACGACACGTTTACACGCGCGAGGACCGTGGTAACTTTTACCCGGATCGTTGAGCAGGATTTCTGATGGACCTACCCTCGGTTGACAACCGTAGCAAATTCCTGACTCATCTATCAATATAAGGTAGAGTATCGGCCGGAAGGTAGCAGATGCCGCGTGATGCTCATCGACAGCTCAAAAAGACGGCAACCGGGCCACGATTTCCGTTCGGTTCCGACTTTCAGGATATACTTTCGCTCATCGGCGATGCTGTGGTCAGCACAGACGACAACGGCCTGATTATTATGTTTAATTTAGCAGCCGAGGGGGTCTTCGGCTATTCTTCTGCTGAGGTTCTTGGACAGTCCATCGACATCCTTATTCCAGCACAGTTTCAAGACCAGCATCGAACGGACTATGCTCGCTTCGTTACGGCTCGTGTCGGAATGCGCCGTGCGATGGCTCCAGGACGAGAGGTGCAAGGAAGACACAAGGATGGTACGGAATTTGCCGTTGAGGTAAGCCTGAGCCGGCAATTTGTGGGCGGACAACAAATTGGTACAGCGGTCATTCGGGACGTCAGCACTCGAATAGGTGAAGAAAAGCAACGCCTGCTGGTCGCCAACGAAGTTGCCCATCGGTTGCGGAATTCGATGGCAGTCATAAACGCGATCGTGACACTGACGGCGCGAGACTCGTCGTCTGTTGATGAATTTCAAAATGCACTGCTTGGCCGGTTCGCCGCGATTTCAAGGACTCATGAGTCGCTTATCCACCGCGCATGGGTCGAAGCGGATCTTCGCGAACTGCTCGAGTCCGAGCTTGCGCCGTATTTTACCAAAAACCGCCAGATAGCGCTCCAAGGACCGGACATAGCGGTAGATAAGGAAGTTGCTGTCGCGCTGGCTCTTGTGTTTCACGAGCTCGCAACAAACGCATCGAAATACGGTTCATTGTCTATCGAAGCAGGCCGACTCGTGGTGCATTGGCAAGTTGTAGTTTCAAAAAGGCGATTGCTTGAAGTGATCTGGCAAGAAACGGGCGGGCCGGCAGTCGTGTTACCAAAAAGACGAGGTTTTGGAAGCGAACTGATCTCCAGTAATCTCATCGGTCATGGCGGAAAGGCAACGATAAATTACCTTCCAGCGGGGCTGAAATGTACGCTAACACTGCCGCTCGCGTAGGGCCGAATCCAGAGTTTATGTCCACCGAGGTGCTGAGCGGACCGATAAAAGCTGCCGAGCGAAACCGTTGGCGCGGATGCGTTGCCGTAAATTTATCGCCTACACGCTCTGCCGTCGAACGAGCAGCGGGAGATCGTCCGCAGCGTTGCCGCCGACTATCAACCAGCCGTAACTAATTTAGCGCGACATTGACCAGACTCATGTCGCGCCGATCGACAACACCGCTCGCAAGTTGTCTGCTGCGACATGCAGCGGATCGTCTGTCGACACCGACCTCCAATAGGCAAGGTCGCCAATTTGAAGGTGCGACTGCGCAAGCGCGACGTCTGCATTGGCATCAGACGCGTCAGTTTTTCGGTGTGCTACCCGATCCAAACGCGTATGATCTGATGCCGTCAGCCAGATGCCGTCGAACCGGCATGGCACCGTATCTGCAGAGGCCTTGATCGCATCACGCTCAACACCAGAGCCAAACACCGCGTCCGCGATGACAGACTGTCCATTGGCAAGCATTGTCGATGCCGCGATCTCAAGAGCTTCGTATACGCGCTCGGCAGCAGCAACGGTGTATGTGGAGGCGGCAAGACGCGTTTCTGGCGGGACACCTGCGAGTCGCTTCCGCAAAATATCGTTTCGCAAGATTCGCGCACCGGGAATCCGGCCAATATCGCAGCCTATCATGCGCGCCAGCGACGACTTCCCCGTACCCGAAAGACCACCAATCGCCACGAGGCGTATCGCTTGAGGCTCCATAGCCGCTATCGCAAGTGCGAGATAAGCCCGGGCTTGAATAGCCAGTTCCGGCTCATCGGGTAAGCTTTTGGCCTGGGCTGCCAAGACGTGCGCACGCACGGTGGCCCGAACGGACACAAAAAGCGGCATCAAGGCAACTCCGTTTTCGTCGGCAAATGACAGGTCCAAGTAGCGGTTGAACGTGATATTGGCTTCTACCCGCATGCCGCGGTGCCACAGGTCCATGATCAAGAAAGCGATGTCATAAAGCACGTCGATCGTGGCTAGCTCGGTGCTGAACTCGAGGCAGTCGAACAACGTAGGTTCGCCGTTTATCATTGCGATATTGGCTAAGTGCATGTCGCCGTGTGCGTGCCGAACCCGACCTGACCGCCCGCGCTCGTCGAGTAGCGCACCCAGCGCGCTAGCCGACCTACGATGGCTCTCACCGAGGCTGACTGCAGCCAATGGGTCGAGAGTTTCGGGAAAGTTGGCCAGACTATCCGTGTTACCATCGATGACAGCCCGGAAACGCGCTGCAGCGTTGTCGCTGCGGAACACCTCTGCATCCGCGTGGAACGCGACGATGCTATCGGTAAGCCTCGTCAGAACGCGGGCACTGAGCGCTCCTCGATCTGCGATACTGGAAAAAAGTGCATCGTCCGGGAAGCGTCGCATTTGGAGGAGCCAATCTATCGGCTCACCGCTGCCGCCGATCGTATGACTTCCCGTATTGTCGCATGTGATGGGAACAACCGCCACGTAGAGATCCGGCGCAGTGCGGCGATTGAGCAGTAGCTCGGCGCGCAGCGCATCGCGGCGCTTGGCAACCGTTGAGAAGTCGAGATAGCCAAAGGATATCGCGCGTTTGAGCTTCCAAGCCCAATTACCCGCAATAAAGATACTCGCTGCATGCGTATCGATTTCTCCAGCCACTTCTCCGCATGCAAGGCTACCTTTTTGACGAAGAAACTTCAGCACGGCGGCTTGTGTGTCGCCGTTGCCATTTTCACTGTGTGCCGGAGATGAGGCCATAAAAATTATTTGTTCTCAGCGTCGCTCCACAGCCAGCCATTCAGCTCCATTCAGACCGACTCCGGAGCGATCCGGCCGCCGGCAGAGTATGCCAGCGATTTGGCTCTACGCCCGGCGGCCAGTGGAGGTCGCAAGTCACTGGCTGCCGGACGAACAGGTCAGGCGACGACCAGGTCGTTTTCAACCGAGGTTGCACCGTGTGCAGCCCAGGCCGTCGATGCGGCGGTCTGTCGTTCCTGCCACGACGCAACTGTTCCCGTCAGCTTGACGCGGCCGTCGTTCGCGGTGACGTGAACCTTATCCGGCTGGAAGAAGATCGACCGGTGGAGTGCCAACTGAATGTCGTCCTGTAGGTTCGCCGTATCGACTTGGGGCTTGATCGTGATTTGGTTTGAGACGCCGAGAACGCCCATCAAGTTGCGGATTTCCCGCTCAGCTGTGTCCTTTTGGAAATGCCATTCGACTTGGCCTGTGAGGGTGACCCAGCCCTTTTCGACCTGCACTTTGATTGCGTCGCGCGGAGTGCTTGCATCCCAGGCGAGACGGCTAACAGCAGCAGCAGCAATATCAGCATCGTCGCGCTTTACGCCAAAGGGGAGTCGGACTTCGATTTCCTCAGCGATCGCCTTTACGCCTTTGACGCGCCCGGTCGCCATTTCGGCGGCGTGCTTCTGGCCGTAACTATGAACATGACCGGTTAAGGTGACTGTGCCGTTGTCTGCCGTTACGCCAATATGCGCGGCGGTGATGCTGGGTTGCCAGTTCAGTTCGGCTAGCACTGCTCTCTGCAGTTGGTCGTCACGTGACATGAGATGTCTCCGGGTTCGAGGGGGGTGCTAACCGTGGTCCTATCGATCGCCGACTGCCACCACGGGAAACTACGTACCCTATGGTGTTGCGCTGCTGGGTACCCACTCTTTACCCTGCCTCGACGCATTTAGCCCCAGCCAGGCGTCAGCCGATCGGGGTTTACTGAAGTTAGCGGGATTCTCGATCGCGGCCATAAACGACGAGGCCGTCACAGCGCCCACACCCAGGATTGACGTGAATAATTGTGATTTTTTACGCCCGCATGTCGAGGCGACGAGTCTCGTGCCCAGAACCGCACTGTTTCGTAGCAGACGCCGAGACCGCGCTCGAACGGCAAGTCTTTGACGTTGCGCACCAATTGCGCAAAACGAACACATTTAACCATCACTAGGGCGATGCCTCAACCGAGGAATGGAAATAACGCAATAGGCTGGAGGCCACAGCTCAATGTGGGACTCATGATCGTCTGCTAATATCGTCCTGCTCTCTCGGCACGGTAGTCTGGCTGCGCCCGCGTGGCCAACCCGGCAATTGCGTAGGCAGGTCGTTTCATGGTATCTGACCTGAGATCAGGACGATCACCCATTGATCGCGTTCTGGGCACGTTTGCACATCGATCAAAACGCAATCTGGTGGCGCTGGCTGCCCCTTGTGAACGCGACAAACCGTCGCAACCCAGTAAGAGGACAGTGAATATATGGCCTTCCGCCCCTTACACGATCGCGTGCTCGTTCGAAGGCTCGAAGCCCCGAGCAAAACCGCAGGCGGCATCATCATCCCGGATACTGCCCAAGAAAAGCCGCAAGAAGGCGAAATCATCTCCATCGGCACGGGCTCGCGCGCCGAAGACGGGACGATCACGCCGCTCGACGTCAAGCCCGGTGACAGGATCTTGTTCGGGAAATGGTCGGGCACTGAGATCAAACTCGACGGCGAAGATCTGCTGATCATGAAGGAAAGCGACGTGCTCGGCATCGTGGGCTGATTCTTTAGCCCGCTCCACTGTGGGTATCTCCGAAATCAAATTAAATGCAAAGGTCAGTATCATGCCAGCCAAAGACGTAAGATTTTCTCGCGACGCCCGTGAAGGCATTACCCGCGGCGTCGATATTCTAGCCAATGCTGTCCGGGTTACTCTCGGTCCCAAAGGGCGTAACGTCGTCATTGGCAAAAGCTATGGCGCACCCCGGATTACCAAGGACGGCGTGACCGTCGCCAAAGAAATCGAGCTGAAAGACCGGTTCGAAAACATGGGCGCGCAGATGCTTCGAGCGGTCGCGTCGAAGACCCATGATCACGCAGGCGATGGCACCACAACGGCAACCGTTCTTGCCCAAGCTATTGTTCGAGAAGGGATGAAGTCGGTCGCGGCCGGTATCGACCCGATGGACTTAAAACGCGGAATCGATCTTGCCGTCACAAGGGTGGTCGAAGATCTGAAGGGTCGGTCTAAGCCAGTTGCCAACAATGAGGAGATCGCTCAGGTCGGCATCATCTCCGCCAATGGCGACGAAATCGTTGGTCGCAAGATCGCCGAGGCGATGGAAAAGGTCGGCAAAGAAGGGGTCATCACGATCGAAGAAGCCTCAGGCATCGAGTTCGAGCTCGACACGGTTGATGGTATGCAGTTCGACCGAGGCTACCTTTCGCCTTACTTCATAACCAACCCCGAGAAAATGGATGTCGAGCTCACCGACCCTTACATCCTCATCCATGAGAAGAAGCTATCGAACCTTCAGGCGATGCTCCCGATTTTGGAAGCTGTTGTCCAGTCGGGCCGACCGCTGCTGATCATCGCCGAAGATATTGAGGGCGAGGCGCTCGCGACGCTCGTCGTTAACAAGTTGCGTGGCGGCCTGAAAGTCGCAGCCGTCAAGGCGCCGGGTTTCGGCGATCGCCGAAAGGCCATGCTGGAAGACATCGCGATCCTCACCAACGGCCAGACTATTTCCGAAGAGCTGGGCATCAAACTCGAAAATGTCACCCTCGATATGCTCGGTACCGCCAAACGGGTCACGATCGACAAGGACAACACCACGATCGTCGATGGCGCCGGAGCGGACGACGCGATCAAGGGCCGCATTGAGGCGATCCGTCAGCAGATTGAGATCACGACCAGCGACTATGATAAGGAGAAGCTTCAGGAACGCTTGGCGAAGCTCGCGGGCGGTGTCGCCATCATCAAAGTCGGTGGCGCATCCGAGGTCGAGGTTAAGGAACGCAAGGATCGCGTCGAAGATGCGCTTCACGCGACCCGCGCCGCAGTTGAAGAAGGCATTGTGCCTGGTGGTGGCACTGCGTTGTTGTATGCCAGCAAGGCGCTCGATAACCTGAAAGGCATCAATGACGACCAGACGCGCGGGATCGATATCGTGCGCAAGGCACTTCAAGCTCCGTTGCGCCAGATCGCTCAGAACGCGGGGTACGACGGAGCCGTCGTCGCCGGCAGACTGATCGATGGCAACGATCAAAATCTTGGTTTTAATGCGCAGACCGAAGTGTATGAGAACCTCGTTAAGGCGGGCGTAATCGACCCCACCAAGGTTGTTCGGTCGGCGTTGCAAGACGCGGCGTCTGTGGCCGGGCTCCTCATTACGACCGAAGCGGCGGTCGCCGAGATTGCTGATGACAAATCCATGTCGCCAATGGCTGGCGGCGGGATGGGTGGTATGGGCGGCATGGACTTTTAATTCCAGCCACGCGGCAAATTGGACACCGGAGGTCGGATGGTATTTCTCTGACCTTTCGGTGTCCGCTCGCTTTCCGACGAATTAATAGAACGAAGTGTCAAAAACACTCCATGGTGGCAACCGAATTGCTTCCCCCCCCCTGCCCCCGTGCTATTGCGACTAGGTAATGTCGGATCAAGCCCCGCGGTCATCGCGCGTACATGAGAATTACGAGTAAGATCGTCGGCGTGCGGGCGACCAAAGGCGTGCTGCTTGCTAGCAAGAACCGGCCGATTGCCTTTCATCGATCGCTTACAAAGTCCGACTGCACGGCGTGCTATAGCAATCACAGCCGGACCGGCACTGGTGAAACCATTGTGGCAGAGTGTTGCAAATGACCTGTTGCGTGTTGGGGTTCGCAGCATGTGCGCGGCATGCCACGGCGCGCGCCATTGCGATCCATGCCAAAACGGGTAGCAACCGTGCACACTGCGATACCCAAAAGGGCTGGCAACTAGCGATCTTCGATGACGCGCGCTTTTTTGCACTAAACGGCCCGTCCAAAATGCTTCGCGGAACTTGTCACACGGCCGGCCGTTACGTGCTCTCAATGTAGCTTTGCGGCCACGAACACCAGCCCGACGCGATTTGAGCCAAGCATGACATAAGAAGGTATCTTCACCGTCGACAATGCCGTTCGCTGTCATCGCAACGCTTCGCGTGCAAGCAACCGCGGGGGCAACGGGCGTGACTACTATTGAAGACAAATCACAAAATTTTCCGAACGACGGACTGACGACGGCAGAAGCCAGCGCTCGCCTTGAAGCCGACGGGCCAAACGAACTACCTCACACTGGCCACCGTTCGATATTGCGTATCGCTTTCGAAGTCTTGCGGGAGCCGATGCTGGTACTGCTGCTGTCGGGTGGGTTCGCCTATCTCTTGCTAGGCGATCTGAGCGAAGCCTTGATCCTGCTCGCTTTCGCGATCTTCTCGATCGCGGTCACCGTGATCCAGGAAACCCGGACCGAGCATGTACTTGAGGCATTGCGCGATTTGTCAGCCCCCCGGGCATTGGTGATCCGCGATGGTGTTCGCATCCGTATCGCCGGGCGTCACGTTGTGCGCGACGACCTGATCGTTCTCGAACAGGGAGACAGGATCGCAGCCGACGCTATTCTGATCGACGCAGCCGATCTGCAGACCGACGAATCACTGCTGACGGGGGAGTCGCTCCCAGTGAGCAAGGCGTTTGCAACCGGGGGTGCTGCGGACGGAGCCCACCGCCCGGGGGGCGCAGGCGACGCCTATGTCTATTCGGGTTCGCTCGTCGCACGCGGCTGCGGTATCGCCCGCGTGCTGGCAACGGGGTCACGCAGCGAGATCGGGAAAATCGGCCAGTCGCTTGCGACACTAGACATCGAAGCCCCGCGCCTGCGCACGGAAACCACCCGGATCGTTACCTGGTGCGCGATTGGTGGCGGCTTCGTGGCACTGCTGGTTGTCCTGCTTTTCGGGCTGTTGCGCGGCGGTTGGGTCGAGGCCGTGCTGGCCGGCATTGCCATCGGTATGGCGCTATTGCCCGAAGAAATTCCTGTGGTCCTGACAGTGTTCCTCGCGATGGGAGCCTGGCGGATCGGGAAGGTTGGCGTGCTCACACGGCGCGCGGCGGCAATCGAAACGCTGGGTTCAGCAACGGTGCTTTGCGCTGACAAAACCGGAACCTTGACACAGAACCGCATGTCAGTAGCCGAACTGTGGTTGCCATCGGGGGAGGCCTTTACGGATGGCAATGATACCGCAGTCCCGCAAGGCTTCGACGAGCTATTAAAGACCGCTGCTCTTGCCAGCGCAGCCGTTCCGACCGACCCGATGGAAATTGCCCTTCACAGCGCACACAATGATGTCACGGGCACCAACAAATCAGGCGCTATGTTGATCCATGCCTACGCGCTTCGCCCAGACCTCTTGGCAATGTCGAATGTCTGGGAAGATGGCGACGGGCTGACAATTTATGCCAAAGGCGCCCCGGAAGCGATTGCGGGCATGTGCCACTTGCCGCCGGAGGATCTTGCCCGGATGACCGAAGCGGTTGAGGTCATGGCAACACGTGGCATTCGCGTCCTCGCCGCCGCCTCCGCTAAGCTTGCTAATCGCAATTGGGCCGCCTCCCAGCACGAATATGATTTCGTACTGGTCGGGCTTGTAGGGCTAGCCGATCCGCTGCGCGCTGGTGTACCGGAGGCAGTAGCGCAATGCCGAAGCGCCGGCATCCGCGTGGTGATGATCACCGGCGATTATGCCGCAACGGCACGATCAATTGCCTTCCAAGCCGGAATCGCTGACGGCGATGTCCTCACCGGTGCAGACCTTGAAGCGCTTGATGACGTTCAGCTTGCCGAGCGCCTGAAGGCCGTCACCGTGTTCGCTCGAACCATGCCCGCACAGAAGCTGCGCATCGTCCAAGCGTTCAAGGCTGATGGTGAGGTGGTGGCGATGACCGGTGACGGCGTCAACGATGCACCTTCGCTTAAGGCGGCCCATATCGGCATCGCCATGGGCAAGCGCGGCACCGATGTCGCGCGTGAAGCATCTGCCGTGGTCTTGCTTGAAGACGATTTTGGCTCGATCGTGCAGTCGGTCAGGCTGGGGCGGCGGATCTATGACAATATCCGCAAGGCCATGGCGTTTATTTTTGCGGTGCATGTGCCCATCGCCGGGTTGGCCCTGCTCCCACTGATCTTAGGCCTGCCGATCCTGTTTGGCCCGGTCCACATCGCGTTGCTCGAAATGATAATCGATCCTGTCTGCGCGCTGGTGTTCGAGGCAGAACGCGAGGAGGAGGACATCATGCGGCGTTCCCCACGCGATCCGGGAGAAGCCCTGTTGTCGATGCCGATGATCGTGTGGAGCGTGTTTCAGGGTGGCCTCGCTTTCGCCATGCTGGCGACGGTCTTCCTCGTAGAGACATGGTCCGGGATGCCGGAAGTCGAGCTGCGTGCGCTTATCTTTTTCGCGTTGATCGCCGAGATCGTCGCGCTGATCCTGGTCAACCGGTCCTTCAGCGCCGGCCTGGGCGAGGCCTTTGTTCGGCAAAACGCGGCGCTGCGCTATGTCGCCGCTGCGATTATCAGCGTGACCGCGCTAATCCTGTTTTTACCATCGCTACAGGCACTGCTGAAGTTTGGGGAGATTACGCCGAGGGACATGTTGCTAGCAATCGGGCTCGGCATTGTCCTCCTCGTGGTTCTTGAGGCCTGCAAACCTCTCGTCCGAATTCTCACATTTCGCTTGTCGGCCATCCAGGTGCCTGCGCTGGTCGCCGCCAAGTAATGGCTATTCCACGCTCCGCCCCAGTGAGCGCGAGACGGCGAACCACACCCCCCTGATGGACCTTGCTCGTACTTGGCGTCGATGATGAGACAGGCGGACGGCTCGTCGAGCCGGCGCTGCGCAAAGGTCGTCAGGTTCGCGTCGAGGCGCTTGTTGATCGTCAAGATCGTCGACGCCA
>JANXSN010000086.1 GCA_025352685.1 Sphingomonadales bacterium
TGTCCGTTGGTGGCGACCTCAATAGCCCGAGTATCGAGGGTTTCCGCGTCAATTCCGATATAAACCTTGCACCACTGGCGACGATAGGAAGCACCATGTTTGCGGGTCTTCCACTCGCCATAACCCATCATCTTGATGCCGGTGATTCTAAACCCCACGGATTCGCGTCTGACCGTGCTTACGCCGCCAACGAGGTCGCTTACCGCAAGGCCGTCAACAAAGTCTTGCCTGGCACACTTATCCTTGCCGCGTAAAATTCCCAGTTAAAAGAACTGCTCGAGACCGGGCTGAAGCTGTTCCAAGAACATGAACAACACGCGGAACATCTGCTCGCTCCGCTCCGCTAAGGATCAGGACGTGGCCAGAGCCAGATCGATCAGCGTGCTGAGGACGCTCGCCGCCGCCATGTTGTTCGCCGCTGGAGTGGCGTTAGCTGCTCCCGCGGCCGCCAAAACTATATTGCGGTCGTCAACAAAATGAACTTCGGCCCCGTCCTTCCGAGCGTGCCGGTGGGGGATACTGTGCACTGGCTGAATGAGAACATCTTAAAGTACTCCGCCATCGCATTAGATGGAAGCTTCAATGTCGACCTGTCTCCTGGCAAGTCGGGCCGAACCGTCATGAGACGGACCGGGATGATCAAGTTCTCCTGCAAGTACCATCCGGGAATGAAAAGCCAGCTGGCTGCAATGAAATGATATCTGAGGCGTGCGCTTAGTCACTGGGTCTTTGCGCCAAGCGCCTCCGTTTTGCCGAAATGACACGTGTCAGTGGACGACCAGGAGTGGGCAGCGCGGCTCGACCCCGCGGCGACGCGACCCACGGGGACATCTTGGGTTGCCGACGGACAACGACTTGCCGACGACGGTAACTTCGCGTTGGAATGAGCTGCTCGCGCCATGTTCGCCTCCTCGACAACCCTCATGTTGGCGAACCAACTCGGACAAACATAATTCACCAGCAAGGATACGATTCATCGGACGGGCGTTAGCGAAGTGTGCCTTCATCAACGGTGAACTCACTCGAAGGATTATCAAATATGATAAAAGCGATGGGTTATGCCGCCAAACATTCGTCCAGCCGGCTGAAGCCACTCGAATTTGAACGCGATGAGGCGGGTGACGACGAGATCGAGATCGAAGTCTTGTATTGCGGCGTTTGCCATTCAGACATCCATCAAGCTGAGAACGACTGGGGCAACACGGTATACCCGTGCATGCCGGGCCATGAAGTCGTCGGTCGCGTCACGAAGGCTGGTTCGAACGTCACCCTCCACAAGGAGGGCGATCTGGTCGGCGTCGGCTGCATGATCGATAGCTGCCGTGTTTGCGAACCATGCCGCGATCATGAGGAGCAATATTGCGAGGGGCCGAACAGTTGGCTGGCCACCTACAATGGTCCGATGAAGCCAATCGCGCAGGCGAAGACTGGCGAGAACATGTACGGTCGCGACAACACCTATGGCGGTTACTCAAACGTCCTCGTCGTGAAGGCAGACTTCGCTCTCGAGATCCCAGCGTCGATCCCGGTCGAGGCGGCTGCGCCGATCCTGTGCGCCGGCGTAACCACCTATTCGGCGATGAAGCACTGGAACGTGAAAGCCGGACAAAGCGTCGGCGTCGTAGGTTTCGGTGGACTGGGTGACATGGCGGTCAAGATTGCCAAGGCGATGGGTGCCAAGGTAACGGTGTTCACGACCACCAAGGAGAAGATCGCCGAGGCGCAGAAGCTGGGCGTCCAAGGTGTTGTTGAGGGCGATAAGGATGCGTTCGAAGCGCTTGCGGGCAGCTTCGATTTCATTCTTTCAACCATTCCGGAGAAGCATAAGGTCGATCCTTTCGTGCCGCTGTTGAAGCGGAACGGTGCCTATGTCGCCGTCGGCGCGATAGTGCCGATGGCGGGTTACGATAATCAGCCGCTGATCATGGGTCGCAAAACACTCGGAGGATCGCTGATCGGGTCGATTGCCGAGACGCGGGAGATCCTCGATTTCTGCGCCGAACACGGCATCGCGCCAGAAGTGCAGGTGATCTCCATTCAAGAGATCAACGAGGCCTACAAGCGCGTGAAGGAAGGCGACGTTCGCTTCCGCTACGTCATCGACCTCGCCAGCTTGCGCCAAGAGATGGCGGACGCCTGACAGGCTGCCGGCGCTGAGTTAAAACTGGCACGTGATCCCGCTCGCAGCGGCTCTTGTGCCGAGAGGAAGGACGAAATATGGCTGAGAAAATCTGGTTTGTAACGGGCGCTTCGAAGGGTTTCGGACGCATCTGGACCGAAGCGGCACTGAAGCGCGGCGACAAAGTCGCCGCGACCGCACGTCACATTGACGATGTGCAGGACCTCGCCGAAACTTACGGCGACCTTGCGCTCCCAATCCCACTCGATGTGACTGATCGCGACGCTGTATTTGCCGCAATCAAGCAGGCCCATGAACACTTCGGACGAATTGATGTCGTCATCAATAATGCCGGATACGGCCTGTTCGGCACCGTCGAAGAGGTCAGCGAGAAAGAAGCCCGAGCGCAGATCGAGACCAATCTCTTCGGTGCTCTCTGGGTGCTCCAAGCGGCGCTACCGATTATGCGAGCGCAGGAGAGCGGCCATCTCTTGACCGTTTCTAGTATCGGTGGAGTTTCCGCGTTTCCGACCGTGGGTCTCTATCACGCGTCGAAATGGGGTCTTGAGGGGCTCAATCAGGCACTGGCACAAGAAGTCGCGGATTTCGGCATTAAGGTAACGCTGATCGAGCCCGCTGGCTATTCGACAGACTGGGGCGGCAAATCAGCTGCGCATGCCAAGGAAATTGCGGCGTACGAGCCGGTTCGCGAAAAGCGCAGGGAAATGAACAAGGGCCGCAAGCAGGGCGACCCGCACGCGACGCCAGACGCAATCCTCCAAGTGGTCGATGCAGAAAATCCGCCTCTTCGTTTCCTGCTCGGCAGCGTCGGCTTGCCGCTCATCAAGAAGGATTATGAGAGCCGTCTTGCTGAATGGGACGATTGGAACGAACTTTCGTCGAAAGCCGAATAACCACCGCATCCCCTGCCAGAGACCTCAAGGAAGAATGATGACATACCGCAGTTTCAATCCCTTTACCGAACAACTTGTGAAGGAGTACCCCTCCCATAGTGCCGAGCAAGTCGGACAATCGCTGTCGGCGGCCGACGCGGCGTTTCGCGACGCGAGCTGGCATGACAACATGGGCCGCCGTCTCGGCGTGCTGAGCAAGCTGGCCGGCCTACTGATCGAGCATGCCGACGAGATCGCCACGACCATGGCAACCGAGATGGGCAAGCTGATCGCTCAGGGGCAAGACGAGGTGAAGCTGTGCGCCGGCATTGCCGCCTATTACGCCGAACATGCCAGGGACTTGCTCAAGCCGGTTCCTTACCAGTCGAAGGCGGGAGACGCCTGGGTGGAGCACCACCCGATTGGTGTGCTGCTCGCGGTCGAGCCGTGGAACTTCCCCTTCTACCAGCTCATCCGCGTAGTCGCGCCCGCGATTGCGGTCGGCAATTCGGTGCTGATCAAACACGCTAGTATCGTGCCTGGCTGCGCGACACTGTTCGAGAAACTGGTGCTCGAGGCTGGTGCCCCGCAAGGTGCTATTACCAACTTGTTCATCTCGAGTGATCAGATTGCCGAATTGATCGGCGACGATCGCGTCCAAGGTGTGGCGCTGACCGGCTCAGAAAAGGCTGGTGCAGTAGTCGCATCACGGGCGTCGGAAGAATTGAAAAAGTCGACTCTTGAATTGGGCGGCAGCGATGTCTTCGTCGTCCTCGACGATGCCGATGTCTTAAGGGCAGCAACGGTCGGCGCTGCAGCCAGGCTCGCCAATTGCGGGCAGGCCTGCACTGCCGCGAAGCGTTTCATAGTTCAGGATAGCGTCGCGGACGCGTTCATGGCCGCCTTCTCGGCGAACATGAAAGGCGTGACGATGGGCGATCCACTCGACAACGACACGACGCTCGGCCCCCTCTCATCGCAGGATGCGGTGGAGACGCTGGAGAAGCAGGTCCGCGCTGCCGTCGAACATGGTGCGAAGCTCCTGTTCGGCGGCAAGCGCGCTGATCGGACCGGCTTCTTCTTTGAACCCGCCATCCTGACCGACATTTCACGCGATAATCCGGCCTATTTCGAGGAGTTCTTCGGTCCCGTCGCGCAGGTCTATGTGGTTAAGTCGGACGACGAGGTCGTGATGCTCGCCAATGATTCCCGTTTCGGGCTTGGAGGCTCGATCTTCTCCGGCAATATCGAGCGTGCCAAGTCTCTTGCATCCCGGGTCGAGGCAGGCATGGTCTATATTAACATGGCGACCGGCTCGATGCCCGAACTGCCCTTTGGCGGCGTCAAGCGCTCGGGTTTCGGCCGTGAGCTGGGTGATTTGGGCATCCTGGAATTCGTGAACAAGAAGTTGGTCGTGGTCGCTGGTTGACAACCGTCCCCGTCGACGCAGCCCGTCTCGACCACTCAGCGGGCAGCCCGGCTGGCACGCCCCCTGTTCAACTGTGTCTCTCGGTCGGTTGGCATCAATGACCGCCGCGGTTGCCAACCGGCAGGAATTCCGATTGAGTTGAGGACCAAGCCATCACGGCTAGCACACGATCATCAAACCTACGGATGAGCTGAATCCCGGCAGCGGACGCGATGGTGCTTTGCTGCGCAGATCGTCGGCACAGCTGATGATCGAGCTGACCCCTACGCGGTCAAGCGATTTGGTGAACAGCCCCATCGTGCCCGCGGGGCCGTCGCTGATTACCCGCAGATTGCCTGTCACAAATATGAGCGCGATGCCACCGGCCGCGAGGCGCTGTCCCATGGCCCGGTCTTGCCGTCGCGCAGGTTGAAATCGAGGAAGCCTAGATCCACGAGTTACTCTGCAAGAGCGCCGGCAGTTTCATAATCAGCCGCAACCCCGACAGACTATTTCCCAACTCCTCGATCATTGCCTCCGACTATCATCCCATCTTCGACGATCAGGATATTCACGTGCGCTCTCGCTTGCCTATTCCTGATGCTGGGCTAGCCGTCGACGTCGTCAGGCTTCAAGCTGCGTGGCGGCCAGATGCTCTGCTACAAACCACACCTGTGGCGCGTTAGTTCGGATAACGTTCCTCACAAGCATGTCGTTCGTGTCGTCGTCGCCAGACTCGTCAGCTGTCGAGGCGCCTTCACGAGCCTGACGCACGATAATCTGATGAGCCTCGAGAATGCGGGCAAGCTGCGAAGGGTTAAAGCCCGGCGAGCGCGTTCACGTCTCCTGGTGCGTCATGAAGCGCCGACTCGAACTGACATGGACCGAACAGGGAGGTCCCCACGTGAAAGGGGCGCCGCGGCGCGAAGGATTCGACAGCTTGTTTGCCCGCCGCAACATCAATGGCCGACTCAACGGGCAAATGCGTTATGGCTGGAATCCTGAGGGGCTGACGGTCCATCTTTCGGCAGTGGCAGGACGGCTTAACCCTTGATCGGTTGAACGCGGCCCAGACGTTTATTCCTCGACCCGGGACCATGTGTTGTCCAATCATTCGGCCGTCCTCGTTGCGGAAGACGAACCCTTCATCGCACTCGTTCTTGCGCTTGCGATCGACGACGCGGGCGATGGAGTCTTCGGACCAGCCGCCAGAACCGAATAGGCGCGCGGCCTCCTCGAGAAGCAGCCCGTCGCCGCGGCGATTCCCGATGTAAACCAGGTTGCCGGAGACATTTCGCCAGTCGTCGAATATCTGATGGCTCAGAGGGTGCCGATTATGCTCCAAACCGGCGTTAGCCTTGCGACGATCTCGCCGCACGCTGTCGCGATCACATCGTTTGCATCAAGCTAACGATCGCAACAATGTTGGTGTCGCAGCTAGAGGCGCTAATCCTCAATCAACGTGAGCCCCGGGCTTTCGCCGGAATCCGGGTCATAGCGATAGGTCTGGAACGTCTTGATCTTGATCACACCAGCCGGGGCCGGCCAAGATTTGCCGCGTCCGATCCGCGATTCCCGCGTCACATCAAAATTCCTCGGGATCCGAACTCACTTAAGCAAGGTGGCGCGCGGCACCTGGTCCGAGGATTCGATGATCATCGCTGGTTGTTTGTTTAAATCCGTCACTCCCCGGGTTTGCGCGCCTGATCGGGAAACTCCGCTCTCGATGTCAACGGAAGAACGCTGGACCACGTTGCCGGAATTTTCGATGAGGAGGCGCAGGTGCCGTCCGTTTAAAAAAAACGCCAGCCGATAGCGATCGGCGTCTTCATCCATTCCACGTTCGCAACGGATGTTTGTCGCGCCGTAACAGATCTTCTCTTGGATCAGCGATGGTCAAATTTGGGGACCCTTAGCGATAATTGCCGCGTCGACTTCGACACCGCCATCGTCGAATTCGATCTTTGCCATTGCCATGCTCTTTTTCATTGTGGCCAATCTACGCATTATAAACAGGATGCGAAGATAGCGGCGTCCCGATCCGCGGTCTGCATCGATAGCCGATCGAAAAGCTTTGAAAACGATAGTCTCGACTCCTACGGCCGTGAGCACAAGGATAGCGATGAGCATCTCAAGAATTTGTCGTCGTCCTCGGAAAAGACTTCCTGTGCCGTCGCCGATGTCGTGATCCGATTGATCGAAACAAATATGGGCTATTTCTGGCGCGCCGTGAGAGCGATCCAGATCGATGTCTCCATTAGATCCGACAGTAGCGTAAATAGCGGAACATGACGCCAATCAGCGTTTTTGGAACCATCGTAGAGCTGCTGACGTTAAAGTCGCTGCATCGAGGTTTACTCCCTGCTTAGGTTGAGGCTTATCTGTGCCATGATCAGATCGTCGCTGTTTGCAGTCAATTCGTCCGCAGGCGAGCTATGCCTGGCCCGCGTCATCTTCAGGATGAGAAAATGAGCGACGAGAAGTCAGCGCTGAGCGGTCCTGACCTCACTCAAGCGATCGGACTGTCGACAATTCCCGACGGGGGTATGTTGCTCGGCCATGCCCAAGGCGAACCGGTGCTGCTTGCCCGGCGTGGAGACGAGGTATTCGCAATCGGTGCGATCTGTACGCATTATGGCGCGCCGCTCGAGCAAGGACTTCTGGTCGGTGATACGGTCCGATGCCCGTGGCATCATGCTTGTTTTGATCTTCACACCGGCGAGGCGCTCCGCGCACCCGCGTTCGATCCGGTATCGCGTTGGCGGGTTGAAGTCGTACGCGACGCGGCGCCTCGGTTCATGCCGGTCGATGAGCCAGTCGGAGCCGTTTTCGTCCGGGAAAGGCTCGAGCGCTGGGAACCGCAACCGCAGCCCCCTTCCACTGAACTGCCGGAGTCTGTCATTATCGTTGGTGGTGGAGCGGCTGGAAACGCCGCTGCGGAGGCGCTTCGTCACGAAGGTTATACCGGCAGCCTGATGATGCTGAGCGCCGACGAGACTTTGCCCTGCGACCGGCCAAACCTCTCGAAGGGGTATCTCGCTGGTGCGGCGTCCGACGCGTCCAACATTCTTCGGTCGGTAGAATTCTACAAAGAGCACGACATCGACCTGAGGCTAGGCGCACGCGTTGTCGCGATCGATACGGCGACCCGCCGCGTGCAGCTCGCCGATGGCAGCCATCACAGCTATGACGCGCTCCTGCTCGCCACTGGCGCTGAGCCGGTACACCTCGACATTCCCGGTGCTGACCTTCCGCATGTCCATTACTTGCGGACTCTGACGGACAGCCGTGCGCTCGTCGAGAAGGCGCTGGTCGCGAAGCGGGCCGTGGTGCTCGGCGCCAGCTTCATCGGCCTGGAGGTGGCGGCTTCGCTGCGCACTCGCAACATCGACGTGCACGTGGTCGGGACCGAGACGACGCTCATGGAGAAGGTTCTCGGCCCGCAGGTCGGTGATTATCTCCGCAAGGTCCACGAAGACCATGGGGTCACGTTCCACCTCGGCATGACCGCCAAGGCCATAGACGAAGAAAGCGTCACCTTGGAAAGTGGCGAGCGCTTGTCGGCAGATCTTGTCGTGATCGGCATCGGCGTCCGGCCGGCGATCTCGCTGGCGGAGGACGCGGGTCTCGCGCTCGATCGCGGCGTCGCCGTCAATGAATATCTCGAGACGAACGCGCCCAGTGTCTTTGCTGCGGGCGACATCGCCCGCTGGCCGGACCAGCTTACCGGCGAGCGAATCCGAGTCGAACATTGGGTGGTTGCGGAGCGCCAGGGTCGGGTTGCAGCGCACAACATCCTCGGCTGCCGTGAGCGCTTCGAATACATTCCTTTTTTCTGGACGGAGCAATACGACTTCAGTCTCGCTTATGTCGGCCACGCCGAGAAGTGGGATGACGCCGAGATCGTCGGTTCGCTCCAAGCGAGGAATTGCACGATAATCTATCGCCGCGACGGCCGCGAGCTTGCCAAAGCCTTTGTCCATCGCGACCTCGACGGTTTGCGCGCCGAGATGGAATTCGAGCAAAGGATTGCGGCTCGCGAAGCCCCGTTGTCGGTCGCGAACCTCTATTCGACGGTGTCCGGCGGATGACCGCGAGGATCCCAGCCGCCAACATCAAGCCAAAACGCGCCTATGCGTCTGCAGATTTTAAGGATGGCACGCGCGTCCTCGTTGACCGATTGTGGCCGCGCGGGGTTTCGAGGAAAAATGCCGCTCTGGCTCAATGGATGAAAGAGATCGCGCCCACGACCGAGTTGCGAAAATGGTTTGGGCACGATCCGGCTCGTTGGGAGGAGTTCCGCGGTCGCTACGGCAAGGAACTGCAACAAAATGCCGAACTTCTAAGCGAGCTGCGCTCGATTGCTCGGCAAGGTCCGCTGACGCTCGTCTATTCGGCCCACGATGAGAGCCACAACGACGCCGTCGTGCTTCGAGACGTTCTCCTGGGCAGGAAGGTGACGAAATAGCCAATTAACGCCGCAGCCAGACCTTAACTGTAAGTGCCTTCCGAGGAACCGCCCGGCCAATCGTCAGACACTTTGAGGAGTGAACACATGGCCATTCGCTTGCAAGAAATGCATCCCGCTCTGGTGCATCTACCGATCGCGCTGCTGCCTCTGGCGGTTCGAGCCGATGTGACCGGGGGCATGACCAAGAACGACGCCCTTATGTCTTTCGGACAAGAGGCGATCGCCATTGCAGCGGTAGGCTCGGCTGTCACCGGGTTGATCGCCGGGGAAGAGGTCAATGTCGACGGCGCTTCAGAAGATATGCTGATCACCCATCGCAATCTGAACTTTATCGCCACCTTCGTCGCCGGCGGCATGGAGCTTTGGCGCCTCAATCACCGAAAACCGAGTGCAGCCTGTCATGGCATTGGCGCGGTCGGCGTCGGCGTGAAGCCTGCCAAGGGCGTGTATCGGAGCGATGCGCCAGCGCTGGAGTCCGGGCAGGTCGGCTCGTTCGTAAAGACAGCGGGAACCCACCTCGTGCACGGCGTGCAGCATATGGGCCAGGAGGTTACGAAGGGTCGCCTTATCCCGACGCTCATCGCTGGCCTTCGCAAACGGCCGAACGCCTCCTTGCCGGCCACGGCCGGAACGCCGGCATGAGCGGGTCGGTCGAGTCCAACGGGGCGCAGCCGCGAACATCCATCTTTCCCTGATTCAGAGAGCCGCCAAATGCCCGACCATGAGAAAAGGCCGCCTAATGCCGAAGAATTGGACCACAGGGCGCTATCTAGGTGGGACAATGAGGGAGGAGCGGGCCGAAACGGGCCGAAAGAGAGTCATGCCCACGTTCTCCCGGATCCCGACATCCCAAACCTGACCGACGCCGAGCTGATTCAGCTTCGCGTCCGCGTGATCGCGTTGGAGAACCTCATGATCATGTTGCTCGCAGAAGGATCCGACCTGCAGCTCACGCTCGCTCGGGAAATGGCAACTTATATCTCGCCACGAGCCGGTTTCACGCACCATCCGCTCACTCTCCAGGCAGCCGCGCATATGGATAGTCTGGTCGACCGAGCCGTTCACTACCGAAGCGTCGACCCGGTGATGACCGCGGCTGAGCCAACGCCGACGAAACCCTACAAGGCCACCCCAGTGTTCGATGAGGTCAGCCTTCCTGCCGGTTTGCGCCGCGAGCATCGCACCAAGGCCGGCGCTTGGGGCGTAATCCGAGTGCTTGAAGGGCGCCTGCGCTATCAAATATTCGATCCGGCCTCGCAGGCGATCCTCGAGCCCGGCTGTCCGGGATTGATACTTCCCGAGCAGCCTCACCTCGTCGAGCCGCTCGGGCCAATCCGAATGCAAATCGAGTTCTACAAAGAATTCCCTAAATTCTGATGCGTGATGAGATTATGAAAAATGGACAGGGGCGATCAGGACGACGGGGCGCGAGCTTAAAAGCAGCACATCGGCACGCACGACAGCCCCGCACATCCACCAGCAACGCGTCAAGTGCGTTCACGCTTTTGGTCCCGGTCCTATAAACGGAACCTTGTTTTCGCTCTAACGCTTTGAGACGTGGCTCGGTGCTGCTCGGCAAAACTGGACGTTGCGATAAGTGGAGTTTCTGCCTGAAGGCGGCCAGGATGGCTGTCGAACAGGGGAGATGATGACGAAGCGAACGCGCCGGAACCACAGTCCGGCATTCAAGGCGAGAGTGGCGGTGGCAGCCGTGAAGGGCGAGAAGACGCTGGCGGAGTTGGCGCAGCAGTTTGACGTTCACCCGAACCAGATCACGACCTGGCGCTCGCAGCTTCTGGAAGGCGCCGCCAGTATTTTCGAGTTTGATGGCCAGACCGAGCCAGCGGGACCGGTGATCGACGTGAAGACGTTGCACGCCAGGATCGACGCGTTGACGTTGGTGAATGTTTTTTTCCGGAGCGCTCGGCCCCGATTCGTGATTGGGCCGGGCTGTTGCCGAGCGTAAAATGATGATCGACCATGTCCACGCACTGCCGATTACCCGGCAGGCGCGAGAGCTGGGGATCAGCCGCGGTAGCGTCTATTATCTGCCAAGGCCGGTCTCGGCTTCCGATCTTGCCATTATGCGGCGGATCGACGAGCTGCACATGGACTTTCCGTTCGCGGGCAGCCCGATGTTGCGTGACCTGCTTGGAGCCGAAGGCGTCAAGGTCGGCCGCCTGCATGTTGCCACGCTGATGAAGAAGATGGGCGTGGCGGC
>JANXSN010000090.1 GCA_025352685.1 Sphingomonadales bacterium
GGCCTCGGCGGGCGGGATGTGTCCGATGGGGCCGAACAGGCGGTGGTTGTTGAACCAGTCCACCCAGCGCAAAGTTGCCATCTCGACCGCCGAAGCGTTTGGCCATGATCGTTGCCGCCAGATGACCTCGGCTTTGTAGAGACCGTTGATGGTCTCTGCCAAGGCGTTGTCGTAACTGTCGCCGACGCTGCCGACCGAAGGCACCAGTTCGGCTTCGGCCAAGCGCTGAGTGTAGCTCATGGCCAGGTATTGGGCGGATTCAACCGGTTGTCGCAACATTGTCTTCATAGTGCCCGGCGAGGAACTGGTCTAGGACTTCGGCGGGTGTTTTCCATCCGAGGGTCTTGCGCGGCCTGGTATTGAGGGCGTGGGCAACTGCTCCCAGTTCACGCACAGTGTGGTGGCTCAGATCGGTGCCTTTCGGGAAGTACTGCCGAAGCAAACCGTTGGTATTTTTATTCGAGCCTCTTTGCCACGGACTTTGCGGATCGCAGAAGTAGATTGCCAGCCCGCTATCGACACGAAGGCGAGCGTGCTGCGCCATCTCAGCGCCCTGATCCCAGGTCAGTGATTGGCGCAACGTCTCGGGAAGATCGCGCATGGACCCGGTAATGGCTTCGCGAACAGCTTGGGCGCCGTGCCCGGCGAGAGGTGCACCGTTCTTCACTCCTTGCCCGCGTTGATAGCCCTCCATGCGCGGCAGATGGAGCAGCATCGTGAAGCGAGAGCTTCGTTCAACAAGTGTACCGATCGCAGAACTGTGCAAGCCAAGGATGAGATCGCCCTTCCAGTGCCCGGGAACAGCGCGATCGGCGACTTCGGGGGGCCGCTTGCTGATCAGGATGGTATCATCGACAAAGGATTTACCCCGGCATCGGACCCGTTCTCGCGGCATGCGCAAAGCGCGCCCGGACCTCAGACACGCCGTCAGATCCTGTCGTAATGCGCCGCGGCCCTGGATGTATAAAGACTGATAGATCGCCTCGTGGCTGATGCGCATGGTGGGATCTTCGGGATAATCGATCCGAAGCCGATGAGCGATTTGCTCAGGGCTTCACGCGGTCGACCATCGCCGGCTTTGGCGATGAACGGCGCGACGCTTCTTCCATAGCACCACCGGGCCGGCGAAGCCGATACCTTGTGGATCAGTGATCTGACCGGAAAGACGGTCCTCCACATAGGCCCGCAACGCAGGATTACTCGCCAGCTTGCTCGGCCGTGGTCGCAATGCCGCTCGATCGGCATGCCATTGAGCTGCGCCGGCTCGATAGTCCAGATTGCCGCCGCGCGTGGCAGCGTTGCGTCGCACCTCTCGCGAAATTGTACTGACCGAGCGCGCGAGCTTGCGCGCGATCGCTCGGATCCCCGTTCCCAGGGCAAGTTCAATTGCAATCTCCTCCCGCTCGCGAAAGGTCAGATATCTTCCGACCAGTGCGGGCGCCGACGGCATAAGATGTGTTGGTGGCATTCCTCCCGAACTCCGAAACCAGCGTGGTCCAAGCGGCGTCGAGATCCCGGCATCGGCGGCGGCCTCCTCGCTCGTGCGCCCCTGAGCGATAGCGTGCCAGAAACGACAATGATTATCACGCTGCCAGGCAGGCGGACGCCCGGGCGACCGCAGTTTGCTTCGTGTGCATCGCTCCGATGCGCGTCGACCAGCCATTACCACAACCTCCAATTCGTTGCTGTTGCATCGACCGGTTGAATCCGCCCAATATGCCAGCAAGGACTTTGCCAAGCTGTTGGCGAACTTCACCATGAAAGCCTCGATGAGCCGCAAAGGCGATTGCTGGGACAACGCCGTGACCGAGACCCTGTTCGGCTCGCTCAAGGTCGAACGGCTCCACGGCATGGGCTTCGGCACGCGGCGTCAAGCCAAGGACGAGGTCATGGACTGGATTGCCTTTTACAATTATCGACGGCTCCATTCGACGCTGGGTTATGCCAGTCCCATGGCGTTCGAACAAAAATGGCTTGCCAGGCAAATCAGCCTGGCCGCATAATCACTGCGTCAAGGGAGACGCTACGCGCGGGCAAGGTGAAACCCCGTCACGCCGTCAATCGCGTTGTTGTTCCGAGATTGGGATAAGATATCGTCAAGATCGGCTTCGTTGCCGGGAATGGTGCTGTTACTGCAATACAAGATTTGACGCATGATGTTTGCAGTCCGATTTAGTAGTTTGCTTACGCAAGCGCAGGTTCCCTGCGAGTCACACTAAACCGTAAAGTAAGTTTCACAACCGTCGGTTTGAGCTGGAACACGATCTGGTCAGAAAGCGCGACGGTACCGGCTCCAACATCCCATTACATTTTAAACTCGCCCTCCTCCCCACGGAATCATTTGAATACCATCCGCTAGGCGAAGGGATAATCTTGCACTATCCATAGGCCGACTGCCGATATGGTGGAATATAGCGTTTCCAACGCGGGGAGGCACCCACTTCCTCATGCAGTGTTTGGGCGCGCCAACGTCATTTACGCATCTCTTGTTACCTGCAGCTTTTCGAATTGTTCGTTTGAGACGTGCATACAGGGTGCTGCTTGATTATGCTCAGCACCAGAATTCCGCCAATGGCGACGGCGATGATCAAAGCGCCAATTGTTGTCGCCAGCAGCTTGCCTTGCGCCGGCTTGAGTTGTTCCAGATGATCCGGCCCGTGCTTCAAAATGTCTGTCCGTACACGAGTCCACTGAACGATAAAAATTACTAGGGTCGGCCAGATAGCCAAGCTCATCATCAAAGTTATGTGTCGATCCAGCCCCATCAGCGCAACGGCCGAAAACGCGAAAATTATGATCGAGAAAAATGCAATTCCGAGACGTAATCGGCGGTGTCGGCGGTCAAGGGTTATAGGCAGAAAAGGGTTCCATCTGGCATACCAATTCATCGTCCCAACCCCGCAAGCATGACTTAAATGTTCCAAGCCGATCGCTCAATGTGTCCCATAGTCGCGGGTCATTCCGTCAATGTAATGCCACTATTGTTTCCACTGCGTAAACGTCGGTCAGCATGCCGGCATAGTTACCGCATGAGTGCATTGTGCGCGTATCTGGACCAAGGTTGCCGTTACGCGCGCGGCATTCACATGTGCCTCGAACGGGTTCGATTGTGAAAGCGACTCGCTATAGCCGCTCGTGTTCAGCGTTTGCCGCCCACCTTCAAGCGAGAAGGCAAGCTCGTCGTTCGGTGTTGCATCAATAGCCGCACCGTCACGGACGAAGATATAATTCTGGTTGGCACCATTGATCGGCCCCCAGCGAGTGGTCCGGCCTGAATGTTAGTGCATGATTGCCTCCATCGCCAGTGTTGGCTGGAGGTGAAGCGTAGCGGAACCGGAGGACGGCACTGGCGATGGAACGGCTTGTGGGGCCGGCGGTCGGTAGCGGAAGGCTTCTGTGCGGGCGGACGGTATTGTAATGACGCCG
>JANXSN010000091.1 GCA_025352685.1 Sphingomonadales bacterium
GCGCGGCGAGGACAGCATCGCCGAGCTGTGCCGCCGTGAAGGAATTGCGCAAAGCCTGTATTACGTGTGGTCGAAGGAGTTCCTCGAAGCCGGCAGGCGCCGCCTAGCGGGCGACACGGCCCGTGCCGCCACCACCGACGAAGTCAAGGGGCTGCGCCGCGAGTCCACGGCGCTGAATCGCAGGTCTAACCTATGGAATCGTACACCGGCCAGCTAGCCGATCAGACCACGTCCGGCTTGGTTCCGTCCTCCAACACCTCGACCACGGGAACGGCGCCTTTGTTCAATCTTGCAGTCATCGGCGGGACATGCCGCTGCAGCAGCCAGGAACTCGGAATGAGAGAAGGTAACCTCTGGCGGAAAAACTGCCCTCGACGACGCTTGGGCGTATCTTCGACCGGATCTCCAAACCGATCACGTCGCTGCGCACTAAAGGTCTTGTCGGTCTGCGGCTTGACGAACAAAACGACGACCTCAGGATGCGCCGCGCGCACATTTTGCTCGAGGGCGATCACCTGTTGCTCGACCTGCAAAATCGTCCGCTCATCAGAAAATTCTAGGCTAAGTGCGGCCAAGATCTGATCAGGGGAGAGCTGGACCGTCAGCAAACCATTCGCGCGTGTGACGAATGGCTCGGCGGCAGCGATTGCCAGGATCGAGCGTGACAAGTGTGGATCAGCACGCTCGCCTATCAGCAGGCTCTTGCTTTCACGGGCAAGCAGGACGGCCGTCCCACCTAGGATCACGCCGATCATGATCGACGCCACGCCGTCCAACCAGGGTTGCTGAAATGCGACGGCCAAAGCGGTTCCGATTGCCGCGACTACGAGGCCCAGCAAGGCCGCGCTGTTCTCGAACAGGATCATGAACGACGGTGGATCCTTGCTCGCGCGAAAGGCTGCGTAAAAGCCAAGATCGCCGCTGGCGGCGTCAAACTGCTTGAAGGACACCAGCCATGCCCATCCTTCTAGCCCAAAGGCGACGCCGAGGACTGCATAGTTGATCAATGGATGCTGGATTGCTTGGGGGTGAAGCACGTGATTGATGCCTTCGTAGACAGCAAATCCCGCGCCTACGGCGAAAACCAGCAGAGCAACGATAAAGCTCCAAAAGTAGAGCTCGCGCCCATAGCCCAAGGGGTGTTCGATATCAGGCCGGTGCGCAGCGCGGCGAATGCCATAGAGAAGCAAGATTCCGTTTCCTGCATCGACGAAGGAATGGATTGCTTCGCTCGTCATGGCGGAGCTGCCGGTCCACAGCGCGGCAGCGGACTTTGCAAGCGCGACCAGCACGTCTCCGGCCAAAGCGGCACGGACGGCCGGCGTGGAGGAGTTCTTGCTTCTTGATACCATGAATTCGTCCATCGAACTTGCGGCCCACAGGCGGTGGCTGAATCGGTAGCTCTCGTTCGGGGTGCGGTGTCTAAGGCGTGTCAGGCCGCCTCATCCGGTCCGATGCGAAGCAAGATCGATGACGAAGTGATAGCGCACGTCCTTGCGTTTGTCCCGAAGATAAGCTTCGTCGATTTGGTCGGGGCGGATCAGCTCGATCTGCGGCCGAATGGCGTTGGTGTAGCAATAGTCGACCACTTCCTGCGTCTCCGGCATGCCGCCGATGCAGGACCCGGCGATCGAGCGCTGTTGATTCCAGAGGGCCCCGCCACTGACGTCCGCAATCGCGCCGGGCGCGCCGACGTTGACGAAAATACCGTTCTGTCGGAGCAGCAGCAGAAAGGGCGAGATGTCGAACGGGAAGGGGATGGTCGAAAGCAGGAAATCGAAGCGGTTCGCCATATGTTCGACCAGCGGGATCGGATCGGTCGCAGCCGGGTGCCACGCCACCACATCTCCGGCGCCCACGGCATAGGCGTACTTGGCCTTGTCCTCGCTTGTCGGTACGACGATTGCTTCGGCGCCGCGATGGACCGCGAGCTTCAGCGCCATATGCCCCAGCCCGCCGAGCCCTATCACCGCGAAGTGCTGCCCCGATTTCAAGCGCCAATGCCTCATCGGTGAAAAGGTCGTGATGCCCGAGCATAACAACGGCGCGGTCGAAGCTAGGTCCGCGCCGTCGGGGATTTTGACCACGACGCGTTCGCGCACCACGATCCGTTCGGCATAGCCGCCGGGCGTCTGCCCGAGACCGCGCGGGTCGGGCGAGGCATAGGTCAGCGTCGTGCCCGTAGTGCAATATTGCTCGAGGTCAGCCTTGCAGTTGTCGCAGGAGCCGCAGCTGTCGACCATGCAGCCCACCCCGGCAAAATCTTCGGGCGAGAACGGGTGACCGCTTGGCCGACGGCGGATACCCGACCGACGAGCTCGTGCCCCGGCACCATCGGAAACGGCTGTTCACCCCATTCCCCGCGGATCATGTGGATAGCGCTATGGCACACACCACAATAGAGGATGTCGATTGCGACATCGTCCGGCAGGAGCACGCGGCGGTCGATAATCATGCTTTGGATCGGCCCGTTGCTGTGAAGCGCGCCATAAGCACGGGTAGGTGCACGATGATGCTCGATGATCTGCGAAGGGCTGCTTTGCGTCCGCACGGTTTCCGCTCTGTCGGCGAACTTTTCCGCGAAGAATGTGTCTGTCACAACGGTCTCCATGGTTCCGCGGGCGCCAGCCAGGCGCAGCAGTGCAATCACAACCAGCAAGGGGCGGGACTGCGCCCAGACGTCTCGCCCTAACAGGGTCGGAAAATACCCAGGGACTGAGGATCCAAGGGCAGCGCGGCGACGTACGAGCCGCATCTCCGCTTTGTCTGCGGGTCACCAACATCTCCGTCGGCGGTAGAGGGCGCATGTGCGAGAGCGCGCGACCATAAACGCACGTTTCAGCGTTTTGCCTGCGTCCACTTTGGCGGGTGATGACCATTTGCGGGGCTTCGGTGCCTCCGAGGTCTGCGTAGATTCCGACGCTTTTCTCACCGCAAATCGACGCTGAGAACGGCGCTTCGGTTGCCCATCGCCCACGACGCAGAGGTCATCATGTCCACGTCAATCATGCCTCAGTCGCATCAGTGAATTCAGCATCTTTCGCGGCGGACGGAGATAAGTCCTCGTCCCACAGCCGCCCAGCAAGAACGAATAGCGGAATGACAGGTGCGCCATTGGAAACAGAGCTGAAGCTTGATGTGGATGCGCAGGAGGGGTCAGCGGTCCATGCATCGCTAGTCGCGAGCTTCGGTCGGCCGAAGGCTCAACATCATCTTGTCTCCACATATTTTGATACCACCGAAGATCATCTCTGGCATGCGGGCATTACATTACGCGTACGCCGCGACCGAAAACGGCACATCCAGACGATCAAGGTCGAAGGTGGTAAAGCCGCCGGGTTGTTCAGCCGTCCGGAATGGGAGCACGACATCGCAGGGGAGACCCCGGATCTCGATCTGCCGACCGCCGACTTGCTGACCAAGCTCGCCGACGCGCCGATCACCGCCGACACCTTGCAACCGGTGTTCTCCACAGACATCACCCGCACGCTCTGGCTCGTCGACACGGACGGCGCGACGATCGAGATCGCCGACGACGAAGGTGCGGTCACAGACGATCGCCGCACCGCCGCGATACATGAACTCGAATTCGAATTGAAAAAAGGTTCATGCGCTGCGTTGTTCACGGTCGCGGCAAAAATTGGCGCGACCGTTCCTCTACGCATCGGCGTCCGAAGTAAGGCAGACCGCGGGCACGCGCTGCGGACCCCCGATGCTGGCGAGGCGCTCGAAGCTGAGCCTATCGCTCTGGACAAAGACCTTACCACTGCCGCGGGTTTTCAGGCGATCGCTGGCGCCTGCATTCGCCACTACCGGCTCAATGAAGTAATGCTGCTCGAGGCCGCGGACTCCGAAACGTTACATCAATCCCGTGTTGCGCTCCGTCGCCTTCGCGCGGCGCTGACATTGTTCAAACCAATCCTTAGCGACCCAGAATCCATTGCGCTGAGCGATCGATTGAGGACCGCGGCCGCTTTGTTCAGTGATGCTCGTAACATCGATGTGCTGATAGATCGGATCGCAGATCCTAAACTGCTTGCCAAGCTGACGAAGGGGCGCAAGGCGATCTACGCCGACCTTTCGAGAGCGATCCGATCAGATAGTTTTCGCGCGTTGACGCTAGACCTTGTCCGCTGGATCAGTGTCGGATCCTGGCTTTCCGAGATGGATGCTGCCGAGAAAAGGGGCCAACCGATCACCGCTTTCGCCGGTCATGTGCTCGACCGCTATCAACGACGCCTGAATCGACGAGGCAAGAATTTGGGCAGGCTGGACGACGAGACCCGACATAAGGTCCGCATCGTCGGCAAGAACCTTGGCTATGCTGCGGACTTCTTGGGCACCCTGTTTGCTGGCAAGAAGGCACGCCGCCGGCGTCGACATTTCATCCAGGCCATAACGGCGCTTCAAACCGAGTTGGGTAGTCTCAACGATGAGACCACCGGTGCCAAGCTGCTGAACCACTTCACCCCGTTGGCCGTGCCATCGCGTGCAGACACCGCGCTTGCGGCCTCGTCTAAGGAGCAATCCATCAAGAAGGCGGCGGATGCCTATGAGCTGGTGACGGACCTCAAGCGCTTTTGGCGTTGATTCCGACGGCGGCGTTTCGCTTGCGGCGGATACGCCTCTTGTAGGTTATGGAGCCTCCCGTTTGAATTGCGTAACCAACGGGCCGTACCAGGCTTGCGGTCGTCTAGTGCCTCCTGGCGGCGGGCTCTGCGCAAAATGGCGCGCGGCAGTCCTAAAAACTAGTCAGACTTTGGTGATGGGCGGACCTTATCGAGGGATCTGTCATGTCCTCGGTGATTTTGTCTGAACGATCCCCGCATGATTACCAGTCCGGGTAGGAGCGGCAGCCACAGGGTGAAGCCCCGCAAGAGCAATGTTCCACCAAGCGCCGCCGGCACTGGAATTCCTAGAAGGCTGAGCATGGCCGTCGACCCGGCTTCGAAGCTGCCAAGCCCCATGGGAATGGGC
The DNA here is from genome assembly GCA_025352685.1 of Sphingomonadales bacterium. Taxonomy (GTDB): domain Bacteria; phylum Pseudomonadota; class Alphaproteobacteria; order Sphingomonadales; family Sphingomonadaceae; genus Sphingomonas_O. The sequence goes on from JANXSN010000091.1 coordinate 4,978, forward strand.
GCAAGTGCGGCCAAGATCGAGGCACCCATTAAAGCAATGAAAGCGGTGCTGTAGCCGGTCGGATGACCCAGCGCGAACAGGCATACCTGAAGCGTAGCGGCATCAACGAGGAAGATGGACGTATTGCATGCGGCAACGCCAGCGAGGAGCGACCGGTCAGCCAAAAGCTTTGCCGGCGCCTCCCCAACGACATGAAGCAGGCTGTGCACGACCGGAATATGTTCAAGGAACGGCGACAAGGGATGACTGCCTCTACGCCGAAGCCACAATGCAAGACTGGGTATAGCCAGCGCAACCAACAGAAAGGCGGTGACGACTCCCGCCAGCAACGGCGTAGCCTTGCCGTGCAGCCATAGCATCAGCAGCATGAGAAGCGCGAACATCGCAAAGGCGGCATAATAGCCTATCATCGTTATCAGGAGCGCTGCGACCGCTGCGCCACGTGGCACGCCGAGTTTGACGAGGCGATCAACCAGCACGATGTTACCGCCCATACCCGCCGCCGGGATGATGGCGTCGGCAAAAAGCTTCGATAACGCGACCGGGATCAGCGGGATAAGGCCGCGTGGCGACCCGGCCTTGTCGAGCACCAGCTTCCAGCCCAGCGATACGCTCATATAGGTGATAACCTGAAGTCCGGCCGCAGCCAGCAGCCACAGCGGCTGTGCCTGGCGGAGCATCTGCCCGAAGCTTTCGAGATCGCCGAAATGACGGACACCAAACGCCAGCACCGCTACGCCTAGAACTCCCAAAAACGACCCTGAAATGAGACGGCTCATCTGTCCTTTCGGTACCTTGCGCATCTAATCAGTTATTTCGACAAGCTGCTTGCGGAAGCTAGCAAGGCGCGCTCTGCAGCCATCGGCATCGCCATATTCGAGGAACTGATGATAGCGTTTGTGAGGATCGTAAACCTTGAGGGCATGGTTGATCGGACACCAATATTGTTCGGTGCGGCTACTGAACTCGCGGACATAGCCGACCAGACCGTTGGCATAAGCGCAGAACAGGCAGTTCGCCGCCTCGATCCAGTTGAGATAGGCCAGATACTGCCGGTCAAGAACTACGTAATCAGCGCGTCGAACCCGGAAATTTCCATAGGCCCGAAAGCAGATCTCCTGGTAGAGGCTGACCCGGATATCCACCAAGATCAGTGGCACGATCAGCGAGTAGATAACCGGTGCCGTCACCGTCGCGCCGAAACTCGATTCCGCGACGAACCGGGAACCCTTCGTCCGTACGGCGCGATGCTCCGCCGCGACTCCTTGCTCAAAGCCGACAAGACCGGCTGCGAGCTTTACGCCCAAAATCTTGCGCCTTGCCTCTATTTCCCGGTCGAGTTCGCCCTGGAGGTCGACAATCTGCGCGGCCAGCTCCTGCATACGCTGCGTCATCGAATCTCCCAGACAAGGCTCATGGCCCCGTTGGCATTAGATGCGAGGAGGGGGGCGAGACAGGGTCGGAAAACACCCATTGCTACCGCAGCGTAGCGCTGATTGTCGGTGATGCACAGATGGGTATTATCCGAGCCTGACGCCAGGCCGTCAATGTCGCTAGCTAAGGGCTCTTCGTTTCACGGCTCCGTCGCACGTTCCGATCCTAGGTATTGTTTCGTCCAATGGCTACGCATCGACATTCAAATGAAAGCGGCAGCGTCGCGCGATCGGCGGTCATCATAGCCGCCGTCGTGACTGGATTTGCACTCGTCTGGTTGCTGCGATCTGTCGTACTCCTGGCCTTCGCAGCAATGCTATTTGGCGTTGTGTTCCACTCTGTCGCAGCACGTATCGCAAAATCAACGCGCTTGGGACATGCGCTTAGTTTGACGCTCGCGGTCATCCTGCTGCTCGTCGCAATCGTCGCGCCGTTCTACCTGTTCGGTAACGTTGTCACAGCGCAGATGCAGGCGCTGGTCCTCCAGCTACCAAGCGCATGGGCTCACTTTAGGCAGCATATCGGTCATCTTGAACTGGATGTGCAGACTATGAGCCAGCTTCGGGCCATGATCCCCGATGGTCGATCGATCCTCAGCGCCGTCAGCAGTATAGTTGGGAGCGTTGGAAGCGCAGTTTCCGGGATCATTCTCGCATTGATAAGCGGCATTTACCTTGCAGCCGCGCCCGACGGCTATGTCGATGGGCTCGTTGAGCTGTTCCCCGGCCACCTTCGCCCTCAGATCCGCGCCGGGATCGAGGCAGGCGGCCTGGCGCTGCGCAAATGGCTGCTAGGCCAGATGATAGCCATGGTCATCGTCGGCTTGCTGGTCGGGATAGGGCTATGGGCGCTCGGCATCCCGTCGCCGCTCGCGTTGGGGCTCATCGCAGGGATGCTCGAGTTCGTGCCGACCGCTGGCCCCATCGCATCCGCAATTCCGGCCATCCTGATCGCATTTTCGCTCGGATGGGAGAGGGCTCTTCTGGCTTGCGGCCTCTTTCTCGTCATTCAGCAGGTCGAAGGTAACTTGATCTCGCCGCAGATACAGCGCCGGACTGTCGACCTGCCACCCGCGCTCACGCTGTTCTCGCTGCTGGCGTTCGCTTTGCTGTTCGGCATGCTTGGAATTATCCTCGCCGCCCCTCTGACGGTAATCCTATTTGTCTGGGTAAGAATGTTTGTCAGGCGCGAAATGCCGAGTGCTGAGCCCCTTGAGGCCATATCGCGCATCCCAGGCACGGTGACGCCAACGAGCGCTACGTCTGGTACAAAGCATCGATCGGGTTGAGACTGGTCGCGTTGCGGGCAAGATCCCAACGAAACCATAGCAACGCCAACCGATCATATAGATCGCAAGGTCGGTTTTCTAAGTAAGTGCCTGCAAAGGCGATAAACATCATCAGCGCTGGAACATCTGCGCCTATGTCAGATATAGTTCAATGTCGCGAAAAGGCTCGCTCAGAACGCATGACGCATCCAAAGTCTGCTTGGCGCACGTTCACTAACGCTGCCTTTGAAAGCCTCCTCGCCGCTCCACTTTTGGCCTTCGACTGCGCGAGCCTTTCAGAACCTTAGCTGTGGCGGCGCGCTTCAATGATTCAGCGCACATCAGGTAAACAAGAACCAGAAGAACGATACCGCAAGTCATGGCAAGCGGCGGGGTCTGAAAACCGAAGAGCGCAGCCGCCGGCGTGAATGGCAGCGTCACCGCAACCAGTAGAGCACCCAGCGACGTGGCCACGAGGATCGGTCTCGGCCGATCCGCCCAAGGCCTCCCGTTCGTGCGGATGATGAAGATTACCAATATCTGCGTCGCCATCGATTCCAGAAACCAGGCTGTGCGAAACTCTGGTGGCGACACGTGGAACAAAAAGATCAGTCCGCCGAAAGTGAGCAGGTCGAAAGCCGATGACAATGGTCCCATGACCGCGGCAAATCGGATCAGCCCGTGCATGTCCCATCGTTGCGGCTTGGCGATCGCCTCGGGCCTCACAGAGTCGAACGGAATCCCGATTTCCGAGATATCGTAGAGCAGGTTGTTGAGCAGGATTTGCGTCGGCAGCATCGGCAGGAACGGGAGGAACAGGGACGCCGCTGCCATGGAGAGCATGTTGCCGAAGTTGGAGCTCACCCCCATCCTGATATACTTGAGGATGTTCGCAAAGGTTCTCCGCCCTTCCTCGACGCCATCGCCGACGACAGCAAGATCCTGATCCAGGAGGATCATGTCTGCGGCTGCTTGAGCGACGCCGCTTGCGCCTGACACCGAGAGGCCGATATTCGCGGCCTTGAGCGCCGGGGCGTCGTTGATGCCGTCGCCCAAATAGCCCACCACCGCGCCGTTAGCTTGCAGTGCGCGAACCAGGCGAGATTTCTGATCGGGCGCGAGGCGGCCATAAGCATGGACCGATTGGACCTGTATGGCCAACGCATCGTCACTCAGATGCTCGATATCGACGCCGGACAGAACGCGGTGGGCATCGAGTCCCACTAGTCTGCTCAGCCGCCTGACCACGATCGGGTCATCGCCCGACAGAATCTTCAGCCGAATCCCCTGTGCCGCGAGCCGGGCAACCGCGGCGGCGGCGGTTGGCTTGGGCGGGTCGGCGAATGCGCACAGGCCCTCGAAAACAAGACCCGTTTCATCCGCCGTTCCCGGATCGCGGCGGCCCTCGGTCCAGGCGCGGGATGCGACGGCGATCGCGCGCAAACCGTCCTTCTCGGCAAGATCCTTGACCCGAGCGAGCACTGTGGCGCGTTCACAATCTCCCATTGCGCTATTGGCCCCGCCGCCCCGCGACGCCGTGCAAAGCGAGACAATAGCGTCCGGCGCGCCCTTGGCGATCAGCACATCGCCTTCCGGTCCCGCAGCGACGATTGATCCCAGTCTGCGGTTGAAGTCGAAGGCATGGCGCCCGAGCAACGTCCAGCCTGACGTTGCCTTCGGTTCACCCTCCACGAGCGCCGCATCGAGCGCACCGCGATCTCCGCCGAGGATCGCCGCGATCGCGGCGAGGCGGCTGGGCCGGGGGTCGATCGCGCCCGAACACGCGATGCTCTGCGCCAGCGTGATATGTGCAGAGGTGAGCGTGCCGGTCTTGTCGGTGCACAGTACCGTCATTGCACCCAGATCATGGATCGACGCGAGCCGTTTCACGATCACCTTGCGCCGCGCCATACGGATGGCGCCGCGTGACAGGGTAACGGTCGTGATCATCGGCAACAATTCAGGCGTAAGCCCGACGGCCAACGCGACCGCGAACAGCACCGATTGCAGCACCGGGCGCCCGAAGAATACGCTAGTTGCCAACACGATCAGCACCAGCCCCATCGTCAGTCGCATCACCAGCAGGCCATAGGCGCGCAGATCGGCCTGAAAGGGCGAGGTCTCCGCGGGCTGATTGAGCGCGGACGCGGCGGCCCCGAAGATTGTCGCCGATCCGGTGTTGACCACCAGGACGACCGCCTCGCCAGTCTGGGCGACAGCGCCGCGAAACATGGCCCCGCTAGCCTGGCTCGCGGACAAGCCCGTAACGGGGCCGGGCCTTTTTTCGACAGGATACGGCTCGCCCGTAAGCGCGGCTTCGTCTGCAGTGAAAGCATCGCTTTCGATCACGAGCCCATCGGCGGGAACGATGTCACCCACGCGGATGCGTATCATGTCGCCCGGCACCACATTTTCCACGGGCACCTGAACATAAGTGCCGTCGCGGCGCGCTTCGGCGGTAAGGGCGACGGACTGCCGCAGAACGTCCGCCGCGCGGACGGCATGTCCCTCCTGCACCGTATCCAACCCGATCGACAGAATAAGGATCGTCGCAATGATAGATCCGCCGACGAGATCACCCGTCCCGGCCGATACCAGGGCGGCGGCAAGAAGGATCAATGACAGCGGCTCCAGCAACCGACGAAGAATGGCCTGAAGCGCGCCCGCACGTTTTCCTACGACATCGGCGTTGAGGCCATACCGCCCGAGCCTGTCCGAGGCATCCGTGGTACTGAGTCCATCGTCGCCGCAACCCAGTGTGGCACGCAGATCACTCACGGAACGGGTCCAGAAGGGCGCTTGTTCAGGTTCGCTTTGAGTCCGCGTCGGGGCGGATACGAGCGGTTTTACAGGATAGGCCGGTTGGATCATTTTTCTATCGCCCATACCCGCTCCGCCAGCGCTCAAGCGCAGAATATTGTAGCGTATCTGGATGATCTTGCCATCGCGGCGATCTGATGCGGCGCGGCTGCGTCAGTGCGGGCTGGCAATAGCCGGTCAAGGCACCAGGACCGCGGCGCCGTCGAACCTGCCTGCTCGCAGGTCATCAAGCGCCTCATTGGCCTGTTCCAGCGGATAGATGGTAGTCTTCACGACGATGCCCATCTTCGGGACAATGCCAAGGAAATCGATTCCGTCCTGACGTGTGAGATTGGCGACCGAAAGGAGTTGCCGTTCTTCCCAGAGGATGTCGTAGGGGAAGCTCGGGATATCGCTCATGTGGATGCCCGCGCAGACTACCCGCCCGCCCTTGCGCACCGCCTTGAGCGCCACCGGCACGAGATCGCCAACGGTCGCGTAGATGATCGCTGCATCGAGCGGCTCGGGCGGCATCTCATCCGAGCCGCCCGCCCAGGTCACGCCCAGGCTGCGCGCGAACTCTTGCGTTCCCGTGTCGCCCGACCGAGTGAATCCAAAGACCTCGCGGCCCTGCCATTTGGCGACTTGTGCGACGATATGGCCGGCGGCGCCAAACCCGTAGATGCCCAGCCGCTTGCCCTCACCGGCGATCTCCAAAGACCGCCAGCCGATCAACCCGGCGCACAGCAGCGGTGCGAGCGACACGTCGCTGCCCGTCTCACCAAGTGGAAATGCAAAGCGCGCATCGGCAATCACCGTGGTCGCGAAGCCGCCGTCACGGGTGTACCCTGTAAACAGCGGCGCGTCACAGAGGTTCTCTCTATGCGCTTTGCAATAATAGCACGCGCCGCAGGTGTGGCCGAGCCAAGGAATCCCAACCCGTTCTCCCAGTTGCAGATCGGATACATCCGAGCCGATCGCGTCGATCCGGCCGACGATCTCATGGCCCGGGATGATCGGCGATTTCGGGTTCGGCAGTTCGCCGTCGAAAACGTGCAGATCGGTCCGGCAAACGCCGCACGCGAGAACCTTTACGCGGACTTCTCCGGGGCCAGGCTGACGGTCAGGCAGTTCTGTCGATACCAGCAGCGTTCCGGGTTTATTGAGTACCATTGCCTTCATGGTCGGCCAGTCCTTTGATATACGCCCGCCGGCGAGGGCAGGCGTGCAGCGGCGGTCACGTTCCCGAGGGTGCCGTCTGCGCCTTGAGCTTCCGGAGAACCTTCGGCAGAGCATCGGGCAGGTCTTCCGCGATCAACCCCAGCCCGAATTCAGCGGCCGCTGCGCCGTGCAGCCAGACGCCGGCCGCAGCTGCCTCGAACGGGGCCATGCCCTGAGCGAGCAAGGCGGCGATAAAACCGGTCAGAACATCGCCGCTGCCTCCGGTCGCGAGTTGCGGCGGTGCGTTTGCATTGATGATGGCGCGACCATCGGGGCTTGCGATGACGGTGTCGGGGCCCTTGAAGACCACCACCGCGCCGCTTTGCCGGGCGGCGGCGCGCGTGCGCTGCAGCTTGTCACCGTCAAAGTGGAACAGCCGCATGAACTCGCCCGCGTGCGGGGTCATCACGCAGGGCCCGAGGATCGCCCCGAACAGATCCTCCGGTGCCTTGGCGAACGACGTAAGCGCATCAGCATCGAGAACCATCGCCCTTTTGGTTGTGAGAGCCGCAAGGACATGCCCTCGCGTCAATTCGCCGACGCCAGCGCCGGGCCCAATAGCGATCGCGTTGCGACGTTCGTCCGCCAGCAGGTCCAGCCATCCCGCCGCCCCATCGAAGTTGCGCACAATTGCGTTGGTTAGCGAACCGGCATAAATGCTCCACACCTCCGCCGGCGCGGCGAGCGTTACCATGCCGGCGCCCGCACGAGATGCAGCCAGCGTGGTCATTCGGCTAGCACCCGTGATAGTCGCGCCGCCGAGAACAAGCACCTCGCCCCGCGTATATTTGTAGCTTTGAGGCTGGGGCCACGGGTAGGACGCCTGCCAGAGACCGAGATCATTTTCCCAGCAATCGGGCGCAATCGCATTGAGCACTGATAACGGCGTGCCGATATCAGCAACGACGATTGCGCCGCACAGCGCTCGTCCCGGGTAAAGCAGATGGCCCGGTTTCTTGCGGAAGAACGTGACCGTCAGTTCGGCGGGTGCCGCATCCCCGCGAACCAATCCCGAAGCGCCATCGAGGCCGCTGGGGACATCTATTGCACAGACAGGAATCTTCCGGGCTTTCAGCGCGTCGATCATGACCAGCGCTTGCCCGTCGAGCGGCCTCGCTAGGCCCGCGCCAAAGATTGCATCGACGACAATCCCCGCGCCGTCGAGGCTTTCGGGATCGAAGGGTATCAACGCGCCGTTCCAAACCGCCGCCGCATGCGCAGCCTCGCCAGTAAGCTTCTCGCGCGTGCCGAGCAGCGCGACTTTCACCGGCCACCCCGCAGCCTCGAGATGCCGCGCGGCGACAAACCCGTCGCCGCCATTATTGCCGGGGCCACACAGCACCGTAACCGGCTGCATCGGCCAGTGTCCGCCAACGGCGACCGCAACGGCTGCGCCGGCCGCCTCCATCATCGCAATGCCGCCGATGCCAGCCGCTTCGGCCGCGCGGTTCGCAGTGCCCATCTGTGCTGGAGTCAGGAGAGCAACTGAGTGCCGCTGCGATGTGTCACAAGCAATACTGCCGGGGTCGCTCATCTTCAGTGAATTCCGTTCCGCCTGGGATCATTGGCGTGGTTCGAGCCGTGGGTACGGGATCGCCGCCCGCCACGGCAGGGTCGGAATTCACTTACACCGACGCCTTTCGGGAAGCGGCATCTCGACGCGAATGCGCCAATCGCTCCTGAAGCGTCACTGCGCAGTGTGGCGCGGTTGGTTGAAGGCGGCAGCCCATGGACGCGGACAAGGTCGGCTCGTCCCGATGTCCGGGCGAACGTCGATCGGATGAGTAGTTTCCGACGCTGATATCCCAACCTGATAAATCCTACTTCGCAATCCTGAACCAGCCACCGCGAACCGGCTGAACCGGCCGCATCAGGCAATTCCGCGCGAGTAGCGGACCAGGAGCATGCGTATCATGAAGGCATTCGTTTACGGCGGCGTGGGCAAGAAAAGTCTTGAAGACCGTCCGAAGCCCGAGATTACTGGTCCGGGCGATGCGATCGTCAAGATGATCAAAACGACCATTTGCGGGACCGACCTGCATATCCTGAAAGGCGATGTCGCGACCTGCGCGCCGGGGCGTATTCTCGGTCACGAAGGCGTGGGGACGATCGAGACCGTCGGTGCTGGCGTCACAACATTCAAGACAGGCGACCGCGTCCTCATCTCTTGCATCTCATCGTGCGGGAAATGTGAATATTGCCGCCGCGGCATGTATTCGCACTGCACGACCGGCGGTTGGATCCTCGGCAACGCAATCGACGGCACGCAGGCCGAATATGTCCGCATCCCGCATGCCGAGACGAGCCTCTATCCGATTCCCGAGGGGGCGGATGACGAGGCGATGGTGATGCTCAGCGACATCCTGCCGACCGGGTTCGAATGCGGCGTGCTCAATGGTAAGGTGTCGCCAGGATCGACGGTTGCCATCGTCGGCGCAGGGCCAATTGGCCTCGCCGCTTTGCTCACCGCACAGCTCTATTCCCCCGCCGAGATCATCATGATCGACTTGGACGACAATCGCCTGGCGCTGGCGATGACGTTCGGCGCAACCCGCACGATCAACAGCGCTGACGGCAAGGCGGCGGAGAAGGTCAAGGCACTGACCGGCGGCAAGGGCGTAGACACCGCGATCGAGGCGGCCGGCATCCCTGCGACCTTCGAGCTGTGCGAACAGATCGTCGATCCCGGCGGCGTGATCGCCAATATCGGCGTGCACGGCCAGAAGGTCGATCTCCATCTGGAGACGCTATGGTCGCAGAATATCGCGATCACCACGCGGCTGGTCGATGCCGTAACCACCCCAATGCTGCTGAAGACGGTGCAATCGGGGAAGATCGACCCGACCCGGCTGATCACCCATCACTTCAAGCTCGACCAGATCCTCGACGCTTACGACACGTTCGGGCGCGCCGCGGAAACTAAGGCGCTGAAGGTCATCATCGCCGCCTGACAACTCGCCTGACGACACGACCGCCGACCTGCCCTTGGCCGTCGTGATTCCAACAGAAAGCTGAATTTCATGACCTATCAAAGCCTCAATCCGTTCAGTGGCAAACTTGTCGAATCTTTCGACGAGCTTGGCGATCCGAAACTCGAGACCAAGATCGCGGCGGCAGACGCGTGCTTCCAGACGTGGCGCCACACATCCTACGCCGACCGCGCCCGGATCATCGCCAAGGCGGGCGAAATCCTCCACGCGCGCGCCGACGAGTTCGCGCGCATCATGACGACCGAGATGGGCAAGCGCATTGGCGAGGCGCGCGGCGAGGTGGAATTCAGTGCGCGGATCATGGCCTATTACGCCAAGAACGCCGAACGCTTCCTCGCGCCGGTGAAGCTCGATCCGACCAATGGCGAAGCGCATATGGAGAGTAGCCCGATCGGGGTGATCTTCTGCGTCGAGCCATGGAACTTCCCGTATTACCAGCTCGCGCGCGTCGCCGGGCCGCATCTGATGGCGGGCAATACGATGCTGGTGAAACATGCCGGCATCGTTCCGCAGTGCGCGATCGCCTTCGAGAAGCTTCTGATCGATGCTGGCGCGCCGGTTGGTCTATATACCAATCTTCTGATCAGCCATGACCAGTCCGACGATGTCGTGGACGATCCCCGCGTCAAGGGCGTCGCGCTGACCGGCAGCGTTGCCGCGGGCCGCAGTGTAGCCTCCCGCGCCGGCAAAAGCCTCAAGGTCTCGTCGATGGAATTGGGCGGCAGTGACGCCTTCATCGTGCTCGAGGATGCCGATCTCGACCTGACCGTTCCCTGGGCGGTGTGGGGCCGGATGTACAATGCCGGCCAGACCTGTTGTGCGGCAAAGCGGTTCATCGTGGTCGAGAGCATGGCGGACGCGTTCCTCGAGAAGTTCAAGGCCGCGCTCGGCGCGCTTGAGGCGGGCGATCCGATGGACGAGAAGACCACTCTCGGGCCGCTGTCGACCGAGCAGGCGCTGGTTGATCTCCTCGAGCAAGTCGAGGGCGCGGTCGCGCATGGCGCCAAGGTCGCGCTCGGCGGCAAGCGTGTCGATCGTCCGGGGTCGTTCATGACGCCGACGATCCTGACTCACATCACGAAGGACAACCCCGCCTTCCGCGAGGAATTCTTTGGACCGGTCGCGCTCTTTTTCCGTGTAAAGGACGAGGATGAAGCCATTGCGATCGCCAATGACTCCGATTTCGGTCTCGGCGGCTCGGTGTGGACCAAGGATGTCGCACGTGGACGTCGAGTTGCTTCGAAGGTCGAGACCGGCATGATGTTCATCAACAACATCGACTGGACCGATGCCGAGCTGCCCTTTGGCGGGATCAAGGATTCGGGCTACGGCCGCGAGCTCGGCGACATGGGCATCCAGCAGTTCGTTAACAAAAAGCTGGTCCGCATCCACGACGCCAAGGCGCCTGCCTAAGCTTCACGACCGGCGCCCGGCAATTCTGCCGGGTGCCCTGAAGCTACACCGAGCGGAGCGCCCCATGTACGTCAATATCGCCGTTCTCAAAGAAACCCAGCCGCACGAGCGCCGCGTCGCGCTAGTGCCGTCGATGGTGGCCAAACTCACCAAGCTGGGCGCCAAACCGCACATGCAGACCGGCGCCGCCGACGCGATCCGGGGCTCGGAATCGGCTCATGGCAAGGTTATCTTCATGGATAATCGGAGCGCGATGGTCGCCGATGCCGATGTCGTGCTGTGCGTACAGCCCCCAGGCGAATGGATCGCCATTTCCGGGTGCGGCGGCCTCGGCCATCTCGCAATTAAATATGCCAAGGTAATGGGCCTGCACGTCTGCGCGGTCGACATCGACGACGGCAAGCTCGACCATGTGACGCGGCTCGGTGCCGACATGGTCATCAACGCCCGGACGCAGAACCCCGGCGAGGTGCTCAAGAAGGCGATCGGTGGCGGAGCGCACGGCGTGCTCATCACGGCGCCATCCTTGCCGGCGTTCAAGCAGGGGATCGAGATGACGCGCAAGCGGGGCACTTGCGCGCTCGTCGGTCTTCTGCCGGGCGAATTCCCCACGCCGTTGTTCGATGTCGTTGCGAATTGTATCACCATCCGCGGGTCGTTCGTCGGCACCCGCAAGGACATGGCCGAGCGCCTGCAATTTGCTGCCGAAGGCAAGGTCAAGGCAGATATCGAACTGCAGCCGCTCGCATCGATCAACACGATCTTTGAGCGGCTCGAGAATGGCGACGTCCCGTCCCGCGTAGTGCTCGATTTCACTAACACGAAAAATGACAGAACCGCCGACGCAGTCAAGGAGGCGAAGCTAGCTGTGCCTGTCGGCGCTTGATCTGAAGCATCCCAGTCGGCCGCAATTCGCGCTCGGCTGAGTCATTTTAGCATGTTACCTAAGGTCAGCCCCGACCTTGATTCACACAATGGCCAAACAGGCCCGGAGATGATTTTTGACCCGAACATATCAGCACCGTAAACCCGATTCGCTCTTTGAACCTGCGGAGGTTGGTGCCCTTCGCCTGGCCAATCGCATCGTTATGGCGCCGTTGACCCGCAACCGCGCTGGCCCAGGCCTTGTACCCAGCCTGTTGGCCGCCGAATATTATAGTCAGCGCGCATCCGCGGGCCTGATCATCGCCGAGGCGACGCAAATCTCCGCGCAGGCGCAGGGCTATTCCGACACTCCGGGCTGTTACACCGACGCGCAGGTCGCCGGCTGGCGAACGGTAACCGATGCGGTCCATGCCAAAGGCGGCAAGATCGTCGTGCAGCTCTGGCATACGGGCCGGGTGTCGCACACGAGCTTTCAAAAGGACGGCCAGGCGCCTGTCGGGCCCTCCGCGATCCGGGCCAACACCAAGACATTCGTAGCCGGGAAAGGCTTTGTCGATTGCTCGACGCCTCGTTCACTCGAGCTGGGGGAACTGCCTGGCATCGTGGAGGACTTCCGATATGCATCGACAAGAGCGCTCGAAGCGGGTTTTGACGGTGTGGAGTTGCACGGCGCCCACGGCTATCTGCTCGACGCCTTCCTGCGCGATGGCACGAACCACAGAACGGACGCTTATGGCGGATCGATTGAAAACCGGGCACGATTCTTACTTGAGGTGACGGAGGCTTGCGCGAACGCAATCGGCGCAGACCGGCTTGGCGTTCGGATCTCACCGGTCTCGACGGCAGGGGACTCTCATGACAGCGACCCCCAGCCGCTGTTTGAACATGTCGTCGATCGGCTCAGTCCCCTTGGTTTGGCCTATGTGCATGTGGTCGAAGGAGAAACCGGCGGGGCGAGAAACAGCCTTCCATTTGATTATGCTGCGCTGCGCGATCGCTTCGCGGGGATATGGATGGTCAACAATGGCTATGACCGTCAGATGGTAATCGACGCCGTTACCAGTGGCTGCGTCGACCTGGTTTCTTTCGGCCGCCTCTTCCTCGCCAATCCGGATCTGGTGGAGCGTTTGAGGAAAAGCGCAACGCTCAACCCGCTGATGGAACCCGCGACTTTCTATGGTGGTGGTGCCCACGGATACACCGACTATCCGACACTCGATCAGCTTGAAGAGCCACGCGAGCCGGCGCCGAGCCTGGTTGCGTGAATCTACCAGGGAACAGCCGGTGTTGCAGGGCCAATCTATTGGACCTCGGCCCGGCTGACCTGATAACTCGATCCATGACGGGTAGAGGCGCGGCTGCGCCACGCTGCGTAGATTCCGATCCTGCCGCGTCGAACGGCAAACGACCACCTCGGTCCAATCAAATCATTGGACCGAGGTATTTTCGATGAAGCGGGTGTTCTTGGCAACAATAACTGCGCAGGCGCTCATACCAACTGCAGCCGGTGCACAAGATCGTCCGCCGCAACCGGACCAGCAGCGTGGGAAAACCGAGCAGGGTCATGCTCGCCAGCAGGGCCAGCGCGAAACCACGCAGCCCCCACGACCCACGCAGCGATCGATGCCGTTACAGAGACCGTCAGGGGAGCAGCATTCGCCGCGCCGGACTTCGTCGCCGACTTCCTCAGCCCCAGCCAATCTTAAGGAGCGAGCGCCCGCCACTCGTCGCGGTCCAGTCGAGCGATCCAGCGATCGCAAACCGCCGAATGTCGCTTTGCAGCGCGCACAACCCCGCACCCCGCCAGCATATTACCCACTCTTCCCACAAACTGGACGCCTTCGACCCCAACACGCCACACCGTTTCGGTATCCACGCGGCTACAGCTACAGAAGCTGGTCGATTGGATCGTTGCTGCCCAGGGTTTTCCTGGGCTCGATCTACTATTTTGACGGGTATTCCGCATTCGGCGTTGGCACCCCGCCACGCGGTTTCCGGTGGGTTCGCTACGGACCTGATCTCTTGCTCGTCAATGTGCGGACAGGGCGGATCGCCCGCGTCGTCCGCGGCGCATTCTACTAGGCTCAACTGGAAAGGCTGCACTATGTCCCACGATGCGCCCACGATCGATCGCGCTCTTGCTCAGGGCATCTCCGGTACGCACCGAGCGGCGTTAGAAAAGGTGTTCCAGCATCCGCTGACACACAATTTAACGTGGCGCGAACTGACCAACCTGTTTGAAACGATCGGCTCGGCCGAGCAGCGACACAATGGCGATCTGAGGCTCCGTATCGATGGCGAACAGCTTTCGTTGAAGCCCGCGCGCGGCAAAGATTTGGATGCTACCGAGATCATGGATGTCCGGCACCTGCTTGTTAGAGCCGGCTGGTCCGATAGGGGCACCGAGCCGATCACACCCACTCCAGCGCCTACGCCGGACATTCTCGTCGTGATCGACCACGCCGGCGCGCGGCTCTACCCAATCCATGCCGAAAACCAGACGATGGCCGTCGAGGAAACACGCCACCTGCTGCATGAACATATCGATCGGAGGCGTCACGATGCCGATGGCGACGAAAAGTACCCGGCCGACACCCACTTCTTCGAGGCCGTCGCCGAAGCGCTGCCGGCCAAGGGCCGCATCGTGCTTGTGAGCGAAGGAAAAGGGCAGAGTAACGAGGCTGGTCACCTCGTCGCATACCTTACCCAACACCACCATCTGGTGAGCACTCGCATCGCCGATAATCTCGTGGCGGACCTCTCGCATACCACGGTGCCGCAGATCGTAACGCTGGCCCGCACTGCGCTCGGGACTATGCCGATCGCACCTGCAGACGACGCGGGTTGATACTGGATGGGCCACAAGCTGTTGGTTGCCAGCGGTGCATAGGTCGTAAAAGTGAAGGCAGCTGGTGGACAGGCGTTTACCAGATCGGGCGACGGCCACCTTCGAACGCGCGGCGTGACGGCAAGGGCTGCGGGTTGGTGAAACGAGGCCCACAATGAGCAAGAGCCGCATAGACAACCCGACCTTGCGCGCACGCGTCATGGGCTCCGAGCAAGCTGCTGCGCTCATCGGCTCGGGCAGTACGATCGGCATGAGTGGCTTTACCGGCTCGGGATATCCCAAGGTAGTCCCGCTCGCGCTTGCTGCTCGAATTGAAGCTGAGCACGCAGCCGGGAATCCGTTCCGCGTAAGGATCTGGACTGGTGCCTCGACCGGGCCCGAGCTCGACGGCGCGCTTGCGAAAGCCGACGGCATCGAATTTCGTCTGCCCTATAATTCGGATCCGATCGCGCGCGAAAAGATCAATCGCGGCGAGATGGAATATTTCGACATGCACCTGAGCCAGGTCGCGCCGATGGCGTGGCAGGGCTTCCTCGGGCCACTCGATACCGCGATCATCGAAGTCTCGGGCATCCGCGCCGACGGGTCACTAATTCCCTCCTCGTCGGTGGGCAACAACAAGACCTGGCTTGACCGCGCCGAGAAGGTGATCCTTGAGGTCAATCACTGGCAAAACCCCGCGCTGGAGGGGATGCACGACATTTATTACGGCACCGCGCTGCCACCGCACCGCGTGCCAATCCCGCTGGTACGGCCCGATGATCGCATCGGCGACGCGTACTTTCGCGTCGATCCTGACAAGATTGTCGCGATCGTCGAAACGGAGGCACCCGATCGCAACCTGCCGTTCGCCGCCCCCGATGCCGCGGCCTACGCGATCGCAGGGCATCTGATCGAGTTCTTCAAGCACGAGGTCGCCCGCGGGCGATTGCCGGCGTCGCTGCTGCCGCTCCAGTCAGGGGTCGGCAATATCGCGAATGCGGTGCTGACGGGGCTGATCGATGGCCCGTTCACCAACATGACATCGTATACCGAGGTTATCCAGGACGGGATGCTCGACCTGCTGGACTCGGGCAAGTTGCGGATGGCGTCGGCAACCGCCTTCTCGCTAAGTCCGGAGGCGGCCACCCGCCTCAACGCCGACCTCGGCCGCTATCGCGATACAATGATCCTCCGACCGCAGGAGATCAGCAATCATCCCGAGCTGATCCGTCGACTTGGCTGTCTTGCGATGAACGGGCTGATTGAGGCGGACATTTACGGCAACGTTAATTCCACACACGTGATGGGATCGCGCATCCAGAATGGCATTGGTGGCTCGGGCGATTTCGCGCGCAACGCCTATGTGTCGATCTTCATGACGCCGTCGACTGCCAAGGGGGGCAAGATTTCGGCGATCGTTCCTCAGGCCAGCCATGTCGACCATATCAGCCAGGATGTGCAGGTGCTTGTGACAGAACAAGGTCTTGCCGATCTGCGCGGGCTCAGTCCCAAGCAACGTGCCACGCTCATCATGGACCGCTGCGCGCATCCCGACTATCGCCCCGCGCTCGCCGATTATTACGCCCGCGCGCGGCTAGGGTCCTACGGCCAGCAGTCGCCGTCGCTGCCCGGCGAGGCATTGTCGTGGCATCAGCGCTTCATGGAGACGGGGTCGATGCGCTTCTGACGGGCAGGGTGCTCCGCGGCTCACGCCCGGGACAGGAAAGCTGTATCGCCGCCGGAACGAGGCCCGATCGGCGGGATCGACCCGAGTGGCGGCGCGTCCTGGTTGCGGCGAAGACCCCTTGGCACAGCGTGTGCCTGCGGCACAGGCGACAACGTATCGAGCTTGAAGCTGGGCAACTGCTGTCGGCGCACGGATCGGTCGGGCATGAGAAGACGTTGGGGAGCGCATCCATGTGCGCTCCCTGAAACTGCCGGAATGAAGCCCTAGCCGCGAACGTCGTAGCGATCGAGCATCATCACCTTGTCCCAGACCTTGACGAAGTCCCGGGCGAACCGGGCTTGTCCGTCGCTTGCGGCATAGACTTCGGCGACCGCACGCAGCTGGCTGTTTGCGCCGAAGATCAAGTCACAGCGCGTCGCCCGGAACCGCGCGAGGCCGCTCTCGCGGTCGTCGAGCGTGAAGGTCATGCCCTTTTCGTCCGCCTTTTTCCATTCAAACGCCATGCTGGTCAGCACGGTAAAGAAGTCGTTCGACAGCACGCCGACCCGGTCGGTGAAGCTGCCGTTGGACGATCGATCATGATTGGCACCCATCACCCGCAAGCCACCGACCAGCACTACCCATTCCGGCGCGGTGAGACCCAGAAGCTGCGCCTTGTCGAGGAACATCTCCTCGGGCGAAACATCCGGGGCGATCTGTTCATAACTGACGTCGACATAGTTGCGAAAGCCATCGACCACGGGCTTGAGCCAGGTGGACATCTCGACGTCGGTCAGTTCCTGGGTCGTATCGCGTCGCCCCGGCGTGAAGGGCACGGTGACATGAACGCCGGCGTCGGACGCGGCCTTCTCGATCGCCGCACATCCGCCCAGTACGATCAGGTCTGCCAGCGAGACCCCGGTGCCGTTAGCCTGCTTGCTGTTGAAAGCTGCCATGAGGCCGCGCAACGCGGCGATGACGGGGATGGTGCGCTGATTGACCGTCCAGTCCTTTTGCGGGGCGAGCGCCAGCCGCGCGCCGTTCGCGCCGCCACGCTTGTCGCTGTCGCGATAGGTCGATGCAGCGGAAAAGGCCGTGAACACCAGATCCGACGGCGACACGCCCAAAGCCATGATCGCCTGCTTGAGCACCGGTGCGTCGCTGTCGGCGATCGGACGACGGTCCAGCGGGGGGATCGGGTCCTGCCACAACAGGCCGTCCTCGTTGCGCTTCTCGGGTCCGAGATAGCGTTCGCGCGGACCCATGTCGCGATGGGTGAGCTTGTACCATGCCTTCGAGAACGCCTGGGTGAAGGCGTCGAAATCGCCGAGGAATTTCTCACAAACCCGCCGATAGTCCGGATCGACCTTTAGCGCGATGTCGCTGGTCATCATCATCAGCGAGTTCATCCGCCCCGGAACATGCGCGTCTGGCGTCCTGGGCGCCGTCGGATCTACCGGCGTCCACTGCAATGCACCCGCGGGACTCCTGGTTTGTTCCCATTCGAACCCGAACAGGTTCTCGAGATAGCTGTTGTCCCACTGCGTCGGGTTGGGCGTCCAGCTGCCTTCGATGCCGTTGGTCATCGTATATTCTGCAAAGCCGGTGCCTTCCGGGTTCTGCCAGCCCATGCCCATCGCCTCGATCGGTGCGATCTCTGGCGGCGGACCGACCTCGCCCGCGCTGACCATCCCGTGGCTCTTGCCGAAAGCATGGCCACCCGCGATCAACGCGACGGTTTCCTCGTCATTCATCGCCATGCGCGTGAAGGTGATGCGGATATCGCGGGCCGATCCCATCGGATCACCCTTGCCATAGGGGCCTTCGGGATTCACGTAGATCAGCGCCTGATGCGACGCGGCCAGCGGGTTTTCGAGATCATAGTCCGCATCACCGTTCTTCCCGCGCCATCGCTTGTCGCGCGTTACCATGCTGTCGGACGAAGGCGACCCGGTGGGGTCCCAGACTTCAGGACCCCAATAGGTGCTGGTGTCGGCCTCCCATGCATCGTGCCGCCCGCCCGCAAAGCCATAGGTCGGAAAGCCCATGATCTCGAGCGCGCAATTGCCGGTGAGCACCATCAGGTCGCCCCAGGACAGCGCGCTGCCGTATTTCTGCTTGATCGGCCAGATCAGCCGACGCGACTTATCGGTGTTGCCATTGTCCCACCAGCTGTTGATCGGCGCGAAGCGCTGCAGCGCCTCACCGGCGCCGCCACGGCCATCAGCAATGCGGTACGTGCCCGCCGCGTGCCACGCCATGCGGATCATTTGCGGGCCGTAATTGCCGTAATCCGACGGCCACCAGGCCACCGACGAGGTCAGGAACGTCTTGATGTCCTGCTTGAGCGCCGCATAGTCGAGGCCCTCGAACGCTGCCGCGTAGTCGAAATCGTCGCCCAGCGGATTGGCTTGCGGACCGTTCGAATGAAGCTGCTCGACCTTGAGCCGGTTCGGATACCAGTCCGACAAGATCGGCGGGGTGCCCAGCGTACCCCCGATGCGGTCGCCGCCAAACGGGCATTTGCCCGCCATCTCGAAGCTCTCGGTGTTGGTCTTGTCGGTTTCGATATCGAGCATCGTGCTATCCTTTAGGACTGGAGTCCGCGGCTTCTGCGCGATCTCGGGAGGTTGGTGCGTCTTGGGCAGGCATGCCGATACCGGCTACGACAGAATGGCGGAAGATGGAATGCCGGCCGCACAAGGCACGGACTTGTCCGCATCGCCGTGAAATCAGGTCCCGGATCGCCGGTATCGGCACTATCGGTGGAGCGTCCGGATCGCGTCCACGATCACCTTGGGGCTGTGTAGTCCCCTATACACCGGCGGCGGCGACTTATCGAGCTTGAGCAACGTGTAGACCGCGGTCATCGCGCAGCGGATCGAATATTCCACCGTGAATACCACGTCGTCGGGCTGCTCGGCATATTGGCCGAGGAAGGCGAGGTTGGTCGATCCGATCGGCACCACCAGCGGCCGGTCGCCCTGTTTGCGCTTCATGAACTGGCTGGTGATGAAGGGCATCGCGCAGGGGATGCAGGTCGCCGCCGCGAGCACCGCCGCGCTGTCGGGCGCGCTGAAACGCAGATGGCCCATCACCTCCTCCAGAATCTCCGCGCCCGTGCAGTCGACCAGCTTTTTCTTGACGTAATCGCCAGGGCGATCGTGGAACAGGCCGTAGCCCCACC
Source organism: Sphingomonadales bacterium (assembly GCA_025352685.1). GTDB lineage: Bacteria > Pseudomonadota > Alphaproteobacteria > Sphingomonadales > Sphingomonadaceae > Sphingomonas_O. The sequence goes on from JANXSN010000091.1 coordinate 24,670, forward strand.
ACACCGCGACGCCTTCGGGCTGGTCGGGGAAGAAAGGCTGGTGATAGATCGATAGCGTCAGCAGCCAGGCCGATTGCTTGAAGGTGATCAGCCCGCCAGTGCCCGCCGCGCTGCCGCTGAAGCGCTCCATCAATTGCAGGAATAGCGGGTCCTTGACCGTGACGGTGAAGGAGATCCACGAACTCTCTTTGACATTCCCGTTGAAGGCAGCGGGGTTGCCGAGGGCAGGGCGGCCTTGCGCGAGCTTTTCCCACAGGTTCCACGCGCCCGAATGGTTGGTCGCATCGAGGCCGGGGGCCTTGGTCATCGACCCGAACGCCTTGTCCGCGGTCATCGACCCGTTGGTGACGAACACCAGGTCGCCAGGCGCGATCGGGATGGCGGCCGGGCCATCGGCGGTCAGCGCGGAGATGCTAGTGACGGTCAGCGCGTCACTGCCCGCGGCGAAGCGCAGGTCTTCAACGCGGACACCGTGGCGGAACTGCACACCGCGGTCCTTCAGCCAGGTGACCATCGGCACGATGATGCTGTCATACTGGTTGTAGACGGTGCGATAGATGTCGTGCTGGACGTCGATCGTCGAGAAATGGTGGACGAAGCGGCGCAAATAGCGGCGGAACTCGATCGCGCTGTGCCACGGCTCGAACGCGAACAGCGTGCACCATTCCATCCAGAAATTGGTCTCGAAGAAATGCGGCTGAAAGCAATCGGTGATGCGTTTGTCGTCCAGAAGGCTTTCGGGCTCGCCGATCATTGCGACTAGGTCGATCCGGTCGCGCTCGGTAAACCCCATAGTGTGTGCGTCGGGCACGCTGCCGTCCAGATTGACCAGCCTCACCTTGTTATTCCATGGCCATATCTTGGCGGCGCGGTTGGTTTCCTCGGTCACCGAAATGGTCGGGTCTGTCGCCGAGGGGATGCCGTCGAGAAGATCGAAGGTGCATTGGTACATCGCCTCGAACATGCGACTGCCGCTCATGAAATAGCCGTCCTCGGCAGTACCGTGCGCATCGAACGCGCCGCCCGTTTGGTGGCTTTCCTCCAGGATCGTTATGTTCTTGCCGGCGACGTCGCCATCGCGCAGGAGGATGACTGCCCCGGCGAGTGAGGCGATTCCGCTGCCCACAAATGTATAGCTGCTCATGAAGAGGCGTCCTTTGTACGAAGGATCGTGCTGTACAGACCTTCACACCGCCCCGAGCAGCGTCGGAAACTACTCACGGCGCAGATGCGTAGGGGGCGACCGTATTCCCGCGGTAGCGGGTCTCTTGCATCACGAAACTATCGCATCGCTCCCGGAGAAATATGTTGCCGCCAGTCCGATAATACATCTTATGTTAAATCAATAGCTGAGTGATCGGCCCCCAACGAGTGGTCCGGCCTGATTGTTAGTGGATGATTGCCTCCATCGCCAGTGTTGGCTGGAGGTGAAGCGTAGCGGAACCGGAGGACGGCACTGGCGATGGAACGGCTTGTGGGGCCGGCGGTCGGTAGCGGAAGGCTTCTGTGCGGGCGGACGGTATTGTAATGACGCCG
>JANXSN010000094.1 GCA_025352685.1 Sphingomonadales bacterium
GATTTCGCTTGGTGACGGACCAGGCTTTGACAAACGGCACTGCGGTCACAATCGGAATTTCTGGATTGGGGCGCCGCGCTGCACGGATAGTCAGGCGCGATGGAAAGCGCTTTGGGTGCGAATTTCTTGAAGCCGTCAGCGCTAGCGAGCTGAGCGCCGCCATGACCAGCCAAACGATCGTCCACGCAGATTTTGGTATGGATCACGCTGTAAATGAAATCAGTCAACCTGACCAAGGCGTCGTTGCGCTTGACGCGTTTGAACAGCAGCTGCGTCGACTACGAGGACCGATCATCCTGACGGGCGTAATTGCTCCGTGGGCAATCATCGTTGGAAGCGTGCTGATGTTGGCTAGGTAACGACGGAATGCGTACTCGTAGATGACTAGCACGCCTCGCCGGCGCATCATGGTAGGTCGGTCGGGCGATCCTAATCAATCTGCGCCTTTCCGCATTGATATGGCCACGGCGTCGGTGATTACGGACGTATCTGATCCGAAAGTAGTTCTGCAACACCCGTATCTTGTCATTCAACCTTCTTTGCGAAGAGAGGGAAGAAGCCGTGGAATGGACTGGCATCGCTCGACGTAATCAAGCCCGGACGGATCCGGACATTCAAGCGGTTTGGCTGACCCCGAATGGCTGCTGGCATCATCGTTCATTCCTGTGGTCAAGATGGCTTCCGGGACGCTATTTCCAAACAAGATTTCAACCCGCAGAGGGTCAATTCGACTGACGCGTTAGCTCGAGTAGCCTTTGCCTGACGAACGCCACGGTCGTCTCCTCGGTACAATTGGCCTTGGCGAAGTCGTGCGCAGCGTTACCGATCCGGCAGCGAAGAGCGTCGTCATCGACAAGGCGCTCGATAGCAAGCCCAAGTGCCTTGGCATCTTGCGCAGGCGCGAGCAAAGCGGTCTGTTCATCACTGACATAGTCGTAAACCCCGATCGAGTCAGTGACCACCTGAGCTTTGCCCAGATGCATGCCGCCAACCAGCGTGACGTGCCCGTTAGGTGTCCGGTCGTTGCGAAGTGGCACGACAGCGACGTCTGCATACCATACAAGCGTCCATGCTTCGGTCGCTGGGAGATTGACGAAGACCTTTACGTTTCCAGGGACGCTTATTTTGGCCAAGCTGTTAGGCCGTACAATGAGGACAAAGTGGAGCGACGGAAGACGGCTGGCGGCTTCACACAACGTCGCATAGTCTCGCGCCTCCCCCCCGAGCGCGACCACATAACGTTGGTTGACAGTCCGTGAGCGAGGCTCCGCTATCGGCGCTTTCACGCCCCAATGAACAAAACGAAAGCGCTCGATCGGAATCTCAAAGAATTCAGAATAGAGACGGCGTTCTGCCGTTGAGAAGACGACAAATTGATCGACTGATCGGAGAAAGCGGCGGGCCCATCGTGCCCGCGCGCCGATGGGTAGATCGGTGAAGTTGAAGCCCCAGGCTAGATGCGGCACTCTGGGACGGCAGAGCTGTGCGAGTGCCTCGACGTAACAGCTATTGTTCGGTCCGATGCTTATGACGGCATCTTTATGCTCTTGCTTGAAGGCTGTGCGCAACGCGATAGCAGCGCGTGCTCGATCGAGATTAACTCCTGGCACGCGAAATCGTCGGCCGGTCGCTAACGTGGAGACAAGGTTCCAACTTAGCGGAAGGTGTTGGGACAGCTGCGGGGCAATCCACTGCCATTCGGGAGGCGTGTCGGCGAACGCCGCGAGACGCAGTTCACGTTCCATATCAGCTCTCAATGACGCGTTTGAACTGGACTTGCCAGCGAAATGATCTGCCCCCCGCCGAGTGGCCCAGAGACTATGATAGTCTGGACCGGCTTTGTTGCAAAACTGACGCCGGGGGATTCCCGCAGGGAATCGAGCGGGATAGATGGACGTGATGCCCAAACCTGCCGCACCTGTGTATCGCACGACGAACTGGCCTGAGTATAATGCGGCGCTGAAGCGGCGTGGGTCGCTGGAAATATGGTTTGATCCAGAGATGCATTGGCTATCGGTGCCTTGTGGTCGTCCTGGTCGCCCGATGCGGTTTTCAGACAGCGCGATCGA
>JANXSN010000038.1 GCA_025352685.1 Sphingomonadales bacterium
ACATTTGCGTGGCTCGGCCGTAACAGAAGGCTCGCCAAGGATTTCGAGACGAGTATTGAAAGCGCCACCGCGTGGCTTTTCCTCGCGTCCGTCCAATTGCTCACGCGAAAAGCCGCAAGACACTGATATAACAATACTTTCAATTGTGATTCAGACTCTTAGAGTTCGAAGATTGTCCGTCCGCCCTTGAGTGTACGAACGACTTTACCCTGAACCGGTAGACCGTCGAATGGGGTATTGCCGGCCGACGAAACAAATCGTGTTCCATCGATCCGCCAGGGGCGGTCGACATCGACAATCGCAAGATCGGCAGGCGCGCCGGCACCGAGCCGCCCGCAATCAACCCCGAGAACACGTGCTGGGTTACGGCTGGTCAAAGCAACGAGGCGCGGCAGGTCGATGATTCCGTCGCGCACCAGGCCCAGACCAAGGACAAGCAAGGTTTCCGCGCCTGAAGCGCCGGGCTCGGCATCGGCGAAGGGAAGGCGCTTGGCTTCGGGGCCGCGAGGATCGTGCGCCGAACACAAAACGTCGAACGTCCCGTCGCGCAGCGCCTCGATGCAGGCGCGCCGGTCGTCTTCGGACCGCAGTGGCGGGGAGAGGTGGGCAAAGGTGCGATAATCCCCCACGGCGATGTCGCTGAGCAACAGATGCGTCGGCGCAATGCCGCAGGTTACAGGTAAGCCTCGCTTCTTGGCATCGCGGATGAGGGCAAGGGCAGGGGCTGTCGTAACCTGACGGAAATGCACCCGTGCGCCCGTATTCTCGACAAGAATGAGATCGCGCGCGATCGCCATCGCTTCAGCCACCGATGGTGCAGCGGGAAGGCCATATAATGTGGCCGTCTCACCTGCTGTGGCGACCGCGCTGCCGACCAACCCGCCATCCTCGCTGTGGGTAATCACCGTCAGGCCCAGCGAGGCCGCATAAACCAAGACCCGCTGCATTACGCCCGAATCAGCAATCCAACGCCGTCCGGTGGCAACCGCCCGGGCGCCAGCGCGCGCCATCAGTGCGTATTCGGCGAGTTCCTGCCCTTTGAGAGCCTTGGTCGCCGCGGCCAGGGGATGCACCCATAACGCAGGCTTGGCGGCTAGCGCAGCGCGTTGCACAAGACCGGGATCGTCAAGCGGTGGCGACTGATCGGGCATGAGCGCGACCCGAGTGATACCGCCTGCCGCCGACGCGGCGCGCTCGACCGCGAACACGCCGAGGTCGACAACGCCAGGCAGAACGATCTTGCCGCTTGCGTCGATTAGTTCAGCCGAATTGGACGACGTGGCAATCTCGTCGCCATCAATGACGAGGTCGCCAGTCCATGCGGTCTCGGCATCGACCAGCATACCGCCTCGAATAATCATGGGCGCCGGCCGCGTGTCAGGACGTCGAGGCAGGCCATTCGTACCGCAACGCCCATCTCGACCTGTTCGGCAATGGTTGAACGAACGGGATCATCAGCAACGCTCGAGGCGATCTCGACGCCGCGGTTCATGGGTCCCGGATGCATGACAATGGCTTTTGGCGCACGTTCAAGCCGCTCGGGTGTCAGGCCATAAAGCGTGTGAAATTCGCGCAAGCTCGGCACAAAACCGCCGGCCATCCTCTCAGTCTGCAGACGCAGCATCATCACGACGTCGGCGCCTTCAATCCCAGCGTCCATGTCCGTGAAGGGCGTGACGCCAAAACGTTCGATGCCGACAGGGATCAGCGTTGCCGGCGCGATGATACGGACGTCGGCCATCAACGTGGTCAGCAACAGGATGTTCGACCGTGCTACCCTACTGTGCAGAACGTCGCCACAGATTACGATCCGCTTGCCCGCAACTGCGCCCAACCGCCGCCGGATCGTCAGCGCATCGAGTAAGGCCTGAGTCGGATGCTCGTGAGTCCCGTCGCCTGCGTTGAGCACAGGACAATCGACCTTGTCCGCGATCAGCGCGACTGCCCCTGAGCTCGCGTGGCGAATAACGATCACATCGGCGCGCATCGCGTTGAGCGTGATCGCCGTATCAATCAGCGTCTCGCCTTTTTTTACGCTTGACTGCGCTGCGTGCATATTAACGACATCGGCGCCTAACCGCTTGCCGGCGATCTCGAAGCTCAAGAGCGTCCGGGTAGAATTCTCAAAGAACGCGTTGATCAAAGTGAGGCCGTCGAGGCGGTGGTCGGATACAGCATGGCTACGGTTGTGATCGACCCATCCGTCAGCTTCATCGAGCAGGAATGTGATCTCGTGCGGCTGCAGACCCGCGATCCCGGTCAAGTGCCGGTGGGGAAAAGGGTGCGGCGATGTCACTAGGTTTGCGGCGATAGCTACCGCTTAGACTTCGCGCAACCTCGGCATCAACTCGACGAAGTTGCAGGGCTTGTGCCGCAAATCGAGTTGTGTGCTTAAGATCGCGTTCCACCCGTCCGCAACGGCGCCGGTCGAACCCGGCAGCGCGAAGATATATGTCCCCCGCACCACTGCCGCGCACGCGCGTGATTGGATCGTAGACGTTCCGATTTTGGCGTAGCTCAACCACCGAAATAGCTCGCCGAAGCCCGGGATCGATTTGCCGCTCAGGCGGTCGATCGCTTCGGGGGTCACGTCGCGACCCGTCACTCCAGTGCCACCGGTTGAAATGATGCAATCCACTTCGGCGTCGTCGATCCACGCATGGAATTGCGCAACCAGCGCCTCGACGTCGTCGCGGATAATCGCGCGGCGTGCGATCGTATGTCCTGCACTCGAAATCAGCTCGGCGAGCGTGTCGCCCGATTTGTCGCTCGCGGCGTTACGAGAGTCTGAAATTGTCAGAACAGCAATGCTGACCGGAACGAAGGCGATCGTTTCGTCAATCATCCGACTGCCCCGCGCCCGTCGCAGAGGTCACCGCTCCCACCGGGCGGCTTGGATGCCCGAACCCGGAAACTTGGGCCATATGCCTTGGACCAATGCGGTCCGGCTTACCGTTTTTTGACCTGCTTGTTGTTGGTACATCCAATAATTGCGTAACACGATCGTCACGTATCCGCGCGTTTCCCAATAGGGAATGCTCTCGATGTAGAGCAACGGATCCTTGCCCGCTGCTTCATTGGTATTCCATCGGTCGAGCGGGGCTGGTCCAGCGTTGTAGGCGGCAATGACTTTGGGAAGCAGGCCGCCGGTCTGAGCCATGTCGCGCAGTTGCTCGATATAGCTCTGCCCATATTCCATGTTGGTCGATGGTGAGCTGAGCGAGCCCGTCATGATCGTCCCCTTGCGGCGCGCGATCAGCTTCGCCGTGGCGGGCATCACCTGCATCAGGCCTCGTGCACCCGCCGGGCTCACAACGTTCGTCCTGAAATTTGATTCCTGGAGCGCATGGGCGAACACGAGTGCACGGTCGACGCGCCACCCACCTTCGGGTGACCAGTTTCCAGGCATGGGATAACGGCCCTCGATCGTTGTTTTGGCGCCCGCCGGTCCGTTGTGGGAGAGCCACAGCTGCGTTGAGGGCAGGTCCAGCTTGCCCGCGATTGCAGTCAGAGTTGCGTGTTCGCTTGGGCTTCCGATCCGCGCTTGCCACCGGATGAGCGAATCAGCACGGTCGTTTTCCCCGATCTCGGCCAGAGCGAGTGCCGCGCGGACATTGGGATGGCCGGCAACCTGGCGGAGGGCGCCTACCCCGTCATCGTCCTTGACCGCGGGCAGACCCATGGCACCTTGGGCCAGCATCCCGTAAAATGTTTCCTCAAGCCGGGCTGCAGCGCGCAAGCGCGGCTGGATCAAGTCGGGCTGGTGGCGGACCATGTCGGCACGCGCTGCCCAATAATGGCCTGCGGCGATCATTTCAGGATCGCTCGATCGCCGCGCCAGCGAGGCAAACGCGTTTGACGATGCGGCCCAGTCCTTTTCACGCCACGCCGTCAGTCCTACGACCCAGTCCGCCTGCGCCGCCCAAGGACCGCTCCCCGTCTGCGCGACAGTTGCGAGCCGACGAGCATTGGCATCGTCATTCTCAATATAATAGGACCACGATACCCGCTGGCGCCATTCGGTCAGCCCTTCGGGGGTCAGGTTGGGCTGGTTCAACGCGAGCAGTGCTTCGGCTTCGGCTGGCCGGTCGTCCTTGATAAATTGCAGGATCTGCTGCCCCATTACCGATGCGACGGCGTCGCCCTCGGTCGTGGCCGTCCGCCCCCGATGCGGAGAGGTGCCAAGCCAGCCGAGCGTGCGCGGTTCGGGCAGCGCGGGCAGCGCGTCGATCCCACGCGCAGCAGCAAGACGAACGAGGGTCGACGCTTCGGGCAATTGCGGCGCATTGGTTGCAAGAGCTGCAAGCTGCGCGCCGTCAACCTTTGGAGACCCTTTGCCCAAATAAATCGCAGCACGAGCGACCGCGTGAAGCGGCCCGTCGGGCATGACATCGAGTTTTGACGCCGCTTCTGTCCAGCGTCCGGCGTCAATATCGTCGAACACCGCGCGATATGCCGCGCGAGCGTTCGGGCCGAGCTGAACGGGGAGTGCCGACGTAGCCACGGCCGTGGGGACGACGAGGGTGTCGGCAGCGCCCGCCGGCGAACGCAATACTCCCTGCGAAAGTGCGGCTCCTGCAAGCAAAACAGCGACCTTCATGCTTTAGCGTCCCCGATCAATCTCTGCATGTCTGCCCACACCCGCGCTTTGGAGTTCGGTTCGCGCAGCAGCACCCGTGGATGAAGCGTTGCGATCGCTTCAACTGTGACCCCGTCATAGTTAAAGCTGTGTAACCGTCCCGTCGCTTCGGCGACACTCGTCCCAAGGACCGCACGGCTCGCCGCTTCGCCCATCAGCCACAGCTTCTTTGGCGCGACCAAACGTATGTGATGAACGAGAAGGGGCGCCAGAAGTTGAAGCGATTTTTCGTCCATCAAGGCGCCTGCTGGACGGGCCGGAGCCAGCGAAGCCAGATAGACTGCCGACCGATCGACTTTCCATGCAGCCAGCATTTTGTCGAACAAGCTGCCTACATCACCCGTCAGCAACCGCCCGGCCTCGGCATCGCCGCGTTCGGGCACGTCCGTAACGATCATCGGTGTGTTCGACGGATGTCCTTCGGGTGCGAGACGCTGACGAACTGGATAATTGGTCAGCATTTCGTTGTCGGTAGCGAGCCATGCCAGAAAGTCTGCCAAGCAAGGTGGCAAAGGGGCATTGTTGCGAGGGGGCGGTGGACCCACGGCGGGCAAAGACGGTACGATACCGGGCTTCGTGATCGCGTTGACACTCGCGAGCTTTGCCTCGGCGAACCAATCCCGAGGATCTTCGTCTATCAGCGTGTCGACACCGGCCTCACGCCACCACCCGATCAGGCTTTCTACCTCGCTGCGCACAGTGTGGAATTCGCCGTCGGACATGACAGCCTTGCTAAGCAACTGGTTGACGTTCAGGTCAATGATGCGGATTGCAGTTCGTGACAGGACGTGAAGGAAAGACGGCCAAGCGCCGGGAGATGGTAAAGAAGATATGACCACACGCGAATCCATGCCTTACGACATCGTCATCGTTGGTGGCGGCCCTGCGGGCCTCACTGCCGCGATCCGACTGAAGCAGCTCAATGCGGATCTGGCCGTTTGCGTGCTTGAAAAAGGGTCCGAAATTGGTGCCCATATTCTGTCCGGCGCGGTCATCGACCCCAAGGCACTCGATGAACTGCTGCCTGATTGGCGTGCGCAAGGGTGTTCGCTCGCCGATGTGCCTGTCGTGGACAGCCAGCACTGGGTACTCACAGCCAAGAAAAAATATACCCTGCCGAATATGATGATGCCCGGCTTCATGCATAACAAGGGCGCATATACTGGCTCGCTCGGCAATCTGTGCCGTTGGCTGGCCGAGCAGGCCGAGACTTTGGGCGTCGAAATTTTTCCGGGCTTTGCAGTCGCCGAAATTCTCTACAACGACGACGGGTCGGTTAAGGGTGTTGCGACTGGCGACATGGGCGTAGCCAAGGACGGAACGCACAAGCCAGATTATCAACCCGGTCTCGAACTCCACGCGAAATATACGTTTTTTGCCGAAGGTGCCCGTGGGCATCTGACCAAGCAGCTCAAGCGACAATTCGCGCTTGAAGAGAGATCCCAACCCCAAGTGTATGGAATCGGACTTAAAGAGCTGTGGGACATCGAACCGGGTAACCACATTGAAGGGCGAGTCATTCATACCCAGGGATGGCCGCTGAACGACGCCTGGGGCGGGGGGTTTCTTTACCATCAAGCGGGCGGCCAGGTCGCGCTCGGCTTCGTCGTCGCGCTGGACTACAAGAATCCTTATCTTTCCCCGTTCGAGGAATTCCAACGCTGGAAGCATCATCCCGAAGTCGCGGCGATCTTGGAAGGAGGACGTCGCGTCGCCTACGGCGCGCGCGCGATTAATGAGGGCGGATGGCAGTCGATTCCCAAACTTGCGTTCGCAGGAGGCGTGTTGATCGGTTGCAGCGCAGGTTTTCTCAACGTTCCACGAATCAAGGGCAGTCACACCGCAATGAAGTCGGCGATGCTTGCTGCCGAAGCGGCGGCGAGCGCCGTTGCTGCCGGACGGACGAGCGACGAGCTCACCGACTATGAGCCCGCCGTTAGGTCAAGCTGGATCGCGACCGAGCTCAAACTGGTCAAGAATGCCCAACCCGCCGTGGCCAAATTTGGCGGCACGCTCGGAACTATCCTCGCGGGGGCAGACATGTGGATGCGCATGCTCAAGATCGGCCTGCCCATCACGATGAAGCACCATTGCGACAACGAGAGCATCTGGCGCAAGGATCAGGTCAAACCGATCACTTATTCCAAGCCCGACGGTGTACTGAGCTTCGATAAGCTCTCCTCAGTGTTCCTCTCAAACACCAATCACGAGGAAGATCAGCCGGTTCACCTCACGTTGAAGGATGCCGACGTCCCGATCACCGTCAACTTGCCGCTCTATGACAATCCCGAGCAACGATATTGCCCGGCTGGTGTTTATGAGATCGTCGGCCGCGACGAAAACAATCCCCGGCTTCAGATCAATGCGCAGAATTGCGTCCACTGCAAAACCTGTGACATCAAGGATCCCACCCAGAACATCAACTGGGTAGTACCGGAGGGCGGCGGTGGGCCGAATTATCCGAACATGTAGCAGGTGGGGGCTTCTGGTGCCTTTAGTGGTGTCGACGCCGCTCGCCGCCAAACGCCTCGATAACTCGGCGCTGGCGACTTACGCGCGCGCCCGGATCGCGGACGGGCTGAAGGACAGCGCAAGTGCCGTTTCCAGCTATAATGCAGCGCTGACGCTCGCGTCGGACGCGACGACTGTCGCGTTTCGTGCCTATCGCGCAGGCGTGGACGGCGGCGACTACCGCCTTGCCTTGCGCGCCGCACAGGCGCTCGACCGCCTCGACATCGTCCCGCCCGATGCACGGCTGTTGCTGTATATCTCGGCAGTGCGCGATCGCGACTGGACGACCGCACGCAAGCGGCTTGATCAAATGCACAGTCAAGATGCATTCTCGTTCCTCGTGCCGATGCTGGGCAGTTGGCTCGCTCAGGTAACGCAGAACGACGTTCAAGAAAGCGTCGACGGCAGTGCGTACGGGCCAGAAAATCACGCGCTGCTTGCCATCGAGCGCGGGCAATACGCGCAAGGTGTGACCGTGGTGCGGAGCTTGTGGCCAACTGACCCCATTCGAGCCCGCACGCTTCGTCTGGCGGCTGCGTCCGGTCTTGCTGTACGCAAGCAGCGCGGTCTGGCGCTGTCGTTGCTGACCGGCGACGATCCATCGGTGATCGCTGCTCGCTCGGCGATCTCGCGGGGCAAGCGCACCCGAGTTGTCGTCGACACGCCGGCGAGGGCAACAGCGTTCCTGTTGGCGCGCATGGCGGGCGATCTGGCAATGCAGGGCTCGGTCCGGTCCGCGATCACGCTTGCGCGCCTCGCGACCTTTGCCGACCCTGACAATCCGCAGGTTGCGCTGGCGGCGGCAACGTCGTTCGATGCTGCGGACAGGCATCGAGAGGCACTCGCTCTTGCCGATCCGGTGCGACGCAGCCCGCTCTTTGCTGACGCGGCAGTCTCGATGCGGATCGATCAGCTCGACGCACTGGGGCGCTTCGATGAAGCGTATGCCGAGGCAAGGCCGCGCGCCGCAAGATCTACCGCCGACCTTGCACGGCTGGGTGATCTGGCGGCGCGGCATTCCCGCTACGCGGAGGCAGCTAGTCACTACCGTAGCGCGATTTCCGCTTTGGGTGAGGACAAGGCAGGCGGCGACCTCTGGCTAGCGCTCGGCAATGCGCTCGATCTCGGTGGCGACTGGACCAGTGCCCGTCCTGCGCTTGAACGCGCTCGCAAACTCTCCCCCGATGATCCCCGGCTGCTCAATCAACTCGGATATGGCATGGTCGTGCGCGGAGAGGATGTAACGCGTGCCCTCGTTCTGCTGCGCCGGGCAAATGACCTTCAACCCGAGAATGCCGCGATAATCGACTCGCTCGGCTGGGCAGAATATCGGGCGGGCGACGTTGAACGTGCGACAGTGATCCTCGAACGCGCTCGCACGCTCGACCCAGCCGAACCCGACATCGCCGAGCATCTCGGCGACGTTTACTGGGCGCGAGGACGCCATATCGACGCGCGCTATGCGTGGAGCGCCGCCCGTATCGGCGCGATCGCAGCGGCGATAACGCGGCTCGAAACGAAAATTGACCGGGGTCTGCCTTGACCCTGTCCGAAACGGCTTACGCCAAGGTTAATCTGGCGCTGCATGTCCGGAGACGGCGCGATGACGGCTATCACGTGCTGGAGACGGTTTTTGCCTTTTGCGAAGACGGCGATGTCGTGACGGCGGAAATGGCGGACACGCTTACGTTGGCGATTGACGGGCCGTTTGCTGCAGGCCTTTCTACGACCGACAATCTGATCTTGCGCGCGGCCTCAGCGATAGGGGTGACCGCGCGGCTGCATCTTACCAAAAATTTGCCTGTCGCCAGCGGGATCGGCGGCGGTTCGGCCGATGCAGCAGCGACACTCAGGATCTTGGCACGCCTGTCTGGAAAACCACTTCCGTCGCTCGACGTGCAGCGTGCTCTGGGCGCGGACGTCCCGGCTTGTGTCCTTTCCCAAACAATGCGCGGCGACGGTGTGGGCGAGGCACTGTCACCCGTCGCGTCGGTCGCGGGAACCCCGATTCTGTTGGTCAACCCAGGCATTGCGCTCTCGACTGGTGCAGTCTTCCGCGCTTGGGATGGGATCGACCGTGGTCCACTCGGCGACTGGATGTCCGGTCGTAACGACCTGGAGGGCCCTGCCAGCGCTCTTGTCCCGGAGATCTCGGCACTGATGGCGTGGCTCGGCTGCCATCATGACGTCACGATGGCCCGCATGTCCGGGTCCGGCGCGACATGCATGGCTTTATTGCCGAGTGAAGCAGCGTGCACGACTACCGTTAATAAGCTTAGAGCGACTTTCCCCGGCTATTGGACGATGGAATCGGTACTGCGATGAGCGATGGCTGGCATATCATCGGCGAGGCGCGGCTCGGCAATGTGCTGATCGTCGCCGACCACGCGTCGAACCGTGTGCCGCCAGAAATCGATCTAGGCATCGAACGCTCGCTGCTCAGTACGCATATCGGTTGGGACATCGGCGTCGCTTCGCTCGCTCACGGGCTCCATGCACCGGCCTATCTTGGCAACGTTTCGCGACTGGTGATCGACCTCAACCGCGACCCGGGCGACCCCGGCCTCGTCCCCCAGTCAAGCGACGGCTACGACATTCCCGGAAACAGGGGCGAAACCGGCGATAGGATTGCCAATTATTGGAAACCCTATCACGAGGAACTGGCCCGGCAAATAGCAGTGATGCAGCCGCTTATGCTGCTGTCCTTGCATAGCTTTACACCCCGATTGGCAACCCGACCTGACGAAGTACGCCCTTGGGAGATCGGCGTTCTGTACAACAGAGACGACCGCGCCGCACGGATTGCGATACCGCTGCTGGAAGCAGCAGGGATCGCCACGGGTGATCAGCAACCTTATTCAGGCAAGGTGCTCAATGCGACAATGAACCGCCATGCCGAGGGCAATGGCTTGCCCTACCTAGGGCTCGAAGTGCGCCAGGATCTGATCGACAGCGATGAGGGCGTCGAGTGCTGGGGCGCACGGCTCATGCCGATCATTGCCGAGGTCTGTAACCGGGTCGCCTGACACTTGTCCTTGATTCAGGCGCGCGTTGCGGCGATTGCACCACGACATGACCAATGTTTTCGACAAATCCCGCTTGCCCAGTCGCCACGTGTCGGTGGGGCCTGAGCGTGCACCACACAGGTCCTATTACTATGCGATGGGGCTGACCGAAGAAGAAATTGCGCGGCCTTTCGTTGCCATCGCATCGGCGGGGAATGACAGCGCGCCGTGTAACACAACGCTCGATGCTCAAGCCAATGTCTGCCGCGCAGGCGTTGAGGCAGGCGGTGGCATGCCGCGTCGGTTCAACACCATCACCGTAACCGACGGCATCGCGATGGGCCACCAGGGGATGAAATCCTCGCTCGTCAGCCGTGAAGTCATCGCCGATTCGGTCGAACTCAGCGTCCGCGGCCATTGCTATGATGCGCTGGTCGGCTTCGCTGGGTGTGACAAGAGTTTGCCTGGCATGATGATGGCCATGCTACGGCTCAATGTGCCCTCGATCTTCGTCTACGGCGGATCGATCTTGCCCGGGCGCCATCACGATCGTGACGTGACAGTCAAGGATGTGTTCGAGATCGTCGGTAAATACGCCGCGGGCGCATGCCCGTTGAGCGAGGTCCATGAACTGGAACGCGTCGCATGTCCGGGGCACGGCGCTTGTGGTGGTCAATATACGGCGAATACGATGGCGTGCGTTGGCGAAGCAATCGGTTTATCTCTCCCGAACAGTAACATGGTCCCCGCACCTTACAGCTCGCGCGAACAGATTGCGCATGCGGCAGGAGCACAGGTCATGGAATTGCTTGCCCGCAACATACGTCCGCGTGACATCTGCACCCGGGACGCATTTGAGAACGCCGCGCGCATTGTTGCCGCGACCGGCGGCTCGACCAACGCGGCGCTTCATCTTCCGGCAATGGCCAACGAGGCGGGAATTGAATTCGACCTGTTTGACGTCGCCGAGATATTCAAATCAACGCCCTATCTTGCAGACCTTCAACCCGGCGGACAGTTCGTCGCGCGCGATATGTACGATGCTGGTGGCGTTTACATGTTGATGAAAACCATGCTCGATGCAGGCTTGTTGCTCGGCAACTGCATGACGGTTACCGGTCGGACGCTGGGCGAAAACATCGATCAGGTGATCTGGAACCCCGACCAGAAGGTCATCTACCCCGCGACGGCGCCGATTACCCCATCCGGTGGCGTCGTCGGTCTGCGCGGTAGCCTGGCGCCCGACGGTGCCATCGTGAAGGTCGCTGGGTTGCACATTCTGAAGTTTGTCGGACCGGCGCGCGTGTTCGACTGCGAGGAGGATTGCTTCGCAGCGGTGGAGGCGCGTTTGATCCGTGCAGGAGAAGTCATCGTGATCCGCTACGAAGGTCCAAAGGGCGGACCCGGCATGCGTGAGATGCTATCGACCACGGCGGCGCTCTACGGGCTTGGCATGGGTGAAAGCGTTGCGCTCGTTACCGACGGACGCTTTTCGGGCGCAACACGCGGGTTCTGCATCGGTCATGTCGGGCCGGAAGCTGCCGATGGCGGGCCGATTGCCTTGATCGAGGATGGCGACATCATTGAAATTGATGCTGAAATCGGAACGATTGATCTGGTCGTCGACCCACAGGTTCTCGCCGATCGAAAGTCGCGCTGGCATGGGCGCACCAATGACTATCAGTCCGGCGCTTTATGGCGTTATGCAAGAAACGTCGGTCCTGCTTGGCAGGGCGCGGTGACACATCCCGGCGCCAAAGCGGAAACGCATGTTTTTGCGGACATCTAGTTTGTACCTTGCGCTGATTGTCGCCGCTTGCGGGTCCAAGCCCGACGACACGGTTGCAGTCGTGCCGCTGGCTGATCGGATTGACTGCGCGCTCGACGGTGTTGCCAACTTCGCGAAAGCATGTGTCCTCGAAAAGGCCGGTGGGATCCGGTTTGTCCTGCACCACCCAGGCGGCGGGTTCCGGCGAATCGACGTTGCCCCAGACGGCACGATTTCGGCCGCCGATGGCAGCGCGGTGGCGGGAGGAGAAGTCCTTCCCGATGGACGGTTCGAACTGACGATGGGCAGCGACCGCTACCGCCTGCCACCACGCAAGTGAGACCGCTCAGCGGTCCGGTTTTGAACGCTGCCGATATGCGGGCAGCTGAACTGGCCTGTAGCGTTGCGCTAAATGTTTTGATGGAGCAGGCCGGGCGCGCGCTGGCGGAAGCCGTACTGCGCTTTGGCAGCGGGGCTCCGGTACTGATTCTGTGTGGTCCCGGCAATAACGGCGGAGACGGCTATGTTGCCGCGCGCGTGCTGGCCGAACGCGGCGTGCCGACCAAAGTCGCGGCGCTCGACCATCCGACAACAGAACTCGCCAAGGAGGCCCGTAGGCGCTGGAACGGGGAGGTGCTACCCCTCCGCCTGGCAGCCGGAGCGCCGGTGCTCGTAGATGCCGTATTCGGCACGGGTTTGACGAGAGCTTTGGATCGTGAGGTGCGCTCTAGTCTTCTGCGACTTTCGGCCTGCGCACGGATCGTCATCGCTGCCGACCTTCCCAGCGGGGTCGGGACTGACGACGGCAGTGATCTTGGCGCCGTTCCAGCCCACATCACGCTTGCCTTTGGTGCCGCCAAGCCTGCACACCTGCTGCAACCCGCCGCCCGGCTTTGCGGTCGTGTGCTTGCTGTCGACATCGGTATCGCGGCAACCAGCGACATAGACGTCTTGTCGCGCCCGCACCTCGATGCCCCTGCGCCGACCGATCATAAATACTCGCGTGGTATGGTCGCAGTCGTCGCAGGACCCATGATGGGCGCGGCAACGCTGAGCGTTAGCGCAGCGGCACACTTGGCCGGTTATACGGTATTGTGCGGGAGCGCTGACGCACCGGCCGCAGTTGTCCGGCGCGAGTTCAGTGCAACGATTGCCGATCCGAACTTGCGGGCCATGCTTATTGGGCCCGGGCTCACCGACGCACCGAGGAACCGCGTCAAGCTCGAAGTGGCGTTGGCCTCCTCGGTACCGCTGGTGCTCGACGCCGGCGCGCTGGGCATGGTGACGCCGGAAAATATTCAACGAGCGGCAGCCACCGTCTTGACGCCGCACGAGGGGGAGTTCGGACGACTTTTTGGCGCAACCGAGGGAAGCAAGATCGATCGCGCGCGGCTCGCTTCGCGGCGGTCGGGGGCGACGATCGTGTTTAAGGGAAGCGATACCGTCATTGCCTCACCTGACGGACGCGTTACACTTGCGCCCGCTGCGTCGCCGTGGCTGGCGACGGCAGGGACGGGCGATGTTCTTGCAGGGATTGTGACCGCGATGCTCGGCCGCGGCATGGGTGCACACAAAGCAGCGTGCGCGGCAGTCTGGCTTCACGGAGAGGCTGCGCGGCGCGCTGGCGTCGCGTTCCGCGCCGATGACCTTTGTGCGCACATTCCTGCAGCAGTCGTATCGGCGCTCCCGTGAACGCAACCGTCGTCCGCCTCGCAGCCCGTGGTGACGGCGTCACCGATGCAGGGCAGTTTTTCAAGGGAACTGCGCCGGGCGATATCATCGAGGCCAACGGATCCGTCATTGCCGGTCCACACCGCGCTATCCCGCCTTGTCGTCATTATGCTGTCTGTGGCGGCTGCCAGCTCCAACATGTGGACGATGCGAGCTATGCCTGCTTCGTTGCCGAACGCATCATGCGTGCTCTTGCAGAGCACCGAGTCGACGCACCAACCTTTGCTCCAGTTCATCTCTCTGCCCCCCATACGCGTCGCCGTGCGACCCTTCGCGCAGAACGGCGGGGCATGCAGGTGATTCTCGGCTTCAACGAGGGCGCGAGCCACTCGATCGTCGATCTGCGCGAATGCCATGTGCTGTTGCCTGAACTCGTCGCGCTGCTGGTGCCGCTGCGTCGGCTGTTGGCGGCCGTCATGCCGGAACGGGGACGGGCTACAGTCACACTGACCCGTGTCGATCAGGGAATCGATCTGCTGCTTGCCGGTTTCGAGCTGGATGGATTGACGGCCATCGAAGCGCTCAACGTTTTCGCCCAAACGCACGGGTTGGCGAGGCTGTCGCTTGACGAGGGTCTTGGTCCGTCAACACGCTGGGCTCCACAAACGCCGACCATCACGTTGGGCAGCGTGCAGGTAGCGCTGCCTGATGGTGCCTTTTTGCAGGCAACCGCGGATGGTGAGGCTGCTCTCGTTCAGGCAGTACGTGAGACGGTCGGCGATGCGTCCACCACGGTGGATCTGTTCGCCGGTCTTGGCACTTTTGCCCTTTCTCTGAAGGGCCGCGTCAAAGCCGTCGAAGGCAGTCGGGACGCTGCGCTTGCCCTTTCCGCGACTCGCCGTGTTGCCGTTGAACATCGCGACCTGTTCCGGCGACCGCTGACCGCCCACGAGCTGAACATGTTCGAAGCGGTCGTCCTCGACCCCCCGCGCGCCGGAGCCCGTGAGCAGGTTGCCGAACTTTCAGCCTCGAGCGTGCCGCGTATTGCCTATGTTTCGTGCAACCCGGCGACGTTTGCGCGCGATGCCCGCATTCTCGTCGACGGGGGCTACAGCCTCGCCCGCGTCGTGCCAGTCGGTCAGTTCCGATGGTCTACCCACGTCGAGATGGCTGCGACCTTCCGACGTTAGAAAACGATCAGCGCGGCACGGACAGCCATCACCAGCAAAGCCAGACTTCCGATCGCAAAGATGGAGAAGCGCATAAGCACAACGTTCGTCGTCGCATGGACGAGGCTGTGCACAACCCTCGATGCGACATAGATCCACGCTAGGACGAGATTGAACCCCGTTCCCGCGTCTGCCAACGCCATGACGCCCGCCAGCGCGTAGAACAGCGTAGGCTGCTCCATCAAATGATTGTAATTATCCGCCTTCCACTGGATTTGTTTGGGCAACATGGTCGCAAGGTCAGCGGTGCGTTCCCCGGCATCTTTGGGCAATCGCGCTTTAGCGATTGCAGGGACCCGCGTTGCGGCCATCCAGCCAAGCATGACAAACGTCCACAGCACGAGAGCGACCATGGGAGCGAGAATTGGGCTGTGGGTCAATGCGCTACGCCAAAAGTGTGAAAACCGAACGCCGCAAAAAGAGCACGCGTTGCCAGCATGATTAGCGGGATTGTGCCCAGAAAATGCAAAGCGAAGCGGACGATCACGCGGTTGACCAAAACCTGAACCAGGCTGTGTATGATTCGAAAGCCGACATAGACCCATGCCAGGGTCGCGTTGAAGCCGTTCCCCATCCCGAGCAGTGCCAATGTAAAGGCCGCCGCGTAGAACACCGTCGGCTGTTCCATCAGGTGGTTGTAATTGTCGGCTTTCCATTGGACCGTTGGGGGCAGGACAGCTTTCAGATCGGCCCCGCTGCCGCCAATCATGTTTCTGGCGTCAATATTTGCCCGTTGCATCGCAGGGATGCGTGTCGCGTACAACCAGGCCCACATGACCATCGACCAGGCGACAAGTAAAGCAATCGGCTGAAGTATTTCGGCGTTCACGGCAGCATCCCCCTGTTATGAGCAAGAGGCTGCCTGAATGTGTTGCGAGAAGCAACTCAATCAAACGTCGCGCCCCACCTCCGCTTTGCGCGATTTTTCCAAGAACCGCGGTGATAGGCGTCGCTGGCGAGCAAAGGCATCACTGAACCTGCCTCGGCGAATACCATTTGTTCGATGCCGGTGTTGACCTTGCCCCAGCTTGCCGCTTCCTGGAGCGTCGATGACGAACACGCGCCGTCGCGAACGTCGGCGACTGTTATCTGGACAGCATATTTGTGAACCTGGACATCGTCATGGCCCAGGATCTCGGCGCACACGACGGTATCCTGAATGAAGTTCTTGGGCACGCCCCCCCCGATCATGAGGAGGCCCGTCGTCCCTGCCTTGATCTTGATATCGGTCAATTCGCGGAAGTCGGCGATGGCGTCGAGGACCATGTAGTCCTTGCCCGCTTTGGCGCAGTCGACCTGATGCTTGACGAGGCCAAAACCGGCGGATGAATCGACAAACGCCGGACAGAAGATGGGCACGTCGTGCTCGTAGGCCAGCTTGACGAGACTGTTGTCCTTCTTGCCGTTTTCAACAAGATACTTGCCCATCTCTCGGATAAAGGCGCGGCTCGAATACGCACGAGGTTCAAGCGAGTTAGCAATTTCGAGAATAGTGTGGTCACAATCCTGCAGCTGCTCTTCGTCGATGTAGGTGTCGTAGATGCGGTCGATTAAAAGTGAACGCAGTGTATCGTCATCGGGCACGTCGAGTGCTTGATAATGCTTGTGCCCGAGTCCCTCGAAAAAATCCATGTCGACGATGCTCGCACCCGTGGCAACAACGCCGTCTATCATGTTCGATTCGAGCAGTTTGGCATACAGGTCCATGCACCCGCCCGCGCTGGTCGAACCTGCAATAACGAGAAAAATCGAGCAGTCGGGATCTTCGAGCATCTGGTTGTAAATGCTCGTGGCGCGCGCCAGGTCACGGCTGGTGAAGCTCATTTTACTCATTTGATCGATGATTGGTCGCGCATCGAAACTGGTGATGTCGATATGCTCGACGGTCGTCGAGAGAAGCTCCGCCTTACGCTGGGCGTTGATCTGTGGGGTGGTCATTCTTCGTTCTCCAACCATCATCGCAGCAAAGGCCGGGACCCCCAGCGATCAAGGCCTCACAGCTTTCAACGAATGACGGCGTGTTGATAGGGCCCTGTTACAGCTTGACGACGTTTGACGCGACGCGTCGGTGCTCCTCGACGTAGAGCGATACCATGGGTTCGTCGGATACTTCGATCGTTTCGACACTCCCGAACCCGTTGAAGCCGGTCCGCATGGCGCAACCATATGCGCCCAGCATGCCGATTTCGATATAGTCGCCGGCCTCGACACCGGCGGGCAGGATGAATGGCCCAGCCATGTGATCGAGGTCGTCACAGGTCGGTCCATAGAAACTGAACGGATGCGATTTAGTGGGCACGAATTCAGGGCGTAGAAGCTCGACAGGGAAACGCCAGCCGATATGAGCTGCATCGAACAAAGCGCCGTAAGCGCCGTCATTGATGTAAAGCTCATCGCCGCGACGCTTCTCAACGCGGACGATCAGTGACGAATATTCGGCGCAGAGAGCGCGACCCGGCTCACACCACAATTCGGACGAATAGCTGACGGGCAAACTTTCGAATGCGCGGTGGATAACATCGAAGAAAACCTCGAGCGGCGGTGGCTCCATGCCGGGATAGGACGACGGAAATCCGCCACCCACGTCGACAACGTCCACGGTCACGCCGGCTGAGACGATCGCTGCACGGACGCGCTCCATCGCTTCGGTATATGCGGCGGGCTTCATCGCCTGGCTTCCAACGTGAAAACAAATACCAAGAGCATCTGCGCTCTGGCGCGCAGCGATCAAAAGATCTTTAACTTCGGATGGTTCTGTCCCGAACTTCGAAGCCAAACTCAGCTTTGAATGTTCCGAAGAAACGCGGAGCCGAACGCACAATGTGAGGTCGGGTGCGTTACCCGTCGCCCGCTCAATCTTTGCCAGTTCCTCGAGCGTATCGAGAGAAAAGGTTCGGACACCGTGCAAATGGTAGGCCTCACGGATCGCTTCTTCGGCTTTCACCGGGTGCATGAAGCACAGGATCGCGTCCGGCAGCAGGTCGGCCACGAGACGCACCTCTGAAATCGAGGCCACGTCGAAATGCGTGATACCGCTCGTCCAGAGCGTCTGGATCAGGTCGGGAGACGGATTCGCTTTAACCGCGTAAATCGAGCGTCCCGGAAACTTCTCTACGAAGAACCGGGCCGCGCGCCGTGCCGCGTGCGGTCGAATGAGCGTAACCGGCTGAACCGGCTTTAGGGACGACGCTAGCCCCAGCGCGCTATGATGCTTGACCAACTCAAGAGACCTCCAATTGCCTTGCGGCAGTGTCGAAAAAGCTGCCTTGCGGTGGAAGTCCCATGGAGCAGCGTTCGGGGATATATGGAGGGGGGATCTCCATGTAAAGGACTGGAGATTAATATCGTCACGATAGGGTAACAGGAGCGCCAAAGCGTGAGAATTCCGGGATCTTCTGGTGTCAAAGCCGCCGCTGCCGCTGTCGCAGAAATCGTACTCCCGACGCCGCTGTTAACTTTCGAACACGCCGGAGCCCAAGTGTTTGTGAAAGCTGAGTCGGTCCAGCCCACGGGAGCTTTCAAATTGCGTGGTGCGTGGTGGCGCTTGGTGTCGCTGTCTGAGGAAGAGCGGCTTCGAGGCGTTGTCGCGTTTTCCTCTGGCAATCATGCGTTGGGTATCGCGTGGGCAGCAAGACGCTTGGGGATTAGCGCGACAATCGTGATGCCATCAGATGCCCCTTCGGCCAAGTTGGCCGGCACGCGCGACCTTGGCGCGGAAGTAATCCTGTTCGACCGTGCCACTCAGAATCGCGAAGCGATCGCTGCTGCATTGGCGTTGGAACGGGGCGCGACATTAGTGCCCAGCTTCGACGATCCGTGGGTCGTTGAGGGTCAAGGCAGCGCCGGCATCGAGGCGACCGCGCAACTGGCAGCCCTAGGCTTTGCTTCACCAGATACAGTGGTCGCGTGTTGCGGCGGAGGGGGTTTGGCATCGGGAATGGCGCTGGCCTGCCCAGACGCGCGAATCCATGTTGTCGAACCTGAGGGCTGGGACGACATGGCGCGCTCGCTTGCGTGCGGGGAGATTGTGCCGGTCAAGCCCAACCCGCCGCCGACTGCGTGCGACGCGTTGATGACACAGCGGGTTGCGCGGTTGACCTTCGACATTCTCAAGGCGCGCGCCGCGACAGGCGTTGCCGTTTCCGAAACCGAAATCGAAGACGCAATCCGTTTTGCTTACGCCCGCTTTCGACTCGTTATCGAACCGGGTGGTGCCGTGGCACTCGCTGCTGTGTTAGCGAATAAAGTGGCGCTCGGTCGGCGAACGGTAGTAACGCTGTCGGGTGGTAACATAGATTCGTTGCACTTTGCGGCAATTCTGGACCGCGGGCGATGAACAGTCTGGCTCCGGGTTTGTTAATGCTGGCCGTGCTCGCGCTGGCTGCGGGTGGCATTCATCTCTGGCGCTCTGGCGCCGACCGTAAGCGGGGTATGCTGATGCTGCTGGCAGCTGCAGTATTTTTCATCAACGTCTTGCTCATGACTCTCTAGCGATCTGGAAGATTGTCGAACGTCCGCCGCAGCTCCTTGAGCGTCTTAGCGGTCGTGCGAAGCTCCTGAGGATCGAATTCGGAGAGCAATTCGGTCACGTCGGGAGCCACGCTGGCAAGGAAATCTTCATGCCGGGTGACGCCTGCCACCGTAGCAAAAACGCATCGATCACCATCGACCCCATCAATCTCGACATACTGTAATTTTGCGAGCGCCTCGACGGTTGCTGCCATCGCCGGAATCTCGATTTGGAAACACCACGCCAGCGTTGATAGCGTTTCACTGCTTTTCGTTTGACGCACGAGATAGTTGATGACGCCGAATTGCTGAGCATTCAGCTCGCTGGCGACAGGGTTGAATCGTTCGCGAACAAGATGTTCGAGGATTGAAATGTCGGTAAACAGGTCGAGTAACATGCCGCGCGTTGCCGGGTCGTCGCTGTCTAGGCCCCCCCCCATCGTTCGCCTCCTTATCGGATAGGTGAATTGAGCGCGAGGCGCATGTCGAGGTAGTTATCCACCGAGTGCATCAGTTCAACCCCTTCCTTTTCGAAGAAATGATTGGCGCCACGAATCTCGTCGTGATGGATGGTGATATGTTTTTGCGTGCGGAGCTTATCGACCAATTTCTGAACGGCGTTGGGCGTGACAACTTCATCGCCGGTACCCTGAATAATGATACCCGATGAGGGGCAGGGTGCAAGAAAAGTAAAATCATACATGTTTGCAGGCGGAGCGATCGAGATGAAGCCTTTGATCTCGGGGCGACGCATCAGCAACTGCATGCCGATCCACGCACCGAAACTAAAGCCGGCAATCCATGTGGTCTGTGCCTCCGGGTGCACTTGCTGAACCCAATCAAGCGCCGATGCGGCATCGGACAGCTCCCCCACGCCGTTGTCGAACGTGCCTTGCGATTTTCCGACGCCGCGGAAGTTGAAGCGCAGCGTGGCGAACCCGCGCCGCACGAAGGTCTGGTACAGTGCCTGCACGATGCGGTTGTTCATGGTACCGCCCGATTGTGGATGAGGATGCAGGATCATGGCTACCGGCGCGCGCGGGCGAGGGCCCGGTGCAAAACGTCCTTCAAGACGGCCCTCGGGACCCGGAATGATAACTTCTGGCATTGGTTCTCGATTGTTGGCCGCGCCGAGGGCGAGACGAGTGCTTGGCGATTACTGGCGAGGTATATAGGAAGAAGGGCAGTAATCGCAACGGCGCCGGACAAGCGCCACGGAGACCAAGTGCCCGAACGGCTATATCTCGACCACTCAGCGACAACGCCCATTTTGCCCGTGGCGCGTGAAGCGATGAACCGCGGAATCGACCTATGGGCAAACGCGTCATCGCCCCATGGCCCGGGACGCGCTGCCCGCGCGGCGCTCGAGGAAGCGAGGGATTGCGTAAAAAGAGCGCTCGACTGGTCGGGCGAAGTAATTTTTACAAGCGGGGCGAGCGAAGCGATCGCCATGGTGCTCTCGCGGACGCAAGCCGACGCGCTTTTGGTCGGCGCAACTGAGCATGACGCCGTTCAAAGAGTCGCCGCGCGCGCCGTTGTTTTGCCTGTGGGTACCGATGGTTTGATCCAGCCGCACGTTCTGACAGGTCGTCTTGGAGCATTGGGCGCCGCGTTGCCGTTGGTTGTTGTTCAGTGCGCAAACAGCGAGACAGGCGTACTCCAGCCACTCGGAGAACTTGTTAACGTCGTACGAGAGGCCAACGGGCTGTTGTTCGCCGATGCGTCGCAGACGGCGGGCAAGCTGCCGCTACCCGAAGTCGATATGATCACGGTATCCGCCCACAAGTTCGGCGGTCCACCAGGCATTGGCGCATTGCTCGTTCGTGACCTTGCGAGGCTGACGGCGACCGGCGGACAGGAGCGCGGGTATCGTAGCGGTACCGAAAATCTTCCGGGTGCCTTGGGCATGGCGGCCGCGCTCGCGACGCCGCGTGGATGGGTCGATCGGGCCGCCGACCTTCGCGCTCACCTCGACGGCGCGATTGAGGCAGCAGGCGGACAGGTCGTGGCAAGATCGAGCCCGCGCATCGCCACGATTGCCTCCTACAGGATGCCCGGCGTTGCTTCGGTGGCGCAGTTAATCCAGTTCGACCTTGCCGGGATTGCAGTGTCGGCCGGCAGTGCGTGCGCGTCAGGCAGCCTGAAGCCAAGTCACGTTTTGACCGCAATGGGCTGGCGCGAGGCTGAGGCTGCCGAGGTAGTGCGCGTAAGTTTTGGGCCAGATACGACCCGCGCTGACGTTTACCGTTTTGTCGAAGTGTGGCGGCGTCTCTTCGCCGATGCCAAGGCCCGTGCAGCGTGATTTATCTCGACTATCAGGCGACCACGCCGCTCGCTCCGGAGGCGCGCGAGGCAATGATGGCGTGGTTGACCATCGAAGGCTCGGCAAATCCGCATTCGTCACACGTGCCTGGTCGCGCGGCCAAGGCTGCAGTCGAGCTGGCACGCGATCAAGTAGCTGCGTTGCTACCTGGAGCGGGGCACGTCTACTTTACCAGTGGCGCTACCGAGGCGCTCAACTGGGCCTTACAGGGCAGTGAGGCGCGACGGATCGTGACCGTTGCGACCGAGCATGCTGCCGTTTTGGATACGGCTCGCTGGATGGGCCGACGCGGTCATGACGTCACTTGTCTGCCTGTGGACAAACGCGGACTGGTCAACCCGACCGAAATGCCGAACGACGCCGACCTCGTGGCCGTGATGCTCGTGAACAATGAGATCGGAACCATTCAAGCGGTCGCGGACTTGGGGGCGCAGGCAAAAAATGCGCTCGTCCTGTGCGATGCCGTCCAAGGTTATGGGCGCATCCCAATCCCGTCAGGCTGCGACATGATTGCTGTGAGCGCACACAAGATTCACGGTCCAAAGGGAATCGGCGCACTGTGGGTGCGCAACGGCGTAAAGCTTGAACCGCTAATGCATGGCGGTGGGCAGGAAGCCGGCTTGCGGTCAGGAACGCTATCGCCGGCCCTGTGCGTAGGTTTTGGTGCTGCAGCGACGGTTGCCAAGGCGCGGATGGCGCAGGATCGTGTGCACATTGAACGATTATGGGCGCTCGCGACCGCGCGCCTTGGAGCAGAGTGGCACTTCAACGGGTCGACTGTCGCGCGCTGGCACGGCAATCTCAATGTCCGACGCGACGAATTGGACGCCGCTCGGCTGATCTCTGGCCTGCGCGACGTCGCGTTTTCCGCAGGATCGGCGTGTGCCAGCGGGTCGGGGCGGCCAAGTCATGTGCTCAAAGCGATCGGACTGACTGATGCCGAGGCGCGGTCGAGCATCCGTTTGGGGTTCGGGCGCTACACCACCGAGACCGAGCTGGGAGAGGCTCTCGAGCGCATTATCGCTGCCGCCGATGCGCAATATGGGGTCGCAGCATGATTCGTGTTCGCTTTGTCAGCGCCGACGGGACCCAGACGATTGAGGCCCACGGTGTCTCGGGTACTATCCTACTCGATCTGGCGCAAAACAGCGACCAGCCGCTCGAAGGGACGTGCGAGGGCCAGATGGCGTGCTCGACGTGTCACGTGATCGTGGCTGCAGACGATTTCCCAAAGTTGCCGCGTGCAAGCGAGGATGAGGAAGATATGCTCGATCTTGCTACCGGCGTCGGCCGCACAAGTCGTCTGGCCTGCCAGATCGTTCTCGACGAAAGCCTTGATGGTCTGACCGTTCGCATGCCGGGTGAAAGCCGCAACATGCAGGGTCGTTGAAAACGCGCACGACTTGCGCCATATGACCGACCGGAAGTCGGGCGGGCGATGCTCTCGCCAACTTGGTCAGGTCCGGAAGGAAGCAGCCACAACGAATTCGTGTCGGGTCGTCCGACTTCCACCGCTTGCCCTTTGCATAAACGTAAACGCAGCTGCGAAACGGTGTTTCGACTGACGACGCGGCTTTGCCCCGGCGCTATCTGCGGCTAGACGCCCCCCATGTCCACCACGCAACCTTACCGCGTACTTGCCCGC
The DNA here is from genome assembly GCA_025352685.1 of Sphingomonadales bacterium. Lineage (GTDB taxonomy): Bacteria > Pseudomonadota > Alphaproteobacteria > Sphingomonadales > Sphingomonadaceae > Sphingomonas_O. The sequence goes on from JANXSN010000038.1 coordinate 23,301, forward strand.
AAATACCGCCCGCAACGATTTTCAGAGTTGATCGGGCAGGAACCGATGGTCCGAACGCTTGGCAATGCGATCAAACGAAATCGGTTGGCCCATGCCTTCTTGATGACCGGTGTGCGCGGCGTCGGTAAAACCTCGACAGCCAGGCTCATTGCCAAGGCACTGAACTGTGTGGGACCCGACGGGCACGGGGATCCCACCATAGACCCTTGCGGCGTGTGCGATCCCTGTGTCGCCATTGCCGAGGGACGGCATGTCGATGTGCTGGAAATGGATGCCGCCTCAAACACCGGCATCGATGACGTACGCGAGATCATCGAGGCGGTTCGCTATTCCGCGGTGTCTGCACGGTATAAGGTCTACATCATCGACGAAGTTCACATGTTGTCGAAGAATGCTTTCAATGCATTGTTGAAAACATTGGAAGAACCGCCGCCACATGTGAAGTTCCTGTTTGCCACGACCGAAGTGCAGAAAGTGCCGGTTACGGTGCTTTCACGATGCCAGCGGTTCGATCTCCGGCGCATTCCGGCAGAGATGTTGGCTACGCATTTTGCCAGCATTGCGCAGGCTGAGTCGGTCGACGTCGATCCGCAGGCGCTGTTGATGATTGCGCGCGCGGCTGAGGGGTCGGTGCGGGACGGCTTGTCGATTCTCGACCAGGCCATTGCCCATGCCGATCTTGACAGTGGCGGTCACGTGAGCGCCGAAGCGGTTCGAGCGATGCTCGGCCTTTCAGATCGCAGCGCTCTGCGTGATCTGTTCGACGTGCTGTTGCGCGGCGAGGCGGTGGCCGCACTGGCGAAGCTGTCCGAACAGGTCGATCTTGGCGTTGATCCCACCGGCGTATTGCGGGGCCTGCTCGAGATCGTGCACGGGGTCACGCTTGTCAAAGCGGGTGCCGCCCCCGACGCCGCGCAATCTGCAGAAGAGCGCGCGGCGGCGGATCGCTGGGCAGATGGTATGTCGTTTGGAACGTTGCACCGGCTGTGGCAACTGCTGCTCAAGGGGCATGACGAGGTCGCCCGCGCGACCGATCCGCAACAAGCTGCGGATATGGCGCTGTTGCGCGTTATCCACGCCAGCCAGATGCCTGACCCTGCAAGCCTGATCAAACGCATCGAATCGGGAATAATGACAACGCCTGCCGCTTCTGAGACGGCGTCGGCGCCAAACGGTCCCGCGACTTATCAGGCGCTGGTTGAACGCGTCCAGGCCTCAGGCAAACGGGTTCTCGCGCACCGGTTGGAGGAGGAGACAAGCATTGTGCGTTGGGCGCCTCCTGAAATTGGCCTGCATTTGCGCCGTCCGTTCGAACTGCGTGAATTGGTCGTGGCATTTCGCGAGGCGACTGGCATCGACTGGATCGTTACCAGCGAGGAAACGGCGTTTGAACCGACCTTGCGCGAGCAAGAAATGGCGGTGGAGACCACAGCGCGTGACGCTGTTATCGGTGATCCCATTGTGGCCGCTGCCTTGGCGGCCTTTCCAGGCTCAGAGCTTTTATATCCATCTGAACAACGGAGTGCAGTGCGATGAATTCGCTGGATGATATTCTAAAAATGGCACAAAATGTGCAAGCGCAAATGGCCGAAGCACAGGCCAGCCTCGACGGCATTGAGGTTGAAGGGGCATCGGGTGGCGGCCTCGTCAAAATCCGCGCGAGTGCAAAGGGGCGCATTATCGGTGTGAGCCTCGACGATTCGTTGATCGTGCCCTCCGAAAAGCAGATGCTAGAAGATCTGATCACCGCGGCGTTCAACGATGCGCGGGCAAAGGCCGATGCGGTTGCCGGAGAGGCTATGGGCAAGATGACGCAGGGCATCCCGCTGCCCCCAGGCTTCAAGCTGCCTATCTAAGGCAGCTGTCCAAACGATCGTTGCGCACGACGCCAATGCGGGCTGCAATCGAATTTCCGTAGCGGCGCGTAAACCCCTTTGGAATAGTGGCCTCGCGCTTTTTGGGAAGCGGCAGGACGGCAGCCATGCGTGCTGCTTCGGTCGGGCTCATCGCGCTCGCGTCGTGACCGAAATAATGCTTCGATCCAGCGTTGACGCCGTAGGTCGCAATGCCTGTCTCGGCAACGTTGAGATAGACTTCCATAATGCGGTGCTTGCCCCAGATCGTTTCAATCAGCAGGGTGAACCACGCCTCCAGCCCCTTGCGAACATAGCCGCCCCCTTGCCACAGAAACGCGTTCTTCGCTGTCTGTTGCGAGATCGTTGACCCACCTCGGAGGACGCCGCGCCGCTTCGCGTTAACGCGCGCATTACGTTTTATCGCAGCTTCAATTGCCTGGCGATCGAAACCGTGATGCGTGCAAAACTTGACGTCTTCAGCCGCGATCGCCGCGCGAGCCATGTTAGGGTCGATTTTCGAGAGCGGCATCCAGTCTTTCGACACGCTGTGCCCGCCGGCAACATCACGCAGCATTGTGAGCGTGAATGGTGGCGGCACGAAACGATATGCCACGACCCAAAGGATCGATCCGACAATCAAATATGCCGCGACGCGCCACGCGAAACGCCAGATACGAGAGACAAGGGGACGCGTGCGCGATGCAGCCATGCGAGCCGCGATACTGGCTTGTTCGATGCGCGGCAATTAGGTCGAGAGCTATGATCCGCGACCTGGTGGATCTGACTTTTCTTGCTACGACCGTCTCTTTCAGCCGGTCTGGGATTTCCCGAACGCGGCCACGCGGAAGCCGCTCGCGCGACAATGGACCGAGCCGTTGATCCCGGCCAACTGATGCCCGGCGCTGGCCATACCGCCTCGCTTCTGCACAGCTTTCCCAAGCGTTGCGCCAACATCAAAAGCACCGATGGCTTGTAAAGCCGCTGCCCGAATGTCGAAGCCTGCTTGGAACTTGTCTCAGATCTTTTCAAAAGCTCGAGTTAGGCAAGCGCAAGCGTTCCGTTGCCCTGCGCGATCTTCATCATTGCCTTTTGCAGCTTATCGAACGCCCGGACCTCGATCTGGCGCACACGCTCACGACTGACGCCGTAGACCTGGCTCAGTTCTTCGAGCGTCTTGGGTTCTTCGGCCAGACGACGTTCAGTCAGAATATGTTTTTCTCGCTCGTTAAGCTCTTCCATAGCCTCGGCCAGCATTGTGTGGCGGTGAACGCGCTCCTGAGACTCGGCCACTTCCTCGTCTTGCAACGGTGCTGTGCTGGGCAGGGTATCCTGCCACTGTCCCTCGCCGTCCTCATTGAACGACACATTGAGGCTCGTATCGCCGCCCATCGCCATGCGGCGATTCATACTGACGACTTCGGCTTCAGTGACACCTAGATCGGTTGCGATTTTGGTGACGTCTTCAGGTTTTAGATCGCCGTCCTCGAACGCGTTGATGCGGGCCTTCATGCGGCGCAAATTGAAGAACAGTTTCTTCTGGTTTGCGGTTGTCCCGATTTTGACGAGGCTCCATGTGCGCAGGATGAACTCCTGGATCGACGCGCGAATCCACCACATCGCGTAGGTGGCCAGCCGGAACCCGCGATCGGGCTCGAACTTTTTCACCCCCCGCATCAAACCGATATTTCCTTCGGAAATCAGCTCGTTAACCGGCAGGCCGTAGCCGCGATAACCCATGGCGATTTTTGCCACGAGTCGCAGGTGACTCGTTACCAGTCGGGCAGCGGCCTCCGGATCGCCGTGCTCTGAAAAGCGTTTGGCGAGCATATATTCTTCCTCGGGCGTAAGCAGCGGAAACTTGCGGATCTCCGACAGATAGCGGTTGAGCCCAGCCTCGGTACCGAGCGAAGGAATCGTTGCGGGTAGATTGCTGTCACCAGCCATGACGTAAGGTTACTCCCTGTCGCCCGATTCATGCCGGGACGGATATATGATGGCTCATACACGAAGTGCGGTGAACAGGGCCTGCATATCGCGCGGTAATTTGCTATCGAACGACATAGACAAGCTTGTCACCGGGTGAATAAAGCCCAGATGCGCGGCATGTAAAGCTTGGCGCTTGAACTCCAAGAGATGCAAAACGTCGCGATGTTCCGGTCGGTTCCGTCCATAGACGGGATCGCCGAGCAAGGGATGTCCGATCGAGGCCAGATGAACGCGGATCTGGTGTGTACGACCCGTTTCAAGCCGACATTCGATCATTGCCGCGCGGCGCAGTGGTTCCACCAGCGTAAAATGTGTCACGGCGCGTTTGCCCCGGGCTTGAATCGCCATTTTCTTGCGGTCGTGCGGGCTGCGTGCAAGCGGCGCATCAATGGTGCGCTGGCTGATCGGTAACCCTGCGACAATCGCGGCATAACGGCGGTCGATGCTATGCTTGGCGAACTGAGAAGACAGGCCCTCGTGCGCGCGATCGGTCTTGGCGACGACCAACAGTCCCGATGTATCTTTATCGATCCGGTGCACAATCCCGGGTCGCGCAACCCCGCCGATGCCCGACAGTCGCCCGGCACAGTGATGCAGCAGGGCATTGACGAGCGTCCCGTCGAGGTTGCCTGCTGCGGGATGAACGACGAGACCGGCAGGCTTGTCGACGATGAGGAGGTGCTCATCTTCGAACATGATCTCGAGCGCAATATCCTGCGCTTCGTTGGCCATTGCAGTGGGTAAGGGAATATCGATCTCGAATTCGCCCGCGGCAACGACTTTCACCGCTGGATCGCGCGACAGCACAACCCCCGAGCGGACCTGTCCCGATGAAATGAGGGACTTTAGTCGTTCGCGAGAGATCGTGGGCACGGATAGCGCCAGCGCTCGATCGAGCCGCATCCCGGCCAGACCCTCAGCAATCGTTACCGAAATCGTGGAAACCCCCGTCGTCATCGCTTATGGATGTGGCGATGCGAGTGGCGATATCAAGCGGGTTGGTCGAACGGATCGTTGCGCTCGCCGCTGCTGAGCCGCATCGTGAGATTTGCGGCCTGCTGCTCGGGACCCAAGACTGGATTGAAGAGATCGTGCCTGCGGCAAATGTGGCGACCGATCCCACCGTCCGGTTCGAAGTCGATCCGGCCGTTCAGTTCGATGTCATGCGCGCAGCAAGGGCCGGGGGTCGGGCGCTGATTGGATGTTATCATTCGCATCCCGCGGGACAGGCGACGCCGTCGCGTATCGACGCGGCGACAATCGGTCGGATCGGCGAGTACTGGCTTATCTGTGACGGGCAAAAAGTCCGTGCGTGGCAGGCCGACACAACGGCGTCGTTTGTCGAGGTCGTGCTCTCAGTGCAGCCCCGCGCTTGCGTGACGTCGTGACGTCCGCCAAAGCACGACGATCTTACGAGGATTGCTCAATATGACGATTGCGCCGGTCGATTTTGCCAGCTTGCTTTGCTCGCGGCTGTGCCATGACCTGCTGAGCCCGGTAGGAGCGCTTAACAACGGGTTGGAACTGCTTGCTGACGAGACCGACCCCGATATGCGCGCGCGCTGTCTCGAGTTGTTGTCCGAAAGCGCCAAGGCATCGGCTAACAAGCTGAAGTTCTTCCGTCTGGCATTTGGTGCTGCCGGTGGCTTTGGCGATGCGGTCGATGCGCGTGAGGCAAAGGCAGCAATCGAAGGACTATTCGGGAGTGACGGACGCATCGAGATCGGGTGGCTTGTCAATGAAGCAACTTTGTCGAAAACTGCGATCAAGGTGCTGTTGAACCTCGTGCTGATCGCAGGTGATGCGCTGGTGCGCGGCGGTCGGCTTGATATTGGAGCAGAGGTCGGCAACGGTAAAACCGAAATTGCAGTCCGTGCCGAAGGGCCACGGCTCGTCCTCGATCCGGAATTGCGCAATGCCCTGACCGGCGAGACCGGTGACAGCGAGCTCACGCCCCGTGCAGCAGCGGCCTGGCTCGTTCACCGGCTTGCGGTCGACAGCGGTGGCACGGCTATGGTTTCGCCCGCCGACGGGGGTTTCTTGTTGTTCGGGGCCACGCTCGCGCGGTCCTAAGTCCTCCTTAACCAAGTCCCTGCCATAGCACGTCTATGATTTTGGGACGCGATAGTGATGGATGAGCTGACAGGCGAGTTCGTCTCGGAAACTCGAGAGACGCTCGAGCGCGTTTCCGAGGCACTTGTTGCGTGGGAGGCGCAGCCGACTGATTCGGCACGGCTCGACGAAATATTCCGCTTCGTTCACACAGTGAAGGGGAGCTGCGGCTTCCTCGACCTCCCCCGTATCGAGGCCTTGGCGCATGCCGCCGAATCCGCATTGGCCGGGATGCGAGACGGCACACGTACCGCCGACGGATCGCTAGTCGGTACCATGTTATCGATCATTGATCGCATCGCAACTCTCGTCGCTGCTCTCGACGCAGATTCTGAAATCGAACCCCCTGATGTTGCGGGAGATCTAGCGCTCATCGATGCGCTTGATCGCCGTATTTCCCTTGATAACCCGACGACGCCGTTTGCGCCGGCGCAAGCGCGGACCGTCCGAATCGGCGTACCGCTTCTTGAGTCGATGATGAATCAGGTGTCCGAGCTTGTACTTGTCCGCAACGAATTGGCGCGAAGCGTTCGGGGCCACGATGACCGCGAGATTGCCGCGCGCTTCGAGCGACTCGGCGGGATTGTTGCGGAATTGCGCGACAGCGTGACGCGCACGCGAATGCAGCCAATCGATCGGTTGTTCGCCACGTTGCCGAGGCTCGTTCGCGACACCGCGCGCGAATGCGGCAAATTGGTTGCGCTCGATCTCGGCGGGCAGGATGTCGAGATCGACCGCGAGATGGTCGAGTCAATACGCGATCCGCTGCTTCACATCGTCCGCAATGCCATCGACCACGGGATCGAAGCGCCGATGGATCGCGTCAGAATTGGCAAACCTGAGGTGGGCACGATCCGTATCGCGGCGCTGCAATCGGGCAATCAGGTCAGCATCGAAATCTCGGACGACGGTCGTGGCGTCGATACGTCACGTTTGATCGAAAAAGCCGTTGCTGCCAAAATCATGGATCCTGCCCGTGCCGCCTCACTCGACGTGGCGGACGCGACCGCGCTGATGTTCGAACCCGGGCTCTCGACGACGAACGAGGTTACAAATGTTTCAGGGCGCGGCGTCGGCATGGATGTCGTTCGTGCCAATGTCGAACGCTTGGGCGGAAATGTCGTTCTGGCGAACCGGCCCGGAACCGGGCTGACAATTACGCTTAAGGCCCCGTTGACGTTGAGCATTGTCAATGCGCTGATCGTTGTCGCGGGCGGCCAGCGCTTCGCGATACCGCGCGGCGCAATCGAGGAAGTCGTACCGCTACGCGACGGCGCAGCACGCCTTGACGATCTCGGCGGGGGCAAGGTCGCTGTGGTTCGCGAGATGGCGCACCCAGCGTTTGTTCTCGCCTCGTTGCTCAAAATGGGTGTCGCTCTCCCGTCATTGGTCGTCATGGTGACGACACCATCGGGAGGTCGCTTCGCGCTTGCAGTTGATACCGTCGCTGACCACGAGGAGCTTGTCGTTCGCCCAATGGCTCCCCAATTGGCGTCACACGGGATTTTTGCCGGACAAAGTCTTGGCGATGACGGACAACCAATCGTGGTTCTCGATCCCACTGGCCTTGCTCAACTCGGCGGGTTGCAGCGCACAGGCGTCGATACGCTCGTTGCGCGGACTGAACCGCCCGAAGCGCTAGCGCCTTCGGTGCTGGTCGCGACAGCGTTCGACGGACGCAAGATTGCAGTCCGGGCGGCCGTGATCGAGCGCCTGATCGAGACCGACGATCGAGATTGGACTGATGTCGAGGGTAAGCGGTTTGTTTTAGTCGACGGCCGTTATATGCCAGCGCCTGCGCAAGGTGAACTGCCACAACAGCGGGCCATACCCGCCCTGTTGCTCAACGATGGCACACGCCGCGTCGTCCTCGGGGTGATCGCCGTTCATGACCTGATCCCCATGCCGCGAGCTGTGCCGGTGGATACACACGCTGTCGAAGGCCTGCTGCAGATCGACGGCGAAGCTATTTTGTTGCTCGACGTCTTCGGTCTGTTTGACTTCGCGACAGTCAGCGTGCCGCGACGCCGGGTCGCTGTGATCGCGCTCGAGTCCACGCCGTGGGCACGAGCGATGCTTGCACCGCTCGTTGCCGCCGCGGGATATGAAGTACGATTTTGTTCTGACAACGACGCCGACGCAGACCTTGTCATCCATCTCGATGGCGATGAAGTTGCAGGCAGCGCCCGGCACCAGATTGCCCTTAACAGGGGCCCAGACGGCGGCGTTGCCGTCGACCGTTATGACCGCACGACGCTACATAAGCTTGTATCGACCGCCGGACGGAGGCCGGCATGACCCAGTTATTGCTTCTCGCCCGCGTCGGCGATCAGCGCGTGGCGTTCGATGCAAAGACGGTTGATGCCGTTGTCGACATTGATACCGTCGTGCCAGTGCCAATGGCACCCCCGGCAGTGCGCGGCTTGACCGCGATCCGCAGCCGCGTTGTCACCGTGATTGATTGCGCCCGTGCCGTCGGCGTCGTCGCCCTGCGCGACAACGGCCGTGCCGTGACTCTGTCGATCGACGGCCATGGCTACGCGATCCGAGTTGATGCGGTTGATGATGTTGTCCCGCACCCGGGTCTGTCGGCGACGGGCCTTGCACCGATGCAGGACGGTTGGGCAGAGGTCGCGTCGGGGACGGTTAACCTGGGCGACGGCTTTGCCATTTTGATTGACGCGCGCCGTCTGGTTTCGCGTGGGAGCATTACCTGATCGGTTAACCTACCAGTTACCTGTGCAACCTAGGGTGCACTCAGCGCCAAGCACGGTCCTCCTCCCGAAGGTCTCAAATGTCCAGAACATGCCTCGTCGTCGATGATTCCAAGGTGATCCGCAAAGTGGCTCGCCATATCCTTGAAACGCTCGATTTTATTGTCGACGAAGCAGAAGACGGGCGTGAAGCACTCGACCGTTGTGCCGCGGCCGTGCCTGATGTGGTGTTGCTCGACTGGAACATGCCGATCATGAGCGGCATCGAATTTTTGCGCGCATTGCGCAGTTCCGATATTTCTCCTCGGCCCAAAGTTGTGTTTTGCACAACTGAAAACGGCACGGCCCATATTCGTGCCGCGCTCGATGCGGGAGCTGACGAATACGTTATGAAACCGTTCGACCGCGACACGCTCGCCAGCAAGCTGCAATTTACCGGCGTTGCTTGAGGGCGCGACGGTGACCGCCGCCGCTCGCCTGGTACCGAATGCCGTGTCCGACCGCCCGATCTCCGTCCTGATCGTCGACGATTCGGCTGTCGCGCGCGCTGCACTTTCTTGCATCATCGATAGCGGGCAGGGTTTGGTTCTTGCCGCGGCTTTGGACAGTGCGTCTGCCGCGATCGGCTGGCTGCAGCGTCAAGTGGCCGATGTCGTGCTTCTCGATATCGAAATGCCGGGAATCACCGGTCTTGCCGCGCTCCCTGAATTGCTTGATGCGGGGCGTGGCGCTCAGGTTCTCATTGTGGCATCGACGGCGCGTGAAGGGGCCGAGGCGACGCTACGCGCGCTTGCGTTGGGGGCAGCCGACACACTTGCCAAGCCATCGATCGGGCACCTCAATCAGCAGTTTGGCTCGACGCTGATCGAACGTGTCTTGCGCCTAGGCCGCGCGCGCCGTGTAGAGCGCAATCCCGTCCGGTTCGCGTTGCGTCCCAAACTTGCCAGTCCTGTTGCCCTGCTCGCCATTGGCGCGTCGACCGGCGGCATCAAGGCGCTGACGGAATTCTTCGAAAATATCGTTCCCTCGTTCGATGCCCCCATCCTGATCACACAGCATCTGCCGCCGACTTTTATGCCGTATTTTGCCGATCAGGTGGCAGTAATGGCCGGGCGGTTAGCGCGGGTCGCTCGGGCGGGCGAATGGGCGGGCCGAGGCGAAATCCTTATTGCTCCGGGTGACGCACATCTGACTGTTCGTGCGTTTCAGGGTCTTTTTCGCGTGGAACTGTCGTCCGCACCTGCAGTCAGTCGCTGCTGCCCGTCGGTCGACCCGATGCTCAACGCGGCGGCTGAGGCCGCCGGAGCGGGTGCCGTTGGCGTTGTCCTGACGGGAATGGGACGTGATGGCGAGCACGGCGCCGCTCAGATTGTCGCTCGGGGTGGTTCGGTGATCGTGCAGGACGACGCCAGCAGTGCGGTTTGGGGCATGCCGGGCACCATCGCACGCGCCGGTCTCGCCAGCATGGTTGCGGAGCCATCGTGCCTTGCTGAACACGTTGTTCGGCGCGGATCGGTATGATCGATCCCGCAACTCCGTCGGCCGCCACGCGCATCCTCGCGGGCTTGCTCGAATCCCGAACCGGCCAGCAGCTGTCGCCCGCGCGCAACTGGCGAATCGAGGCTTCGCTAAAGCCCCTGCTACGGCAGCAGGGGCTGACGACGATCGATTCCCTTGTCCGACTCATGACGAGGAGCACGCACGCGACGCTGGCTACACAGGCCGTCGAGGCATTGCTCAACAACGAAACATCGTTTTTCCGAGACAGTGCCGCTTTCAACCAGCTCGAAATGGACGCGCTTGAGTCGCTCCGGAAGTCGCGTGCTGCGACCAAACGTCTTCGAATCTGGTCGACGGCGTGTTCGACCGGACAAGAGGCTTACTCGCTCGCGATGATGCTGCGTGACGGCGGCATGCGCTGGGCCGGCTGGAAGTTCGACATTCTGGCAACAGATATATCGGGAGAAGCGGTGGATCGAGCGCAGGCGGGCAGGTTTAGCCGGTTTGAGATTCAACGCGGGCTGCCGGTGCGCACAATGCTGCGCTGGTTCCGCGAGGATGGCGAGGAGTGGACGGTCGATCCGGCCTTGAAGCGCGACATCCGCTTTGCCACCCATGACATTCGCAACGCCGCCCCTGGGCAGTTCGACCTCATCTTGTGTCGAAACGTCCTGATGTATTTTTCGGTACCGCTGCGCACTCAGGTCTTCGATCGCATTGCCACAGCACTCGAACCCGGCGGCATCCTGATGCTCGGTGCAGGGGAAACCGTACTTGGCCAAACCGATCGATTCTTGTCTCATCCCGACATGCGCGGACTCTACATCGCTTCTACGGATCTTTCCCGTTCGCTTTTGCAGGCAGCGAACCGCTAAGCACTTCTCATGTCCACGCCTGCGCGATTCGGGCCGCGCGATCTTGCCGTCGCTCTGGCGATCAACCTCGTCTGGGGTTTGAACATCATTGCGGTCAAAATGTCGGTCAACCTGGTGCCGCCATTTACTGCTGCATTGCTCAGGCAAGCGATGGTTCTCGTCGTTTGTCTCCCATGGCTTCGGGTTGTGCCGGGGCGGATGCGTGATCTTATCGCATTGTCGATGGTGATCGGGGGCGCGTTCTTCGCCATCGTCAATCTGTCATTGGCGGTCACCCAAAACATCGGCGCGTTGGCCATTGCAGGACAGCTCGGCGCGCCATTCTCACTGATCTTGGCGATCATTTTTTTAGGTGAGCGGATCGGACCGATCCGCATTGCCGGGATGGCGTTGGCAATGAGTGGCTGCGGGCTTTTGGTGTTCGATCCCATGGCAGCAAAGGAGATTTCGGGACTTCTCCTGACCGTGTTTGCGTCCCTGCTTTGGGCTACGGGATCGCTCTTGCAGCGTCGGTTGATCGGTGTCGGGATCCCCACGATGTATGCCTGGGTAGGGCTTGGCGGTACAATTGTCCTCGCGCCGCTTGCTCTTTTCTTCGAACGACCGGTGATGACGGGGGCCGTTGCCATACCGACCGTCGCCTTTGCATGGATCGCCTTCTCCGCCCTTGGCTCGACGCTGATTGGATCGGGTGGCATGGCGTGGTTGCTGCAACGGCATCCGGTGAGCACGGTCATTCCGGTAACGCTCGGCGCACCCGTGGTCGGTGTCCTCGCGTCCAGCTTGGTATTTGGCAATCCGCTCACCCCCGTTATGGTGTTAGGTGGGGTGATCGCGATGGCCGGGGTTGCCATCGTGACGATGCGGACAGCCGGTGCCAAGGAAGCGGAAAGCGTGAGGGACAGTTGATCGAAACGCCGTCGCCCAATTTCGATACGCGTGCGCTGCCGATCACAATGATCGTGCTGCATTATACCGGGATGCCGAGTGCAGCCGACGCGGTCGCTCGGCTGACTGACCCTGCGGCGAAAGTGTCATCGCACTATCTGATTGCTGAGGACGGGCAAGTGATGCGCCTCGTCGCTGAGAAGGACCGCGCCTGGCATGCGGGCAAATCGCACTGGCGAGAGATTAACGACGTCAATTCGGCGAGTGTCGGGATCGAGATCGTCAACCCCGGCCATGAGTTCGGCTATCGCCCATTTCTGGACGCGCAGATTGACGCGCTTATCCCGTTGATGTCCGATATCCAGACCCGGTACGCGATTACGCGGGGTAACATTGTTGGTCATTCGGATATCGCGCCGGCACGCAAGCAAGACCCGGGCGAGCTCTTTCCGTGGGCACAGCTGGCAAAACATCGCCTCGCGTTGCCACGACCGACCAAAAACCTGATCGATCCGAACTGGACCGATGGCGGCTTCCTTCTCGCCCTCCAGCGCTTCGGCTACGACGTCACCGACCAGTTGGCCGCGATCGTTGCTTTCCAGCGCCGTTTTCGCTCTGAGTTGATAGACGGCACGATTGACGGTGAGTGCCGGGCAATCCTGCTTGCGCTGCTGCTTCCCAAACCGCAAGGCGACGAGTAAGGCTTGTGCGTGCCAGAGGGTCGGGCGACCGCCGCCGCGCAAGCGGGGGAGGAAAGTCCGGGCTCCACAGAGTATCGGTGCCGGGTAACACCCGGCTGGGGAAACCCAAGGGAAAGTGCCACAGAAAACAAACCGCCGTGTCTCGGCGCGGTAAGGGCGAAACGGTGCGGTAAAAGCGCACCGCGGCTTTGGTAACAAGGCTGGCAGGGCAAACCCCACCGGGAGCAAGATCGAATAGGGACGGCAAATGGGCCTGCTCGGTTCCGTCGTCCGGGTTGATTGCTTGAGGCTATTGGTAACGACAGTCCTAGAGGAATGGTCGCCTATCGCCGAAAGGTGAGGACAGAACCCGGCTTACAGACCCTCTGGCACACGAGCACGCTCGCGAACGGCACCCGTGTGCGCGGCGGGCGTGACATCGACGCGCAGCTTGAAGATCAGCGATTCGGCTTTGCCGTGCGCCTTAATCGAGGCGTCAGGCCTGTCGGCGCTCGAATTAGTTGCGGGTTGGTCTTCATGGCTGGCGTATCGGCACGCCAGTCCCTAGGTGCACGTCTTATGGTGCGCCGCACAACACGTTCGCTCGACTGGGGTTTCCCGCGATGGCGCGAGTATGGGTCGGAAACGGCAGCCACGACCGTCCGAACCTGTGATCGGCACGGCTGCGATGCGGTCGGCGACAAGCCTGCGCCGAAATCGCCAAATAGCCCGGACCGCTGGTATTTCTGCGAGACTCACGCGGGTGAGTACAACCGCAATTGGGATTACTTCGAAGGCCTTAGTCCTGAAGAAGCCGCGGCCCGTGAGGCCAAGGAACGAACCGAAGGCGGTGGTTGGCGTGAGAGTTCGCATCACCAATGGGCCGGTCCCGGCGACGGCACCCGTTCGCGTGACGAGATGCGTGCTCTTGGCGTGCTGGGTGTTGCGAGCGATTCGAGTTTCGAGGACATCCGCATCGCATGGCGCGGACTTGCAAAAGCTAATCATCCCGATCTGAAACCCGATGATCCTGAGGCCGTCCAGCGGTTCCGCGAGATTCAGGCCGCGTGGGACGTGCTGCGGGCAGCTGAAGAACGGCGCGTTGTTGAATGATCCGGTTCAGCAAGGCCAAGCCAACGGCGATCGTGATGGCATGCGAGAAATGTTTCAAGCGCGCCCGGATCAAGGACAAGCTGACCAAGCCGCTTAAACGCGCACTCAAGCCCCACGGGATCAAAGTCGTTAAAACGCAGTGCCTTGGAGTGTGTCCAAAAGGCGCGGTCGCGCTGCACGACTCGCGACGCCCAAGTCAGTGGGTTATCGTGGACCATTCTACGCCCCCCAGCCAACTGAAGGCGTTACTCCTCGAGGCTGTCGGGTAAAGGCGCTTTGCCGGTGAGGGCGCGCGCGAGTTTTGCAGCCGCATCGAAACTGCTTGTTCCGTCGAGTTCGATCGTATTGTCGACACAGCGCGCCTGCACCGGCTGGCCGTCGAGCGCGACGCTCGCCGTCGGCCCCAGGCGTTTGATCCATGTGCTCGCCGCGAGCGTCAGTGTCAGCATGACGACTGGGGCGCCCGTCACGCCGGCTATGGCGCGACCATCAAGAAAATCGCTCGGATTCAAGGGCCTGCTCGCCACGCTGAGCTGAGCAGCAATAACAAGGACAAGGGACAGGCTTATTGGCCGAATTCCACCAGATACCGCTCTGCGGTCGAGCGGATCAGTAAAATCATATTGGGAATGCCCTGAGTGCGATTGGAGCTGAGCTGGCGGCTGAGATCGAAGGGACCGAGTTCGGCAGTGATGTCAATCGCGGCAACTTGTTGCGGCGTGCGATCCTGAACGGTTGCCAGAACGAGCGCGATGATGCCCTTGGTAATCGCCGCGTTAGAATCGGCGAGGAAATGAAGCTTGTCACCGTCTCGGGTTGGGTAAACCCAAACACTGGCTGAACAGCCTTTAACCAAGGTCGCGTCGGTCTTCAGCGCGTCTGGCATGGGCTCGAGGTCGCGACCCAGATCAATCAGCAATCGGTAACGGTCGTCGGCGTCGAGAAGCTCATAGTCTTCGCGTATGTCAGAGAGCGCGGGAAGGGTCATCAACCGCGCTCTAACTGACCTGCATCAAATATCCACCCCGGCTGCGATAGCCTCAAGTCGCCGTACCCGCTCCTTTAGATCGGCCACATCGATGCGTTGACCCACCGTCGGAGTGGTGGATGTCATGGCGTTACCGATCTCCGCGCGCTTGAGGTCGATCCATACCATGAAACCCTTAAGGCCGATCAAGCCGAGCACGGTGCTCGCCGCCAAAGCGGTCATCGCCATGCTGAAATAAAGCAGCAGACTGTCCATTGTCATTGCTCCTGTCACCGCAGCTTCTCGATCTCGCGATCGAGCAGGCGTGCGCCATTGTCGTCAGTGGCCAGTCGCTCGAGAACGGCAATGCGCTCTTTCAACTGGGTAATTTCTTGCTTCATCCGGCCCGCCTCAGGATCCGGGCGGTAGATTACTTCGTTCCCATTGCGGTCCTTGGTGACGCCATAGCGGGCTTTCAGCACGCTCGAGACCATCACGATGCCTACAATCAGAACAACCATTTCGAACGGGTTCATCGGTTGCACTCCCTTAGAAACATATCGCTATTTAAAGTGTTCGACTAGTTGAGTGGATTGTCGCGCAACGCATCGATCTCTTCGGAAAGTTCCACTCCTTTGTCCGTGGCGATTCTCTCGAGAACGCGGACACGTTGTTCAAGCCGTTCAGTATGCGCAGCGTATTGGGCAGCTTTTTCGGCCGTCATGGCAGACTGTTGTTCGAGTTGGCGTTCCTTCACACGGATCCACATTTTGAAGGGCGCGATGCCGATCGCGGCCAAAGGGATAAGAACCCAGATCCAGCTTGCAATGTCGTTCACAGCGGTTCGTCCTAGTTGGCGGGATTCGAGCGCAAAAGCTCGATTTCGCGGGTCAATCCATGCGCTTCGTCAGTCACGATGCGCTCAACATTGGCAAGGCGGTCTTTGATCGAGCCGAGTTCGGCGCGGAGCTGCGCGTTCTCTTGGCTGAGCAATTTGACGCGCTCCACCGTCTCCTCATTCATCTGGGGTAGATCGCCTGGCCCCAGCTGCCGTCAAGAGGATAGCCGTTCTTGACACGCAGCCAGGTCGTCACGACCCATCCAGCGACTCCCACCGAAGAGATGATGGCAATGGCGGGGAAAAAACCTCTGAGAAAAAATAGATTGTCCATGCGATGTTCCTCTTCAGCGCAAGCTGTCGATCTCGTTGGCGAGGCTCGAGTTGCGACTGGTGTAATAGGTTTCAACTTCGGCAAGGCGACGATCGAGATCACGAAACTTGGCGCGTACGTCACGCGTCGAACGCGACGGCGATTGGCGGACGCCTTGCCAGAACTTGGCATCATCGGAGTTTTCGTAAAGTCCCACCGGCTTGGGCGGCGCCATCCACGCAATGATCAGATAAACCACCAACAAGGCTCCTGACCCAAAAATCGTCCCAAGCACCGTGACGATTCGCACAACGGTCAGGTCAATTCCGGTGTAGTCGGCGATGCCGGCACAAACACCCAGCCATTTGGCGTTGGCTTTGTCGAGGTAGAAGGACGTGCGACGTGCAGACATTGCAAATCTCCTGAGAACGGCGATTCAGCCGTTTTTCCAATTGGGGTTTTCAGCGGTCATGATCCGTTCGATCGTGATGACGCGTTCTTCGAGGCGTCGTGCGGTGTCGTTCAGATCGTCGAGCAAATTCTCGTCATCGACGGTGAGTGTCTTGGCTTGCTTCCACTTCGTCGTGTAATGAAGAAATAACCAGGGCATCCCGACGAAAATGGCCAGGATCGCCGACAGCGGAATGAGGGCTTCGAGCGCACCCATATCAGTTAGCCCTTCCTGCGGCCTTGGCCTTCAGAGCCTCAAGCGCAGCATCGACCTTTTCCGACGATTGAAGCTCGGCGATCTCTTCTTCGAGCGTTTTGGGCGCACCCATAGCGAGCGCGTCGGCGCGGCCTTCCGCAAGATCGGCGCGCTTTTCGAGGACATCGAACCGCGAGAACGCATCCTGCACGCGGTCGCCTGAATAGGCTTCGCGGACACGGATCCGGTTGTGTGCCGTTTCCATGCGGGTCGCGATGGCTGACTGGCGGGCACGGGCATCGCGCAGCTTCGACTGAAGCTTGGCGATGTCGGCCTCGGATGCTTTCAGAGCATCGTCAAGGACGGCGATTTCAGCATCAAGCCGTTCAGCCATGTCGGTGGCTTTCTGCCGCTCGACAAGAGCCGCCTTGGCAAGGTCTTCGCGACCTTTCGAAAGAGCAAGCTCGGCCTTTTCTTCCCAACTGCTTTCAAGCGCACCGAGCTTGCCGATATGACGCCGCATTTCCTTTTGATCGGCGATGGTCCGGGCAGCGGTGGCGCGAACTTCTACGAGTGTTTCCTCCATTTCGAGGATGATCATACGGATCATCTTGGCCGGGTCTTCCGCCTTGTCGAGCAAGTCGGTGAAGTTGGCGGCGACGATGTCGCGGGTGCGGGAAAAGATACCCATGATGGAAACGGCCTTTCTGTTACTAAACAACATTCTACCGGAGCGGGCGGGGGCTTGCCAGGGAAGGGCGTACCCGCTCCGGAATTTACCCGCTCACCCTGCGTTGGGTGCGGGGTTCTGTGCCGCCATGGCTTCGCCCTTGGCGTTGACGTAGTGGTTGACCAACGCGGTGGTCTCTGACTTGGTGGGCCGCGATGCATGGCCAAAGGTCAGGACAACAGCGACCGTTCGCGCGTCGTCGCCGTTGGGGTAGCTAACCGACTTTGCTGTCGACAGGGCCGCACGGTCGAGCACGGCATGGCCGCTCGATCCCGCCACCTGGGCACTCAGCACCTTGCCGCTCGCATCGATGCGAACCGCGATCGTTGCAACGCCGGTATCGCTGGTCGGCGCCCACGCTTGGTTTTTCAGCTGGGCTTCGACATTGTCCACAAAGCTGCTTTGGGTCGTGGCAGCCTGGGAAGCCTGGGGGATAGCGAAAACGAGCGCGGTACCGATCATCGATGCCGCAAAGGCAGTGGCGGTTACACGGAACTTGGGGGCAGATGTGACGAACATGGCGTTAACTCCTGAAACCTGTTTTTGTCTGTTGTTCCGTCGCGGGCGGCGGGACATGAACAGTTTTGCAGAAACCGTGCCAACTGATAGAATGGCGAAAAACAGCCATATTCGGAAAGTGTAACTAAAAACGATTTGCTAATAGTAAGTAATAAGCGCTAACTATCGGTAATGGATAGGGGCAGTCAGGTTGTCGGCGAGTCATTCGCCTTTCTCGATTCGATTGAGCGCGCCAGCCGCGCTGCGGCGCTCAATCGTCCGGTTCTGGTTGTCGGCGAACGAGGTACAGGCAAAGAGCTTGTTGCCGAGCGCTTGCATCGCTTGAGCCCTCGTTGGGCGGCGCCCCTGATTGTCATGAACTGTGCAGCACTAGCCGAGACGCTGATTGAGGCTGAGCTCTTCGGGCACGAAGCGGGCGCTTTTACGGGTGCCACAAGGGCGCGCGAAGGGCGATTTGAGGAAGCCGATGGTGGCACGTTGTTTCTTGATGAGTTGGCCACCCTTTCCGCCGGTGCTCAAGAGCGACTTCTCCGCGCAGTCGAATACGGCGAGGTTACCCGGATCGGGTCCAATAAACCGCTGCGTGTCGATGTTCGAATCGTTGCCGCCACGAACGAAAATTTGCCCTCGCTGGTCGATAAAGGCCGGTTCCGCGCCGATTTGCTGGATCGGTTGGCGTTTGAGGTTGTAACCTTGCCGCCGCTTCGCGCGCGTACCGGTGACGTGCCTGTACTAACCAATCATTTCGGGCGACGAATGGCATCAGAACTTGAATGGCGTCAATGGCCTGGATTTTCGCCTGGTGTCATGGAAGTGCTCGAACGTTACGACTGGCCGGGTAACGTCCGTGAACTGCGTAATACGGTCGAGCGCGCGGTCTATCGCTGGCAGGACGAGGATCGACCGATCGATGCGGTCGATTTCGACCCCTTCCTATCGCCGTGGATGCCAAAAATGTTGACCACGGCCAGTTCGCCGATATTGGACGAGCAGCGTGGTACGGCTGAGCCTGTCGTTGCGCGACAGAACACCGCCCAAGTCCGGGATCTGCGCGCTGCGGTCAGCGCCTATGAGCGTGATATTATCGATCAAGCGCTGAAACGGTGCCGCTATAACCAGCGTGCCGCTGCCAAGACCATCGGGTTAAGCTATGATCAGATTCGCCACGCAATGAAGCGTCTCGGACTGTTCGAACACGATGTCAGTGAAAAACCTGCTTGAGCAATGCGACCGAACGTCGCTTCGAACGTTGAACGTTTAAATCCCGTTGAGGAACCTTTGCCGATGCCCTTTGTCCTTCCGCCGTTGCCCTATCCCCGCGATGCGCTCGCGCCACATATGTCGGGCGAGACGCTCGATTTCCATCATGGCAAGCATCATCAGGCCTATGTGACCAAGACGAACGAAATTGTAGCGGCGAAGGGGTTGGGCGGCATGTCGCTGGTCGACCTGATTACGCACCATACGGCCCCGGGTGATAAACAGCTCTTCAACCAGACGGCTCAGGTTTGGAACCACAGCTTCTTTTGGCAGTGCCTGTCGCCGACCAAACACTCACCATCTGGAAAACTGGCAGAACTTATCGTTCGCGATTTCGGATCGACCGATGCGCTGGTTAAGAAACTTGCAGCCGAAGCTGTTGCGCATTTTGCAAGCGGATGGGCGTGGCTCGTGCTTGACGAGGAGACGTTGAAGGTTACGTCGTTTCACGACGCCGACACGCCCATCGCGCACAACGTTGCGCCGCTGTTGACGCTCGATGTGTGGGAGCACGCCTATTACATCGACTATCGCAATGCGCGGCCCAAGTTTGCCGAAGAGGTGCTCTCAAACATAGTGAACTGGGACTTTGTCGCGCAAAACCTAGACGGAAAGGGCGCCTCGCGGGCCGACCAGCAAGGTTAGCGTGTCGGCGGAACATCGGGTTCGGTACCGAGACCGTTTTTCAGCATATAGGGAATGTGGGCGATCCCGAAGGCCATCGAGAGGGGGATCAGTGCCCAGATCTTCACTGCCAGCCAGGTTTCAAAACTGAGATTGCGTACGAGAATCTCGTTGAGCACGGCCATGCCGAGAAAGAACAGGCCCCAATTTCGAGACAGCACAAGCCACGCCCGCGTGCCCAGTCCCTCAAATCCTGCCTCAAGAACGTATTTTAATAAGGGGCGTCCGAGCAAAGCACCTCCCAAGAGCAAACTGCCAAGACCGGCGTAGATAATGGTCGGTTTGAGCTGAATAAACCGGGGATCGTGGAACCAGATCGTCAGCGCGCCGAAGCCAACAATCAGGATTGCTGAAAGCGCAAGCATCGGCGAGACGCGCCCAATTCTTACTTTGGACACCACGACTGCCACCACGATCGTCGCCATGAACACGGCTGTGCCAACGAACACGCCGGCCAGCCTGAAGGCAATGAAGAACGCAATCAGCGGTCCATAGTCGAGCAGTAATCCCATGTTACTGACGCCCTTTGGCTTGTCGTCACTCACTGTTCCACTCCTGCAATTGCATTTGCCAGTTCCTGAGGGTCGAACGGACGCAGGTCGTCGATCGTTTCACCGACGCCGACTGCATAGATTGGCAGGCCGTATTTCGCTGCTGCGGCAACCAATACGCCGCCCCGCGCTGTGCCGTCGAGCTTTGTCATCACAAGCCCGGTAACCCCGGCCATTTCCTTGAAGACGTCGATCTGGCTCAAAGCGTTTTGTCCCGTCGTCGCATCAAGCACGAGCACGACGTTATGCGGCGCCGCTGGATTGAGGCGCCCTAACACGCGACGAACCTTTGCGAGTTCATCCATCAACTCGCGTTTGTTCTGTAACCGGCCCGCGGTATCGACGATCAGCACATCGATGCCCGTGGCCGTCGCCTGTTTGACGGCATCATAAACGACGCCTGCAGCGTCGCCACCTTCGGGACCCGTTACGATCGGCACGCCAAGTCGTTCGGCCCAGACCCTCAACTGACCGATTGCAGCAGCACGGAACGTGTCGCCCGCTGCCAGCATGACACCATAGTCCTGCTCGATCAGCGCGTGCGCCATCTTGGCGATCGTAGTGGTTTTGCCCGATCCGTTAACCCCGATCACAAGGATCACCTGCGGCCGCGGGAAAGCGTCGATTTTCAGTGGCTTGGCGACCGGAGCCAGCACCTCGGCGATTTCTTCAGCAATCACCTTTCGCAGCCCGGTCTCGTCAATCCCCCGTTCGAAGCGGCGATCCTCAAGTTCGGCCCGAATCCGCGCGGCGGTGGGCGCACCCAGATCGGCGGCGATCAAGACGTCCTCGATCGTATCCAGTGTGGCGGTGTCGAGATGGCCTCGTGCAACGATGTCGGTTAGCCCAGTTCCAAGCTTTTCAGACGTCCGCCTGAAGCCGGTTAACAATCGTTGGCTCCAGCTCCGCTCGCTCATGCGATACGGGCCTGAAGGCGGTCGCCGACGACACCAACGATTTGCATCGGCACGATGCTCCCACGCGCCTGCGTCGGGGCGAATTCGACAGTGGCAAAATTCGGCGCATGGCCGCTCGACCCGTCGGCCTCGACCAGCACGTCCTGGTAACTACCCACGAGTGTTCTAAGCCACGCCTGCTTGCGGGCTTGGGCGTGGTCGCGAAGCTCGCGCGCCCGCGCGCGCGCGGCGCCGGCGGCCACCTGCGGCATACGCTCTGCGGCTGTGCCTGGTCGCGGCGAATACGGAAAAACATGAGCGAACATGATATCGCAGGCGTCGAGAATGGCGAGGTTTTTACCATGCCTCTCGGTAGTCTCGGTTGGGAAACCGGCAATCAGATCGGCGCCAACAGCAATCTCCGGGCGCGCCCGCCTGAGACGGGCCACCAGTCGAACCGCCTGTTCGGGCGAATGGCGGCGCTTCATGCGTTTCAGGATGATGGGATCCCCTGACTGCAACGAGAGGTGAACATGCGGCATGATGCGCGGCTCGGACGCGATGAGAGCGAACAAGGCTTCATCAACCTCAGCCGGATCGAGCGACGACAACCGGAGGCGGGGAAGGGCAGGCACATTGCGCAGAATCGTTCCAACCAATTCAGCGAGCGAAGGACGGTAGCTCGTGAGGTCGACGCCGGTAAGCACGACTTCGCGTTGTCCTCGCGCCACCCGCGCCGCGATTACCTCCACAATGGCCCGGGGATCAAGCGACCGGCTCTCGCCGCGTGCCAATGTGGTCACACAAAAGGTGCACTCATGGTCGCACCCGTTCTGGACTTCTACAAAGGCGCGTGCATGATCATCGGCCGTCAGTGCCGGGCGAGCATCACGCAGCGACGTTTTGGTGACGACCTCGGCAACTTCGGACATTGCCGCAAACGCAGGACCATCTGTGGTGACCGCGCATCCCGTTACGACGATCCGCGCGTCGGGCCGACGTCGTCCGACGCGGCGGATTGCTTGCCGAGCCTGACGCACGGCCTCGCTGGTCACAGCACACGTGTTGATGACAATCGTATCGTTGGTCGCGACAAGGGTGCGCGCGATCGATGCGCCCTCTGCGATGTTCAACCGACAACCGAAATCGATAACTTCGACGCTCATAAAGGAAACATGTCCCAGTCAATTTCACCGCTGAACACAAAGGTGGCCGGACCCGTCATGCGGATCGCTTCTCCCGGCGCCCAGGCAATACTCAGCGTGCCGCCGGCCATGACAACTTCGACGGGCGATGAAACCCGTTTCGACCGAATCGCTGCAACCGCCGTTGCACAGGCTCCGGTTCCGCATGCGCGGGTCAGGCCCGCGCCACGCTCCCATGTTCGCAGCGCGACACGTCCATCCTCCTGAACTGCCGCAACATTCACATTTATCCTTTCGGGAAAAAGCGGATCATGCTCGATCTGGGGGCCAAGGGCCGCCAGATCGATTGCCTGCGCGTCCTCGACAAAAAACACGACATGCGGATTTCCGACGTTGACCGCGGTCGGCTCGCTCAGCGTGTCCCATCCGATCGGAATGGGTGCGGTATCCATGCCGTAGGCGAGAGGGATGTCCTGCCACTCAAATGTCGGCGGTTGCAGTTCGGCGGTAGCACCGGTGTCACTGGGCGCAATCGTCACCTTGCCCGCTTGCGTCTGCAGAACCGCCCTGCCGATCAGCACAGCGGCCGCACGATACGCATTGCCGCAAGCCTGCGCTTCACCCCCGTCGGCATTCCAGATGCGCATGGCAGCATCAGCTGTGTCACTTGGCTCGAGCAGGATTAATTGGTCAAAGCCGACGCCTGTGTGACGGTCACCGATCGCGCATGCACGCGCCGGCGACATCGCGACCGGCGCGACGCGCGCGTCGATGACGACAAAGTCGTTTCCCAGTCCATGCATCTTGTGAAAACGGGCCATAATGGCCGCGATCTAGGGACGAGCGAGCGTCAA
The DNA here is from genome assembly GCA_025352685.1 of Sphingomonadales bacterium. Lineage (GTDB taxonomy): Bacteria > Pseudomonadota > Alphaproteobacteria > Sphingomonadales > Sphingomonadaceae > Sphingomonas_O. The sequence continues at coordinate 46,428 of JANXSN010000038.1, forward strand.
GTCCATTAGGCGGTGCGGCGCAGCGCTGCTGCAGCGGCCGGCAACACTTCGGTAATTGGTTCAACGGCGACGGGCTCGGCGGTGCGCGCATAGGGCAGCAGGTTGCGTTCAGCGAGCAGTGTGCGCGTCTGGGGAATGGAGGTTGGACGTCCGTAAAGCCAGCCTTGGCCCTTGTGGCAACCAAGCTGGCGCAGGCGTTCCTCGATCGCAACATCTTCAACGCCTTCGGCGGTCACCGGCAAGCTCAAACTTTCGCCGAGGCGGGTGATCGCATTTACGATGGCGGCGCTTTCAGGATTGTCGAGGATTGACGTCACGAAACTCTTGTCGATCTTTATCCGGTCGAACGGGAGCGCGCGCAGGTGCGCGAGTGATGAATAGCCGGTGCCAAAATCGTCGAGCGACAAGCGGATGCCCTGATTTTTCAAGCTTCCCACAATCGACTGTGCCAGCGCCAGGTTCTCGAACAGCGAGGTCTCGGTTATTTCGACTTCGAGCCGGTTTGCCGGAAAGCCGGTTTCCGCCAGCAACTTCACGATCTTTTGTGCAAGCCACGGATCTTTCAGCTGCATCGGCGAAATATTAACCGACAGCGTCAACCCCTGATCCCAGTTGCGCGCCTCAAACAGTGCCGCACGCATGACCGCAAGCGAGAGGTCGGCAATCATGCCGGTCTCTTCGGCAATCGGTATGAACAATTCGGGTGAGACCAAGCCCCTCGTTGGGTGGTCCCACCGGGCGAGCATCTCGAAACCATGCAGCTGGCCGGTCGTCAGATCGATCTGCTGTTCGAAATAAGGAACGAATTCACCGCCCGGAATGCCGCGCCGCATGCTGGCTTCCAGTTCGTTGCGCGCCTGAAGTTCGCGCTCCATCGATGCGTCAAACCAGCTGTGGCGATTGCGGCCCTGATGCTTGGCAGCATACATCGCGATGTCGGCGCGGCGCATCAACGCATCGACGTCCGTGCAGTCGGACTCCGAGCGGGCGATCCCGCACGAGACCGAAATATGCGTATGGATGCCGTCGGCATCGAAAGGTTGTGCCAATCGCGAAACGATAGCCTGCGCAACCCGCTCGACGACATCCGGATAGGCATGATCGAAGGCGAACAGGCAAGCAAATTCATCGCCCCCCAAGCGCGCCGAGATTGCAGAGGGAGGGATCAAGCCGGCGATTTCTGAGGCAACAGCTTTTATCAGGGCGTCCCCGATGGCGTGGCCGTGGACATCATTGACGTTTTTGAAATGGTCGAGATCGAGCATCAGGAGCGCGACGGCCTTTTGTCGCCGGAACGCGCGCTGAATGAGTTGCGTGCCCTGTTCGATTACGGCGCGGCGGTTGTAAAAGCCGGTGAGAGGATCGCGCGACGCCAGCAAGCTGGCACGTTGTTCGGCAGCCGTGCGTTCGTCGATCTCGTTCGTCAGGTCGCGATACCGCCGCCACCCGAACAGGATCAGCGCAACATTGAGCAGCACCGCCACGCCGAGCAGTCGGTCACTGCCGCCGCTCACCCCCAAGAGCATATCGATCGTGCTTGATAAAAGCCGTCCGCTGGTTCCCACGAAAAGCGCGATCGAAACCAGCACAATCGTGCCCGTCAAAATGTCGTTGCGCGCGTTGACCGTCCTCGAACGGGCGCTGGTCTTTTCGGTCACGGACTGCCCCTGCTGCGTACGTTGGACATGGACTGTAACGGGCACGGGTGAAAAAGCTGTAAACGCCAGTGTAAACGATACGCGTTGACGCCGATACAGGCCGCGACTAGACGACTGCCGGCATCGATGAGCGATGTCCATGTGCACTATTGTGCGCGCCAGCCGACGAGGTTTCGTCCGCTGGCGTTTTTTGCATGGTCAAAGATTAGGAGTGAAGGTCACTTGTTCGACACGCTGAGCGATCGCCTCGGAAGCGTTTTCGATCGGTTGAAGGGCAGGGGTGCGCTCACCGAAGCGGACGTACGCGCGGCAATGCGTGAAGTGCGTGTGGCGCTGCTGGAGGCCGATGTCGCGCTGGCAGTTGCGCGCTCGTTCGTCGACAGCATCACTGACAAGGCCATCGGCCAGAATGTGCTGCGCTCTGTCACGCCAGGGCAGCAGGTTGTCAAAATCGTCAATGACGCGCTGACCGAAATGTTGGGCGCCGAGGCCTCCGATCTCAATCTCGAGGTCGCCCCGCCCGCGGTTATCATGATGGTTGGCCTTCAAGGGTCGGGCAAGACCACGACGTCGGCCAAGATCGCCAAGCGGTTGACAGAGAAGGGCCGCAAGAAGGTTTTGATGGCGTCACTCGACGTCAACCGCCCTGCCGCTCAGGAACAGCTCGCCGTGCTCGGCGCTCAAACAGGCGTGGCGACCTTGCCGATCGTGACGGGTCAACAGCCCGTAGATATCGCGAGGCGCGCGCTGACGGCTGCCAAGTTGCAGGGTTATGATGTCCTGATCCTCGATACTGCTGGTCGCCTTCATGTCGATCCGGCGCTGATGGACGAGATGCGTGCCGTATCGCAGGCGTCTGCTCCAACCGAGACACTGCTCGTCGTCGACAGTCTGACTGGGCAAGATGCAGTCAACGTCGCCAAAAGTTTCTCCGATCAGGTGCCGCTGACGGGCATTGTATTGACCAGGATGGACGGCGATGCGCGCGGCGGTGCGGCGCTTTCGATGCGCGCGATCACCGGAAAGCCGATCAAGTTTGTCGGTACCGGTGAAAAGCTCGACGGTCTCGAACTGTTCCACCCGAGCCGTGTCGCAGGCCGTATCCTAGGTATGGGTGACGTCGTCTCGCTCGTCGAACGTGCCGCCGAAAGCATCCAGGTAGAGGACGCCGAAGCGCTCGCAGCTAAGATGCAAAAGGGCCAGTTCGATATGAACGACCTGCGCATGCAATTGAAGCAGATGCAGAATATGGGCGGCCTTGGTGCGCTCGTAGGAATGATCCCTGGCATGAAAAAAGCGCAAGCGGCAATGGCCGCGGGTGCGGTGAGCGACAAGACGCTCGTGCATATGGACGCGATCATTGGCTCCATGACGCCGAAAGAACGTGCGAAGCCTGAATTGCTGCAGGCAAAGCGCAAGATCCGCATTGCCAAAGGATCAGGCCTGACCGTGCAAGAGGTCAACAAGCTCCTCAAAATGCACCAGGAAATGGCAACAGCCATGAAAAAACTCAAGAAAATGGGCGGTCTGAAGGCGCTGATGGGGATGATGGGCGGTGGCGCGGGCGGCCTCGGCGGCATGTTGGGCGGTGGAATGCCGCCCGGTTTCAAGAAATAGCTTCAACCGGATAATCAGATCAACGAAGGAAGTAAGACAATGGCAGTTTCAATTCGTCTTTCGCGCGGTGGCTCGAAGAAGCGCCCCTATTATCGCATCGTCGTTGCCGACGCGCGTAGTCCGCGCGATGGCAATTTTATCGAGCGCTTGGGCAGCTATAATCCGTTGCTCGCTAAGGACGACGCCAACCGCGTCGTGCTGAATGTAGAGCGGGCCAAGCATTGGCTGAGCGTCGGCGCACAGCCGACCGACCGCGTTGCCCGCTTCCTCGACGTCGCAGGCGTTCGCGAGCGGGCCGCGCGCAACAACCCCAATAAGGGCAAACCCGGTGAAAAGGCGCTCGAGCGCGTCGAGGAGCAGGAAAAGAAGGCAGCTGAAGCCGCAGCAGCCGCTGCAGCGGCTGCTGCCGTGCCAGAGCCAGAGCCAGAGCCAGAGCCAGAGCCAGAGCCAGAGCCAGAGCCAGAGCCAGTAGCCGAGCACCCTGCTGTTGAGGAAACTCCCGTCGAAGCTGCAGTCGCTGAAACGGCACCTGCTGAAGCTGCTGTCGACAACGCGGTCACTGAACAGCCTCACGCTGCACATGTACCGGCCGAAGCTGTCGTCGAGGAAGCGCTCGTTGAGCCGGCAAAGGTCGAAAAAGCGCCGGCGCAAGCCACCGTCGAGGAAGTGCCCGCCGTTGAGCCGGTGCACACAGCGCCCGAAGCCGTCGAAGAAAAGACGGCTGAAGAAAAGACGGCTTAGGCTTAAGCCTTGGATCCGCGCCGCCCCGTTACGCTCGCCGCAATCGCTGGCGCGCATGGCGTGGGCGGCGAGGTTAAGCTCAAATTCTTCACCGACGATCTGACGGGTTACCAGAGCTTCAACGATGGTGCGCTAACACTCAAGTCGCTGCGTGGAAACATCGCCCGTTTTGCTGAAATCCCTGATCGCACAGCCGCCGAACGCCTCCGCGGCACCGTCCTCACGGTTCCGCGTGATACACTTCCGCTGCTCCCCGATGGCGAATATTATCATGCTGACCTGGTTGGCTTGCGTGCTGTGTCCACGGACGGCACGGACCTGGGCCATATCGTTGCAGTCGAAAACTTCGGCGCGGGTGACGTGATCGAAATCGAGAAACCGGACAAAAAGCGCTTCATGGTCCCGATGCGTCCCGATTCCGTACCCGAATGGGGCGAACGCGCGGTGATTGACGCAGCGTTTGTGGAATAATAATGCACGCCATCTTGATCGATGCAGCGGTTCTTAAAGAGCTACAGTAGGAACGTGCTGCATGGGTGCGATAAGCCTGACCTCACATCTTCTTTTCGGCCGGTCACGAAATTGACTTTTGTTGCCCAAATCCTGACTCTTTACCCTGAAATGTTCCCTGGTCCGTTAGGATTATCGTTGGCGGGGCGGGCGCTGAGGGAGCAGAAGTGGTCTTGCTCACCGATCCAGATTCGTGATTTCGCAACCGACAAACACAAATCGGTTGATGATACTCCTGCCGGCGGGGGTGCGGGGATGATCATGCGTGCGGACGTTCTCGTGGCTGCCGTTGATCATGCCCTCAAAGTTCAGCCAACCACACCCGTCCTTGCCATGACGCCACGTGGAACACCCCTGGCACAGGCGCGCGTCCGCGAACTGGCCAGCGGCCCTGGCATTGCCATAGTTTGCGGTCGCTTTGAGGGCATCGACGAACGTTTGTTCGATGCGCGCCCGCAGATTGAACAGATCTCGGTTGGCGACTTCATCATGTCCGGTGGAGAGGTCGGCGCACTGGCTTTGCTCGACGCTTGCATCAGGCTCCTTCCCGGCGTAATGGGCGCGCCGTTAAGCGGGAATGACGAGAGCTTCGAGACGGGGCTTTTGGAGTATCCGCACTATACCCGACCCGCACAATGGGAAGGGCGTGCGATCCCTGAAGTGTTGCGATCGGGGGATCACGCGAAAATCGCAGCTTGGCGGCAACGTCAGGCGGAAGACGATACACGGTTACGCCGACCGGATCTTTGGGAGCGTCATATCGACGCTCGGGTCCGCTCTGCCTCTGACGCGCGACGAAAGAATAAGGATTAAATGGGGCATGAACCTCATCCAGACGATCGAAGCCGAAAACATCGCAAAGCATACTGCCAAGCGGGCGATCCCCGAATTTCGTCCAGGTGACACGTTGAAGGTTGGCGTACGCGTTGTCGAAGGCGAGCGCACCCGCGTTCAGAATTATGAGGGCGTATGCATCGCCCGTTCGAACAAGGGCATGGGATCGAACTTCACGGTTCGCAAGATTTCATTCGGCGAAGGCGTCGAGCGCGTTTTTCCGCTTTACTCGCCAAATATCGACAGCATCGAAGTCATTCGCAAGGGTGCGGTGCGTCGTGCCAAGCTCTATTATCTGCGCGGTCGCCGCGGCAAGTCGGCGCGTATCGCTGAACGTCGTGACACGCGGGGCGATCACGCCTGACGCTAAGCGAGTTACGCTGAAATTCCGATATTGCCGTCGTCCCGAACTTGTTTCAGGGTGGTGCCCGCATGAACCGCAGAGTTCGTGGATGGGTAGGTGCTGAAATGAATTCAGCGTGACGCTATATGGGGATCAAGATGTTGAAGTGGGCGTATGCGCTGGCAGTTGTTGCATCGGCTCCCGCGTTGGCTGACCAACACGCTGCCAAAAAACTCACCCTCGAACGCGTTTTTGCGTCACCCAACCTTGGCGGCTCGGTACCTCGTTCGCTCAAGTTGTCTCCCGACGGCAAGCTCCTTACTTCCTTGCGTCCGCGTGCGGACGACCGTGAGCGATTCGACCTGTGGGCAGTCGATACCGAAACCGGAGCCGCGCGCATGCTGCTGGATTCGACTAAATTCGGCGGGGGAGAGTTGTCTGAAGCTGAAAAGATGCAGCGCGAGAGGGCGCGCATCGGTGGCACGCGGGGGATCGTCGCGTACGAGTGGGCGGCGGACGGTAAGTCGCTGCTGGTGCCACTCGACGGCGACATTTATCTTGCGAGCCTCGACGGAACGATCCGTCGCCTGACGAACGCGCCTGGAAGCGAACTCGACGCGGCGATCAGTCCGAAGGGCAAGTTCGTGTCGTTCGTCCGCGACCAGAACCTCCATGTCACCAGTCTTGTCACCGGCGTCGAGAACCGCCTGACGCGCGACGGTGGCGGTGCAGTCAGCTGGGGTCTTGCCGAGTTCGTTGCGCAGGAAGAAATGGACCGAACCAAGGGTGTCTGGTGGTCCCCTGACGATGCACGCATCGCGGTCGCGCGCGTTGATGAAAGCGGTGTTGCGCTTATCAGCCGCGCAGCCATCGGGGCCGACGGAACCAAAATCTACGACCAGAGATATCCGCGTGCCGGAGCAGCGAATGCGACGGTTCAACTCTTCGTCATGAGAAACGACGGCACGGGCCTTGCCAAAGTTGATCTTGGCGCGAACGAAGACTGTTATCTGGCGCGCGTCGACTGGGCAGAAGACGGCAAGACGCTCTACGTCCAGCGAGAAAGTCGCGACCAGAAAACGCTAGATCTTCTCAAGGTCGATCCTGTGACCGGCGCGTCGAGCGTCGTGTTCACTGAACATGCCAGGACCTGGCTTAATTTGAACGACAATTTCCGCACGTTGAGCGACGGGAGCATAATCTGGTCGTCGGAGCGCGACGGGTATAGCCATCTCTACCGCTACAATCGGGGTCGTTGGACCCAGCTGACCAAGGGTCCCTGGAACGTGCGCGCAGTGATTGCGGTCGACGGAACGAGGGGGCGCATCGTCTTCACCGGTAATCGCCAAACACCGATCGAGCAGCAACTTTATGCAGTGTCGATCGACGGCGGTGCCATTACGCAACTAACTGCGAATGGCGCCTGGACCTGCGCTCGGGACGGCGCGCGTGCCGAAACCTGCAGTGCCAGTGGTGCTCGCATGATCGTTACGCGGTCGAGTCAAAGCCAACCCGAACAGGCATATCTTGCCGACCTCGACGGCAAACGGGTGTCGTGGATCGAAGAGAACAAGATCGAAGGAGAGCATCCCTATACGCCGTATATCGCAGCCCATGTCGCTGCGACGTTTGGGACGATCAAAGCAGTCGATGGATCGGTTCTCCAAACCAAGCTGTTCAAACCCAAACTCGCTGACGGCGCCAAAGCACCAGTACTGGTCATTGTTTACGGTGGGCCCGGCACTGGCCGTCAGGTTACGAACACATGGGCGAGCGGGATCGAACAATATCTGGTTCAACAGGGCTGGGCAGTGTTCTCGGTCGATGGCCGTGGTACGCCAGACCGCGGTAAGGCCTTCGAAGATCAGATCTATCGCGCGATGTCGTCGGTCGAAGTGCAGGACCAGCTCAAGGGCGTCGATTGGCTGAAGTCGCAGCCTTGGGTCGATGCCAAGCGCGTCGCGGTCTACGGGAGTTCCTATGGCGGTTATATGACGCTGCGCTTACTCGAGAGCGCACCCGGCGTGTTTGCAGCGGGGGTTGCTGCCGCGCCCGTGACGCAATGGGAACTCTATGACACTCATTACACCGAGCGTTACATGGGAATGCCGCAGGATCCTGGGGGTGCGTATGCCCGAGCGGATCCACTCACCTACACCGATAGCATCGCCGACCCGTTGCTATTGATCCACGGCATGGCCGACGACAATGTCTTGTTCGAGAATTCGACAGCGTTGATCGCCAAGCTGCAGGCGGCGAGCAGGCCGTTCGAGATGATGGTCTATCCTGGTCAAACCCATCGCCTTGCCGGGCCCGGGATCAGCGTGCACCTGTGGCGGACGATTTTAGCCTTCCTCAACCGAAACGTGCGTCATGTCCCCGGCGACGAATGACCGCGCCCGATCGAGCAACGACCGAGGCGGCATTGCGCGCGTGCGAGGCCGCTCTGGCACGCAATCCAAACGACGTGGTTGCGTGGCACAACAAGGGCGTCGAATTACGACGCCTCGATCGGCTCGACGAGGCCATCGTGGCGATCGGCCGAGCGCTTTCTGGCGGGTTACAGGCGCCCGAGACAAAGACAATGTGGGCGCATTTACTTGCCGACAAAGGGCGTTTCGACGAGGCGGTTGCTCAATATCAAAGTCTTCTCGCCGATCATCCTGATGTCATCGACGCTCACGAAACGCTCTCACGCCTGCTCCCGCAAATCGGGCGTCGCGGTGAAGCCCTCAACGCATACTACAAATCACTCGCTCGGGTGCCGGGTTCCGGCTTGCTCTGGATGTCGGCGCTCGGAGCGGCGAAGGATTTGCGAGACAGCGAACAGCTCCTCGAACTGGTCGGCAACGCCGAGAAGCGCTTCGGGTCGGAGCCGCTGCTCAGCATTCTGGCTGCACAGGCACATTCCTGGCGCGGCGAAGACACGATTGCTCTCGATAAGTTGGCAGGGGCAGTGGCGATAGAACCGCATAATGCGGCGGCCCATGCGACGATGGCCCAAATTTATGTTCGAACACGCGATTTGGCAAAGGCTGAGACAGCCGCGCTGACTGCCACGCAGCTTGCGCCCGACGACCAGACGGCATGGGCGCTCCTGACGGTCATCTGGCGATTGACCGCCGATCCGCGCGAGCACTGGCTCGCGGACTATGATCGGCTGGTCGTGGAAATCGATCTCAGCGGCCTTGACCTCGCCAAGACTGCACACACACTTTCGCTCCTTCATTTGACGCTCGAACATCCTGCCGAACAATCCTTGCGGGGCGGAACCCAAACGCGGGGCATCCTGTTTGACAAGGCCGGCGCGGACATCGCTGCGCTCAGGATGAAAATAGCAGGGGGCGTGACCCATAGTCTGGCCGCGTTGCCCACAGATGCGACGCACCCCTTCCTACGCCGCAATAGCGGGCATTTCAACTTTGCGGGGTCCTGGTCGGTACGCTTGCGAAGCGCGGGGCATCACATCAGCCACATTCATCCCGCCGGGTGGTTGAGCTCGGCGGCATATATCGAGCTGCCGCCCGAAGTAGCTTCGAGCGACAGCGCTGGTGCACTGGCGTTTGGCGTACCCGAAGCGTTTCTAGGGCTGGATTTGCCGCCCCGTCTTGTCGTGCCGGCCCGACCGGGAAAACTGGTTCTGTTCCCCTCTTATTTCTGGCACGGAACCATCCCATTTAACAGTCAACAGTCCCGCCTGACGGTCGCGTTCGACGCGGTCCCAATGGACAACGCTGCACCGCAGCGTTAGCGGGGCGCGATCGAAGGAGCTAGGTCATGGGTTATCGGGTTGTGGTCGTGGGCGCGACTGGCAATGTTGGGCGTGAGATGCTCAACATCCTCGCCGAACGGCAGTTTCCGATCGACGAGATTGCTGCGGTTGCATCGTCGCGCAGCCAGGGAACAGAAGTCGAGCTGGGCGACAGCGGCAAGATGCTCAAGGTTCAAAACATCGAGAATTTCGATCCGCGCGGATGGGACATGGCTTTGTTCGCGATTGGTTCGGAAGGGGCCAGGGCTCATGCCCCGCGCTTTGCCGCTTCGGGTTGTACGGTGATCGATAATTCGTCGCTCTATCGGATGGACCCCGATGTGCCGTTGGTCGTGCCGGAGGTGAATCCCGAGGCGATCTCCACCTATGTGAAGCGCAACATCATCGCCAATCCGAACTGCTCCACCGCACAGTTAGTCGTCGCGCTCAAGCCGCTGCACGATTATGCCAAAATCAGGCGCGTCGTCGTCGCGACCTACCAGTCCGTTTCAGGAGCGGGAAAAGAAGGAATGGACGAGCTGTTCGAGCAGTCGCGCAACATCTTTGTTGGCGACAGCGCAGAGGCACGCAAGTTTACCAAGCAGATCGCGTTCAACGTGATCCCGCATATCGACAGCTTCCTCGATGACGGATCGACGAAGGAAGAATGGAAGATGATGGTCGAAACAAAGAAAATCCTCGATACCAAGATCAAGTTGACCGCGACTTGTGTGCGCGTCCCGGTCTTTGTCGGCCATTCGGAAGCCGTAAACATCGAATTCGAAAACGAGATATCGGCTAAAAAGGCGCAAAGTCTGTTACGCGAAGCGCCCGGCATCATGCTGGTCGATAAGCGTGAAGACGGCGGGTATGTGACGCCGGTAGAATGCGTCGGGGATTATGCAACGTATGTCAGCCGGGTACGCGAGGACCCGACTGTCGAAAACGGGCTGAGCCTCTGGTGCGTTTCGGACAACCTGCGCAAGGGCGCAGCGCTCAACGCCGTGCAGATCGCGGAACTTCTAGGTCGGCGGCATCTTAAGAAGGCGGCCTGATTGGTAGCTCTCGCGCGATGACTGTCCTGCAGATTCACCGTTTTGCATCGTTCGACGGGAGCAAGATTGCTTACCGTGAGTTGGGTGAGGGTAGGCCGGTCGTCCTGCTCCATGGCTATTTTTCTGACGCGCTGACAAATTGGGTCCGGTTCGGCCATGCAGCGGCAATTGCCGCAAGGGGCTTGCGCGTCATCATGCCCGATTTGCGGGCACACGGTTCAAGTGCCAAGCCGCATGATGTTGCGAGCTACCCACCCGACGTTCTGGCCGACGACGGGATGGCACTGATCGACCATCTTGAGCTCGACGATTATGATCTCGGCGGCTACTCGCTGGGGGCGCGAACGGTAGTGCGAATGCTGGTGCGCGGCGCAACGCCGCGGCGTTGCGTCATAGCGGGCATGGGTTATTCTGGATTGACGGCAGCCCAGCGACGCAGCGCGTATTTTGCAAATATCCTCGATCACCTTGGTAGTTTTGAGAAGTTCACGCCCGAATGGAATGCCGAAGCGTTCCTGAAGACGACCAAGGGCGATCCCGTCGCGCTGCGCCATTTGCTTGATAGTTTTGTAGATACGCCTGCAAACGCTATCGCCGAGATCGGCATCCCGACTCTTGTTCTGTCTGGGGATGAAGACGACGATAATGGGTCGGCGGCGGACCTCGCTGCAGCGTTGCCAGACGCAACGCTCCTGCTGACGCCGGGCGGCCATATGAGTGCCGTGACCAAGCCCGAACTGGGGCAGGCGATCGCCGCATTCCTCACCGCTTGATTCCATTCAGGTCGTCGCCCAAGATGGAATGACAACAGAGCCGTTGGGAGGATTCATTTGAAGAGAATTTTGGTTTCTGCGCTGGCGCTTGCCGTCGCGTCACCGGGCGTCGCACAAACTGCTCCTCCAGCCGGGACGACGACAGCTGCCGAGGCCGATGCGTTCGTTGCGACTGCCGAAAAGGAATATTTTGATTACAGCATTTTTGGAGGTCAGGTTGCGTGGGTCAACAACACCTACATCACTGACGACACAGACGCGATAAATGCCCGTGTTGGCACGGAGGGCACTGAACTGGGCGTCAAATTCGCCAAGGGCGCGGCCCGGTTCAATGATATCGCGGGCCTGTCGTACGATACAAAGCGAAAGCTTGAGTTCCTGCGCAACGGCCTTGTGTTGCCCGCTCCTTCATCACCGGGTGCTGCGACAGAGCTCAATACGATCACGACGCGGCTGAATTCGACGTACGGCAAGGGGAAGGGCACGCTACGAGGACAACCAGTCAACGGCTCCGACATTGAAGCCGCAATGGGAACGAATCGCAATCCTGACGAGCTGAAGGAAATGTGGGTCAGCTGGCACACCAGTGTCGGCGCGCCGATGAAGAACGATTACGCTCGCATGGTCGAGATCGCCAATCAGGGTGCAAAGGAACTCGGTTACAGCGATGTCGGTGCGATGTGGCGGTCGGGCTATGACATGCCGCCCGAACAGTTCGCAGCACTCACCGACAAGCTCTGGGGGGAAGTCAAGCCGCTCTACGACCAGCTCCATTGCTACACCCGCGCCCAGCTTAACGAGAAATATGGCGATGCGGTGCAGGCCAAAACCGGACCGATCCGTGCCGATCTCCTTGGTAACATGTGGGCACAGGAATGGGGCAATATATACGAGGTTGTCGCGCCCAAGGGCGCAGGCGACCTTGGTTTCGATACTGGCCAGCTCCTGGTGGCCCACGGATACGACGCGCTGAAAATGGTCCACACCGGCGTCAATTTCTATTCATCGCTGGGGTTCGCCGAACCTGCCCCGACTTTCTGGGAGCGGTCGCAGTTCGTGAAGCCGCGCGACCGTGAAGTCATTTGTCACGCAAGTGCCTGGGACATCGACCAGAAGGAAGATGTGCGCATCAAGATGTGCATAAAGGTCAACGGGGACGACTTCGTCACCATTCACCACGAACTCGGGCACAACTATTACCAGCGTGCCTATAACAAGCTTCCCTATCTCTATCTAAACGGGGCCAATGATGGCTTCCATGAAGCGATTGGCGATACCATCGCGCTATCGATTACCCCGCAATATCTTGTTCAGATCGGCCTGCTCGACGCCGCCAGGGTGCCGGCAGCTGACAAGGACATTGGATTGTTGCTGAAACAGGCAATGGACAAGGTTGCGTTCCTCCCGTTTGGCCTCCTCGTCGACAAGTGGCGCTGGGGTGTGTTCGCGGGCACCATCAAGCCGGCGAACTACAACGCGGCGTGGACCGATCTGCGTCGACACTATCAGGGTATCGTTCCGCCCGTTGCGCGCGACGAGACGAATTTCGATCCTGGTGCGAAATATCACATTCCCGGCAATACGCCCTACACGCGTTACTTTCTTGCAAGATTGCTCCAGTTCCAGTTTTATGAAGCAGCATGTAAGCAGGCTGGCTGGACGGGGCCGCTGCATCGCTGTTCGTTTTACGGCAACAAGGAAGTCGGCAGGCGCTTCCATGCGATGCTCGAAATGGGTGCATCAAAGCCATGGCCCGACGCGCTGCAAGCCTTCACGGGCAGTCGCGAGATGAGTGGCAAGTCCATGATCGCTTATTTCAAGCCGCTCATGATCTGGTTACAGGCTCAGAATAAGGGACGAAGCTGCACTTGGTAAATCGGTGCGACGACGTGATCCAGTGGCCCGCAGGCTATGCGCCCGCAGATTGTAAAATCCACGTCATCAACCGGATCGCCATTGCCGCGCCCCCATCGGTCGTCTGGGCCCATCTTGTTCGGGCAACGCAATGGCCAGTCTGGTATGCCAACGCGTCGAATGTCGCGATTGTTGGCGGTAGTGGGGACTTGGCCGAGGGCGCACAGTTCCGCTGGCGCACATTCGGCGTCGGCCTCGATACGCGCGTGCTCGAATGGGTACCGGACACGCGGATCGGGTGGCTTGCGACGTCATTGGGCATACGCGCTTATCACGCTTGGCTGGTTGTGCCGACTGTCACGGGGTGCACAGTTATCACTGAGGAAACCCAGCACGGTTTTGTTGCGCAGGTAGGAAAATTGCTGTTCCCAAACAGGATGCATGACTGGCATCAAAAATGGCTGGAAGGCCTTAAAGTGCTTTCCGAGCGCTAGACCGTCTTATTGCGACGCGGGTCTCAAACCGCTTGGCACAAGGCGACGAACACGGTCTGCTCAAGCATCGCCTTTCGCTCGAAATGTCTTCTGCGACAGGCGCCCGTGTGCTGAAGCCCTGATCCCCGCAGCTGGTGTGGAGGACGGCCGAGCGGTTACCCGGTTTCGCGTCTTGTTCGGGCCTGCCGCCACCGCCCGCAGCAGCAGAAAAAGGGCAACTTCAATCGCACGGTGCACAACAGCGGACCGCCCCGTCGTGATATCGGCTTAATCTCCGCAGGTGCGGGCCGCAAGATTCTGATTGGTACTCGGCTATCGCCTCATACTGAAGAACATCTCGATGACGACGACGACCAGCCTAGCGACGACCAGCCTAGCGACGAACAGCGACTGCGCCCCTGTCGCTCGGTCGAGGCGGAATGTGATCCGTCGGCTCCCACCGCGACTACGGCAACGCTGGCTCATTCAACGCGAGTTGCATGGTGGGCTGCCCCTGACCGTTACGCCTGTGTCTCGCACGCCGCAGTTTGCAGCGCGGCGAGACGATGCCGAAACAAAGCGCGAAGGGCGGGGCAGGGGTGACCGTTTGGCGACAGCGCCGCAATGCCCGGTATTCATGGACGCTCCAGACGCTTTACGCGGGTCGTAAAAGCGGCCAGCGACGTCTGTGAGGCATGCCGTGTTGTACCGGCCTGTTCCTCATCCCATATATCGGCGCATGACCGAAACATTCCCTGTCCTCCCGCTGCGCGATATCGTTGTGTTCCCGCAGATGATCGTCCCTCTGTTCGTCGGCCGCGACAAGTCCGTGTCAGCGCTCGAGGCCGCGATGGCGGCCGACAAGGAGATCTTTCTCGTTGCCCAACTGGATCCCGCCGAAGACGACCCCGACCGCGGCGACCTTTACGACCTGGGTGTGGTTGCCAGCGTCGTGCAGCTGCTGAAGCTTCCCGACGGCACCGTGCGCGTGCTGGTCGAGGGAAAGCGGCGTGCCAAGCTTGTCGAACTGACTGGGGTGGACGGCCATTTGACGGCGACCATTGCTGAGGTTGGCGACCGTGCAGCTGAGGGGACCGAAGTGTTGGCGCTGATGCGCTCCGTGGTCGATCAGTTTGATAATTACGCCAAGTTGAACAAGAAATTGCCTGCCGAAACGGCGGTCCAGCTCGCCGACATCGAGGATGCCGGACGTCTGGCGGATGCGGTGGCCGCCAATATTTCGGTAAAGGTCGCAGACAAGCAGGCGCTTTTGGTGGAGGCCGATCCCGCCAAGCGTCTCGAAATGGTGTTCGCGTTTATGGAAGGCGAGCTGGGGGTACTACAGGTCGAGAAGAAGATCCGCGGCCGCGTGAAGCGCCAGATGGAAAAGACTCAAAGGGAATATTACCTCAACGAGCAGTTGAAGGCTATCCAACGCGAGCTGGGTAACGACGGTGAGGATGGCGACGGTAACGAGATCGCAGAGCTGACCCACAAAATCGCAAAACTCAAACTGTCGGCCGAAGCGCGGACCAAGGCGACTGCCGAGCTTAAAAAGCTCAAGACAATGGCGCCCATGTCTGCCGAAGCGACGGTCGTGCGCAATTACCTCGACGTGTTGCTCGGCCTTCCGTGGGGCAAGAAATCGAAGCTGAAAAAGGACCTAGTCGCGGCCCAGGCCGTGCTCGACGACGACCATTATGCACTCGACAAGGTGAAGGACCGCATCGTCGAGTATCTTGCGGTGCAAGCGCGCACCAACAAGCTAAAGGGTCCCATTCTGTGCTTGGTTGGTCCGCCGGGCGTCGGCAAGACATCGTTGGGCAAGAGCATTGCCAAGGCTACCGGCCGAGAATTTGTACGCCAGTCTCTGGGCGGGGTCCGCGATGAAGCCGAGATCCGCGGCCATCGCCGCACGTACATCGGCTCGTTGCCGGGCAAGATTGTAACGAACCTGAAAAAGGCAGGAACGTCGAACCCGTTGTTCCTGCTCGACGAGATCGACAAACTCGGTCAGGATTTTCGCGGTGATCCGGCTTCAGCGCTACTCGAGGTCCTCGATCCCGAACAGAACGGTAAGTTCCAGGACCATTATCTGGAGCTCGACATCGACCTCTCGGATGTGATGTTCGTGACCACAGCGAACACGCTCAACCTGCCGCAGGCGTTGCTCGATCGCATGGAGATTATCCGCCTCGAAGGATACACCGAGGATGAAAAAGTCGAAATCGCCAAGCGCCACCTGATTGAAAAGCAGATCGCGGCGCACGGTTTAAAAGGTAATGAATTTGTCCTGACTGACGCAGGCCTTCGCTCGCTCATCCAGCATTACACCCGCGAGGCAGGTGTCCGTACGCTCGAGCGTGAGATCGCCAAACTTGCGCGCAAGGTGCTCCGTCAGATCCTCGAAAAGAAGGTCGTCGGTGTCACTATTACCGCCGACAATCTGCACGAGTTCGCGGGCGTGCAGAAATTCCGCCACGGCCTCGGCGAGGAAGAAAACCAGATCGGCGCTGTCACTGGTCTTGCATGGACCGAAGTCGGTGGAGAGCTGCTCACGATCGAAGCTGTTACCGTGCAGGGCAAGGGTTTGGTCCGCTCGACCGGCAAGCTCGGCGATGTGATGAGTGAATCGATCCAGGCTGCCCTCAGCTTCGTCAAGGCACGCGCGCCATCGTACGGCATCAAGCCAAGTCTGTTTGCGCGCAAGGACATCCACATCCATCTGCCCGAAGGAGCCGTCCCCAAGGACGGACCGTCTGCGGGGATCGGGATGGTGACCGCAATGGTCTCGACGCTGACCGGCACGCCGGTGCGCCGCGACATCGCGATGACGGGTGAGGTTACGCTTCGAGGCCGCGTGCTGCCCATCGGTGGACTGAAGGAGAAGCTTCTCGCAGCGCTGCGTGGCGGCATCACGACGGTGCTCATCCCGCAGGAGAATGAAAAGGACCTGGTCGAAATTCCCGCTAACATCCGTGATGGGTTGAAGATCATTCCCGTGCGTCACGTCGATGAGGTGCTGGCGTTGGCGCTCACTGAGCCGCTTGTTGCCATTGAATGGACCGAAGCCGACGAGTTAGCCGCACAGCCTCCGCTTACGCCCGCGGTTCACGAGGATGGTCTTCGCCACTAGGCGTTGCAGATTTTGCACTAAACGCGCAAATCTTTGCCGTTTGTGACGCTTTTGCTTTGACAGGCGCGACTGAGTCAGTGTCATGTATCGTCCACTTGGCCGCGATTCCGTAACGGATGCGGCTGTCAGGATGGGGAATTTCAGGGCATGAACAAACAGGAATTGATCGGACACGTTGCTGACAACGCAGGGCTTTCGAAAGGCGATGCAGTCAAGGCAGTCGAGAGTGTATTTGAAACAATTACCAGCGCCCTGAAGCGTGGCGACGAAGTCCGACTGGTAGGGTTCGGCACTTTTTCTGTGACCAAGCGCAAAGCATCGACGGGGCGCAATCCGCGCACGGGCGAACCCATGTCGATCAAAGCCTCCACACAGCCTAAATTCAAGGCAGGCAAGGGTCTTAAAGATAGCTGCAATTAATCGAATCGTTAGCTGCGAGAGTCACGCTTGCGCTGTTCGAGTAGGCTCCGCACAGGGTCGAACGTAGCGGTCCACGGATTTTGCCCAAGTGATGAACGCGCCGCGTTGTAGCGGCGCGTTCAAGCAGAAAATCGATTGACCATCGCATCGGTGGCGCTATCGACGCCGCTCGGCGTGGGCGCGTAGCTCAGCGGTAGAGCACACCCTTCACACGGGTGGGGTCACAGGTTCAATCCCTGTCGCGCCCACCACGCCTTAGATGAACCCGATATTCTTGGTCGTATAATTGGGGATATTTGGCAGAACGGTCGGCATGTTCGTGTCCGACACGCCAAACCAGCTCGCCATCGTCGCTGCGTATTGATCGACCGACATCGTCGGTAAAAGACGACCTTGTCCTACGTCGTCGGGTCCGTTGTTCGCGAACACCGGTGGGGCACCATAGATCTGCCGCCCTTGGACGGCGCCCCCGACCACAAAGTGCATCGAGCCCCAGCCATGGTCGGCGCCGTCGGTGTTCGACAGCAGAGTGCGACCAAAATCGGACGCGGTGAAACTGGTTACCTGGTTCGACACGCCGAGCTCGACGGTCGCAGCGTAGAAAGACTGAAGCGCTGCCGCTATCCCCGCGAGGAGACCGGGTTCGTTGGCAGCGAGCGAGTCGTGCAGGTCGAAGCCACCGGTTGAGGCAAAGAACACCTGGCGTTTGGCGCCCATCTGGCTGCTTACCGATATGAGGTTTGCGATAATCTTGAGTTGGGTGCCAAGGTTGGTCGCCGGAAAGGCAGTGGCCAGCGTCGGTGCGCCGGTAAGAGCCGACGAGACCTGGGCGTAAAGATCAAGCGAACGCTTCGCGACTGCTGAATGTTCGCTGCCAAACAGGTTCGCCGGCGGTGACGTCATCAGCGATTTGAGCGCAGTACTACCCGCCGCGGATCCAAATAATGTCGCGTTTGCTGCCAGAGGGATCGGGCCGGTCGCACCGACGGCATATTGCACCGCCTGTCTGCCCGAAAGGAACACGGCATTACCGCTCGCATTGATACAGGTCAGCGTTGCCGTTCCATTGCCCGATTGGAGCAAGTCGCCGATGCGGCCGCCCCAGCCCGAACTTGCCCCTTCGGGTGACGAAGCCTGCCAATAGCTTTGCTGATCGTTGTGGCTGAACAGTTTGGGCGGTAATGCAACATTTTTGGCTATATATTGCGCCTTGGTCGTTGGCTGGACTAGCGTGCCGACGTTCAACATCACGGCCATCTTGCCGGCATTGAAGATCGGCAACAGCGGCGCAAGCGCAGGTGCGAGCGCGAATTGGCGCCCGCCTGGCAGTGGTGTCACCGGGTTGAGTACCGTTGCCGCAAGATCAGGCTGAAGATAAGCCAAGGTCTTACGATTATTGAAATACGCATTGTAGTTGGTGGTGTCGTAGGGCGGCAGCGTATTGGCGTAGTCGTTGCCACCGAACAGAAAAATGCAGACCAGAGCCTTGTAGTCGCTAGCCGTTGCCGCTGCGGCTTCGCCTATCGCTGCAAGATTCATTACAAACGGACTCGCGGCACCAACGATCCCGAGTGCGCTCGAACGCTTCAGAAAGGCACGGCGTGATTGTTGCGACGTCATCATCATCCCCTTATTTCTGTGCGAGGTAATCGGGAGATGCCATCACCAACAGGATGGCGGTGTAGACGCGGTTGCTGAGCAATGCCGATGTTGTCGTACCAATGCTGTCCACGGCCGTCCTGATTGTTGCGACTGTGACTGCAGAAAGTTCGCTTGCAGCCAACACAATATTGATCTCGTCGATAAGTGCCGCCGAGTCTGATGCCTTGGTCAGGATCGACGTATAGTTCGCCCTGACGTCGCCAGTCCCTGACTGGATCAGCGACTGCATGTAATTGATATAGGCGATGACGCTCGGCTCGTTGGTAATCTGGAATTCAGGAGCGACGAGACCTTGCGTTGCGATGGCAGTATGCGGAGGTGTATAACCCGGTCGAAAGAAGTTGAATACGCTTTGGCTATGCCCCGGGGATTCGGCGAGGCGGCTGAACGGCGACGATGTGTCGCCGATGGCCCAGGCGTCAGACGGCGAGGCGACAGCAAACGCGCGCGCCCAATTGGTGAGACGCATCACCGGTGCGCGCAACTTGCCAAACGTCGTGATCGAGATGTTCGCGTCCGACCGTGCCTCGGGATCCATCAAGATGGCACGAATGACCGCCTTCATATCCCCGCGCACTCCGCTGCCGTTATTGGCAAACGCTGCGGAAACCCGTCCGACATAGGCCGCTGAAGGGTTACTGGTTACCAAGTGCTGGATCAGCTGCTTCGAAACGAACGGCGCGATATTTTGGTGCGCAAAGATGGCATCAAGCGCAATTTTCAGCGCGCCGAAACCGTCAGTCCCGGCTGGCACTGTTGTGCCGAGAAATGTCGAGGCTCCCGTTTCGTGATCTGTCGCGACCTGAGTCATCGGTCGTCGCAAACGATCAGGGATCGTCGAGTCGGTTGAATCAAACGTGAAACCTGTGAACACGCGAGCGAGACCGGAAACGTCGTCCTGATTATAGGTTTCGACAGGACTATTACCGGTCGGTTGCTGCGTGCCGTCCGCATTGAGGTTGTACAACCCAAGCGTGAACAGCTGCATGAGTTCGCGCGCGAAATTCTCGTCAGGCTGCGTTCCTGCAACGGTATTCGCCTTCTTGTTGCCAAGAAAGGTCAGCCACAGTCCCATTGCCGGGATGAGGGTGAATTTTTCCATGAGGTCGCGGTAATTGCCGAATGCATTGTCCCATAACACGTCCATGAAAGCGGCCTGCGCGAAGGCCTTCCAGTTTGTGGTCAGACCGTCGATGCCGACGACGATGAAATCGAGCAATGCCATGCCGACCCGCTGGCGCAGCTGGTCTTGACCCGAAACCAGCTGCCGCCAGACGGCGCTATTGTAGCCATTTTCAGTGTTGATGTTGGTCGCGTTGTTATAGCCAGCGCCCACGAGCCAGTCCCAGAAGGTAATGGCGCGAGGCATCGCGAGCTGGTTGGCGATCCAGCTATCGTAGCCCGTCGATACGACAGCATCGACGTCGGCGCGGCTCGATCCCATTGACGATTGGGCAAGGAAGCGGCTTGCTTGCGTCGAGGTTGGCGCGACCACCACTGGAGGCGGCGGTGAGGGCGGTGTTCCCGTCGATCCGCTGTCGCCACTTCCACAGGCCGCCAATGCCAGAAACGGGGCGGTCGCGATGATTGTCCCGGTCAGGCTGCTCGGGATCGAGCACTCAGCTGATCTCCACGGTTCGTTCCCAGCTTCATTGATTTGCGCCGGCTCGAAATCAATCGTGGCGCGGTCCGTCGTGGCGCGGTCGGTCATGGCGTGGTCGGTCATGGCTTCCCCCTCGAAGATGCGCCGCCCGGACATTGACCTTGTCCAGATCACGATCGACGTTGATTTACTTGGTCTCTACGTCCGAGTTCTCAATAACCTTCGTTTCTTACACGTTCATGAAAACATTGTTCGCGAGCGTCATTGCCGCCAGCTTCGCGCCGGCACGATTTGCGGGCCCTTTCCTCCGCCTGGCGCAGTTTGCGGCCACGCTTGCGATCGGAGTCTTTGTGACTTGAGGCAGCAAGGTCGACACCCTTGGCGACCAGCCTCACTGGCGCCGTCACCACCGTTGCTACCGTCGACACACAGCCACCCGGCAGGAGAAACGCAGCTGAAAGGACAATGCGTCGAAACATTGCCGGTAATCTACAGGATCAGGGCACCGTGGTCGAGATGAGGAAGGACGTGTCGGCTGAACAGGTCTGCTTCCGCGGCGTGCGGATAGCCGGACAGGATAAAGGCCTCGATTCCCTCAGCTTGATAGGCGCGGAGCTTTGCGAGCACTTGATCGGGATCGCCGACGATAGCGGCGCCGCAGCCCGAACGGGCTCGGCCGACGCCCGTCCAAAGATGATCTTCGACAAAGCCTTCTCCGCCTGCCGCAGCGCGCAGCTCAGCTTGCCGTTGCACGCCGACACTCCTTGAATCGAGCGATTTGGCGCGGATCGCATCGCCGGTCTCTGCGTCGAGCTTTGACAACAGCCGCGACGCGTAGGCACGAGCCTCTCTTTCAGTCTCACGGACGATCACGTGTACGCGGTAGCCGAATTTCAACGAACGACCCTGTCGCGCGGCGCGTGCGCGCATGTCGGCAATGATCTCGCGCACTGCGGGCATCGTGTCAGGCCACATCAAATAGACATCGCACCCTTTTGCAGCCGCTTCGCGGGCATGTTCTGATAGGCCCCCGAAATAGAGCGGCGGGCACTTGCCGCTGACCGTGGTGATGCGCGGCGGGTCGATGTCGATCTGATAATGCTCGCCATCGTGCGACAGCCTCTCCCCGTTCAGCAGCGCCCTGAGGATTTGCATCACCTCGAGCGTACGAGCGTAGCGCGAGGCGCTCGCGAGCATTTCGCCGGGCAAGTCAGACGAGATGATGTTGACGGTCATTCGCCCGCCCGTGATTCGATCGAGCGTGGCAATCTGGCGCGCAAGCTGGGGTGGCCAGCTTTCCCCGGCCCGGACCGCCATCAAAAGGCGGATCCGATCCGTCAGTACCGCAATGGCTGCTGCAAAGGCGGTCGTGTCGAGACCGAGTTGATAGCCGCTTGGCAACAGAATGTTGTCGAATCCACCTTTTTCGGCGGTCAGGACGATATTGCGGCAATGCTCCCAGCTGGAGGCAAGTGCGGGATCGGGATGTCCCAGAAACTCGTAGTCGTCGTCGCACAGCGCCGAAAACCAGCTGACTTCGCAAGTCTGTGCCGTCATGGCAGCTTCTCACCACGAGATGCAATCAGGACGGAGTACCACGCCTCGCGCGTCCAACGAACCTTGTACGTATCAGCCGCCTCGCGGATGCGGTCGACGTGCTGCGACCCCACGATGGGTATGGGGCGCGCGGGATGTGCCATGATCCAGCTGTAAGCCGCAGCTGTTCGCGACACGTCGTGGGCCTCGGCGACGCGATCCAGCGCCGACGCAACGCTCTTTTCGCGGACACTATTGGGGCTGGCAATCCGGCCACCGCCCAGGGGTGACCACGCCAGGGGCGCCAGATCATGCTGGAGCGCAAGATCGAGCGTCCCGTCCACGATCGTGTCGATGCAAAGCGGGGATAGTTCAGGCTGGATCGTCGAAAGCGGCAAGTCCCGAGGCATGAAAGCGAGCAGTGCCGTCGTTTGCGCAGGCGTCATGTTCGACACGCCGAAGGCGCCGATTTTGCCGACCGCATAGGCCTTTTCGGCGAAACGGGCGATTTCGTACGGGTGGGTGAGCACATCGGGACGGTGGATCTGGTAGAGGTCGACACGGGCAATGCCCATCCGCTTGAGCGAATCGTTCAGGGCAGTTTCGAGATAGGCGGACGAGCTGTCATAAGGGATCGGCGGCATAATCCCGCCCTTCGTTGCCAGGACCATGCGGTCACGAAGCTTTTTGTTCTCCGCAAGCACGCGCCCCAACAGCGATTCTGCGTCTCCAAACCCGTCGATTCCGTCAAAACCATAGATATCGGCGGTGTCGAGCAGCGTGATCCCGGAGTCGAGTGTCGCTTCGACTAGTGCACGGCCACTGGCCACGGTCTGCCCCGCAAACCGCCACATCCCCCACGCCATCGACGACGTGACGATCCCGCTCTTGCCCAGCAGGCGCGTCGGGGGAACGGAAGGCAGATTACTCATTAGCGTTACGGCTCCAACGTATGACAGCGCTATCCTATACGCGCGACGCAGGGGGTCGGGTCAACCCACGCGCGCCGTGCTCGCGCGGAGAACCAGTTCATGCTGGAGCCGTCTGTGCTCGACGCTATCGCCTCTTTCGAAAAGTAGATTAGCCGCAGCGAAAGCGAGATCGCGAGTCGGCTGTCGGATCGTTGTGAGAGGGGGCCATACGAGTTGAGCAAGCGCGGTGTCGTCGAACCCAGCTACCGATAAATCGTCGGGAATATGCAGGTTCAACCGATGTGCGACTGCCAGCACGCCTGCCGCCATGTCATCGTTCGAAGCAAAAATTGCGGTTGGGCGGCGGGGCAGGGAGAGCAACGACTCAGCAGCCGATGCGCCGCTGGCGAAATCGAATTCGCCCGTCAGAACGCGTTCGGGATCAAACGAGATGCCCGCACGGTCGAGCGCGCGACGGTATCCGAACAGGCGCTGCTCACTGGCCATATGGTTCGGGTGGCCGACAATGAATCCGATGATGCGGTGACCAAGGTTGATCAGGTGTGTCGTCATATCGTCTGCAGCCTGCACATCGTCCATGTAAACCGACGACGTCAGCGCGTGATTTGTACCCGGCGAAATCCGAACGAAGGGGGTGCCGCGCCGCTCCAGTTCGGCGAGTACCGGCGCGCAGTCGGTTACAGGCGATGACAGAATAATGCCGTCGACATGCGTTTCGTCGATCAACCCGCCGACTTCGGCAGCGATTGTCGGTGATGAAACGTCGGCGGGTTGGGCAAGCATCCGAACGCCTGCCTGACGACACCGAGCCCAAACGCCGTCCTGAATAGCGTGGATGTAATAGGGCGAATGATTATCGTATATGAGCGCGATCTGGTGGGACCGGTTGCCGGCGAGCGACCGAGCAGCAAGACTGGGGCTAAACGACAACGCTGCCATCGCAGTCTCGACCTTCACCCTTGTTTCGGCGCGGACATAGCGTTCCTTGTTGAGGACGCGGCTCACAGTCTTGATTGAGACGCCTGCTTCCCTTGCCACGTCATTGATGGTGTTGCGCGCTGCCATTCACACCCCCTGAAGCGTTTGTTGTATGGCCGCAACGCCAGTCGATGCAACGCCTCTCACGCCTCTTGCGGACCCCATCGTGTCCGTGCCAAAGACGAAATTCAGACATCGCTGTCATAAACGATGTGCAGGGAGCAAGCATTGACGCTGCGTTATGGTCTTGTCGGCACAGGCATGATGGGCATCGAGCACATCAACAATGTCGCGATCACCCCTGGTGCCGAGATCGCGGCGCTCTTCGATCCGTCCGAGACTTCGCTGTCGCGGGCTAAGGAGGCCTTGGGCGCCGATGCCGATCCGCAAATATTTGCTTCATCGGCCGAATTGGCAAACGCCGGCCTTGATGCCGTAATCGTCGCGAGCCCTAACCATACGCACCGGGCCGTTCTGGAACCGTTGTTCGATGCCGGCCTCAACATTCTGTGCGAAAAACCGATCGCCACGACGATCGACGATTCGCGTTGGATCGTCGAGCGCGCAGCCAAGTCGCCGGGCATTTTCTGGACCGCGATGGAATACCGCTTCATGCCGCCGGCAGCCCAATTCGTGCGACAGGTTCACGAGCTGCGCGCCGGCAACCTACAAATGCTGAGCATTCGCGAGCACCGCTTTCCATTTTTGGTAAAGGTCGGCGACTGGAATCGGTTCAGTGCCAATACCGGTGGAACGATGGTCGAGAAATGCTGCCATTTCTTCGATCTGATGCGCTTGATCGTCGGGTCAGAGGCTGTGCGCGTCTATTGCTCGGGCGCGATGGACGTTAATCATCTCGACGAGCGGTACAACGGGCGCACGCCTGACATCCTCGACAACAGCTATACCACGGTGGACTTCGCAAACGGTGTCCGCGCCATGCTTGACCTCGCGATGTTTGCTGACGGTGCCGAGAACCAGGAAGAAATCACGGCGGTTGGCGACAGGGCGCGGCTCGATTGCCTGATACCGACCGGCGATCTCGTGTATAGCCCGCGAACCGGGTTCCGTCAGCCAAAGGCCGTCGAGCGTACGCACGTCGAGGTCGACGCCCGCGCGCTTGCTGCAGGACATCATCACGGCGCCACCTTTTACCAGCACCAGAAATTCTATAGTGCTTTAGTGGGCAATGGACCTGTAGAGGTTACAGCAACCGATGGCCTCATGGCCGTCGCCATCGGGACGGCCGCGGAAATCAGCGCGCGCGAACGCCGTGTCGTAACGATGGATGAACTTGGTTTTTAAAAAAACAACCGACGGACGCGCACAAGATCAGCGCGCCGGCGAGCAGGAGGAACGATAATGAACAAGCAACTATTGCTGGCGAGCGCTGCTGCATTCGCGATTGTGACGGTCGCCCCGGCATTCGCACAAACGACCGCAACGGCGCCAGCGGCCGAGGACAATGCGCCGGCTGAAATTATTGTCACCGCCCAGAAAAGGTCGGAACGGCTTCAGGATGTGCCTGTCGCCGTGTCCGTCGTCAGCGGTAGTGTGCTCGAAGCGCAAGGTAAGGTCAGCCTTGAAGGCGCTGTAAATCTGGTCCCATCTTTCAACTTCTTAAAGTCGGGGACCACGCTCAACCAGTCACTTTTTCTGCGTGGTGTCGGAACCGCGACCTTCTCGATTGCCGGTGAACCTTCGGTTTCGACGGTTGTCGACGGCGTGGTCTACAGCCGTTCGGGCGAGGCGTTCAGCGAACTGGTCGATGTCGACCGCCTTGAAGTATTGCGCGGGCCACAGGGCACGTTGTTCGGCAAGAACGCGTCGGCGGGCGTGATCAATATTATTTCGAAGCGGCCGACCGCGGATTTCGGCGGTTACGTCGAAGCGGGGTATTTTACCGAAAAGGAATACCGACTGCGCGGCGCCGTGAATGTCCCGCTGAGCGACACCATCCGCACCCGGCTGAATGGCTTTTACTCGAATTATGGTGGAAACATTACCAACGTTGGCGTCACCGGCAACCCCAAAGTCAACGGTTGGGAGCATTATGGCGGTCGCCTGGCGATCGACATCGATGTTTCGCCGACAGTGAAGCTGTCGCTGAATGCCGACTATCATAAGAACAACGACGATTGCTGTGCCGAGGTGATCGGCACGCCGCCCATCGTCGGCGCGACGGGCGCGACGACGACGAATGGGTCACAGGCTGTGCTGCCGACACCGCTTGGCGACAAGACGCGAACGATTGCACAAAACCTGATCACACGCACGCTGGAAACCGGCTACGGATTTTCGGCACAGCTCGATGCCGAAGTCGGATCCCAGACGGTGACGTCGATCACTGCCTATCGCCGCTGGGACAATACCGAAATTCGTGACGGTGATTTCTTGCCCGGTGCCTATATCGGGTTTACCCAACTGCACGACGCAGGGCCGCAAACGGGCAACACGTTTAGCCAGGAAATCCGTCTGACGTCACCGGGCAAGCAGGTCTTCGACTATGTGATTGGTGCCTATTACTCGCGGGCATTTTCGGAACGGGTGTTCACGCGCAACGATGTCGTTTGTACCGCGGCTGCTTTACCCGCGCCGACGGCGCTGACGCCTTGTTCGTCCCCGCTTGCGGCACCCTCGACATTTCCGTCGGCGTCCGCTGATTTTGGATCAACCTTTAAAAACCTGGCGTTCTTTGGTCAGGGCATAGTAAATGTCAGCCAGAATTTTCGCCTCATCGGCGGTCTGCGCTATACGTCCGATCAGCTCGACGTGTTCCACAGCCGCAATACGACGCTGTCGGGGCCCGGCATCAACCCCAGCTTTCCAGTCACTCCCACAGGGACCGGTCAGCCAGCAGTGCCGTTCACGGGTAAAGCAACCAACACGAACTGGTCGGGCAAGGCTGGTGCACAGTTCAACCTCAGTCACAATTCGATGGTCTATGGCACCTATGCTCGGGGATATAAGGGCCCGGCATTCAACGTCTTCTTCAACCTGACGGCAACGGGCACGAACGTGATCTCACCCGAAACCTCTGACGCCTATGAAGTCGGGATGAAGAATACGCTTTTTGGCGGCAAGCTGGTGCTCAACTTGGCCGGCTACTATGCCAAATATCATAATTTCCAGGCAAATAACCCTGATTTGGTGGCCGGCGTTGTCGTAACGCGCTTCACAAACGCTGGTGACGTTTCGACGCGCGGTGCTGAACTTGATCTGATCTGGCGGCCCGCACGCGACCTGAACGTTTCTGGTGGTGTTGCGTATACCGACGCCAAGGTCGATCAGTTCCTCGCAGCACCAGGCGCTGCGGCAACGGCCATCGTCCCGGCCGGGACGCCTTTGGCATTTGCGCCTAAATTCAAGGGATCTCTCGGCGCCGATTACCGCTGGCGGACTTCGGGCTCGGTCGACTTCACATTTGGTGCACAGGGCAGCTTTCAGTCGAGCCAGCTTGCCAGCTTTTCGCCCAATCCGGTCATTCGTCAGCTAGCGACGATTCACGAATACGGACTCGTGAACCTGTCGGCGGGCATCGTCGACGTGAATGACCGCTGGCGCGTAACAGTCCAGCTTCGCAATGCGCTTGATCAAAGCTTTGCAGCGGCAATAACCAATGGCGGACCGGGCGGGGCTTACCGCTATCAAATCCCGCGCGATGCGGATCGCTATTTCGGTGTTACTGCCCGGATTAACTTCGGCAAATAACCCGCTTTGCCAGCGCGCGACGATGACCCTGCCGACAGAGGAGCGAGGTCATCGCGTTTCAAGTCGTTGCCGGCCGGATGACGGGGAGCATCAGGTGGATCCACAGCAACGCCAACAAATAGGCGCTCGCGCAGATCGCGAACATCGGCCAATAGCCCCAGTGGTGCATCAGGCTGTATCCGGCAAACCAGATCATGCCGGCTCCCGATAAATTGCCCGCGACAGCCCCCGCGCTGATGACTGTCGCTACGCGGGCCACCGGTACTGCGTCTGCAGTCATGCCAAATACGTTTGTCGAGAACCCCTGATGCGCAAACAACGCAACGCCGATGATCAGGGCCGCAATCCACGGATTAGGTGCATAGATCGCGAGCGGCATCGGCAGGATCAGGCAGGCGTAGAAAAACATCGAAGTCTTGCGTGCCCGGTTCATCGACCACCCCTGATTGAGGAGCAGCGGGAATAACAGGCCTGACGAAAGCGCCCCCATGGCGGCAAAACCGTAAGCCACTGCCGTGGGGCCGCCGAGCGTACCTTGTTTCATGGCAAAGACCCGCGCGAAGAAATCCGGAATGAAGAACAACAGGAAGAACCAACCGAGGTCGCTCAACAGCTTTGCGCCAACAACCGCCCAACTACGACGATCAGAAAATAGAGCGCTCCAGCTCACCTTTGCAGACACGTTGTCGGCGGGCACGGCAAGTGGCTTCTCGACGGGCATAAGATTGCGTGTGCCGACGATCCAAAAGACCAGCCAGGCAAACCCGAGCGCGCCCGTCACGATGAACGCTGCCTGCCACCCGAACGCGAGCGCGAGAGGCGGAATGACCAGCGGCGTGACGATCGCGCCGATGTTGGGCGCTGTGTTACCGAGGCCAAGCGCGAAAGAGCGTTCTCTGACGGGTAAATAGACTGCAGCAGATTTTACCGCTGCCGGGGTACCGACCGTTTCCGCCGCTGCAAGCGCGACCCGGGCGATCACGAATTGCGAAACAGTGGCTGCGAACGCGTGCGCGATGCCGGCGAGGCTCCACATCCCGACGCCCCAGCCGAGCGCGCGTCGTACGCCGAACCGATCCACAAACCAGCCGACGACGAGGTAAGAGATCGCAGCAGTGATCTGAAATGTGGTGCCGAGCAGCGCATAATCGCTGTCGTTCCAGTTGAAACGCGCCTGTAGCGTGGGTTTAAGCAGGGCTAACACCTGCCGGTCGACATAATTCAAGGCAATGGCGATGAAGATCAGGCCAATCAGCAACGCGCGTGCTCTCGATGTCGATCCTGATGCTGTCAGAGAGCGCGCATTGTCACCGATTGACATCGCTGTCATCCTTCTGCCTTTGACACCGCCTTAGAGCGTCTTCAGACACGGGCAAGCAATGAAAACAGAACGTACCTTACCGGCGGCGGCAGACTTATACGGTGACCTGCTTGACGTTGCTTCTTCGTCCCGTCTCGGCTGGCGAGCGTATCTCGCCGGATTGTTACTGACCGCAGTTGCCTCCTTGGCGGCGGCGTATCTTGCCGAACATTATGGCGCACCCATTATGCTGATGGGCCTGCTCATTGGTCTTGCCTTCAATTTCGCCAATGCCGATCCGCGGTTGCATGCAGGACTTGGCTTTGCCTCCAAGACGTTGCTGCGCTGGGGGATCGTTCTGGTCGGCTTCCAGGTTACATTCGGCGAGATCGCGAGCTTGGGCATTCGTGCGTTTGCAGCAATTGCCGTGATGGTTGCGCTCGTCACCCTCAGCGGCACTCTCGTGTCGAAATGGCTTGGACGTGGAGCAGCATTCGGGACACTAGCTGGCGGCGCCGTCGCGATTTGCGGCGCATCGGCGGCACTGGCGCTGTCGAGTGTCCTTGGCGACAAACGGGCATCGAACGCGCAACTGACACTGGTTCTCGTCGCTGTCTCAGCCGCGAGCGCCGTTGCAATGTCGTTTTATCCAGCACTTGCCCATATGCTTCACCTGACCGATCGGCAGGCGGGGTTCCTGATGGGCGCATCGATTCATGACGTCGCTCAGGCGCTCGGTGCAGGGTATTCCTATTCGCCCGAGGCCGGCGCGACGGCCACCGTCGTCAAACTCACGCGTGTGGCGCTGCTTGCTCCTGCGTTGGCTGTCGTTGCGTTGGCTTATCCCGATGACGGGGTTTCGCAGCGGAGCAGGGTAGGGGTGCCGTGGTTCGTGCTGGGCTTTCTTGGCCTCTGCGCCGTTCATTCGCTCATCACTTTGCCGCAGCCCGTCCTCGAGGCAGCCAAGCCGGGTGCAACTGGCCTTTTATTGCTTGCCGTTACGGCCACCGGCATTCGTTCACCAATGAACCTGTTGCTTGAACAGGGCTGGCGCGCATCGATGCCGGTCATCACAGCGACACTGATTTCGTTCGTGCTCGCGCTCGGTACTGCGCTCATTCTGGTCTGAAGTGTCACGTGATTGTCATGGTTTTGTCATCACAATGACACCGTAATTGCGCCGTTCTGTCATACGCTCTGCCTAACGGAACAGCGGGACGGAAACGGGGGCCGCCGAGTCGGTCATCTCCGCGCCTTCGAAATTCACTCGAACCCGGATTAGCCGGAGCGGAGACACTAATGACCTCGTCCACTACCCTGAGAGCAGTGCTTTTGGTGAGCGCCGCGTGCGTGCCCCAACTCGCCATCGGTTCAGCTGCTCACGCACAGGGCACGCCTGCTGCCGCCCCTGCGCCATCCGATGCTGCGGATGCGGCCAACGGGCTTGGCGATATCGTTGTGACGGCGACCAAGCGCGAGACAAATCTCCAGCAGACGCCAATCGCCATTTCGGTCGTGAACAGTCAAATGCTCAAGGATCGCCACATCCAGAGCCTTTACGATCTGGCCGATGGTGGCGTCCCGTCGCTGCGCGTCGCCACCTTCGAAGCGCGTCAGTCGGCGCTGACCGTCGGCATCCGCGGTATCGTTCCGCTCGATGCTAACCAGCCCGCTCGCGAACAGGGTGTCGGAATCTACATCGACGGGGTCTATCTCGGACGCCAGCATGGTCTCAATGCCGGGCTTTTCGACGTCGAGCGGATCGAAGTGTTGAAGGGTCCACAGGGCACCTTGTTCGGCCGCAATACCGAAGGCGGCGCGCTGTCGATCGTCGCCCGCGCGCCGAGCGGCGAGTTCGGCGGCCGTGTGAGCGCGGGATATGGCAACTACGGGGCTTACACCGGCGAGCTCCACCTCGATCTCCCCGAGTATCATAACTTCAGCGTCAAGCTCGACGGCATCGTGCAGTATCAAGGGGCGACGACAACTGACCCGCTCGCTGGCCAAACCGGCTGGAACTATTATGACCGCCGCGGTGGCCGCATCGCCGTCCGGTGGAAACCAGCTGCCGAGATCACCGACGATTTCTCGGTCGACGTTGCCCAGGACAGCAACACGCCGTTCTACAGTCAATTGCTCAACTACAACCCGAACGGGTGCCCGAGTGGCGGCTCCAACCTGGCGCCGATTGCTGCGGGCAGTGCGTCGGCCTGTACCACGCCAGGGACGGCTTTTACTGGCCTGTCGGGCAAGGTTCAACCGGTCCTGCCTGGGGTAGTAATAAATGGTACCAGCCGCCAGACAGTCGCCGATATCGGCGTGCCCCAACAGCCGAGCGTCGACAAAACACATGGCTTCACTAACACGTTGAAATGGAAGGTGTCACCGGAGCTCGAACTGCGTTCGATCACGGCATGGCGGGGTGTGACGGCAACCCAGTGGGACAACTCGGGCGGTGCCCACCGTGTCCCTGTCGTCAAACCAGACTGCGCGGGGGCCGCTTGCAATTTCAGCCGCTACAGCCTTGCCGACCTGCGCCAGAATCAGTTCAGCCAGGAGTTTCAGGCGGTTGGCACCGTCGGCAGGATCGATTACGTTGCCGGGCTCTACTATTTTAACGAGCATGTCAGCGATGATGCCGCGACGCCAAACTCCGTGGCCATCGTTAATTATACCTCACTGCCGTCAGCTACGCCCATTAGCTTTGTAACGCTTGACCCCTGCACGGGGTCGGGCGGGTTCGGGTCGCAGCCTAATTGCCGCTCGCAGGACCGTTCGTCCGAAGTCTGGTCAAAAAGCTATGCCGCTTATGGTCAGGTAACCTGGAATGCCACCGATGCACTCCACCTCACCGTTGGTGGTCGCTACACACATGACAAGAAGTCTGGCGTGCTGCACTTTTCGCGCAACATCAATTACGATGATCCGGCTAATGCCGCCAAGGTGGCGGCCAACAGCTACACGCCTCTCGACAAGTCGTGGGATCGTTTTAATCCGATGGCCACGCTCGCCTATGACGTCACGCAAAACGTTCATGTTTACGCCAAATATGCGACCGGTTACCGCGCTGGTGGCGCCAGCTCGCGTACCTCGGACTACCGGGCCTTCAATCCCGAGGACATCAAATCATATGAAATCGGCCTGAAGACGGATTTCTGGGATCACAAGGCGCGGCTCAACCTGGCCGGGTATATGATGGATCGAAAGAACAGCCAGGTCGATCTCAGCACCATCCAGCCGACTGCAACGGGGAACTTCAACAACCTGGTGACCTTCAATGCACCTGGAATTACCAAAATCCGCGGCATCGAAGCCGACTTGACGGTGAGCCCGGTGGAAGGGCTGACGCTGAACGCGTCGTACGCCTACACCCACACCGACATCCCGTTGATCCCGGTGACCTACTCGGAATTTACTAAAGCGGGCGCGCCGACGGGAAACTCGACGACGGTTGCTCAGAAGTTTTATATCGTCTTTACGCCCCGCAACGCGGCCAGCGGTTCGATCGACTACAAGATACCGGTCAGCGATGCTGGTACGTCGTTGAAAATGCATCTCGACGCCAACTACTCGCAATCGACGCAAGCATTTGACCAGTTTGCAACCCATAATGATGCGTCGTTCATCGTAAACGGTCGCATTTCACTTGCTGATATTTCGATGGGCAGTGGCGGTCAGAAGCTGACCGTTGCCTTGTGGGGTCGGAACCTGTTTGATTATCAATATGTCTTCCGTCGTGATCCGTCGAATAGCCTCCCTTCAGTCCAGTCAACCGCTGTTGCGGGTGTTCCCAACATCGTGGCGATCGGAAACGTGAACAATGTGCTCGGCGACTATGGCAACTTCAATGCGCCGCGTACCTTCGGGATCGAGGCGTCGGTCAAGTTCTAGCCGTCTAACCCAAGTCGATACCGATTGCGCCCGTGCGGGTGCAATCGGTATCCGTTTCAGGGGCGGGTTTGCGTCATCTCGATTGCCCGGGCGAGTGCCTGCCGAGCATTTTCATGCGACCAGACGGCGTCACCCGCGTGCGTGTCAAGCATGACATTGTCCAGCACAAGAACACGCCGATATGCGGCGACCGCGTCTGCCGACCGACCAGCGCGCCAATAGACTCCAGCAAGTTCGGTCAAAGCGCCCCCATCCGCCGAGTTGATCCGGGCGCCCGCCTCATACCACGAGATCTGCCTGGCTTCGGCAGAGTTATCCACAGGCTGTGCAGTAAGCGTAACCGGAAAGAACCCTAAGATTATAGCCGAATAAACCGTCGATCTCTTCATGTCCGTCTCCCTCAGTCTTTTTCCAAGTGACAGTTCTGTTACAATAACATGACGAGTTTATGAATCACAAGTGCGCTTATCGAAAGTGACCTGGCCTCGTTGCTGGTTTCAGTGTTTCCCCGGAGCCTTCGCCGCGACTTTCGGGTGCAGCCGCGCAAGGGCCAGTTTTCGCGACCCGTGGATGGCATCAACCCGGTCGCGACTTTCGTACATTTTTGTCGCCATGAGGCGGCAAAGTCGCCATATACAAGGACGGTCAGGTGAGTGGAAGGGCACTATACCCTCATGCAATCGTATCTCGGGGCGCTTAACGTCTCCACATTGCGGGGCTTACGGAGCCCCGGACGCTTGCCGCTGGACGTCGTCGAATCCTTCTTGATCATCGGTCTGGTGTGGGCCGCGGTGGTTCTATTTTGGGCGCTTGCCAAACCAATGGGGCCGTTTGGACGCTGGCAGTCGCCGGGCGGCGCGATCACGCTCCCCGATCCGTTGATCCTGACACGGTTCGATCCGTTTTTCCGCCATGCCGTTGTCGGTCCGACAGCTGTGACATCCTTGTCGTTGAAACTGTTCGGCACGCGCCTCGACCAAGCGATGGGACGAGGCTCTGCAATCATTGCGGCGCCCGACGGGTTGCAAAGCAGCTATGTCATCGGCGACGAGATCGTCCCTGGCGTCCAGCTGAAATCGGTTGCCTTCGACAGTGTAACGCTCGAGCGGAGCGGAGTGAAAGAGCAACTGTTCCTCGATCAGTCGGTTGTGGCCCGCGTGGTATCGGGGCCGACAGGCGTATTGCTGCAACCCGTCGTAAGGGAACGCCCCATCTTGACGCCACAGTCAGCCGTAGCCGGAATTGGGTTTTCCCCGCGCATGGAAAAGGGTGCTGTAACCGGCTTCGTTGTCGGTCCTAAAGGAGCTGGTGAGGTCTTTGCGGCCAGTGGCCTGCAACAAGGGGATATTGTGACGCAGATAAACGGTGTTGACGTAAAGTCGGGGGATGACGGGACGCGGGCCATGGGCAACCTTGCGGCTGACGGACGAATCAGCTTTACCGTCGATAGGGCAGGCAAGACTGTGATCGTGAGCACGGGGTCTACAAAGTGAAGCGCTTACCTCTGCTTGTTGCCATGGCTCTGGCAACAGCGGCGCCTGCCCAGCAGGTCCTCAACCTGCGCGATGCCGACATCCGCGCATTCATCCAAGATGCGGCACGGGTTACCGGTCGGACATTTATCATCGATCAACGCGTACAAGGAAAGGTCTCGGTCGTCAGCGAACGACCAATGTCGAAGTCCGAGTATTTCGAAGTGTTTCTCTCGACGCTCCGGGCCAATGGCCTCGTCGCGGTCCCGACAGGCAATGGCGGGTTTCGGATCCAGCCGATCGATAGCGTCGCCGCCCAGCCTGGACGTGTCGGACTAGCCGGCGCTGCGCGCAACAGCTTTGTCACCGAAATATTCCGGTTGCGCGCTCTCGACGCGGCGCAGGCGGTGGAGACCGTCCGCCCGCTCGTCAGCCGTGAAGGATCAGTCACAGCAAACGCCACGGCAAACAGTCTTATTGTCGCCGACTTTGCCGACAACATCCGCCGCATCCGCCAATTGTTGTCCCGCCTCGACAACGACAGCGCTGATACGCGCGTAATCCCGCTGCGCAATGCCGGCGCGCGCGAGATCGCGACGTCACTGCAGGCGCTGTCGACGGCCGGCGGGCCGCGGGGCACTGTTGCGATTTCGCCGATCGATAGCTCGAACTCGATCGCGCTACGCGGCGACGCACGGGCCGTTGCACGTTTTGCCACCATCATTGTCGACCTCGACAAGCGGGCCGCTGCAGGATCAGAAATCAGGGTCGTTTTCCTGCAACACGCCGATGCCGATAAATTGCTGCCTGTGTTGCAGCAACTCGTGGGACAATCGTCCTCAATTACTTCGCAGGTGGTTTCAACATCCCCGTCCCGCACATTGCCGGGCACGCAGGCGCAACCGGTAGCCGCAGCACCGTCCTCCGCAGCACTTTCGTCCGGCGTAAGCCGCACCCCGGCTATCATCGCGCGATACGAAGGAACCAACGCCGTCATCATTTCGGCTTCTGCCGACGTGCAGCGCACGTTGGGCGAGGTCATCCGTCAGCTCGATACCCGCCGCGAACAGGTATTGGTCGAAGCGATCATCGTCGAAATCTCGGATACGGCAGCCCGCAAATTAGGGATCCAGTTTGCGATCGGTGGCCCTGGGGGCGGGGGCTTCAGTACCTATTCGAATGTTACGCCTGGAATTGTACCGATTGCCGGTGGCGTCCTCCAGAACAAGTTAAGCGGCGGGACGACAACCACCACCACCGTCAATGGTACAACAACCACGACGACGAGCGGCAACACCAATGGGAGCACGCTGCTTCAAGGGGCGCTGAACGCCGTAAATGGGGCGACGGGCGGCACCGCAGGAGGCGCGATCAGCCTCGGGGGCAATGCCTATCTGGGCGCGATCATCAATGCAGTCAGTCAAGACAATCAGTCGAACCTGCTTTCGACGCCGTCAGTGGTAACACTCGACAACCAGGAAGCCAAAATCCTTGTCGGACAAGAAATACCTGTCACGACCGGCGAGGCGCTGTCGGGCAATTTCAACAACGCGTTTCGCACCGTCCAGCGCCAGAATGTCGGCATTCAGCTCGAGGTAAAGCCCCAGATCGGCGAGGGCGGATCGATCAAGCTGTTCCTGCGGCAGGAAGTTAGTTCGATCGCAGGCGCCGTCACCAACAACTCGTCCGACCTGATACTCAACAAGCGTGAAATCCAGACGACAATGACGGTCGACGATGGCCAGATCATGGCCATTGGCGGCCTGCTGGACGATAGCGAACGGCGCACGTTGGAAAAAGTACCGGTCCTCGGCGACATTCCATTGTTCGGCGAGCTGTTCCGGTCGCGCAGCAAGTCGCGCGGCAAGACCAACCTCATGGTCTTCATCCGTCCGACGATCCTGCGCACGGCAGAGGACGCGCTCGCGCTGGCCGAGCGCCGCTACGGATATGTGCGCGGGCAGCAGCTGGTCGCCAATCCTAATGCCGAGCCTTCAATCGATGAACTGCTCCGCGACTATATGGGGATCGCACCGCCGATCCCCACCGCCGCGGGCGCGACCCCTGCGGACAGCGGCTCCGTGCCTCCACCACCACAAATTATCGAATCCCGTACTTCGCAACGCATTCGTCCTGTCCTTTCGGAGCCAAAGAAGCGGTAATGACGACCGCCGACACCCTGCGGCTCGCGGCCGTGCACCCGGCGCCTTTTCCATATGCGTTCGCGCGCCGGTTCGGCGTTGTGCTGCAACCAGGCGAAGATGGACACCATAGTGTTGCGCTGCGGCGCGATGCCGACCCTCTCATCCTGCTCGAAGTGCGTCGACATCTCGCGCAGCCGTTCGGCGTGGTGCGGGTCGAGGCTTCGGCATTCGACCGTCTGCTCTCCGACCATTATGTAACGGATGGCGAGGCCGCTGCGGTAGCGATGGGCGCGCAGGAAATCGACGCTTTGGCGAGCGGCATCCCGAGTGCCGAGGACTTGCTCGACACGGCTGACGACGCACCCGCGATCCGCCTCATCAACGGTATCATCGCCGAGGCCGTTCGGCAGGGGGTGTCCGACATCCATATTGAGCCTTATGAAACCGGGTTGGTTGTCAGGATGCGGGTTGATGGCGTGCTCCGAGAGACGTTGCGGATGCCCGCGCATGTTGCACCGGTTATCGTCAGCCGCGTCAAGGTCATGGCGAGACTCGATATTGCCGAACGACGGGTGCCTCAGGACGGGCGCATCGGGTTGACCCTAGGCGGAAAATTGCTCGATGTCCGCGTATCAACTCTCCCGAGCCGCGGTGGCGAGCGGGTCGTGCTGCGCATCCTCGACAAGGACAATGCCGGTATCGATCTTGAGATGCTTGGTATGTCACCTGAAACGTACGCACTGCTGCGCCACGCCTTTTCGGAGCCAAATGGAATTATTCTCGTCACCGGCCCGACGGGTAGTGGAAAGACAACGACGCTCTATGGGGGTCTGAGACTGCTCAACGATGGCAGCCGTAACATCCTTACGGTCGAAGACCCGGTAGAATATGCAGTGGACGGGGTCGGTCAGACGCAGGTCAATGCAAAGGTGGGCCTTACGTTTGCCGCCGGACTGCGTGCGATACTGCGGCAAGATCCAGATGTCGTCATGGTCGGCGAAATTCGCGATCGCGAAACTGCAGAGATCGCGGTCCAGGCTTCGCTGACAGGACATCTCGTGTTGTCGACGGTTCACACCAATGATGCCGTCGGAGCAATCACAAGAATGCGCGACATGAAGATCGAGCCATTCCTGCTGGCTTCGACCTTGCGCGCTGTTATCGCGCAGCGCCTGGTGCGACGTTTGTGCCGCGAATGCCGTCGCCCGGAACCCGCAACCCCGTCGTTGGCATCGTTACTCGGGGTTCCCCCGGGTACCATCGTTTACGAGCCCGGCGGCTGCGATGAGTGCAACGATACCGGCTTCCGGGGCAGAGTTGGTGTTTTCGAAGCCATTCGTGTGGATGATACCATTCGTCGGCTGATCAACGATGGCGCCGACGAAGAAGCAATTTCGCGTCATGCCTTTGCCCGATCGTTGCCGTTGACGTTGGCGGCCCAGGCTCTCGTGATCGACGGTACAACAACACCCGAAGAAGCCGTGCGCATCTCACGGCATGTCGCTGAAGCTGATAGCCCCTGATGACCGACTTCGAATACACTGTCATCGACACGGCCGGCCGCGAGCGACGCGGGTCGTTGGCAGCGGCGACGACTGAGGACGCGCGGGCAAGGTTGGGCGCGCGTCGCTTCTACATCGTGCGGCTAGACCCCACAGTCGCGGGTACGACCAGAGCGGCTCCTCTCCTCGCGTTCGGTGGGTTGGGCCCGCGCAAGTTGAGCAGCAAAGTGCTGACCCTGTTCACACGCCAGCTGGCAACGCTTGTACTGGTTACACCGCTTGAAGAGGCCTTGCGGACCATCGCGCGTCAAACCGACGGCGATCACGTCCGCTTAATTCTTGATCGGGTCCATGCCGGCGTCGTCGAGGGTCGCCGGCTTTCCGAAGCGATGTCGCGCGAACCTAAAAGTTTTCCGCCGCTCTACAGGGCGATGGTTGCTGCAGGCGAGGGAGCAGGGACGCTTCCTGAAATTCTCGAACGTCTCGCTGATCTGCTCGAACGGCAAGCGGGAGTGCGCGCCAAAGTCACCAGTGCAATCGCCTATCCGGTGGTGCTTGCCGTTGTTGCTACATGTGTCGTCATGGCGCTGATGATCTTCGTTGTGCCCAAAGTCGTAGATCAGTTCGACAACGTCGGCCAGCAATTGCCTCTGCTGACGCGGATCGTCATCGACATTTCATGGTTCCTGTCGGCTTATTGGTGGGCGTTGCTGACAGGGATCGGCGTCGCGGCAGCCGGCGCAAGCTATGCCTTGCGTGATAGGACGATCCGGCTGCGGTTCGACGCGATGTGGCTGCGCCTTCCCCTCATCGGGCGGCTGACGCGTGACCTTCACGCAGCCCGGATGGCAAGGACCCTGTCAACGATGGTCGGCAGCCGGCTACCGCTGCTGGAGGGGCTGACGCTGACCAGCGCCACGATTTACAACCGGGCGCTCAAGGCTGCATCGGAAGATATCGTGACCGCCGTGCGCGGCGGCGGTAGCCTGTCGGCTGCACTTAAACGAACAGGCCTGTTTCCCCCGCTGCTCGTCTATCTGACCGCCTCGGGCGAATCCTCGGGCCAGCTCGATAAGATGTTGGAACGCGCGGCTGACTATCTTGAACGCGAATTCGATACTTTTACGTCGAGCGCGCTCTCGCTCCTCGAGCCTGCGATCATCGTCGTCATGGGCGGCATCGTCGCCGCGATCGTGCTGTCGATCCTGCTCCCCATTCTGCAACTCGAAACACTGGTCGGTACCTGATGCGCAAGTCTGTTCCCAATGCTCTGACTGAACAGGGTTTTACCCTTGTCGAACTCATGGTCGTCATCGTCATTATCGGATTGCTCGCGACACTGGTGGCGCTGACAGTGCTGCCTCAACTCGGCAAAGCAAACGGCCAGAAGGCTAAGGCCGACATTGCCACTCTCGACTCCGCGCTCGAACTCTATCGTCTTAACAACCTGACCTACCCGGCGACATCAGACGGGTTGGGCGCGCTGCTGTCCGCGCCGCCTTCCTTGACCGATCCGAGCCGTTATCAGGCTGGCGGATATATCAAGAAGCTGCCGAAAGACCCTTGGGGGCGCGACTATAAATATGAGTATCCGGGCAAACATGGGAGCTACGACATCTATACACTCGGGGCCGATGGTATCCCCGGAGGAACGGGCGAAAATGCCGATATTGGCAACTGGTAGTAGTGGGCCTTCACACAACGGCTTCACGCTCATCGAGCTGATGGTAGTGCTCGTCATTATCGGGCTGGCATCGGCGGCCGTCGTTTTGGCCATCCCTGATCCGAAGGGACGTGTGGTCGACGAGGCCGAGCATTTTGCCGCCCGCGCGCTTGCGGTCCGCGACGATGCGATCGTGCAGGGTCGGACGCTGGCTATCGTCATCAACGGCAATGGGTATGCGGTCGAACGCCGCGCGCACGGTCAGTGGCAAGCCGCCAAAGACCGAGTTTTCGCGCCGGTCAACTGGGCGGCAGGAACCCTTGTGACATCGCCGACCTCGCGCGTCGCATTCGATTCGACTGGAGCCGTGAGCGATCCGCTCATAGTCGAGCTTTCGCGCGACGGGGAGAGAGCCCGAATCGACATTCCCGGCGATGGCGCAGCCCGTGTCGCGCGCTGAACCGGGGTTTACGCTCATCGAGATGCTGGTGGCGCTCGCGATCTTTGGTCTGGCAGGTCTGGCGCTCCTGCGTCTCGAGGAAGTGATGCTTACGGGCACCGAGCGGCTTGTCGACACCAACGTTGCCCAAATCGTTGCGCGAAATCTCGAGGTCACAATTCTCACCGATCCGCGCGGCCCCGCCATCGGCACCGACAAAGGCGAAGTCGTCAATGCCGGCCAGACCTGGCTTTGGACACGCGTAACGACGCGCACCGACGACGCGCGAATTATCCGTGTCGACCTCAGTATTGCGGATCATGGCGGTCGTCCGATGGCGCGCCTTTCGCTCGCGCGAAGCGTCGAATGAAACAATCTGCCGAATCTGGCTTCACGCTCATCGAAATGATGGTCGCGCTGGTCATCTTTGCGATGATTGCGGCAGCAGGTGTCGCCCTCCTTTCGTTCAGCATCCGAGCGCAGGCCTCGACGGCAGCGCAGCTCGACGAAGTGGCTGGGTTGCGCCGATCGTCCGTGTTGCTCGCAAACGACCTTGCCCAATCCCTGCCGCGCGTAGCGCGCGGAGGAGATGGTGCCGTCTTGCGCGCGTTCACAGGCAACGACGGACACAGCGATCCGCTCGTCCTCGGCTATGTTCGAGGTGGCCGGACCAATCCAGACAACCAACCGCGCTCCGCAATGCAGCGCGTCGATGTCACGCTCAACAAGGGTCGCCTCGAACGTCGAGCCTACGCCGCGCCTGACGGCGACAGTGCGTCGACGACCATTCTCCTTGCAGACAACGTGGCTTCGGTCTCGATGCGCTACCGCGACAAGCGTGGGGATTGGCGCGGCCGCTGGGACAATAGCGACATCGCCTCGCTACCCGCTGCCGTCGAGATGACGATCATGCGAGCCAGGAACCGATCGCTAACACTCGCCTTCGTGGGGGGTCCGCAATACCCGTGATGCCAGATCCCTCCGAGCGCGGCGCGGCGTTGCTGACGGTGCTGCTGATTGTCGCTGTCATGGCCGTGCTCGCGGCTTCTGCGCTCGAGCGCCTGAAGCTGGCCACGCACCTGACCGGCAATGGTGCCGCCATCGAGCAGGCCCGAAGCTTCGCCATGGCGGCGGAAACCGTTGCCCGCTACCGCATCGGCGACCTGATCCAGCGCGACGCAACAAGGACCACGCTGGAGGGTGATTGGGCCGGCAAACCCACAAACTTTCCGATCGATGGGGGCCTTGCTACCGCGCGGATTGAGGATGGTGGCAATTGTTTCAACCTCAATTCCTTGGTTGATCGGCAACAGGATGGCGTGCTCATTGCCCGACCGCTCGCGATTGCGCAGTTCACCCGCCTTATGACTATCCTCGATGTACCCGGGCGCGACGCAAGTACCATCTCGGCATCGGCAGCAGACTGGATCGACAGCGATGTCGAGGCGCTGCCTGGCGGAGCCGAGGATGCAGCCTATGCGTATGTCGGACGGGGTGCGCGTACCGCTAACACGTTGATGGCCGACGCCAGCGAGTTGCGCGTCGTTGCGGGGATGACGCCCGCGATCTATAGCCGATTGCGTCCTTACATTTGTGCCCTGCCCGTGACCGATCTGACCACCGTCAACATCAACACTCTAAGCTTGGGTCAGGCTCCGCTGCTGGCGATGCTGCTGCCGGGGCTCGGTCTGGCGCGAGCGGCCACCGCTATCGATGCGCGACCATTGCGTGGGTGGGACTCGACTACAACCTTTTGGAATCTCCCCAGCCTGACCTCGATTCCGCCGGCTGATGATACGCGCAGTCAGGTGCGCGCGACGACGCGGTGGTTCGACGTTGGCGTGACGATCGAATTGGCCGAGGCCGAGCTGGAGGAACACGCGCTGATCGACGCCGCGCTGAAACCGGCCAAACTCGCGCGCCGCAGTTATGGCGAACCCTCGTGAGGGCACTGGTCGCGTTCGACGATGGCGAGTGGCTGCGTATCGTCGACGGCGACGTTGTCTCGCGTGGCAAGGACACAGTCGAAGCGCTACCGCTGCACGAAGGTGAAATTGTCGTTGGCGTCGTCCCTGCGCGCGAGACAGTGGTCCGCATGCTCGACCTGCCCGACCTGTCGGACGCACAGGCAAACGCAGCGGCGCGTCTTACCATGGTCGAGCAAAGTCTTTCTGGCGAGAGGCTTCATGTCGCCGCCGGGCCCGCCGATAGCGGCGGACAACGCGTGGTGGTTGCAGTAGAGGCGGAAAAGATCGCGGCGCGGCTTCGCTCACTCGCGACATTGGGCCTTGATCCAGAGCGCCTCTGGGCTGCCCAACTTCTTCTTCCCCGGCCTGAAATTGGCTTTGTCCGTGCTAGTGTGGGCGCGGAGACCCTGTTGCGCGGACAGGCAACCGGTTTTCTTGATGACCCTGGGTTGACGGAAGCGATCGTTGGAGATGCACGGATCATCGAACTCGGCCGGCACGAGCTCGAGGCAGCGATTGCCGACGCCGTCTATGGACCGGGGACCAACCTACGACACGGCATTTTTGCAAAGCGCACGGCGTGGTCCCTAGACGTCGTACGGCTCAAACGTTTTGCAGTGATGGCATTGGTGCTCGGCTTGTTGATCCTGGCAAGCGCGATCGTCGTGATCACGCGCCTAAACGTCACCGCGGCGCGGATCGAAAGGCAAAATATTGCCGATGCCGCCGCCTTGCTTCCCCTCGGCACCATTGTCACCAACCCGGCGCTCCAAACGGAGGCGCGCCTTGCCGCAATGCGCGGCGCAGGTGGCGGATTCGGTCTGCTCGCAGGTGCCTTTGCCACTGCCGTGAACGCTACGCCCGATGCTGAAGTTGGTGCGATGGTATTCGACGGGGAGGGTGGCCTGCGTGCGACAATCCGAGCGGGCTCGGCTGCTGAACTGAGCGACGTTGTAACGCGCCTTTCCGTGTCCGGCCTGCGCGCTGAGCCTGGACCGATTTTTACCAACCAGGGTCGCCCCTATCGCGACGTCACGGTGCGCTTGCCATGATCGGCCGGGCTCGGGCTTGGTGGTCGGGACGCAGTGACCGGGAACGCTCGATGCTGGGCGTGATGTTCGGCTTGATGGCAGTCTTGGTGGTTTGGCTCGCTCTTGTCCGGCCGATCGACGACGCTAGGGACCGGGCCGAATTACGCCTCGCTGCCGCAACCGCCGATGCGGGCCGTATTGCTGCCATATCGGAAGGGATCCGACGTGCCCGCGCCTCAACGCCTCCGGTACTTGCGGTTCCGTTGCCGGCGGCTGTGGGACAAGCGGCCGAAGCCAGCGGCTTTACGCTGTCGCGGCTCGATCCACTGGACGGCGATCATGTTACGATCGCGATATCAACCGCACGTAGTCCCGCCTTGTTCAAGTGGCTGGGTGTTCTGGATAACGAGGGAATCATTGTCGACAAGCTGA
This sequence comes from Sphingomonadales bacterium, assembly GCA_025352685.1. Lineage (GTDB taxonomy): Bacteria > Pseudomonadota > Alphaproteobacteria > Sphingomonadales > Sphingomonadaceae > Sphingomonas_O. The sequence goes on from JANXSN010000038.1 coordinate 89,856, forward strand.
CGCTGCGACCTAACAGCGATGCAACGTTGGCGGTCGAAGGGGTGCTTCGGGTGCGCGGCCGATGAAACGGACCGACCGGATTATCCTTGCGGTTTGTGCCACGTTGACGTTTTTTATGCTTTTGCTGCCCCTCTCGGTTGCCTTGCCCTTTGTAGCATCCGCTGAGAGCAGCCTCGGCGCAAGCCGGGCAACGGGCACGGTCTGGTCGGGTACGCTGCACGATGCGCAGGTTGGTGGCGTGTCTCTGGGGGATGCGCATGTCGGGCTGTTGCCGTTGCCGTTGTTGGTCGGCGAGACACGGCTGTACTTTGTCGCTGCAACGCTGCGTGGGACGCTCATCGCCACGAACGTCGGCTATGGCATCGCCCATGGCACGGGTCCGCTTGATGTCGCCGTCCGCGTCAAACCGATGCCGCTGGGGCAGATCGTGCTCGACGACGCTAGCGTTTGGTTCCGTAACAACCGCTGCAGCAGCGCCGGTGGTCGCGTTCGTGCCACTGTGATCGGTGATGAGGGCGGGCTAATGCTTCCTGCCGGAATGACCGGCACGCTGCGGTGCGATGGATCGGCGCTGCTCCTACCGCTCGTGGACCAGTCGGGAATGGAACGGCTCGATCTGCGCTTGACGGGGGACGGGAAGTGGCGCGCAGAACTCCGCATTCGCTCACCCGATCCGATGGTCGCCGAGAAACTGGTGGCTGCGGGGTTCGCCTCCGGCGCTGACGGTTTTGTAATTCGGTTGTCCGGCGCACTCTGACTTGACGCTTCCGGCTTCGGGCGCGTAGGGCGGCGCGCGCTGACCGGGAAAGATCCGGACATGGCGATCGTAGCTCAATTGGTTAGAGCGCCGGTTTGTGGTACCGGAGGTTGCGGGTTCAATCCCCGTCGGTCGCCCCAAGCGTGACGGAACGTGCTCATTCAGGTTCTGGAACGCGGCAACACTCTCGACGTAATTGCTCACGGGGTTGGCAAAAAAAGTCTTGCGCGGAGACTCGAGATTTGATTCACCCTACCGATGTCGATCGGACCTGGCATTGGGCTTAGTTAAGCTGAAAAAGATGTCCTGCTGGCGCAACAGCAGGCGATGATCGAGCGGTTGGTGGCGCGGATATCCGAACTTGAGGCGCTGGTCGGCAAGCCGCGCAAGACGTCATCCAACTCGCATACTCCGCCGTCGAAGGACGGGTTTGGT
>JANXSN010000097.1 GCA_025352685.1 Sphingomonadales bacterium
GCTAAGGACCGCCGCCGTGATAGCGACCAGATCGTCAGAACTGATGTCGAAGGTTTTCGAATACCTGGCGTCGACGTACGCGCGTTTGGTTAGCTCAAAGCGGCGCCGATCGATCTTGGTCGTCCGCGGCCAGCTTGCGATCAGTCGCGGCTCCTTGTCCTCGGCAAGCGATCGCAAAAACTTTATATTGTGCGAGCGAGGGACTTATGCCGAGCGCCACACTATGCCGAACGGGCGTAAACTTCCGGCGTGTGCCAAGGCTTTAGCGGTAATCCATTCGGCATAGTTTTAGGCTGTTGCGCTCGAAGTGTCGTGAGATGCGTTGAGATGCAGTCAATCAGCACTTGCCACGGGGTTCTGAGACAGTGAGAATCTGGCGATGCGGAGCGACGTCGATCACCTTCCATTGATTCAGCAAGAAGAACTGGCGCGTGTGCGGCAGATCTTGATGGACGAATTTGCTGTCGCGACTGCGCGCGCCACGCAGCCATGGAAGAAGAACGGCAAGATCCAGAAGATTTTGCTTTTTGGCAGCCATGCCCGCGATGACTGGGTCGATGCGCCCGAAACCGGGTACACTTCCGACTTCGATATCCTGATCATCGTGAGCCACAAGGATCTGACCGACGTCGCCGAATACTGGTACGTCGCCGAGGACAAGATCCAGCGCAATGCCGGGATCGCGCGTCCGGTCAACCTCATTGTCCACACGCTGGAAGAGGTGAACCAGGGTCTGACCCGCGGCGAATACTTCTGGGTCGATATCGCCCGCGATGGCATCGCGCTCTACGAACTTCCCGGCGCTGAGCTCGCGACGCCGAGACCGCTGACGGCGGCCGATGCCTACGAAATGGCGTCTGATTATCTTGCCGAATGGCTCCCCTCGATCGATCGCGCGCTGACCACCGCGTCAATCCAACTGGCCCAGGGCGAGAATGATCTCGGGTGGAGAAAGGATACTGCCTTTACGCTGCATCAGGCGGCGGAACGGGCATACACATGCTATCTTCTTCTCCGTTGCCATCATGTGCCGCGGTCCCATAATCTGAAGTTCCTGAGGTCGCTGGCGGAGGATAAAGAACCGCGGCTGGTAGACAGCTGGCCGCGCGCGACCAAGCTGGATCGGCGCCGGTTCGAGCTGGCAAAGCGGGCATACGTGGAGGCCAGGTACTCGGCCAGCTACGAGGTTGGCGGCGATGACCTCCAGGCCATCACCGATGCGGTCCGAAACCTTCGCAACACCGTCGAAGCGGTGTCGCGCGAGTGGCTTGATGGCCTACGAGAAAAGGCCAGCGCCTAAACTTGCGTTACAGGGCATCGAGGAACGCGAGCAACTTATCCTTCGGTTCGAAGCGCGTGGGCCTTTGATGGTCGATGGGCTTGAGCTTGGCGAGGGCCGCGATCTTGAGCCCGATATGGGCATGCAGATAACCTTGGGTGGACTGGATCGACTCATGTCCGAGCCACAGTGCGATTACCGTGATGTCGACGCCGGCCTGGAGCAGCTCCATGGCGGCGGTGTGCCTCAGAACATGCGGCGTTACCCGCTTGCGGCGCAGTGACGGGCATTGCTCGCTTGCGGACTTCACGTGCTTGGCGACCAGGAACTGGATGGAATCGGGACTGAGGCGTCCGCCGTGGACATTGGGAAACAGCGCGATGCTGCCGCAGCGCGCCGGCTCCTTCAGCCACGTCTTGAGAGCGGCGCAAGCCTGCCTGGTGAGCGGCGTGCGTCGCGCCTTGCGACCTTTGCCGAGACAAAAAACATGGGCCCCTGTTCCCAGCTTGACGGCGTCCCGGTCGAGACTGGTCAGCTCCGAAACGCGCAAGCCTGTCTGCACGGCGAGAAGCAGCAACATGTGATCACGGCGGCCAAGCCAGGACGCCGTGTCAGGTGCGGCCAGGATCGCATTGATCTCGGGGCGCAGCAGGAAATGGACCTCACGCTTCGAGTGGAGCTTGCCTGGGATGGCGAGGATACGCTGGATCTGCCCGCTGTACGCCGGTTCTTCGAAGGCGATGTATCTGAAGAACGTGCGAACCGCGGTAAGCCTCAGATTACGTGTCGTGATGCTGGCTGAATGGTTGGCTTCGAGATCGTCGAGAAAGGCGATAATAAACGGCGCATCGAGATTGGTGAGCTCAAGGCTGGACGGCGCAACGTGCAAGGTCGCCTGCGCGAACCTGAAAAGCAGTCGAAACGTGTCCCGGTAGGATGCGAGGGTATGCGGGCTGACATTGCGTTGATGAACCAGACGCTGGGTAAAAAAGCGTTCGATCAACGAGGGAAGCATAGCGGTCGTTGTCATGACAGCGTCTCCCACCGGGCTTCGAGCCTGCGGGAAGCATGCTCCATGAGCTCGGGGCATGCCGAGAGGTACCAGTAGGTGTCGCGGGTATGGGTGTGCCCCAGGAAGGTGGAGAGTGCCGGGAGAAGCTGTTCGACGTCCGCGCCCGTCCGGTACCAGCGCAACAGCGTCGCAACCGCGAAACTGTGGCGCAGGTCGTGAATCCGAGGGCCCTTGTCAGCCTCGAGACTTCGGAGGCCGATCTGCCGCGACACCCTGCAGAATACGAGATGGAGGTTCTGTTGATAGAGCCCGCCGCCGTGCTCGCCGGTGAAGAAATGAGTGCTGCGGCATCTCTGGCGATGGCAATCGCGTCGCGCCGCGTAGTCCTGCAGGACTACGGCCGTTGTCGGATGAACAGGGACGATGCGCGACTTGCCGAACTTGGTTTCGCGAATCGTCAGGAGCCCCTGGTCGAGATCGACATCGCCTCGTTTTAGCCGCAGCGCTTCGCCGAACCTGAGGCCGGTCACAGTGATGAGGCCGATGACGCAATAATAGGTCCAGCGGCGCAGTCCCTTGGCCGGGGGCAGTGCCAGCATCGCTTCGAGCAAACTGCCTAGCTCTGTCTTGGAATAGAGGTGAGGTGCGGGGCGGCGCAGCAGCGGAAACAATCCCGCGGGAGGGATCTGCGTCCGGGGCTCGGTGATCGACACGTGCCGGGCAAAATTACGAACTGCACCCAGGCGCGTTGGCCAGGTCGGCGGTCCTGCGTCTTTGGCAACCCAGTCGATGACCAGTGAACTGGTGATGATCGTAGCGTTCTGTTGCTCCATATAGTCGACAAAATGGAGCAAATACCGCCCTTGGGACTTGAGCTTGAATCCGAATCCGCGGCGCATCTTCAGATAGTGATCAAGCGCGGTGTGCAGCGGGCTCATGACCGGGCTCCCGGCCAGGGCGGGCTCAACCTGCGCAAGCTTTCCAGATCGACCTTGGCGTAAATACGCGTCGTATCGTGATCCTCATGGCGCAGGACCTGGCCGATCTCGGTCAGCGTGGCACCTGAGCGCAGGAGCTCGGTTGCCAGGCTATGACGCAGCACATGCGCGCCGTGATGGGCAAGGCCGTTGATATCGATGCGCTTGAGCGCCCTACGGGCGATACCGATTATGCCGCACGCCGAAGGAAAGCCGGTGTGCGGCGCGATTGCGCGCAGGAAGACCTGGCGGCTATCCGATACGGGGCGACCATCGCGCAGATAGGCCGCGAGTGCCGTCCCGACATCGGCGGTCAGTGGCATGGTGGCCGCCTTGCGGCCCTTACCCCGAATGCGGAACTGGCCGGCACGCCAATCGATGTCATCCAAAGTGAGGGTCGCCACTTCGTTGGCCCGCAAGCCAAGCCTGGCGAGCATCATCAGAACCGCATAGTCACGCCTCCCGACGGCTGTGCTGCGATCGCAGCTTTGAAATACTCGCTCAAGCTGTTGTGCAGAAAGATAGGTCGGCAGCCCTGTCTGGCTCCATCTCTTGATTGAAGGAACGCAGGCCGTGAGATCATGGGCGATCAGCCCTTCGACATGGACGTATCTCAGGAACGAGCGAAGGCGCGTACACATGATCCGGGCGGTTGTCGGACTGCCGTCGTTCGCGTGGCTCTCGACATATCCGATGACATCACCCGGCGAAATCCGCGCGAGGTCGTCGGCTTGCATAATCGGGATATCACGCAGGAAAGGCCGTACGAAAGTGACGTAGGCTTCTGCCGAGGTTGGGCTGAGCCCTCGCCTCCTCACGAGGTATCCGCGAAAGCCCTCCAGTATCTGATCGGCCGGCTCCAGGGTTAGCGGCAGCGGTAGGTCGATAATCTGGGCCTCGCGCAATATCGTGACCAATCTGGTCAATGCCGAGCGATCGCCGTTGGCTAACGGGCGACGCCGCGCCCGGAACTTCAGAAAACGTCCAACAAGCTGTTCATCAATATCGCCGAGACCACGATGGCGATCGGTGAGCCACAGTCCAAAATGACGAAGAATGCTCAGCGCATTGAGGGCATGAGCCTTGTGATATCGGTCCTGTCGCAGGCGATCCGTGTACAGGTCAATGCAGTCTTTGAGGGGCCCCGCCTTGATGCGACGCAAGAGCCGGCTGCTGCTAAAATACTGTCCCAGGGTCATCGCTTCCTCCTCAGCACCGAATACGGAGGAGCGAGCCTAAAACTATGCCGAATGGATTACCGCTAAAGCCTTGGCACACGCCGGAATTTTACGCCCGTTCGGCATAGTGTGGCGCTCGGCATAATCGTCCAACAGACACTCGCTCGATACGGAGCCGAAAGATCTCAACCAACGTGTAAGCA
>JANXSN010000105.1 GCA_025352685.1 Sphingomonadales bacterium
GGTGCTCGGCGAGCTTGCGCTCATGGGCCTCGACGCGAGTGATGTGATCGGGTGCGATGGTCCAGCTGCCATCAGGCTTGCGCTCCGCTCCACCGCCCCCGCGCCGGATCGCTTCCAGCCGCCGGACGTGGGTCTGGGCAAAGATCTCGCTGGCGCTGGGGTCATGCCTCAGGTGCAGGTCAACTGAATAGCGCCCCCCATTGGCTGCTGCGACCTCGGCCACATTGCGATCTACCTGCCTCACGGCGACCTCGGTTGGCACGATCCGCACAACCGCAGGGGACTGGGGAAGCTCAAGCATCTCGCCGACGTCAACGTGATGGGCATGCCCATCGACCCCTTCGACAATGAGATAGCGTCGGTCGGCAAGCTCGTCGGACAGCCCGGCGGTAAGCACGCGCCCAACGATTGACTTTCTTTCGCCCCTCGTTGGATCGAAGATCGCGTAGTCCGCCGAGTTCTGGCTGAGCCGGTGCTTGCCCATCTCATGGTGCATCGTGGCAATGATGTCGCCCCGCCGTCCTATCGCCTTGAGGGTCGGCTCAAGCTCGGCATCGAGCGTCCAAACCCCACGTCGTTCCTCCGTGGCCAGCCCCAGGCGCCCAAGCGTCTGCAATCTCCCGGCGCGGGCCGATTGCTCGATGCTGTCATGATGGGTCGGTGAGACATGTCCCTTGACGTCGATCGCCGCGACCAGTCGCTGGTCGATCGACGTGAACCGTTCCTGCATGATCTCCCGCATCTGAGCGCGAATCATCTCGACCTCGGTGCGCGGACCTAGGTCGAGGTTGACCAGCTCGGTGGCGCGGGCGCGGAAGCCCTTGGTCATATACTCGCGAGCAATGATTAGGTCGGCGCCACGCTCATCCGTGCCGCGAACGATAATGTGACTGTGGGGGTGGCCCGTGTTGAAGTGATCGACCGCGACCCAGTCGAGCTTTGTGCCAAGGTCTAGCTCGGCCTGGGTCATCATGGACTTGCCTCGATATAGTGGAGAGGCATGTGCTCAGTTTCTTGCCAGTTTTTCGAACTGTGCGGGGCTGAGATAGTTTAGCGCGGAGTGTCGCCTCACCGGGTTATAGAAACCGTCGATATATCCGGCAATAGCGTGTTCGGCCTCGGCGCGGGTATAGAAGATGGTTCGCCAGACAAGGTCTGATTTCAACGTCTTGAAGAACGTTTCGACCATCGCGTTGTCATAACAATTGCCTTTGCCCGACATCGAAATGATGATGCCGTGCCGGCGAAGTTCGGTCTGGTAATCAATCGAACAATATTGACTTCCACGGTCGGAGTGGTGGATCAGCCCCTCAGGCGGACGCCGCATCGTGACCGCTTTGCCGAGGGCTGCCAGAGCCAGGCGGCGGTGCAGTCGGTCACTGACAGCCCAGCCCACCACAAGGCGTGAAAACAGGTCGATGACGACGGCTAGATATAGCCATCCTTCGCGGGTCCAGACATACGAAATATCGACTCCCCATTTCTCGTTGGGGCCCGCTGCGGTGAAATCCTGATCGATGATGTTGGGAGCAATTGGCCATGCGTGCTCGCTGTCAGTTGTCCGCTTGAAGCGTCGCCTCCGAAGTGCCTGCAAGCCATTCTCGCGCATCAGCCGGGCTGTCCGGCGTCGCCCGACGGCAAAGCCGTCATCCAGCAACTCCCGCGTCATGCGCGGACTTCCGTAGGTTCCATTTGATTGGGCAAAGGCGGAACGGACATGGGCAAAGAGCACCATATCGTCGCGCTGACGCTGACTGGCCGGGCGGCTGCGATGCGCAAAATATCCGCTCTGGCTGACACCGAGCACCTGGCAAAGGCGGTGGACGGGGAACTGTGTTTTCGCCTGATCGATAAGCGCAAAGCTCATCGACTTCCCTCCCGGGCGAAAAAAGCTGTGGCCCTCTTCAGAATGTCACGCTCCTGGCGAAGGATCTCGTTCTCACGGCGGAGCCGCTTGATCTCGGTTGCCATATCCTCCGATCGTTTGGGATCTGGAGCATCGATCTCACGATCACGGCTCCGCGAGAGCCACCGTGTCAGGGTCGACAGGCCAACACCCAGGTTCTCCGCCGTCTCGCGCCGCGTCCGCCCACTCGTTTGGGCCAGACGCACCGCTTCGGCTTCAAATTCTTTCGTAAATGCTTTCTGCTTCGTCATCGAGTTCACCTTTCATCCAAGGAAAACTCTCCACTTTTACGAAGCAAGTCCAAGGCGTACCGCCAGCCGTTCCTCAGCGCTCTGGCCGCGGATACGTGCCTCGATCTCGTACAGTTTCGCGATCCGCCTGAGCACTTCATCGGCAACCGATCCCGGTGCACCTTTAGTCCCGTCGATAAAACCACGTCTGACATGCGCCCAGCAAAACGCGAGCGTTCCCGGGCCGCCCTTGCGATCGGCCGCCTCGATATGCTTGTAGGCACCATAGCCATCGCACTGGACGATGCCGGTGAAGTCACCGAGCAGCTTTTCCGCCCAGATTTTACCGCGCCCCGGCATATAGGTGTAGACCACAGCCGGTGGATCCGCGCCGCCATGTGCACGGTCGTCACGCGCCATCGCCCAAAGATAGCCGGTCCTTACC
>JANXSN010000034.1 GCA_025352685.1 Sphingomonadales bacterium
TTGGATATACCGACCCCGTCCGCTTATACTCAACACGAGCGATATCATTCCAGGCCATGTGGTTCTCCAGCTTCTCGACAAAGATGGTTGAATCACAAACCCATGATATCGCTCAACTACCTTCCGTTCAGGCTCTTAGACAATACGCAAACTCGCTCGCGGGACGCGCGTCGGCGGCAGTAGCGCGAGGCAGCATCTCACCTCGACCTAAATCCCGTTTTAGGCCGTGCGCGTTTCGTTCAAGGGCGTCGCTCTGTTCGGTGCGAATGACCTCGACGACTTTGCCCAAGGCTTCGACCCGCGCACCCAGCCGTGCAAGCTCGGCTTCGGCGATGCGCAAGGGCTTTTTTGACTATGTCGAGCGCCGCTAAGACAACGCTTCTCCACTTAATCGGGGCAAGTCCACTATGCGTCAACGTTCGTGTCTTCTGCGACCCGCTTGAATGATAGCTGGTTTGCCGTCGTCTCAACGTAGGTGGCATTGGGAGCCGTCGAGACGCTGGATAGATTCAAGAGGGTGAGCACACCAGTGCGCAGATTCAGGCAGCCCGCATAGGCAATTGCCGGCCCAGAGATTATGTTTGGGATAGCCGTCATGGCTGTCGATTGCAGCGTCAGTCCGCTCGATGTCGCATTGATGTCAGTCACGCCTTCAACCTGACAGTTAACCCCGCTCATTCGGAGGTTACCTGACACCCAACCGAACAGATCGCCGGTATATGGGTACACCTGAATAGTAAGGACGGCACTTCCGTCCACGCTCTGCCATGTCCCCGCCATAGGATCGGCCACAGCGACGCCGAGACTGGGCCGGACCTCTTGCTCGGGCTCGCTCTGCGAGACCCGGGAGTATATGAGCTTGTCGATGTAGGTTCCGGCAGCAGAAAGCCCAGGAAAGCTACTGCTCGCAACCATCGCATGAGCCAAGACCAGCGATTCCTTGCCGTTCTGAATGCTCAACTGTCCGCTCAGGCCCGAAGACCAATTCCAGCTAGGGTCGCCCGATCCGCCAGCGATCGAGTGCCACTCGATCGCCAATGCGACGGGTTGTCCGGCCTTCAGGGTTGGATTGGCGCTCAGCTGGTACCCGACGACACAGTATTTTCCCGTCGAGCCCGTGGTCGACGCATAGTGTCCCAAGACCAAGCCACCAGAATAAACTGATAATGTCATTTGTGAACCGTATTCGTTTTGCCAAATACCGTTGAGAGCCATCTATGAAGTCCTTTCCAATATTGGTTCGGTCATCGAGTTTTTATGACATTGTCCTTCCACGCGCGACCTCGCGTTCGCCGAGTTCGCGGGGCTCACTGCTGGGAGGAGTAATGATGTTAGGCCCGCCGGGCTTGTTAAAGACCCACATTCCCATCGGCGCCAGCGAGAAGCTGTTGGCGGCACACTGAACGACCCTGTATTCATGGATCGTATAGCAACTTTCCATGACGACCGACCCGACGAGTACAAGCCCGGTAAGGCCAAGTGGCTGGAACTGAGGAAGATTCTTTCCTTTATCCGGTCCAGCCTGAATGGTGACGTTGTACAGATTTTGTGGAATTGTAATCGCCCCGCCATTGGGGAAGGTCATCCGAACCGGTGGATTGCCCTGTGCTTTGATCTGCGCAAGCGTTTGATTCATAACGTTGTCGTCGCCCTTGAACTGCGACGATCCAGAATCCAGCGCAAACTGGATGTTCTTCGCGACGAGCTGGTTGCCGACCCAATATTGCGACATGTCGGCCGTCCAGATGTATTCCACGCCAGCGAATTGAGTGTAGGGAGTCCAAGGCAAGAACATGCCGCTGGTCATCTTCGCTGGATCGTAGCCGCCGATTATGCACGAACCGTTCGAAGTGCCGCCGTTCCAGTCGAATGAGACGAAAGGATTTTGCGGTGAGATCAACCCGCGATTCATCAACTCCTGTACGATGAATGACGTGTCGCCCTGTTTGTATGGACTACCCGACGGAATTCCGATTCCGCCATCCCAATCGAGCTGGGCGAACTGAGGTCCGGAGTAGTCCGCCGAAAGATACAATACGATGGGCAGCGCCTTTCCATTGGGCAAAGCAAGTACGTCTTGCCCGGTTTCGACTTGCATCGTCCCCCACGGACCGAAACTGAACGGCACTCGGATGCAATCGACCCACGAATAGGACGATGATTTCTCATAATTGAAGCGGCCACCGCTGTAGTGTTGGCAGCTGGCGGGCGCACACAGGGTCGAGGTACTCCACACCATATTTGTGCCGGTATCGATCGCGAACCTAAGCTGCTGGCCGGGGGTTCCGAGCGTCGTCTGAGTATACCAGGGACTGGCGCCGTTATTCTGATAGGGGCCCCGCTGCATGCTGAATACGACGCCCGACGTCGGTGTGTTTGGTGTCGACATAGTCATCCCCCTGGCTGTTAGATCGCGCGCCCACTCAAATCGGGATAATCAAATACCTCTTGGGCTTGCTTCGTCGTGAGAAAGCCATTCCTCAGGTCGCGCTCGATCTCAACGCGCGGACGTTGCGCGGGCAGCCCGAAGCCGCCACCGGTCGCGGTGGTTACGCGAATGGTCTCGCCGCGTTCGACGCGGAGGCCCGTGACCATCGTATGGTGCTCCTTGGTACCATCCGCGCGGAAGATGGTTGCGCCATTGTTCGACCCGTCCTTGCCGCCACTTGCACCCCATGGGCGGGACGTCGTGCGAGTTGCGGAGAAGGTCAGAAATGCCTCTTCGGCAGTCACGCGGTAGTCGAGTTCAACGCCCTTGCCGCCGCACCAGCGGCCCTCGCCGCCGGGGTCGTCATGAAAGGCGTAACGATCAATTTCAAAACCGTAGCGACTTTCAGCGAGCTCGATCGGAATGTTATACGTCTCGCCGTTGCCGCAGCAGAATTGCCCGTTGTCACCGTCCATACCCTGCGAGGCTCCCCACCCACCGAGGAGCGGCTCGCCCATGACAAACAGCTGCCCTGTGTCGGGATGCAGCCCAGATATGAAGGTCGCGCCGACCGTCCGCTGATGGCCCGCAGGCAACCGCTCGGGCATTGCCGGCATCAGCGCTCGCCACATGACCTCGATCGCTGCGATCATCGACTCATAGTAAATCGACACTGGCGCGGGGCTGGTTGCGGACAGGATCGTACCCGGAGGGCACACTATCTCAAGCGCGCGAAAGCATCCGCCGTTTGCCGGGATGTCGGGATCCGTCACGGCTTTGAACGCGCAACGGGCCGCAGTCACCAAGCCTGCGCGGCTCGTGTTGATCGGTCCGCGCGCTTGCGGACTGGTACCGGTGAAGTCCGCAATCATCCGATCACCAGCAATGGTCACGCAAACCTTCACGACGAACGGACCGTTGCCGAGACCATCTTCTTCTATCAGATCTTCGGCCCGATACGTCCCTTGCGGGAGGCGGGCTAAAGCCGCCCGGGTCATTCGTTCGCCATACTCCAACAGATCGGACATCGCCGCGAGGACCAAGTCTCGGCCGTACTTCGCGATTAACTCCAGGATGCGATTTCCGCCCACACGGCAAGCGGCGACCCCAGCGTGCAGATCGCCGATCGTGCTATCCGGCAGCCTGACGTTGGCGCGGATAAGCTCGATCAGCGATACATTGATTTCCCCGTGATCATACAGTCGCAGAAACCTGAAATGCAGACCCTCCTGGAAGATATCGGTCGAGATCGTCGAGGCGCTGCCGGGAAATGCGCCGCCGACTTCGGTCCAGTGAGCCTTGTTCACAGTCCACGCCACGAGCTGGTCGCCGTCGAACACGGGAAATACGATCACCACGTCCGAAAGATGGGTGCCACCGCCCTCGTACGGCGAATTGGTCATGAACACGTCGCCTGGACGGATCGTGTCGGCCGGATGATGTTCAAGCGTACTCTGAACCGCCGTGTCCAGCGTGGCCAGGAAACCGGTCACGCCATTCCCCTGAGCAAGCAGATTTCCGACGGCATCCGTCGCTCCGACGGCAAAGTCGGTGGTCTCATAGATGATCGGGCTCATCGAGGTCCGGATCATCACATTGAACATCTCGTCGCCCGTTGCGACGAGCGCATCCTTGATGATATCGACGGTGATCGGGTCGTGTGTCACGCGTCCTCCTGATGCCGAAACAAATGATAATTGCCGAAGCGGTCCGTCTCGACGCGATGTCCGGGTGGCACCACGAGGGTTGTCGACGGCTCCTGGATGACAGCCGGCCCGTGGACGACGATTCCCGGCTCCAGCGCACAGCCGTCGATGATCGCGGCTTCGTGGATACCATCCTCGTCGAAATCGACCGTGCGCACACCGGTCGTAGCGACCTCGAGCGTCGACCCGCAAACCGGCCGTTCGGCCAGATCCGGACGTGTAACCGGAAGAATTGCGACCAGATGAAAACTGACGATTTGTGCATCTGCTTCCAGCCGGTAGGTGAACAGCTTCTCGTGCGCCTCGTGGAATCGAGCCGCCGTCAGTGGTAGATCGACACCGCCGGTCGCTGCTCGGCGAACGACCGGTATCTTGACGGTGTGTTCCTGCCCAACGTAGCGGATATCGGCGAACCACTCGAACGTCAGTTGGGGCGAATCCTCAATGTCCGCGCGCGCGCGTCCCTCGAGCGCAATAAACCCCGCCTGCACAGCGCCTTCCTGTCGTTCATCGACGGCGGTAAGGCGCGTCTGCAGGTAATCGCGCCTCAAGTCGCTCAGCAGCATGCCAAAGGCTGAAAAAACGGCCGAGTTGGCGGGGATGATGACGCGACGGATGCCTAGCTCGCGGGCCAAAGCTGCGGCGTGCATCGCTCCGCCACCGCCAAAGGCCATGAGCGCAAAGTCGCGTGGATCGTGGCCGCGGTTGGTCGAAACGAGCCGCAATGCATTGACCATATTGGCGTTGGCAACCCGGACGATTGCGCGAGCCAGTTCGGCAGGTTTCAAGCCAAGCGATGCAGCTACCGGCCTGAACGCCGCGTCGACCGAGGCCCAAGCGGGCTTTCGCTCGCCACCGGCAAAATTCGCAGGATCAATACGGCCGAGCAGCAGATTGGCGTCGGTAGTCGTCGGCTCGTCGCCGCCCAGGCCGTATGCTGCAGGTCCAGGTCTTGCCCCGGCGGACTTCGGACCGACGTGGAGCTTTCCGCCTTCGTCCACCCAAGCGATCGACCCGCCGCCGTTTCCGATCTCGACGATCTCCGAGACCGGAACCTGTATCGGGTAACCGGGTCGCCTACGATCTCGCTCGATATGATAATCCGTCGATACCTTGACGTCACCATTTTCGATCAGGGCGCATTTTGCCGTCGTTCCCCCAATATCAAGTACGAGAAGGTTCGGCTCGCCGATCGCCCGGCCCACCGATGCGGCCGCGAAAATACCGGCGGCTGGCCCGCTTTCGACGATGGAGACGGGATTGGCGCGGACGGCTGCAGTCGTCGCGACCCCGCCATTCGACTGCATGATGAGCAAGGCCTGTGGCAGTCCACGCTCAATCAGCTTTGCTTCGAGCGCGCCTACATAGCGTTCGACGACCGGGGCGACATACGCCGATAACACGGCGGTCGATGTTCGCTCATATTCTCGCCACTCGCGGGAGATCTCGTTGCTCGCGACAATCGATGCGCCAGGCATGAGGCGGCGCAAATGCTCCGCCGCCACCCGTTCGTTCTCCGGATTCGCGTAGCTGTGAAGAAAGCACACCCCCACGGCGGCTACGCCTTGGGACTGAAAATAGCGTGCTGCCTCCTCTACATCGCCCAGGTCGACCTCCCGGAGACATGTCCCATGGACGTTTGTACGCTCTTTGACTTCGCGCCGCAGGTGGCGCTCGACAAATGGCGCAGGCTTGCGAAAGTTGAAGTTGAAAAGATCAGGCCGATTACCGCGTGCGATTTCGAGAACGTCGCGGAAACCTGCGGTGGTGAGCAGGCCCGTGACCGCGCCTTTGCGCTCGGTCAATGCATTGATGACCACGGTCGAACCATGCGCGAGGAAAGCGACCGTTCTGCAGTCGATCCCCGCCTTGTCGAGCGATTTGAGCACGCCGACATCGAAATCGGGGGAAGTGGTATCCACCTTGGCCGCTTGCACCGGACTGGCGAGGCCGGTCACCTGATCGACGCGACACCAGACGAGATCGGTGAACGTACCGCCGACATCGCTCGCAACGCGAAGTTCGCTAGTCACGACCTGAGGCGCTCAGAAGTCGTAACGAAGATCGACACGCCACACCCTCGGCGGTGCCGCGTGCGCGAAGCCGACCGCGACATATTCAGAGTTGTAGCGCTTGTCGAAAGCGTTTTCGACCGATCCGATCAACGACAACCCGCGCCGCGGCGCTTCGATGCCGAGGCGGAAATCGACCAGGTCGACGTTCGATCGCGCCGATGAGTTTTCCGGATCCCAATACTGCTTGCCAAGGCGCCGGTAGTCACCGCGGGCAAATAGGTTCAGCTCCGAAGAAACCGGAACACGATACTGCGCACCGCCGTTGATTGTTGTCTCGGGGACGTAGGGCGCCTTGTTGCCAATGTCGGCCGGTGTCACGGCATAACGGCGGATAGTGCCATCGGTATAACCAAAGCTAGCGTAGGCACTAAGCCCGCGGGCGAGCTCGGCCGTCGCGGCAATCTCGCCCCCCCGGAGGCGAACCCGATCGATCGGAACGAGAACCTGCGCCCCGATCGCACCGATGAAAACGAAATATTGCTGGTTGGTCACGCGAGTATCGAACAACGCGCCGTCGATGTGCACACGACCGCCAGCGAGTGAGAGTTTACCCCCAACCTCATAAGTCCGCGTATTTTCTTGTGGCACACGATCGGCGACGCCTGGGATTCCAGCCAGGATTGCCGCAGCTGCAGTCCCATTCTGATTGAACTGACCGGACCGGAAGCCTTGCCCGTACGACGCATAGATGTTCACGGAGCGCGTTGGCTTGTACGAAAGCGTCGCCTTTGGCTGCCATTTGTGGAAGCTGGCGTCGTTGACCGCACTTGGCACACCGCCGGTGTTGAAGCGAGACACGGTCTGGTGACGAGTTTCGTTATCGTAACGCAGCGCGAAACTGGCCTCTAAACCAGGGATAAGGTCGTAAGCAACATTGCCGAAACCAGCATAGTCGCGATTGCGGTTGTCATCGGCGAAGAAGCTGAGCGTCGGGTTGGATGCCGTCGCCGGTCTTGGAGAGTACTCGACGCGTTCGATCCCGGTACCAGAATCAAAACCGGTGGTGGTGGAAATGAACCTCTTGGTCGTTAGGTAGTATCCGCCGATCATCCATCGAAAGCGCTGCGCCGTGGGAGATGTGAGCCGCAGTTCCTGACTCAGAGCACGGATGTTGATATATTGAGTCTGCGTTCCATCCAGCCCGAAGATGTTGCGGCTTGCGGTGTAGGGCACCTGATCACCCGACACGAACTCCTCCAGCCGGTTGTACGCCGTGACAGATGTGATCGTTGCCCACCCGACCGCCAGATCTGCCTTCAGCGACAGATCGTCGATGTCACGCGCATCACGTCCGATGTTGGTCGAGTAGAAGGTCCGATCGACACGGTCGGCGTCGGGCTTCGTGAAATCGAAGGGGTTGGCAGCATTAAGTGAGCGCCCATCGGCCGCCAGGTTGGCGGGCTGGTAGCGAAAGTCGAGAGCTCCGCCGCGCGTCCGCGATAACGATCCTCGCAAACTCACGGTGAGCGCGGAGGTCGGGCGCCACATGAGCAGGCCGCTAATGGAAGTGTCCCGGTAGGGATCTTCCTTCTGCCCAACGGTTATATTATCGAAATAACCCTTCCGTTCAGTGAATCGACCGCCAATCCTGAACAGCAGCTTGTCTTTGACGAGCGCTCCGCTCAGCGAGACTTCACCGAGATACTCGTTGCCCGTGGCGTAACCTGCGCGAAGATGACCCGCCAGTTCGTTGGTCGGTTGGCGCGTCGTGATAATGATCGCACCGCCGGTCGCGTTGCGGCCATAGAGTGCCCCTTGGGGGCCGCGGAGCACCTCGATGTTGCTGACGTCGAACAATTCCTGAGCGAATTGCCGAGGGTTGTTTTGGAGCACGCCATCCACGACAACCGCGACCGGCGCCTCCGAGTTTCGAACCTGCGTGACACCGCGGATCGATATGGCGCTAAGGCCTGAACTCTCGGACTGGGCAATCGTGACGTTGGGAGTCAAACCGATAAAGTCACCGACCCGATCGATCTTCGCATCCTTGATTGCTTGCGCGTCGAATGCGGATACGGCGATCGGCACATCCTGTAGCCGTTCGATTCGGCCTCGCGCCGTCACGACGATTTCCGAAGGAGCCTTCTCGTCGTCAGAAGTGTTTGATGGGACTGAAGGGGCGGGTAAGCTTTGTGCGCTTACCGGGCCCGCCAACACCAAGGTGCCGACGCTAAACAATCTTGCGAGATATTTCCGGCGCATGGTTTCCCCCCAGCAGTCATACAGGGACGATGCCGACTGATCGGTCTTGTGACAATTGTGTTTGGGCCGCTGGCTTCGGAGCAATCGGGTAGCCCCGTGACCGCGTCGCTCTCGACACCACCCAAACGGGTAGGCAGCTCAATCGATTCGAACGAGACCGCGTTGGAGACCAACCGTGACAGCCCCCGAACGGGTATGCGTGCCAAGCTTTTCATAGATGTGCTTGAGATGAAACTTGATTGTATTTTCCGTCAGATCGAGCCGACGACCGATGTCCTTGTTCGATCGGCCAATGCAAAGCTCGGTCAGCACTGCTGTTTCGCGTGAGCTGAGAGTGGTATCCGGCTTGGGAGCCACAGCGGACAGGTGCCCGCGCAGGCGGCGGGCGGCGAATCGCGCCTCCTCTGACAACATGCTGCCGTTGGCGCCCTGAAGTACCGCATTGAGAGTCGGTTCAAAGTCCACGACCAAGCCAAGTAGTGCGCGTGGTGCAAGGCTTGCGACGGGGTTGCTCAGCGCGTCATTGGCGGCATTCATCATGTTTTCCTGCTCCCCCCGCTGTCGGAAGGTCATCGCCAAAAGACCATCCAGGCGGGCTACGTCGAGCGTCCGCCCCTGTTTAGCCGACGTAGCGCGACACGCGCGCAATATTCGTAGCGCATCGGCAGAGCGACCACCGCGCAGATGAAGTTGGGAGAGAGCAATGCCTGTGGCAGTCTTGACTCGCCATGCTGAGTGATCGGCGATGGCTAAGGCTGCGCGTTCCGCAGCATCAAGATTACCAATCGCGATCAGTGTCTCAATCCGCCATGCGCGAGCGAGCGCCACCAGCTGCGGCAGCGAACGTCCTCGAGCTACTTCGTCGATGCGATCAAGAAGACCGGTTGCTGCGGTGAATTCACCTCTCTGACGGGCGAGTGAGATGCCCGCATGATAGGCAGCGCCAAGAACGTCGACCCAGCTGTCATGCGCCTCAATTGCCGGAAGGGCGGATTGCAGACGGTCGCCGGCTTCACCGGGCTCGTTACGCCAATAGAGGAGATTGCCCAGCAGGCCATTCCCAATCGCCTTTAATGCCCAGTCGGCGCCGTGACCTTCTTCAACTGCTACCAGCACCGCTCGCAACCCGGTTTCCGCCTCGCTGATGCAGCCCCGATAAAATTGGCTTTGGGCCAAGTGAAACCGACAATACGCCTCCCCCAATGCTGATCGCGCAGCGATCATTGCGGTAATGCCAGCGCGACTTTCTTGTTCGGCCTGCTCGAGGTCGCCGCGGTCCAACGCACTTACGGCGAGTGCGGCACGGAGCGTACCGCGACCGACTTCATCGTTCGCCGGAAGGATCGCAACATCGTTTTCTAGCTCCGCAACCCAAGCATCATCTTGCACATTGTCCGAGTAGGTTCTGAGGAGGGCGTCAATGATCATGCCGTCCCGGCGACCCGTTGCGTCAGAAGTTAGCGATGAGGCTCGATCGATGCAGCGGCGCGCCTCTTCGAGCGCGCCGTATTTCATATGCAGATAGCCTTGCATTCGAAGTAACACGGGCTGCTGCTCGATAAAATTGTCATCGAACTGCCCCAGAAGCCCGCGAGCGAAGCCGATGCCGCGACGAAGAACGAGTTCCCAACTACCCGCCTGGTCGATCAGAAGAACTGCGCGGGCTAAGTCGCCAGCGCGGCACGAATGTTTAACGGCGAGTTGCACGTCGCCTGTTTCCGCGAAGACATCGGCCGCCTTTCTGTGAAGCTCTCGAGCGCGTCCAGGGCTTTGCAGCATGAGCGCATCACGCAAAAATTCCGCAAAAATATGATGGTAGCGAAACCAGGTTCTGCTCGCATCCAGCGGCACCAGTAGTGCGTCAAACGACGCGAGCCGGATGAGGGCTTGGCCGGCATCCTTGCGGCCGCGTATCGCGTCGGCCGTGTCAGTATCGAACGTTTCCAGAATTGAAGTCTCGACGAGGAAGTCGTGTAACCAAGGTTCTAGGTCGTTGGATACCTGCTCAAGGAGGTAGCGCGCGATAGTTTCGGTTCGCCCTGAGAACGCGGCCAACTGGTTGTTGCGCGCAACATCACCGTTTAGCCACAGCTTCGCCAGCTGTAGCGCCACAGCCCAGCCTTCGGTTCGCGCGTGCAACAGGGCAAGCGTGTCCGCATCAACCTGTCCGGCGAAGATCGCAGCGGTTTCGTCGAGGCTGAGCGCGAGATCGGCAGCACAGATCCGCGCGACCAGGCCGTTCGCTTCAAGGTCGGCGACCCGTAGTGGTGGCGGATCGCGGGTGCTGATTACTAGGTGAAAACCTGAACCGATATTGCGGACCAGATGGTCAAGAACCGCGTCGACTTCCGCTGACGCGGCGCGATGGTAGTCGTCCAAAATCAGCACGACCATTTCTGGTGTTTGGTCGATTGCAACGCACAGCGCCTCGCGGCGATGTGCCACCTCACTAAAGGACTGAGCCTGAGAGGTTACAGCCGGGCTAACTTTTACGCCGGCGGCTTCAAGCGTGGAGGCGAGATTGGCTAAAAACCGAGTTACCTCGCCATCATCCTCGTCGAGACCGAGCCAGCCAACGATGACGTCGGTGCGCTCCCGCAACTCTTCGAACCATTGGCCGAGCAATACGGTCTTGCCGAAACCGGCCGGGGACTGAGCGATCGTTAGGACCGCGCCGAGCGAATTATCCAGCCGGTCAATTAGGTTAGTCCGTTTGCTCGTCGAAATTCTTTGTCTGGGAGGACGCATTTTCCCGATCGAAACGGCATAGCGCGCATCCGCTACGCTATTGTCCGCTTCGTCAGCTGTCGTGCCTTTCACCATGGCGGCATCGTAACTCGCTCGGCAACCAGGAGGAAGGGGGGTAAATTCTTCGGAATTATGTTGGAAAAAAAATTTCAGGGTGGAAGGCCTACGCCGCGGTGTTAACAACCTCATCACCCACCGGACGCCGTATAAACGGCTGCTCGACGTCATTAAATGCTCTTCAGGGAAGGCGGTACGGTAGGAGCGCCGACGGCCCTATCATAAGGCTACCAAACGCCTTCTTAGCTTAGAGTGACTGTGCAATCAGGAACCGGTCGAACGGATCCTTGTGAGCAATTTGCAGGTTACCTGCCATGGCAGCGTGCGCAATAGAGATTGGCAACTCGCCAAAGCCCTGGTCACTCAGGAAATGCGACAGGTTTGTCGCAAGCAGCCCAGCGCCGGCAAGCTTGCCCAAACGATGCTTGGTGCTGATTTCCATCGCTGACGCAGCGCTGACGAAGACTTGAGTGTCCTCAACCTCGATCAGCGCGCGCGCTTGCGCCCCAAGTGCATCGTCGCCTGCGAGCCACCAGATTAAAGCATGCGTATCGAGGAGGAGGTT
>JANXSN010000035.1 GCA_025352685.1 Sphingomonadales bacterium
AGCGTCATCTCGCCCCGGATCGCATCCAGCGCAACCTTCGCCTTGAAATCCGAACTATACCGCTTCCTTGTCGTCTTCATGCCCGATTCCTTAAGTCGCGGCGAGCTTAGCGTCCTGTCCAGATTTCCCGGACCACCTCAAACCTTGAGCACGTTGCTTAATGGCAATGCCAGCCTGTCAGCGGATATGGCGATCCGGTTCGAAAGGGCGTTCGGTGTGGAAGCCGACACGCTGCTGCGAATGCAAACGAGCTACGCGCTGGCTCAAGCGCGCAAGCATGAAGGTCAAATCACGGTCGGAAAGCTGTCGATCGCACGATGACGGTTGCCTACCCAGTTCCGGCCCGAGGGACCGTCTCACGTCGATCGCGATTGCGGAAGCTTCGCTCGCTGCAGGCCGTTTTGCCAACCAGGCAGCAGGTTCGAGGCGCCGGTTTATGATATTGAAGGCTAAACCGTGCTTTAGCGCCGATCGTCGGACTAAGCGCTTTGACGATATAGAGGAGTAACTTGCGTTGTCGCGGGAAGCTAGAAGATCGGGGGAAACGGCAGAGTTATAAAAATATTTGCGACTAGGCCTGAGCGTCGCTCGATCCCGGTTGAGCCAGTGGCGACAGCGGCCATCTCGTGGCACAGACCCAGACTTTCGTGAATGCATCAATTCTCGTCGTTGCCGCGCTACGTGAACCGGTGACAGCGATGACAGTTATCAACCTTGGGAAAGCGTTACGCTTACGACTGCAATTAAGCGAGACAAACCGGGCCCGCTATCATCGCTGACCGCTCGGTGCCACATTGGTCTGACAGTGCCAGATCAAGGGTTAAGCACAGCGCATCCGGCTCCTACGCCGCCAGTAGTACGATATGGAGGCACCGTCGGCAGTGGATAACGAAGCCCAAAAAATACGGGCCGCACGATCGGCCGTCAGAGAGGTGCGCGACGGCATGACCGTTGGCTTGGGCACGGGATCGACGGCTGGCTTTGTCATCCAGCAAATTGGCGAGCGGGTTCGGACCGGGTTGCGCATCATTGGCATTCCGACATCCGTCACGACGGCGGCTCTGGCCAAAGTCGCCGGGATCACGACCCGGGATTTCGACGACTTGGAAGTCATTGACCTGGCGATCGACGGTATCGACGCGATCGATCCACAACTGCGCGCGATCAAGGGGCGTGGCGGTGCCATGCTGCGTGAAAAGATCGTTGCAACGGCCGCCGTACGAATGATTGTGGTGGGCGATGCCTCCAAGTCCGTAGCGAACCTCGCAGCCACCTTGCTGCCCGTGGAAGTACTGCCGTTTTCTTTGGCGTTTGTCGCAAAGACGCTTGGCTCGCTGGGCGTGCACGCGGTTCTGCGTTTGCGGAGCGATGGCACCCCGTGGTTTACCGATCAACGCAATATTATCGTTGATTGCGATATATCCGGATGCGCCGATGTTGCCGCGCTTAACGCGGCATTGGTGGCGATCCCGGGCGTGCTGGGGCATGGTCTGTTTCTAAGCGAAATCGATGCGCTCTATCTAGGCTTGCCTGACGGCACGGTGGTATATCGAGAACGGCCTCAGAGGGAACAATGACGCGCGCTGGCGAGTTTGCTCCACAGGTCGTGAATAGGTAATCGATACGGTGACGGCGACGAATGCACCTGCGGACCCCACACCGCTTCCGATTGATCGGCTGACGATCGACACGATCCGCACGCTTGCGATTGATGCGGTCGAGAAAGCTAATTCAGGGCATCCGGGGACACCGATGGCGCTTGCCCCCGTTGCCTACACATTGTGGCGCGACTATCTTGGCTACGATCCTGCCGCGCCTGATTGGCCAAACCGCGACCGGTTCGTTCTTTCAGTCGGCCATGCGTCGATGCTGCTCTATGCAATTCTGCATCTGGCGGGCGTCGCAGAGGTCGATGCGGCCGGACGCAAGACCGGTCATCCTGCGGTGAGCCTCGACGACATCAAGCAATTCCGACAGCTCCGATCGAAGACACCGGGACACCCCGAATACCGCATGACGACGGGTGTGGAGACGACCACCGGCCCGCTGGGTCAGGGCTGTGGCAATTCAGTTGGAATGGCCATTGCCGAGCGCGCGCTGGCGGCGCAGTTCAATCGCGACAGGTTCACTCTCTTCGATCACGATATTTATGTGTTGTGCGGCGATGGCGACATGATGGAGGGCATATCGGGCGAAGCTGCCTCGCTCGCCGGGCACCTAAAACTCGCGAACCTGTGCTGGATCTACGACAGCAACGCGATCAGCATCGAAGGGTCGACGAGCCTCGCATTTACGGAGGACACCGGTAAGCGGTTCGAGGCTTACGGCTGGAATGTGATCCATGTCGACGATGCCAACGATACAGCAGCGATTGGTGCCGCACTAACCGGCTTTCTCGCAACCAAAGACCGGCCGACGATCATCATTGTTCATTCTGTCATAGGTTGGGGCAGCCCGAAGGCAGGGAGTGAAAAAGCGCATGGAGAGCCGCTTGGAGTCGATAATGTCCGCGCGACCAAGCGGGCTTATGGCTGGCCCGAAGATGCGCAATTTCTGGTTCCGGATGGCGTTGCTAAAGCCTTTGGTGCGGCGGTCGCCGCCCGGGGTCGACCCGCCCGCGAGGCCTGGCAAGCGCTTTGCGTCCGATATCGGGTTGATTATCCCGACGATGCGGCCAACCTCGATCTGGTACTCGCCGGAAAGCTGCCCGATAAATGGGCTCAGGATATCCCGGCTTTTCCGGTTGACGAAAAAGGCGTCGCGTCGCGCGATGCCGGTGGCAAGGTCCTGAATGCTATCGCCACTCACATCCCGTGGCTGATGGGAGGTGCAGCAGACTTGTCGCCATCGACCAAAACCAATCTCACTTTCGACGGTGCAGGATCGTTCGAGCGCGATGATCATGCCGGTCGCAATATCCATTTCGGTGTGCGTGAACATGCGATGGGGGCGATTGCCAACGGCATGGTGCTATCGGGATTGCGGGCTTACGTCGCGACGTTCCTCGTCTTCGCCGACTACATGCGCGCGCCGATCCGGCTGGCAGCAATCATGGAATTGCCCGTTGTTTTCGTGTTTACGCATGACTCGATCGGCGTCGGTGAAGACGGACCAACGCACCAGCCCATCGAACATTTGGCGACATTGCGTGCGATACCCGGTCTCGACACAATCCGTCCAGGCGACGCGAATGAGACGGCGGTCGCTTGGCAAGTTGCGCTGAAGAGCCGTACACCGACGGCCCTGATCTTGTCCCGTCAGCCGATCCTGACACTAGACCGCGGTCGATATGCGGCCGCCGACGGTCTCGCAAAGGGTGGCTATATCCTCGGTGACATCGTCGACGGCACACCACAGATCATCCTGATCGGTACTGGTAGCGAACTACCGATGGTGGTTGCCGCCCATGAAAGAATGTCGGCCGAAGGCATCCTGTCGCGCGTCGTTTCGCTACCATGCTGGTCCTTGTTCGAGCGGCAGACGGCGGCCTACCGGGAACTGGTCCTGCCAAGCGCCGTGCTCCTGCGGCTTGCGATCGAGCAAGCCGGACCAATGGGCTGGGATCGCTACGTCGGACCCGAAGGCACAACGATTACCATGTCTCGCTTCGGCGCTTCTGCACCGCTTGTCGATCTGCAGGCGGAGTTCGGGTTCACCGTCGATAATATCTGCGCCGTTGCGCACCGCCTGATCGACGACCACCGCCCATAAAGGAGCCCAGCATGCGTTTGGCAATGATCGGCCTCGGCCGGATGGGCGCGAACATCGCCCGGCGTCTGATGCGCGGCGGACACGATGTCGTCGTGTGGGATCGGAACGAATCCGCCGTTCGCGAACTTGAGAGCGAAGGAGCGGTCCCTGCCGCGTCGCTTGCGGACCTGGTTTCGAAGCTCGAGGGCGAGCGGATCTTGTGGATAATGTTGCCGGCGGGCGATCCAACCGAGCAGACGATCGAGACGCTTATGACCCTGTGTTCGCGAGGCGATGTAATAATCGATGGCGGCAACACCTTTTACAAGGACGATATCCGCCGCGCCGCCTCATGCGGTATGAAGGCGTTTCATTATGTCGATGTCGGGACGTCGGGAGGCGTCTGGGGATTGGAACGCGGCTATTGCATGATGATCGGCGGCGAGAAGGAAACGATCGACAGGCTTGATCCGATCTTTGCGACGTTAGCTCCTGGTCTGGGCGCAATCGCGAGAACCCAGGGCCGGAAGAGTTTGGATGACCGTGCCGAACGCGGTTACATTCATGCAGGACCCGCAGGTGCCGGCCACTTTGTAAAGATGGTTCATAACGGCATCGAATATGGATTGATGCAGGCTTACGCCGAAGGGTTCGACATTCTGAAAGGCAAAGCGGCCGAACACCTTCCCGAAGCCGAGCGCTTCGACATCGATTTGCCCGAGGTCGCCGAGGTCTGGCGGCGCGGCAGCGTCATCTCATCCTGGCTGCTAGATCTGAGTGCGTTGGCTTTAGCCCAGGATCACAAGCTCGAACAGTTTACCGGAAAGGTTGCGGATTCGGGCGAGGGTCGCTGGACAATTGATGCCGCGATGGAAGAAGTGGTGCCAGCCTACGTCCTGTCATCAGCATTGTTCGCGCGCTACCGGAGCCGCGTTGAGCATACTTTTGCCGACAGGATGCTCTCGGCGATGCGCTTCGGGTTCGGCGGACACATCGAAATTCCTCAATGATACGACTGGTCGTTTCCGACGTGGACGGCACATTGGTGCGGACGGACAAGACCTTGTCCGACGCCAACGTCGCCGCGATCGGCCGACTGGGAAAATCCGGCGTCCCCGTCACCTTGATCAGCGCGCGGCCGCCGTCTGGCTTGTACGCGATCATCGAGCGGCTCGACCTGTCCGGGCCTTTTGCGGCGTTCAACGGCGGCGTGATCTTTGACCGTGATCATGTTGTGTTACTTGCACATCGGCTCGATGCCGACGTCGCACGACGCATTTTTGAGCTGTTTGTCGATATGGGCGTCGTGCGCTGGGTTTATGCTGACGGTGGTTGGTTCGTAAATGCCATCAATTCAGCGCATACGCCGCGCGAAATCAAATCGGCGGGTATCGAGCCGATCATCTCCCATAACATCATCGACCGGTTGTCCCGAACGGACAAACTGGTCGCGGTTAGCGATGACAATGCCGTTTTGACGGAAATCGAAGCAGCAGCCCGCGAGATCGCCGGGGACAGCGCGACGATTGCACGCTCACAGCCCTATTTCCTCGACGTCACGGCATCTGCCGCGAACAAGGGGGCGGCCGTCGCAACGCTGGCCGACGTGGCCCGTGTCTCCCTGAGCGATGTCGCAGTGCTCGGTGATCAAAACAACGATTTGCCCATGTTCGCACGCGCCGGATATTCCGTCGCGATGGGCCAGGCGAGTCATGCCGTGCGAGCAGCTGCGGACGCCGTATCCGCGACCAACGACGACGATGGCGTCGCCGATGCCATCGACCGCTTTCTGATGCCGCAGATCGAAGCGGCCGAGCAGTCGCGATGAAGCAGCTCATCGCCTTCGATCTCGACGGCACGCTTGCAGAAAGCAAGCAACCGATGACCGATGAAATGGCAGGTGCCCTTTCAGCATTGCTCGCGCTCGCACAGGTAGCTGTCATTTCAGGCGGCGACTGGCCACAATTTGAAACGCAGGTCGTGTCTCGCTTCCCGCCAACTGCCGATCTGTCGCGCCTCTGGATCATGCCGACAACTGGTGCCAAACTATATCGGTTTGCCGATAGCCGCTGGTTGCCGCTCCCAAACGACGATTTTACCGAACCGGAAAAGCTGATCATACGTGACGCAATCCATCGGGCGATCGGCCACGCCGGGCTTATCGAGGGCCGCCTGTGGGGCGCCCAAGTCGAGGATCGCGGCACCCAGTTCACCTTTTCAGGATTAGGGCAGCAGGCCCCGCTCGAAACCAAGAAAAGATGGGACCCCGATTTTGCCAAGCGCAAGGCTCTGCAAGCCGAACTAGTGAAAGCGCTTCCCCACCTGTCGATCAACATTGGGGGCTCAACCTCGCTCGATATTACGCGATATGGGATCGACAAGGGATATGCGCTGCGCCGCCTCGCCGAACAATCAGGCGTTCCGCTAGCCAAGATGCTGTTCGTCGGCGACGCAGTCTACCCGGGTGGCAACGACTTTCCGGCACGAGAGGCTGGCGTCGACACGGTTGCCGTACGTGATGTCATCGAAACATTGACCGTAATCACCACCGTGACGTTGCTTTTGCAGTAACCTTCGAGTGCAGTCACGACATCGCAGCGATGAGATCACCAAGGTCGGCACTCGCGAAGGCAGTGAAACTGTCGGCCACGCCATAGGGCAAGAGCAACGTGCGACCGTGAACAAGCGCGCCGCAGCTGTAGACGACGTTCGGTACATAGCCGTCGCGCTGCTCGGGACTGGGCACGAGGACCGGTTCAGCGGTTCGAGCAAGCACTTTGGATGGATCGCTTTTGTCGAGGAGCGCTGCGCCCAGGCAATAATTACGGACGGTTCCGACGCCATGCGTAAGGACAAGCCAACCCTCGTCAATTTCGATCGGCGATCCGCAATTGCCGATCTGAATAAATTCCCACCATTGCGCTGGAGCCATCAACTTTTCACCGCCTTCCCAATGAGTGATCTTGTCCGAGTAATGGAGCCAGATGTTTTCATTATCCTGACGCCCGAGCATCGCGTAGCGCCCGCCGATTCGGCGCGGGAACAAGGCCATCCCCTTCCCCTGCGCGGCCGACCCGGTAAGCCGGTGCATCGAAAAACTGTCGAAGTCAGAGCCGCTCAAAAGCTCGGACCGAGCTACCAATCCGTCGAAGGCAGTATAAGTACCATGATAGCAGATTGATCCATCATCATCGGTGAAACGGACCAACCGCAGATCCTCGATGCCCTGATGCTGGCTGGGAAGAACGGGGAAGAGAACGGTTTCGGAAGGATCGCGGCTGCCGCCGCAGTGAAGGGTCACAGTTGCGAGATCACCCGCTCCCTGTAATTCGATGATCGGCGCTACCGCAAATTTACTTGCCGGATCGACGGTCAACGCGCCGCCGGGCGTCCAGGTCCCGGTCCTGAAAGTAACTGAGGACACATGCCCTTCGCCGATCCCGCGAAGCGACAGCACGAACTGAATAGGGCCTTCATTCTGATCGTCGGAAAGGATGACAATGCTGGGATTAAAGAGCGCAGCTGCCTCGAAAGCATACTCATTGCTGAAATAGGCCCCGATCAGCAGCTTGCGATCGTCATCGATCAAGGCGGCTTCGACCAATTGATCCGCAATCTCGTCGAAACGACGAAGGACGACTGCGTGAATGTCGCGGTGGCGATTGCCGAACGCGGTCATCATCTGATCGACGTCGTGGCGCACCTGAGCCTCGGTAAGCGCAAGGATGCGGCCAACGATCGCTCGCGTCCGACCATGCACGCCGCTGGTGAAACCGACTGGATAATCGGGCGTAAAGGGACGAATGACAGTCCGTGACGGATCTGGCCGGAGTATCAGCTCGAAGGGCTTGAACATGTTTTGCTTGGTCTTCCGGCTTCGAGGCTTGCACCGGCTGCATAGCAAATGCCCATTTGGATAACTCCTGGTAACGCGTGTCGAGGCCAGCAGCAATTCGTCCCTCGCCGGGCAAGAGCCCATCAGGACTCTCAGACTGGTAAAAAACGGCACCGGAACGGGGTCATTTAGCGCCGAAGCATCCATATTGCCGAGCAACTAGCGCACCCCCTAGCGCGCGCCGCTTAGGTGAAACGCGGCAGCCAAGCCTGCCGACACGCAGTGAGCTACCCAAACGCAGACATCTCCCACCGTCGAACAACAATCGCCGTGAGACTCGTTCGGCAAAACTTTTTAAGGAGTTCGATGCGGACGCGGTGTCGACGATCTTCCCCGAGCTTCCTGCGTGAGTGCGGGTGCAGTTACTCGCCACGATTGAGTCAGCTAAACCAGTCGAGCCCAAGCACGAGGAACTCCGAAAAATGTCCCAATCACCAAGGCCGCCTCAGATTGACGTAAGCGACTTCCTCAAACTTGATATCCGGGTCGGCACAATCACCGAGGCTTTGCCTTTTCCTGAGGCGCGCACCCCGGCGTATCGGCTCCTCATCGATTTCGGCGGCGAGATCGGCGTAAAGCGTTCGTCTGCACAGATCACAACGTTGCATAGTCCTGCGGATTTGCTGGGCCGACAAGTCTTGGCGGTTGTCAACTTTGCGCCCCGGCAGATCGGACCGGTGATGTCCGAGGTTCTTGTCCTCGGAGTTCCCGATGCAAAGGGAAACATTGTTCTCGTCATGCCCGGTTCGCACGTTCCGAATGGGGGACGGCTCCACTGATTTTCCTCGAGCAGTCGGTAGACGTTTCACCAGCCGCATCGATTGAGAAGTTTTAGGCCGATCGCGCTGCAACCGGTTTAGGCGAGACAATTCGGTGAAGTTGCTTTTTGTGGGAAGTAACACTGTCCGTCATCTGCGATCGTGTCGTTCGGCGAATGCGATCACCAAATTCTATTGACGCCGAAGGTATCGAAGAAGGCTTCATTGGATGCTAATGCGCAATTCTCTAAGAGTGACTGTGCAATCAGGAACCGATCGAACGGATCCTTGTGAGCAATTTGCAGGTTACCTGCCATGGCAGCGTGGGCAATAGAGATTGGCAACTCGACAAAGCCCTGGTCACTCAGGAAATGCGACAGGTTTGTCGCAAGCAGCCCAGCGCCGGCAAGCTTGCCCAAACGATTCTTGGTGCTGATTTCCATCGCTGACGCAGCGCTGACGAAGACTTGAGTGTCCTCAACCTCGATCAGCGCGCGCGCTTGCGCCCCAAGTGCATCGTCGCCTGCGAGCCACCAGATTAAAGCATGCGTATCGAGGAGGAGGTT
>JANXSN010000049.1 GCA_025352685.1 Sphingomonadales bacterium
CACCTCAGGCGTATCGGAGCAAGGACCATCGATGACCTTTGGAAAGCCGTCGGCAGCATCTGCGACCTCTACTCTCCCGAAGAATGCCAAAACTACTTCACCGCAGCAGGCAATGGATCCGATTAAACGCTCGATGCTCTAGCGGGCCTAACGGATTAGGCTTTCAGAATTTTAAGGAAATGCCCATGCTAGGTAAAATTAAAGGAGTGGAGGCCCGAGCCGGAATCGAACCGGCGTGCAAGGATTTGCAGTCCTCTGCGTAACCACTCCGCCATCGGGCCGGAGGCCGCTCAACTCCGCGATTTGGGCTCTCGGGTCAATCTGAAAGTGCAGCGCGGTCACAGTACAAAAATATTGCGCAGCGCCTTAATCGGCGGAGGAAGGGTCAAATACGGCGCCGATCGCGCCGAACGACGAGCGATAGCGGTGGTGGTAGTGGAGCTGTGGTTCAGCGCGACTACGGTAGAGGTGGTTTTCAATTACTTCATTCGGCGCACTTTAACCAAAACCGAGAACGCGAAGTTTAGCGCGATTTCCTACAATCAGGCGCAGTCGCATCGCGACAAAAATCTAAATATGGCTCACGAATGTACGCATCCGCCTGATCGGTTGATCTGTCGGGCCGGCCTTAAGAGAAAATTCCGCGCGTCGTCGTCAGAATTACCTAGCGATAAAGCAGATAAGGCGCTCGCACCTCGGTCCACGCCGCTTCGTCGGAAAGAGTCGGCGTTTCGAGATCGCTCGGCAATCCCGCCGCATTATCGACCCATTCGCGTAATTCCGGGCCACCGTTGATGACGTCGATCGCAAGTTTGCCGAATTCATATTCGTAGGGAAAGTCTCGCCACAGTTGGTACTGGGGGTAGAGCCGTCGGATCGACTTGAACGCGAGGGCCAGGACGCGCCAAGGCTTGAACGCCGCGTAGTTGTAAGTAGGGCCCTCGGCGTGGATATGGACACCCGAACATAGCGTGCCGACATGCTTGTGGAAGGTCGGTTGAAAATAACATTCGCGTAAAATGCACCCGTGCAACCATTGCGGTGCAACGGTTTTCATCTCAGCGATCACCGCCTGCGCATCTATGTCGGGCGCTCCAAACATCTCCAATGGTCGCGTTGTTCCGCGTCCTTCGGACAAAGTTGTCCCCTCCAGCATCACCGTTCCGGCATAGGCACGCGCCATGTTGAGGTTCGGCGCGTTGGGACTCGGGTTAATCCACACCCGTTCACCCAGCGGCCAGCCGAAGCCAGGACCGGCGTTAGGGTCGTATCCATCCATAGCGATCACGCGGTAATCGATATCGAGCCCAAGCGTGTCGATGAACCAGGACCCAAGTTCTCCGAGCGTCATCCCATGGCGCATCGGCATCGACCCAGCGCCGACAAAACTTTCCCATCCTTCGCGCAGCGTCAGTCCCTCGACCGGTCGGCCCGCTGGATTGGGACGGTCGAGCACCCAGACAGCTTTGCCGTGTGCGGCGGCGGCCTCCAATACGTAACGCAGCGTCGTGATGAACGTGTAAATGCGACAGCCAAGATCCTGCATGTCGATCAGGATAGTGTCGAACGTTGCCATGGACGCGTCGGTTGGGCGGCGCACGTCTCCGTAAAGGCTAAATACAGGAATGCCGTGAACGGGATCGGTGAAGTCGGGAGACTCCATCATATTGTCCTGTTTGTCTCCGCGCAGCCCGTGTTGGGGTCCGAACGCGGCGGTCAAATTGATGTCGCCGGTCGCGGCCAGCGCATCTAGCGAATGCTTCAGGCTAAATGTGACAGAGGCCGGGTGCGCAAGCAGGGCGATACGCTGGCCGCGCAACGGCGCGCGCAATTCAGGGTCGGCGATCAGCCGGTCGATACCAAAGTTCATGACAGCGCCGTTGCTGCGAGTTCGAGCGCGAAGCAATCGAGGTGGTGAAAATCAGGATTACCCGGCGCGTGCGCCAGTGCCCAATAGGAAAGGGTTCCGTCAATGGCTTCGATCACCGCCGACAGCCCGAAACGCCATTTAGCCGTTGGGGAAACGCATGACGGATAGAATTGGACGTCCGTAATAAATCTGTCGTCGTTGCGCGCAGTGACAATGTGGGGTGGCGCGCTGACGGGGACTGGCTTCATGTTCACGCGATAAGAATCGAAGTGATAGGCAGCCCATTCGCTCGACGGTGAGAAATTGGCCTCGAAATACCCGGGCGTGTCGTCGGCGAGTATGAACACCTCGAAACATGTAGTGCGCCAAAGGCCGTCGCGGCGGACGGACGGCGCAGGCCCGGCAAGGCAAATGCGGTCCAACGCGCCGGTAACAATATAGCGAATCTGCAGGGTGTCTTCCGGGGTTCTGGCAGCTTCGACCATGATGACCTCGACCGGTGACTGCCGAAAAAGCGGGTGCGGGCGCAGGGCAACAGGCGCTGCGGTGGTCGACTGCCCAGCAATCACTCAGTAACCTCGAGACGGACAAGCAATGATCCTTCGCTTACCTGTCCGCCGACGATGGCGTTGAGTTCGGTTACCATTCCGTCAAATGGTGCGGTGAGTGAGTGCTCCATTTTCATGGCTTCGAGCGTGACGAGTTTTTGGCCCTTGGTCACCGCGTCGCCTGCTGCCACATCGACGGCAATGATCCGGCCGGGCATGGGTGAGAGGATGGTGCCGTCGCCTGCTGCGCCGGCTGCCGAGCCTCGGGTCTGTTCGAGGACGTAGCGGCGCGCAAAGCCGTCAGCGAAAGCGAGAACTTGGGATGCGGGATCGGCGTCGTCCACTTCGTCCATGGTCACGACATGAAGTTTCCCCGTGTCATCCAGCAATCGTGCTTGGGCGCGGGGTCGGGCGTTAAGACGAAAGCCCAACGCTGCGCTGAAGGGGGCTTCGCCGGAACTGGCGGCAAGCCGCGCGGCCGCTTCCGCTAATTCGCCGGCATCAGGTTCGGGCGGCGTCACCAGCGCGTCCATCGCGCGCGCGATGAGGCCGGTATCGACGTCGCCTTCTCCGAAAGCATCGAGATTGAGCAAGCGACCGAGCAACCCTGCATTGGTCTTGACTGGCCACACCTCGGTACCATCGATGCCGTCGCGCAATTTTGCGATCGCTGCGGCACGCGTGTCGCCATGCCCGATCAGCTTGGCGATCATCGGATCGTAAAAGGGCGAGACTTCGCCTCCCTCTTCGACACCTGTGTCAACCCGCAGCGTATCCGGGAACTGCAGGTGCTCGAGCGGCCCGATCGATGGCAGAAAGCCAGTGGCGGGATTTTCGGCATACAGCCGCGCCTCCATCGCCCAGCCATTTATGCTCAGCTCGTCCTGTCGCTTGGGTAGGTGTTCGCCGCTTGCCACGCGTAACTGCCATTCGACGAGATCGACGCCGGTGATTGCTTCGGTGACGGGGTGCTCGACCTGCAGCCGGGTGTTCATTTCCATGAACCAGATGCGGTCGGCGCGCAGGCCTTGGGAACCGTCGGCAATGAACTCAATCGTCCCAGCGCCGACATAATCGACGGCCATGGCCGCTTTTACGGCGGCTGCGCAAAGCTGCTCGCGGGTCGCTTTGTCCATGCCGGGCGCAGGAGCTTCCTCGATTACCTTTTGGTGGCGGCGTTGCAGACTGCAATCGCGCTCGAACAAATGGACGATGTTGCCATGGGTGTCACCGAACACCTGCACCTCGATATGACGGGGCGTAAGGATATACTTCTCAATCAACACATGCGCGTTGCCAAACGAGGACGTCGCCTCGCGCTGGCAAGAGGCAAGCGCGTCGATGAAGTCCGCTGCCGCGCCGACCTTGCGCATCCCCTTGCCGCCGCCGCCCGCAACGGCCTTGATGAGGACGGGATAGCCGATCTGTGCGGCCTGCTCGGCAAGGAACGCAGGGTCCTGGTTCTCGCCCATGTAGCCCGGCGTCACTGGCACGCCAGCCGCTGCCATCAGCGTCTTGGCTGCATCCTTCAGGCCCATCGCGGTGATGCTGGCGGGCCGCGGCCCAACCCAGATCAGGCCTGCATCGATCACGCTTTGCGCAAACGCTGCATTTTCAGACAAAAAACCATAACCCGGATGTATCGCCTCCGCGCCGGTGGCCTTTGCAGCGGCGATGATCTTCTCACCGACAAGATAGCTTTCGCGCGCTGGCGACGGGCCGATAGACACAGCTTCGTCCGCCATCCGAACGTGCAGTGCTTTGGCATCGGCATCCGAGTAAACTGCAACCGTGCGAATACCCATCGTCCGCGCGGTGCGCATGATGCGACAGGCGATCTCGCCGCGGTTCGCGATGAGGAGGGACTGGATCAACTCAGCCGCCGCAATCGGTGATGCGTGAGGAAAAACTCAGGTTCATCACTTTCCAGACGCCATTTTCGTGGATGAGGTCGAAATGATCGAAGCCACAGTTGTTTACCTTGCCTGCTTTTCGAACCATAAACCGGGTCCACACCATTGCCACATCGCCGTCGATTTCGATTGCGGGGTCGGTAATGCGCTCCTCAAACGCAGCCGCCGGCGTGATGCGCTTTGCGAATTCTCTCCAGTTCTCCGATCGAATGCCGTTGACACCGGCCGACCTCGTGCCGGACGCCGTGACGCGACCATCGGGATAGACATAAGTGAGCAGGGTCGCAGCATCGCCCTTTTCAACCGCAGCAAAAATCGCATTGATCGGATCCATGACTGCCGTTGTGTCGGTTTCCTCAAAGCGAACGGCGCTGGCAGCCGGCAGCTTTTGCGCCGACGTTGCACCTGAAACGAGCATCGCGAGTGGCAAAAGTACGAGCCTCTTCACATCCGGAACACCCCGAAGCGGGGAGCCTCCTCGACGGGCGCATTGAGCGTTGCTGCAAACGCCAGCCCGAGGACATCGCGCGTCTGCGCAGGATCGATGATCCCGTCGTCCCACAGCCGTGCGGTCGCGTGATACGGGTTGCCTTCGTCTTCGTATTTTTGGCGGATCGGGGCCTTGAAGGCTTCGGCCTGATCGGGTGTCCAATTGTCTGCGTCCCGGTGGACGGTCGCGAGCACCGAGGCCGCCTGTTCGCCTCCCATGACGCTGATCCGCGCATTGGGCCAAGTGAACAGGAAACGGGGGCTATAGGCCCGCCCGCACATGCCGTAGTTGCCGGCGCCAAAGCTGCCGCCGATCAGGACGGTGATTTTGGGCACGCTGGCGGTCGCGACTGCTGTCACTAGTTTTGCGCCGTGCTTGGCGATCCCTTCGGTCTCATACTTCCCGCCAACCATGAACCCTGAGATGTTCTGGAGGAACAGCAACGGGATCCGCCGCTGGCAGGCGAGTTCAATAAAATGTGCGCCTTTTTGCGCGCTCTCGCTGAACAGCACGCCGTTGTTGGCGAGAATCGCGACGGGAATGCCCCAGATATGCGCAAAGCCGCAGACAAGCGTGGTACCGTAAAGAGACTTGAACTCGTGGAACTCGCTGCCGTCGACCAGCCGCGCGATCACCTCATGCACATCATAGGGCGCCCGGACGTCGTCAGGGATGATGCCGTACAGCTCCGCTACATCGAACTTGGGCGGGCGCGGCTCGGCCATGTTGATGTCAGGTTTGCGTGGGGGTAATAGTGTCGAGACGATGTCGCGCACGATGTTCAGCGCGTGTTCGTCATTCTCGGCGACATGGTCGACAACGCCCGATTTGCGGCCATGGGTATCGGCCCCACCCAGTTCTTCGGCGGTAATGATCTCGCCGGTCGCGGCCTTGACCAGCGGCGGTCCGGCAAGGAAAATCGTGCCCTGTCCCCGCACGATGATGGTCTCGTCAGACATCGCCGGGACATAGGCGCCTCCAGCGGTGCAGCTGCCCATGACACAGGCGATTTGGGGGATGCCTTTGGCGCTCATGTTCGCCTGGTTGAAGAAGATGCGCCCAAAATGGTCGCGGTCGGGAAAGACCTCGGCCTGATGCGGAAGGTTCGCGCCGCCGCTGTCAACAAGGTAGATGCATGGCAGATGGTTCTCGGCCGCGATCTCTTGCGCCCGCAAATGCTTCTTGACCGTCATCGGGTAATAAGTGCCGCCCTTCACGGTCGCGTCGTTAGCCACGATCATGCAGTGTCGGCCCGACACGCGCCCGACGCCCGCGATAACGCCGGCCCCCGGCACTTCGCCCTCGTACAGATCGTTCGCCGCCAACTGCCCAATCTCGAGAAACGGCGAGCCCGGATCAAGCAGGCGTTCGACGCGCTCGCGCGGCAACAACTTGCCCCGCGACGTGTGGCGCTCTCGTGACTTTTCGTTGCCGCCAAGTGCCGCTTGCGAAACCTTCACCCACAGTTCGTCCCGTAACGCTTGGTTGTGCGCAGTATTGGTCTTGAAGGGGTCGCTCTCTGGGCTGACCTGTGACTGAATAATAGGTGCGCTCAAGCGGGGGCCTTTTTCCGGATTAAGTAGCGATAGACGCCGGCGCAATTGATAACGAGCAATACGGTGTTCTGCCAACCAATTCCTTCGCTGTCCTGCTGGAAAAAGCCCCACACGATCAGCGCGATTGACGAAGTTACGAATAACACAAACGCCCATTCGGTCGGTCGTCTCCCGATGTCGAGCGAAACGACGAGAGCGGCAATCACGCCTGCACCGGCCCCATAATATTGCACGGCGGTCAGGAGGGTTTGGTTCATCCGCCGATCAACTCGCGACCGATCAAAAACCTCCGTATTTCGTTGGTACCCGCGCCGATGTCGTAAAGCTTTGCGTCGCGTAGAAACCGTTCAACGGGCCATTCCTTGGTGTAGCCCGCTCCACCAAGCGCCTGAATGGCCTCGAGCGAAACCTTGACGGCGTTCTCGCTTGCTAGAAGGATCGCTCCTGCGGCGTCAAATCGCGTCGTGCGCCCCGCGTCGCAACTGCGCGCGACAGCGTAGACATACGCACGGGCCGAATTGAGCGCGACATACATGTCGGCGATCTTTCCCTGCATCAGCTGAAACTGACCGATTGATTTGCCGAACTGCTTGCGCTCGCGCACATAGGGGATGACGACATCGAGGCATGCCTGCATAATCCCGATTGGCCCCGCCGCGAGCACGGCACGCTCATAATCGAGGCCTGACATCAGCACGCCGACGCCGCCGTGCACTGGCCCCATCACGTTTTCGCCGGGAACCTCGCAATCCTCGAACACCAGCTCGGCGGTGTCGGAACCGCGCATCCCCATTTTGTCGAGCTTCTTCGATACGCTAAAGCCTGTCATCCCCTTTTCGATAATGAAGGCTGTAATTCCGCCCGATCCCTCGCCGGTCTTGGCATAAACAACCAATGTGTCCGCACTCGGGGCGTTGGTTATCCAGAACTTTGTCCCGTTCAGCCGGTAGTGGCTATTGCCGATCCTTTCCGCTTTGAGCTTCATCGAAACAACGTCCGACCCCGCGGCCGCCTCGGACATGGCGAGGCTGCCGACATGCTCGCCACTGATGAGTTTGGGCAGGTATTTCTCCTTCTGCTCGGGATTACCCCAGCGCCGGATCTGGTTCACACACAAATTGGAATGTGCGCCATAACTGAGCCCTACACTCGCCGACGCCCGCGACACTTCCTCCATTGCGACGACGTGTTCGAGATAGCCAAGGCCGAGCCCCCCCCATTCCTCCTCGACAGTGATCCCGTGCAGTCCGAGCGCACCCATTTCGGGCCACAGTTCACGAGGAAATTGATTCTGCTCATCGGTCGCTGCGGCAAGGGGCGCGATGCGGTCGGTTGCAAAGCGGTAGGTGGTGTCGCGGATCATCTCGGCGGTCTCACCAAGCCCGAAGTCGAAGTCGGCCATATGCCCTCTCTAAACGTCAGCGGGTCATTCCGCGGATTGAACACAAGTTCGACACGCAATACAGCCGGGCGATGACAACGCAATTCGACCTGACCGAAGACCAGCGTGCGATCCAGGACATGGCGCGCAAATTTACCGCCGACGCGATCACGCCGCATGCTGCGGCGTGGGACGAAAACCACGTCTTTCCCCGTGCCACGATCAAATCAGCTGCCGAACTTGGCTTTGGTTCAATCTACGTGAGCGAGGAATCTGGCGGCATCGGGCTCGGCAGGCTCGAAGCCGCGTTGATCATGGAGGCAATGGCTTACGGCTGCCCCTCGACCAGCGCGTTCATCTCGATCCACAACATGGCGGCGTGGATGATCGACGGGTTCGGATCGGACGGTGTCAAGGAGCGGTACTTGCCCAGCTTGGTCAACATGGACCGGATCGCCAGTTATTGCCTGACCGAACCGGGAAGCGGATCCGATGCGGCTGCCCTGAAAACTCGTGCCGTGCGCGAGGGTGAGCACTATGTGGTTACCGGCACCAAACAGTTTATCAGCGGCGGCGGCGAGAACGAAGTCTATGTGACGATGGTTCGTACCGGCGAGGACGGGCCCAAGGGAGTGTCGTGCCTCGTCATCGAAAAGGATATGCCCGGCGTCAGCTTCGGCGCGAACGAGAAAAAGCTTGGCTGGCATTCGCAGCCGACGACACAAGTTGTCTTTGAGGATGTGCGTGTTCCTGTGGAAAACCTTGTGAGTGGTGAAGGCGAAGGGTTCCGTATCGCAATGATGGGGCTCGATGGCGGGCGGCTGAATATCGGCGCCTGCTCGCTCGGCGGCGCCCAGCGCTGCCTCGACGAAGCGATTGCCTATACCAAGGACCGTAAGCAGTTCGGCAAAGCAATTGCTGACTTCCAGAATACGCAGTTCATGCTTGCCGATATGGCAACCGATCTCGAGGCCGCGCGGGCGCTGCTTTATGTTGCGGCCGCCAAGGTGACCGCAAATTCGCCCGACAAGACAAAGTTTGCTGCGATGGCAAAGCGGCTTGCGACTGATACGGGATCTAAGGTCGCCAATGACGCGCTTCAGTTGTTCGGTGGCTACGGCTTTCTTCAAGACTATCCGATCGAACGCTTTTGGCGCGATTTGCGGGTCCACTCCATCCTTGAGGGAACAAACCAGATCATGCGCATGATCGTCGGTCGGGAGTTGACCCGACAGTGAGCGGCGAAATCATTGTCGACAAGCAAGGTCGGCTCGGTCGGATCCGGCTCAACAGGCCGACCGCACTTCACGCGCTGACGACGGCCATGTGCCTCGCGATCAGCGATGCGCTCGCTGAGTTCGAGGGCGACGACGACTTGGCCGCCGTCGTAGTCGATCATGCCGCCGGTCGTGGTTTCTGTGCTGGCGGAGATATCAGAATGCTCGCCCAAAGTGGGCGAGGTGACGGCAGCGAAGCACGCGCGTTCTTTCATGCCGAATACCGGATGAACCACCAGCTGTTTACTTATTCCAAGCCTACGGTTGCCATTATGGACGGCGTGGTCATGGGCGGAGGCGTCGGCATTGCGTTGCCGTGCAGCTTCCGCGTGGCAACCGAGAACACGCGCTTTGCGATGCCCGAAACCGGCATTGGTTTGTTCCCGGATGTCGGCGGCGGCTGGTACCTGCCGCGCTTGCCAGGACAGGTCGGCAAGTTCCTGGCGCTGACTGGAGCGCGCCTCGACGGTTCGGAATGTCTCCTGCTGGGGTTGGCGACACATTATATGGTAGCCGAGGCGGTACTGGCGGCTATCGACGCTCTACACGATAGCCCGGACGTGGCCAGAACACTCGAGGCTTGCAGCACCCCGGCTCCGAACGCGCGGATCATCGAGAACCGGGCAAATATCGACCGTCTGTTCGCGGCTGACACTATAGCCGCCGCAATGACAGCGCTCGAGTCCGATGGTGGCGACTGGGCCATGAACGAGCTGGCAACGCTGCGGACCAAATCACCGCTTTCGTTGGCTATTTCTTTACGCCAACTTCGCGAAGGTGCAGCAATGCCCGACTTCGCCTCAGAAATGCGTCAGGAATATGCAATTGGTTCGCGCATGGTGCATACGCACGATTTTATCGAGGGCGTCCGGGCGCTGATCGTGGACAAGGATAACATGCCCCGATGGCAACCCGCCGTGTCCGTGAACGAAGTCGATGCGATCTTCGCGCCGATGCCCCCGGGAGAGGAATGGACCGCATCATGAGTTACCAAACCATTGTCGTCGAAATGCGCGACGCCGTGACGCTTGTCAGGCTCAACCGGCCGCAGGCGTTAAACGCGCTCAATTCGCAGGTGCTCGCCGATCTGACTGCTGCGTTTGCGGTCTACGACGCCGATCCTGGCCAGCGGTGTCTCGTCCTGACAGGGAACGAAAAGGCGTTTGCGGCGGGGGCTGACATCAAGGAAATGGCGGACCAGTCGTTTGCCGATATGTACGCAAACAACTTCTTCGCAGGCTGGGAGAATGTCACTGCGACCCGCAAACCCTGGATCGCTGCCGTGAACGGCTTCGCGCTCGGGGGCGGATGCGAAGTCGCGATGATGGCCGACTTCATCATCGCAGGCGACAACGCAAAATTCGGTCAGCCCGAGATTAAGCTGGGGGTGACTCCCGGCATGGGGGGATCGCAACGTATGACCCGGGCGATCGGCAAGGCAAAGACGATGGAAATGTGTCTGACCGGTCGCATGATGGGAGCCGAGGAAGCCGAACGGAGCGGTCTGGTGGCGCGCGTCGTGGCGGCTGCCAATCTGGTCGACGAGGCCTTGAAGACTGCGACTGACATTGCCGGGATGCCGCCCTTGGCGGCAATCGCGACCAAGGAATTGGTTGATGCTGCGTTCGAGACAAATCTCGCACAGGGCATCGTGTTCGAACGGCGTCTGTTTCACGGGCTCTTTGGAACCGAAGACCAAAAGGAAGGCATGGCCGCCTTCGTCGAAAAGCGGCCCGGTAAATGGAACGGGAAATGACCACAATTGCGTTCATCGGCCTCGGCCACATGGGTGGCGGCATGGCTGCTAATCTCGCCAAGGCGGGGCATGACGTGCGCGCGTTCGACTTGTCGGCGGCGGCGCTCGATACGGCCAAAGCAAACGGGTGTTTGCCCACTGCCAGTGCGGCGGAAGCCATTTCGGACGCTGAGGTGGTCATAACAATGCTACCGGCGGGCAAGCACGTTGCGCAGGTCTATGAGGAAGCGATTCTCAAGGTCGCCAAGGTCGGCGTGCTCGTTATCGACTCCTCGACAATCGACGTGGCTACTGCGCGTCGCGTGGCGCAGGCAGCTCAGGCCAAAGGACTGACCGCTGTCGACGCGCCGGTTTCCGGGGGGATCGCCGCGGCGGCGGCGGGTACTTTGACCTTCATGGTTGGTGGCTCTGCAGACGGCTTTGAGCGTGCCAGCCCAATTCTTGAACTTATGGGCAAGACCGTCATTCATGCCGGCTCGATCGGGGCGGGGCAGGCTGCGAAAATCTGTAATAACATGATCCTCGGCGCGACAATGGCGGTGACCACCGAGGCGTTCAATCTGGCGGCTGCATTGGGCCTCGATGCAAAGGCGTTTTACGATATTGCTTCGGTCTCGTCGGGGCAAAGTTGGTCGATGACAAGCTATTGCCCAGTGCCCGGTGTTGGCCCCGAGACGCCGGCGGACCAGAACTTCGAAGGCGGGTTTGCTGGTGTGCTCATGCTCAAGGATATGCGGCTCGCGCTGGATGCTGCACAGGCGAGCGGTGCGAGTGTGCCAGTCGCAGCCTGCGCCGCAGAGCGTTACCAAAAGCTGGTCGATGAGGGGCAGGGCACCAGGGACTTTTCGGCTATTATCGACCTCGCTTAGGCGCGCCAAACAGCGCTGCTGCGCCACTGCGCAGCATTTTGGCCCCGTGCATCAACCCTCAAGGCCTGAAGCGGATCGGGGGGCGGTGAGAGTTCCCCGGTCGTCGTTCCAAGCCGCTGCGCGAGTGCAATCGAACGCACGTTATCCGGACCGATCGTGTAGATGACCTCGGTCCAGCCAAGCGCGTCGAACACAAAATCTATCGTCGCCACGACGCCTTCGTACGCATAGCCCTTAACTGCAAACTGGGGCGCAACACCCCAGCCGACTTCCTTGCCGGGCCAGCCGTCGGGTTCCCATGGACCAAGCCGCCCGACTTATACCAGAGCTCGATGACCGTGACTCGGGGGGGGTTGTCATAAGCGCTCCGGGCTGATTCAAGATGGCAAACAGCTGGAGTTTGCCATGCCCATTCCACTTCGGTCCGATTTTGATGCAACGCTGGTGAGGAAGGCCGCGC